>NZ_JBIVON010000017.1:0-8363 GCF_044754145.1 Streptomyces sp. NPDC093149
CGCCGCCCTGCGCGTATCTCACACCCCACAGCTACCGACCCGACTCAGCTGATGTCAGGCGAACGGCCCGACATCACCCAATCAAGTTCAGTAGCAGGTCGTCGCAGTAGGCGTCGCGGAACACTCTCACCCTCGGTGTAAACCATGCCTGCGCCCCACATGGGGTCAGCGCCTCGTCAGGCCGCACCGCACGCCCGGTCACGAGCTCCCATGCGTCAGCCACGCTTCGGACCGCATCCGCCCAGTAGGTGCCGAGGGGAAGCTCCTCGCGACGGACAAGGGGCCCGATCAGGTGCCGGTACCCCTGAAGCCGGCGGTTGTACATACGCGCTGGTGCACTGTCATCTGACTCTGATAGTGGAGGAAGACTCACGAACACGTCATCCCCAAGGAGACGGTTGAGGGCCGCAGCTGGCGCCAGGTGCTCCCCCACGTAGTAGATGCGATCGCACATGATCACCCGATCAACGACCGCGGCCAGGTCCCACAAGGTCAACGGCGTCAACCAGCGCCGGTCGCCGGCCAGCAGCCGGGCAGCGATGGATATCGTCGTGGCGTCCATGAACACGCTGTTGCGACGCTGATCAGCAGATGGACGCCACTCCACCAACTCATCCAGGTCAGCAGATGTCACGTGATCGAGATGGGGAAGTCCAGCATCCACAGCGCGTTGGAGCGCCGGGGCCTCACCTTCCCACTGCGACAGCCAGCGCGCTACTTGCTGGGCGCGTGGTCGGCAGCTGTCCAACATCTCTGCAGACGTCCTTGCTGTTAGCGGATCTGGGATGTTCGGCACCTCTAGCACCTCCATGACTGTGCGTCAGACCCAATCATGCCGCGTTTGACCAATCGGATCGAGACACCGCATGGACTGGCGATGATGCTGGTCAAGGTTTGGGGAGCATGGTGGAGCAGGCAAACGGATGGTCGACGACACATTCCGAGAGTTCCAATACCCGACTGCACCATCAGGAAGCTACGCCTCGGGTTTCCCCGACGACCTTGCCTTCGAGGACTGGCTGGCCCGGCTGGACACCCTCGCCGACGCACACCAGCGCCTGCGAGAAGGCGAGCAGGTCAGCGGCCCAGCAGCCGAGACCTACCGGCACCGCGTCCAGGCCGCCACCCGCTTCGCCGGCCGAGTCCTGCGCACCAAACGGCACGCCAACGCCATGCTCACCAACCCCGACTTGCAGATCTTCCCAGGCAAGGGCATGACCTGCGTCCTGGACCCGAAGCGGGCAGCCTGCCGTCTCCGCGGTGAGGAGGACAGCACCCGCCGCACCCCCGACCTCGACGACTGCCGTCCGAACTGCGTCAACATCGCGCGGACCGATCGCGACATCGAACACGTCGTTGGCCAGATCGAGCGGCTACGGCCGCTCGTCGACGACCCGCTGGCGCCCGCCTTCCGAAACGCCCACGAACAGCACGAGCTCGACCGCCTGGAACGCATCGTCACCGCCCACGACCCCACCGGAGAACCCCACGATGGCCACTGACCGCGATGCCGAACGCGAGGCCATCACAGCAGCGATCCAGCGGCTGCTCGACGGCCGTCCCACCCGGTCCACGGGGGCGCTCACCACGCTGCAACTCGCCGCAGAGGCAGGCGTCAAGCGCTGGGTCCTTACCCACAAGCACGTTGATCTGAAAGAAGAGTCCGTCCGCCGAAAGTCCGAGGCGAACGGCATCCCGCCCGCGTTCCAGCATCTGCGCGCCCGCGCAGTAGACGCCGAAGCCGTCGCCCGCACCCTGCGGGAGGACAACGACCGGCTCCGCGAGCGCGTCGCCGTCTATGCCCAGGTCATCCACGAACTCCGCACCGAGCTGGACCGGCGCACCGACAACAACACCCAGCGCAGCCCCGTCCGGGGCCTCCCTACCAGCGTCACCTGATGCGCGAGGCGGTCGCGGCGTCGAGAAGCTGTGATGAACCCCCTGGCGCCGACCGGGAGATCACCCGGCTACGCAGTCAGGTTGTCGAGACCGCCGAAGCCGGAAATGTGCGGCGCATGCCAAACACTGGCAGTCGCAGCTACCGGTCGGGGCGTGCAGCTGAGTTATTGGAGATGTTCGCTCTTGCCCAGCGGAGCCCACCTCACCCACATGATGATCGACCACCTGCGTGCGTACCGGTACGGCGTGGGGATCGAAGACCGTCGGGCTGCCGTCATGGGGAGGCCGCCCGGATCTCGTCGAACCGGCGTCCCATTGCGTCGAAGAAGACTGACTTTTCTTCGAGGTCGTCCATGGACCTGTTGAATTCCGGTTCGTCGCCTTGGTCGAAGCTGTGCGAGCAGGACTTTGCCGCTTTCTGCATGAGGTTGTTGTGTTTCTTCCACTGCGCGTCGGCCCGGGCGTCCGGGATCGGGAAGTATTCTCCGGCATCCTTGGCGATCCGACCGAATTCCCTGCAGATCGGGTCGAAAGCGGACTTCTTGATGATTCCTCCCGCGTCCGCGGCTTCGGTGAACGCGTCACCGAGAGCTTTATGGGCGTCACCGAGACGGTTCAGGAGGTCTCCTCCGCCGAACTTCAGCCAGTACTCCAGTTGTGCTCTTCGGATCACTGGGGTGCTGGCCGCGGCGCGGGGTACCTGCGAATAGGCGTTGTTCCGATTCTCCACCCCGTTGCCCGACGTTCCCTCCCGGCTGGTCTCCGCCACAGCCGCCACCGTGGCGGACACCACGATGGCGCAGATCGCGGCAACGGCAGCCCGCCGGACGTAGAGCCTTCGCCGGCCCTTACCGCGCCGAGCGGAGGCCGAACGGCCTTGGTTGCAGCCTCGGAGCCGTTGTAACGCCAGCACGACCGTACCGGCAACGGCGACGGCGAGTGCGGTGGATATAAGAACAGGTGCCAGGAGTGCCCGGGTGACGGTCCATGCGGGATACGGCACCCAATGGCACTTGGAGGCGAGGGTACTGAGCGGCTTGATGCATCCGTCGACCGACATCAGGAGGTAGTGCCCGGAAAGACCGGTGAGCGCGGTGATTTCGGCGGTCAGCAGGGTGCTGTAGAGCGGGTAGCGACCCAGCCGGTTAGCCGTGAGAGCACCAGTCGTCGCCGAAAGCGCCACCAGGACGACGAGCACCCAAGCGCTCAAGCTCACCGAGTACAGGCCGCCGCGCTCTCCCGCTTCCGGCTGCCAGGTGTGCATGTACGCCTTGACGACAGCAATTCCGCCCCAGCAGGCCAGGCCGCCGAGGATCGCGGCCAGCAGCACGTGCCGCAGCGGCGGCAGCGCCGACCTCGACTCGTCCGTAGTGCTCTCACCCGAAACTTGCCCTTCTGGGCGGTCCTGCACGGTCGTCCAGGCCAGCAGCGGCACCACACACAGCGCGCAGACAGCAGCCAGAACAATGGGCTGGACAAATCCGGTGAACACTTCGAACCACACAGAGAGCGCAAAAGCCATGCCCCGGTGCTCGGCGGTCGGCCCGGTAAAGGTCAGTTCCGTCTCCCGGCGGGCCGCATCCATGTCGAACCATCCGCCGACCAGACCTGTCCCGAACGTCTCCCACCAGACAATCCACGCCGTCAGCAGCAGACATCCCACAGCCATGACCAGCAGCATGGTCAGCCCTCTGACCCGCCGGGGCCATGCCCTCAGCCACAGCTGCGACGACTCCGTAATCCACCAGGCGAACAGCACACCTGCGGCCACGACTGAGACAAGAACCTCGGGATGGGGCGGCAGCCAGCGCGTAGGCGACATCTGACCCGTCGCCAGCGCACCGACCGCCATCCCCGCCCCCAGCCACAGCCCGGCACGCACGCCGGACAGCACGCGCCTTTCGGTGAGCACGGCATGGGCCACAGCACGCCACAGCGCAATCCCCGCAACCCCGGTGACCGCAGCGGCCCCCAGCAGCGGCACCAGATACGCACGCCATCCACTGCCGCCGCCCAGCAGGGTCCCTGCCTGATCGGTGATCAGCGGCGCGGCGATGCCGGTCAGGAACATCGGCAGCGCCTGCACGCCGAACAGCATCGCGGGATCCTCGAGCGCGCCCCGCCTCAGGTCCCAGCGTGGATGGGTCCGCCACACCTCGGCAAAGCGGGCCCAGCCGCGCCCGAGCCGGCCTTCGGGTCCGGGCGGCACCGGGACCGCCCATCCGCGCGGGTCCGCGCCTGCGCTCACCGCTGCCAGGTCGGCGTACACCTCGCGCATCCGCAGTACGTCGGCGCGGGCCAGGTACACGAGCACGGTCAGGAACACGGGGAGGATGAAGGCCCGCCCCACGGTCATCTGCTCGGCATGCCGGATCGGCGACTGGAACGATGTGGCGAGAGCGACCACGCACCACACCATGTACGGCAGCAGGACCAAGGCAAGGAACACCCGCCACAGGGCGATGGTGGCGTACGTCAACGTGACGTCGCCGTTGCGCACATGGGCGAACTCGTGCAGCAGCACCGCCCGGAAGCCCTCCGGGTCGCCGGACCTGCGGGCCAGCAGGCCGGCGTGGAGGCAGACGGTCGGACGCCGGTTGCTTCCGTACACCGCCGCGCCGGCCGACAGCGCGGTGGGTGCGACGACGAACCGCGGCGCGCGGGCCAGCCCGGCCTGGGCCGCAACTTCGTGCAACATACTGCGGATCGCCCCCGTACGGTCGACGTCCTCCAGCCGAACGTGTCGGCCGCGCCACACCTTCCAGGCCGGCAGGGCCCG
The DNA here is from genome assembly GCF_044754145.1 of Streptomyces sp. NPDC093149. Classification (NCBI taxonomy): domain Bacteria; kingdom Bacillati; phylum Actinomycetota; class Actinomycetes; order Kitasatosporales; family Streptomycetaceae; genus Streptomyces; species Streptomyces sp. NPDC093149. The sequence goes on from NZ_JBIVON010000017.1 coordinate 4,679, forward strand.
GAAAACCAGCGCGGACGCCACAGGTACCAGGCCGGGCCACAGGAGGTCGAGCCAGTCCGGCGCCGACTCCGGGGCGTACCGGGCCAGGCAGGTCTCGAGGGCGTCGGCATGCAGGAGCATGCCGATGCTGCTGGCCATGTCGTCGATCCGGTTCAGGTCCACGCCGGCGGCGAGCAGGCAGCCGAACCAGTTCGCATCCGTCTCACTGAGGCGGGAAAACGAGACGGTGATCATCATCGAGCCGCTGCTCACCAGCAGCAGGATCACCAGCAGCACGAAGCGCGGGGTGGTGCCGGCGCCGATCGCCCGCTCGTCGAACCGGCGTCGTAAGTCGGGCGTGGTCATCGCGGCTAGTCCTCGTCCGCGGCGTCGTCGGCGGGCCTTTCCTGCCCGCCCCGTGCGGTGAGCGTGAGCCTGACCACCACCGCGTCGGCGATCGTCTCCGCGCGTCGCTCGCTCAGACCGCGCTCGGCAGCCACCTTGAGTACCAACTCGCGTACTTCATGAAGCTGTTCATGACTCAAGGCCGGGATCACCGCTGGTGCCGCTGGCCTGCGGAAGATCTTCCGACCGACCGCTTTCACGCCCCTGGCGGCGCCGATCGCGGCCTGGCCTCCGAGCTGGCGCGCCGCTTCGTAAACCGCGAGCCACACCACAGGCGTGACCAGTACGGCCGCCTCGTCCAGCCCGAACCCGAGCGGATCCTGCTCACTGCGCCCGCGGCCCATCCGCCGGGCCACGATCTCCTCGTCCAGTGCCGCCAGCCCGTCCACCACGGGCAGCTCCTCCGCGGCGACCTCGGCCACTACGTCCCTGACCACCTCGCTGGCCCGCGCCCCGCCAGAGGTCATGTCCCCGTCCTCCATGCCACCGCCTGTCAACCGAAGTCCCAGAATGTCCCTCCGCAACATATCCGCGAACAGCCCAGTGCGGCAGGGGAATCGGATTGCAGACGGGCTGCGGCAGGTGCGGGACCGGTGTTGCAGGATCGCCGTTGAAGAGGGCGTCGTCCATCTGTCAGCCGAGGGCACGAAGGACATCAACAGGCCAAGCGGGGGCATCGCCGAGCCGAAAGGCAGAGAGGCCCGTCCCCGTGGACCAGCACGCCGTTCCTCACCGCGAAGGAGTCCGGCACGCCTATTACCGAGGGTTCGCTCGGGCGCCCATGGTCACCAGGGCTGATCGAAACCTCTCGCGTTCGTGTCCAGCAGGCATCCGTACGCGGCCGGCCACACCGCCTTGGCTGCGTTGTGCCCCGACATGCCGTGGACGCCCAGGCCGGGCGGGCACTCTTGACTTCGAGAGGAGCAAGTCCGTCGGACGACGCCGTAGACGGTCGGCACCAGGTGGTTCATCACAGCTTCTGACCATTTCCCAAGCCTGTTGGTACGCGGGAACGGCAGATGAACCGTGATCGATAGACATTGGAAGCAACAGCTCGCAATAGGCGAGAGAACCGGCGGACGTCACCGGTCAGCCTCCACGGCGATGGCCCTGCGCGCTGTCGTCGCCGGGGACGTCGAGCAGGCCGCCACGTACGGACTCGCCGATGTCGCCAAGGAGTTCGCCGACCGCGACCTGGTCGTCGACCTGGTCCACCGCGATCTCGACAAGGACGTCGTCGCGGACTGACCCGTCTCACACACGAGAGGGCGCCCGCAGCCATTCGAGCTGGCTGCGGGCGCCCATCGTCGACTCTAGCCCGACCGCTGCCCGGCGCGGAGGCCGGTCCGGGGCGGTGGAGGGAGGGGCAGCGAGGCGAGGCGGTGCAGCTCGCTATTCGCATCCGATATTCGAACAGACGTAGCATTGACGCGTGCCCAAGTACGACTTTCCCCAGGATCTCCGCGCAGCCCAGCTTGCTCTCCTTCAGACCCGTGCCGCTCATGACGTGTACGCCACGACCTTGCCGTGGTCGGCGGAGCCGATGCCCGGCTGGGAGAGCGACAAGCAGCTTCACAGCAACTACGTGTCCGGGAAGCCGGACAGTCCCGGGTACACCGAGGAACAGGCTGCGGAAGTGACGCGGTTCAAGGCGGAGCTGCTGAGGCTGAGCACCGAGGTGGTCACGCACCCGTACTGGCAGTCGCTGAGCGGCCCGGACCTGGTCGACGCGCGCATGATGCTGCAGCACGCCCACGAGTCCGCCGAGGACGGGACGGCGTAGCCGTGCCTGGCCCCGAGGGCATATCTGACCTCGACAAGAACAGGGCGCTGGCCGACTGGCTGGAGTGGCAGCTCCGGCAAGTCCGGAACCGGATCCGCGAGCTTGAGATCAAGGAGCAGCAAGAGACCCGCGCCCGGGAGCGAGCGCGGGCCGAACAGTCGTGGAAGATCCAGCCGAAGCGGTCCGGTGAGACCGCGATGCTGCACCGCGGCGGCTGCACCCTGTACAGCGCGCACCTCGGATTCCTCACCCGGGACGAGGCGATCATCGCGCTGGCAGAGCCGGACATCGAGCCGTGCCAGATCTGCGCCCCGCAGACGGGGCTGGTGGACGACTAGAGCCGCTGGCGTACTGCGCCCGCTGCGGGCCCTGGGCGCGTCGGAACTGGACGAAGACGACGACGGGGCGGACAGAACTAAGGGTGGCCGACCAGGGCGGTGATGAGATTGCGGGCCCTTGCCTTGGTCAGCCGCTTCGCGGCTGTCGCGCAACGTTGCCGGGGAGCGCGCGGCTCAATGTCACTGCCCTTGATCACCTTGGCGAACTCGGCGTCGAACCGTTCTTTGCCGACCTTCTCCGCAAGTGTGGTCAGGTACTTCACCTGCGCCTCGGTGGCCGGCTCCGTCTTCGCCTTCTCGGCACGCTCGCGCCGCGGGGCATAGATCCGCTCGTTCTCCGCCTTGCGGGCCGCCTCCGACTCGGGGCTGCGGCAGGTGATGTGCACAGGCTCATACCAGGTCTGAGTGCCCGGCTTGCCGGTCACCGCTTCCCACAGCGCGTCCGCCGTCAGCTTCTCCTCGTCCACGCCTTCAGTCAGGCCGGGACCGACGAGCCCGTAGTAGCCAGTCCGGCCCCGGGGGATCACCGTGAACCCGGCCGGGATCGCGTGGGCTTCGAGCCAGTCCCGGCCGCACCCGCAGTGCCGGGCGTGGTACCCGGCCCACTTCCGCTCCAGCGGCTCGTACACCAGCCGGTTACCGTAGTACTTCGGATCCCTTGCGAACCCAGACATGGCCCGCAGTCTCCCATCGCGGGGCTGGCGGCGCACAGCCCGCTGTTAACTGAACGCGGGACTAAGAGGCCGCACGAATAGGCAAGCGAGTTCCCTGCCGAAGCCGACCAACAGCTCTCCGCCCGGCGCCATCGCCACCGCGGAAACAGATGCGGGGAAGGGTAGGAAGTCAGTGACCTGCTGGCCGGTGGCCAGGTCCCACACCCGCACCGTCTCGTCCCAGCCGCCGGTGACGGCGACCGGTCGGCCTTCCACCACCCCCGTCGCCACCGCCACGACCCGGTCCGTATGGCCGGTCAGGGGCTCGCCGACCTGCTGGCCGGTGGTCAGATCCCACACCCGCACTGTCCTGTCCCAGCCGCCAGTGACAGCAATCGGTCGGCCGTCCACCACCGCTGTTGCCACCGCCTCCACCCCGCCGGTGTGGCCGGTCAGGGGCTCGCCGATGGGCAGGCTGGTGGTCAGATCCCACACCCGCACCGTCCCATCCCAGTCGCCGGTGACGG
>NZ_JBIVON010000017.1:8462-8984 GCF_044754145.1 Streptomyces sp. NPDC093149
GCGACCGGTCGGCCGGCGACCACTGCCGTCGCCACCGCCCCCACCCCGCTGGTGTGGCCGGTCAGGGGCTCGCCGATGGGCTGGCCGGTGGTCAGATCCCACACCCGCACCGTCCCATCCCAGTCGCCGGTGACGGCGACCGGTCGGCCGGCGACCACTGCCGTCGCCACCGCCCCCACCCCGCTGGTGTGGCCGGTCAGGGGCTCGCCGATGGGCTGGCCGGTGGTCAGGTCCCACACCCGTACCGTGGCATCGGTGCTGCCGGTGACAGCAATCGGTCGGTCGGCGACTAGCGCCGTCGCCACCGCACGCGCCGGGCCGGTGTGGCCGGTCAGAGGCTCGCCGACGGGCCGGCCGGTAGTCAGGTCCCACACCCGCACCGTCCTATCAAGGCCGCCGGTGACAGCAATCGGTCGGCCGTCAACCATCACCGTCGTCACCGCGCACACCTCGCCGGTGTGGCCGGTCAGGGGTTCGCCGATGGGCTGGCCGGTGGTCAGGTCCCACACCCGTACCGTCTCT
>NZ_JBIVON010000017.1:9082-118903 GCF_044754145.1 Streptomyces sp. NPDC093149
CATCGTCGCTGCCGGTGACAGCAATCGGTCGGCCGTCAACCATCACCGTCGTCACCGCGTTCACTGCGTCGGTGTGGCCGGTCAGGGGTTCGCCGATGGGCTGGCCGGTGGTCAGGTCCCACACCCGTACCGTCTCATCGTCGCTGCCGGTGACAGCAATCGGTCGGCCGTCAACCATCACCGTCGTCACCGCGTTCACTGCGTCGGTGTGGCCGGTCAGGGGTTCGCCGACGGGCTGGCCGGTGGCCAGGTCCCGTACCCGCACCGTGCCGTCCCAGTCGCCGGTGACAGCGACCGGTCGGCCTTCCACCACCGCCGTTGTCACCGCCCCCACCCCGTCGGTGTGGCCGGTCAGGGGCTCGCCGACGGGCCGGCCCGTGGCCAGGTCCCATACCCGCACCGTCCCATCGTCGCTGCTGGTGAGGGCGACCGGGCGACCGCCCACCACCGCCGTCGCCACCGCCCCCACCCCGCCGGTGTGGCCGGTCAGGGGCTCACCGATGGGCCGGCCGGTGGCCAGGTCCCATACCCGCACCGTGCGGTCATAGCCGCCGGTGACAGCAATCGGTCGCCCGTCCACCACCGCCGCCTCCAGCGCCCACACCGGGCCGGTGTGGCCTTCCAAGGGTTCGCCGATGGGCCTGCCGGTGGTCAGGTCCCACACCCGTACCGTGGCATCGGTGCTGCCGGTGACAGCAATCGGTCGGCCGTCGACCACCACCGTCGCCACCGCGTTCACCTCGTCGGTGTGGCCAGTGAACATGTGCCGGAGCCGCGGGACAGCCATGCCACCCGTGGCCCAGTCCACCCCCCACCGCGCCGCAGGCTCCCCCTCCACCGGCACCGCCGTAATCCGCTCCGCCAACCCGCGATCGCCATACCGGGCCGCGTCCAACGCCAGCAACTGCCGCCGCACCCCCGCGCCGACGGCCCGGTGCAGATGCGCCGATGCCCGGTACACCGCCGCCGCCAGCGCCTCCTCTCGACCCACCGCACCGTCCAACGCGGACAGGACCCGCCCCGGATCGGTGTTCACCAGCCACCCCACATCGGTCAACTGCCCGCCCGCCACGACACCTTCACGGTACGGGCCACTGCTTTGGAGATCGTCAGACATGTCCGGCACGGTAACCGCCCCCACCGACACCAACCCACCCCCAAGCACACACCAGGAACGAAATTGCGTACTTCTGCGCACGCCCAACGAGCAATCCCGACCTGACGCCCGGGCAAAGTACACGTCTATGCAGACCCCACATCCACCCGAGAACGATCACGGTGAGTAACAACTGCTGGACTGCGGCACGGCCCTGACCGATCCCCCGACCCGCACCTATTCGCGCAAGTTCTAAGTCGTGAGTTCCGCCCCGGAGCTCCCACTGACGGGCATTCCACACACTCGAATCCTGGCGGAGTTGCGCGCCTAGCTCTCCCCCGTCGCATCTTGAATGCAGCCGCTCCGGCTGATGATCTGCCGCCAGACATCCAGACCCCCGCGCCCAACGGCCGGGGGTCTCCCTCTTCCCACCACTGCGCACCTCGGTTCCGTGCGCCCGAACACTGGAGACCTCTCATGGGGTGCCGGTAAGAACGGTGTCACCAGCCGCAAACGGCGGAGCTACTCGCACTGACTTCGCGGGTCGGGGAATGCCAGCCAGTCATATCCCGACGGCGCTGCTGGCCGGGCTCTTCCCACCACCGCCGCGTACCTGGTAGACGCCCGGACTCACCTCGTCGGAGTGCTCGGCAACATCCGATGCCAGGTTGGCAGGCCACATCGTTTCCAGGTCCCAGATTGCCCTTACTGGAAGACGCATGCCTCTGGCACCCGTAAGCATCGCGCCGGTCAGGTCCGCTTCGGTCAGGTTCGCGAAGCTCAGGCCCGCGCGGCGCAGGTTCGCGCCGGTCAGGTTCGCGAAGCTCAGGTTCGCGCCGGTCAGGTTCGCGGCGGTCAGGTCCGCGAAGCTCAGGTTCGCGCCGCTCAGGTCCGCGCCGCTCAGGTCCGCGCCGGTCAGGTCCGCGCGGGTCAGGTCCGCGAAGCTCAGGCCCGCGCGGCGCAGGTTTGCGTCGGTCAGGTCCGCGCCGGTCAGGTCCGCGCCGGTCAGGATCGCCCCGGTCAGGATCGCGTGGCGCAGGTTCAGCTGACCCGCACCGGAAGGGTGTTCCCGGGGCTGGCTGAGGTCAGCGGCCTCAGGGACTGGTTCGCTGGGGGTTTCCTTGGAGTGCCGGATGATGGCCTCGGCGGTGGACTCGATAGCCAAGGCCGGGGCGTCGGGACAGGCGAGGTAGAGCAGTCCACGCAGGCGGCCTGCGTGCTCGGCGCGTTCGTAGTCCGTCATGTCGTCTCCAGCGTAGGCCGGGGGCTCACAGTTGGGGCCTGGCGCCTGACACAGATGGGACAGCGGTAGTCGGGCAGGTTGCTGACTGACAGAAGGAAGTGGATGGCCTCGTTCTCTGCCCGCCGCACGGTGGCTGCTGCACTGTTCTGTGGGGGTACCGCTCCCATGATGGTTTCGATCAGGAGGGTGAAGTGCTGCTCTGCCTGGTCCCAGTCCGGTCCAGGGTCCCGGTTGTTGAAGGGGTGACGGGCGCCGAACGCCAGGACTGCGGTCTTGACGGCCTCGCTGCCCTGTTTGTGCACGTCATGCAGGGTGATCACGAGCCGTCTCCGGAGGCCGGTGGCGGGCTGGGGGGGTGCTGCCAGACTGCGTAGTTCGCTGAGTACGTCGCTCAGGTCGCGCGCGTGGTGGGCGTTGATCTGCTCGGTGATGACGTAGCCCGCGGCGGCTCCAACGATGGCGGGCATCACAGCCCAGCCGATCAGGGACAGTGGCCAGGCGCACCACTGGGGACGGACGCCGGCGGGCGAGGTGATGCCGAGCATTACGTCGTAGGCGTTCGCCCAGCCGGTCAAGAACCCGTTCAGCACGTACAGCACGCCGCATACCGCCAGCACCACGGCGCCGCGGCTGAGCAGCCAGAACCCGAACCGGGGCAGAGCATGCCGGTCGGCCCAGCGAGCCCGTAGCCGCTGCCGCCGCCGCGGCGGCGGCGGGGGCCCGTCAGGCGGAGGCGCAGTTGCGGAGGACACAATCACCCACGGTAGGTGCCACGTCGTCTCCCGGACAGGTGAACGCCGACCTTCATCACAGTGGCTTTGTTCACGCAACGTATGACGGCGTGGCCTGGCTGTCGGGGCAGCAGATCAACAATTCACTGTGATCCGCGAAGCGGCGCCCGTAGGGTCCGGGCATGACGGATGAGAACGAGCGGGCCGTGCAAGCAGCTATCGATGGGGAGATGCGCCTACTCGATCCCGAGGTGCGTGCTTCCTCGTCCCGTGTTCTGGAGCTTCTGGATCCGGAGTTCACCGAGATCGGGGCTTCTGGACGCTGGTGGAACATGGACTCGGTGCTCTCCGTGACTGGTGACAGGTCAGTGACTCCGGAGTCTCCGGTCAAGGTCAGCGAGATGACCGGAGTCGTCCTTGCTCCGGGGCTCGTCCATCTGACGTTCTTCACCGACCACGAGGGCCGTCGGGCTCGGAGGAGCTCGTTGTGGCGCCTGACGGACACGGGCTGGCGGATGTACTTCCATCAGGGCACTTTGGCCGCCTGAGTAGATTGTCCTGCCGCCCGTGAGGGCGGCAGGACCAGCGGGCTGGAACCGTTGTGTGTGAGCTGGCCTTGGCGGGGCTACGTGATCGTTTGCGGCCGGTGACACGGTTCTTACCGGCACCCCCTGAGGCCCGCGAGTTCACGGAAACTGAAGGGCTTTTCGCGGGAACCCGAGGATGGATTGTCGTGTTCTCGTGGGTTCGGCCTTCGGGTTCAGGCGAACACGCGGGGTGGGTGCCGAGTGGGCCCGCCCCTGGGTGCCTTCCCTGGGAACGGTGCTGACACCGTAGGAGTCATGAGAGCAGAAGGAACGACACCGGAACCGGAAACCTCTATGCAGAGTGGCCTCACGTCTCTGGGTGAGGTGGCGTGCCGTTATCAGGCGGATGAGATACGCCCGGAGGATCTGCCGATGATCGCTGCTGAGGCGCTCGCGGCTGGGCTGGACACCCCGACGCTGTGCGAGCTCGCCGGTTGGCCTCGCAACGCGGATGCCCGCGATATTCGCGACGCGTTCGAGCAGGCACTTGCCGAGTCCGGGATCGGGTTGCCGGATCGAGGCCTGGCACGGCGCCACGCTCTGCGCCGGATGGCGGCGAGACTCATCGATGGAGAGATAACTCCCGCTGATCTGGCGACGGATGACTGGTGGGAGACGGAGGTCGAGACCGCGGCGGAGCAATCGTTCGTGGCGCTGATCCCGCAATGCGATTGCTGCATTGAGTACACGTTGGGGCTTGACCAGCAGACGTGGGCGGCCCAGCTGCGGAGCGCTGCCCTCGCCCTGACATCGTCTCCGCCGATCGGCCCCGGATGCTGACTCTGCCCGGCGTGCTCACCCTCGGCGAAGGCGTGGATCGGTCAAGCAGACTTCAGTGAAGTGGCTGTTCAGCGGCCTGGTCCAGCAGCGCCCGTGCGGAGTTCGCGTAGCGGATCGCGGTCTTCTCGTCCAGGCCGAAGACCTCGGCGAGGTGGAGCGGGTCGGGGCCATGGGCGAGTGCTTCCTCAAGCTGTCGGTCAACACGGAGTTGTTCCAGGGTGGCGGCCTGGCCGCGAAGCGGTGCGGTCAGGGACACACCGCTGACCGGGGCGGTGCCCAAGGCGGTGAACTTGTTGATCAGCAGGTGCGGGTTGGATGTGTCTGGCCAGCGGCGGCGCCGGTAGTCCAGCCACTCGCGGGCGACATGCAGTGTCAGTTCATCCAGAGGCCGGACACGGCCGTCGATCACGAGTTTGCGGTTGCCGATGTCGAGGTCGCCCAGCTGGAGGCGCCGGATCGCACCGGATCGTGCGGCATGTACTGCGGCGAGCACGAAAATCAGACGGTCGGCTGGCTTGGCGACCGCGTCAATGGAAGCGTTGACGTGCTCGGGCTCCAGAGGCTGGAGGATGCCGTATTCGTGCTGGCCGACGCGGATGCGGCTGGTCGGATTCTTGAAGATGGTGCCGCTCTTCTTCGTCCGGCCGAACAGCGACCGCAGCACGATGAGCGTGTGCCGTCGCTGACTGCCGTGGAGGGCACCGAGCTGAGTAAGGACGTCGTCGCGTGTCACCTCGCGCAGGTGGTCGTGCTGGGCTGACCACTCCAGCAGGACGGGACGGATGCGGTTGAGGTAGCCCCAGACCGTGGCCTCGTCGCGTGGCTGGGACCTGGGGCCACCGTCGTGCAGGAGGCGGGCCCAGTGCTCCACGTCGCGGCGGATTCCGGGGGCGATGCCGTCGAGCTTGTGCTCCAGCCACTGTTCGAACGACGGCGTCCGGTCGTCTTGGAAAACGCCGATGTCGGCGAGTACTTCCACTGTGCGTTGGACGCTGAGCCCGCGGGATCGCAGGGCCGGGAAGATCTCGGAGTGCCGCACGACTTCGCCGTTGACATGGCCGGACAGGACGATGACCAGGGCTCGGCCGACGTCGAGGCGGACACGGCGAAGCCAGCCGTGCGCTTCGCCGAGACGATGTGCGGTATGCCGGGCCCAGGCCAGCCACGGGTTGTCGAGCCGGGCATGTTCCTGGCGATTGAACCGGGTGAAATCTCGGCGGGCCTCGAACAGCGGCGGCTGGAGCCAACCGGAGACCGGCCGGTGGGCGGGGGTCGGGTCGGGGTGGCGCGGGCGACCCCGGCGTCGTCCCTGCTTGCCTCTGGGAGGGCCGGGCTGACGCGGACGGTGGAGGTTGGTGAAAAACAGTTGATGATGCTGCACCTTCTCCAAGTAGGGCTCCAAGACGGTGACTTGGCCCTTGGCGTCCTGGCTTGCCTGATGCCAGCACAGACGGCAGTACCCCTTCTTCAACCGCACGATTCGTCGGCAGCCGCTGCAGTCGGCGGGCTCCTCGTTGCGGCGAAAGCTCGCGCAGGCGCCGCAGGCGCGGCCGGGCAGCACGCCCCAGCCGAAGCAGGTCGGGCAACTGGCTGGCGGTTTGCACTTGCCCGCCGGCAGAACGTAGGCCATCACATCGGTGGCAGAGACCGGCCGTCACAGCGACGCGGCACCACCACCGGGGCCGGGCCACCCGCAACGGCGGCCTGCTGGCCGGTCTCCTCGCCGGGGCGTCGGACTTTCTCCGGCTCGGGGATCAGTAGATCGCTGATCTCGCAGCCGAGGGCGACGCAAATGACGTCCAGATCCTCCAGCTTAAGTGAGACGGGCTGGCCGGACCACAGTCCGGACATCTTCCCGGCCGAGATCACCAGGCCGTGCTCGGCCAGGCTCCGTTGGAGCTCGGATGCCTTCCAGATACCCTTGTTCGCGGCCGTCAGCCGCAGGTTCCACCTCATCGGATCAGCCCTTCCAGCCGCTTCGCGGCCCGCTCGGTCCCGGCGACCCAGGCGTCCTCGACCCGGGTCTGCTGGACGTGGACGTATCGCATCGTTGTGGCAATCCAGGAATGCCCCAGAACCTCTTGAATTGCGAGCAGGCCCAGCCCGTTTCCATAGAGTTGGGACGCGCAGAAATGCCGCAGGACATGCGGCGTCAGTTTCTCGGACCACCCCGGCAGATGTACTTTCGCGGCGTCCTTGAGCCCGCAGCGCAGGGCGTCGTCGCCGACCCGACGTGAGGAGCCGTCGGCGTTCTTGCGCTCGGAGGGAAACAGCGGGGCACCAGGGCGGGTGTGGTCGTCGTCGAACTGACCCCAGACGTCCTCGATGAACCACCGCAGTGTCCTGTCGGCACCGTTGATCAGCGGGACCATCCGCTCGCGCGGGCCTGAGCCGCGGGCGCCCTTGCCGTGGCGGACGTGGAGCTTGCCGAAGCGGCCCAGGTTCCACTTGATGTCGTCCAGGTCGAGTTTGCATGCCTCGCTCACCCGCAGGCCGACCTGGGACAGCAGCTTCGAGGCGGTGTAGTTCCTGGCGGCAGGGGCGAACTTGCGGCAGGTGGCCAGCTCGCCGCCCCAGCCGGTGAACAGCGTCCCGATCTCCGGCTCGGTCGGCGGGATACGCAACTGGGCGTCCTTCGCCCCGCGCGGCCGGTTCATCTCGTCGATCGGGCACTCGACAACCCGGCCGGTCATCCGGTGGATCTCGACCTTGTGCCGCAGCTCCAGGAACATGAAGTACGTCGTCAGCGCCTGCGACCGGGCCAGCCGGGTGCCGCTGGGCGAATTCCGCAGGACCCTCCCGAAGTACGTGTCCGCGTCAGCGGGCTCCATGTCCCACAGGGGTCGGCCGAACCACGTCCTGATCTGGTCCAGGTGCCCGACGTCCCCGCGGATGGTGCCGTCCGCCAGGCCAGCCGAGGCCCGCGCGAGAACGAACCCGGACAGCGCGTCGGTCTCAAATCGCTCCAGATCCTCCGCCGACGCGGGCGCCCAGTGCTCACGTAGGTCCCGTACGACTGCCAGCGCCACCAACCCGAGCCTCCTCGCCTTCGACCCGACTGCGAATCGGTCGGACGAGATGAGAACGCTTCAGGAATCCCGAAGTTACGTCACAAGGCCGCAGAGCACACGAAGGAGGAAGAACGCCCTGGCCACAGGGACAAAGACTCAGCGGGGCTCAGGGGAACTCGCGGGATGTCGCACACATGGACGCCACCACGATCACCCTGGCTCTCGGACTCGCTCTCGTCCCTGTGTGCGCCGCCGTCGTCTGCGTCGTCGCCATCTGCCGCGCCCGTCGGTCTGATGTCGTCGCCGTCGTGCGTGCCCTTCCCGGGCTTGCCGCCGCTCTGCTGCGCCGGCGCCCGTGACACCGACAGTGCCGCCCGAGGAGCGTACTTCCCGCGCCCCGGGCGGCATCGGGACCGTAGGGCCCCGCCTTGCGTCTCCACATGGGCGCTCGAACGGCGAGGGCCCGCGCCTCCGTGAGGCGCCGGATTCGGCCGAGGCCAGGTGCGCGGTTCGGGGATGCGTCTCGGCCGTCAGCCGTCGACGCTGGGAGCATGAGGGCTACATGGTCCGGCGTCATCCGGTTCGGGATGGTCGCGCTGCCCGTCCAGCTGTTCGCCGCCACCGAAGAGCACCGGGTGCGGCTCCACGAGATTCATACCGCCGACTCCGGCCGGGTCGAGCACCGGCGCTTCTGCCGGGTCGAGGGCCGGGAAATCCCGTACGAGGAAGTCGGACGGGGCTTCGCGATGCCCGACGGCAATGTGGTGCCGCTGACGGATGAGGATCTGGCCCGCCTTCCGCTGCCGACCAAGCGTGTCATCGAGGTACTCGGCTTCGTCCCGGGCCAGGACATCGACCCCATCAGCTACGACAAGCCGTACTTCGCGGGGCCAAACGGCCCCGGGGCCGACCGACCGTACGCCCTGCTCGTCGAAGCCCTCGCCCGAACCGGATTCGTGGCCGTTTCCAAGATCACCATCAGGAGCCGGGAACGCCTGGCACTGCTGCGTCCACGGCACGGAGTGCTCGTTGTCCAGACCCTGCTCTGGGCCGACGAGCTGCGTGACCCCGGTGATCTCGCCCCGTCCTCGCCCATCACAGACCGCGAACTCGAACTCGCTGAGACGTTGATCGGATCACTGCCCGGCATCGAGGAGAGCGAGCTGCAGGATCGGTACGGGCACGCCCTGGAGCAGCTGGTCACGGCGAAACTCAGCGGCGGCGAACTGGCCAGGCCTGGAGTGCCGGCCGCACCGGTGGATCTATTGGCGGCGCTGGAGGAGAGCGTCCAGGCCGCCCGTGCGAAGCGACGGGATTGAGCACGTAGCGGCCCGGAACTCAGTCCGGCGCCGCAGCGCCCTCGGACCCAGGGCGGCGGATACCAGGGCGGCGGATATCTGCATACAGTCTCGCCGTCACCCCAGGCTCGCCAGGGACACGGTGAACCCGGCCACCGCCCGACGTTGCCCAGCGCCGACCGAGCGCATCGATCGCGGCCTGGACGGTCTCTTCGTCCGCCGCGGTGAGGTCAACGACCAGCAGGCCCGGTTCCGAGACGTGAAAAGGGTCAATCTGTTCCATGACTGGGCCCACGCTCCAACGGCAGCAGGCAGTTCGCTGCTGGTTGCAGTTCCACCCGTACGAGTACTCCAGAGGCAGGTGGGGGGGCGCAACCGACCGATTCCGCCCCCCGGCTGGATGGATCTTTCTCGATGGAAGCTCCGGTCCGTACGGCTGGCCAGCTGCTCGCTGTTCGGGGTGACGGCCGGCGACAGACGAACCCCAAGATCAACTACTGGCGGCTTCTGGGCTCACCTCGGCGTCACCCCTGCTCCGGTCGACGGGGCAGCCGGCGGATTCGCCTCAAGGGGTGGTTTGGCCACATTGCGCGATACCGGCTGTTCGGTGCGGTCGTTCCCACGACTGCACCGAACAGCAACGGAGGAAACGTGTTCCAGAACAGGAAGCGGCGCGCGGCGGGGTGTCACCGGGGCCAAGTACAGCGTTCCTGCCAACCGTCGCCGGGGAAGGTCAGCAGCCAGTCCAGGATCCACCGACTCGGCCTATGCCGGACAGCTCGTGACCTGGGCGAAGAAGTATCTGAACCTCACGGTCAAGACCGTCAGCCGGCCCAAGGACGCGAAGGGGTTCGTCGTCCTTCCCCGGCGCTGGGCGGTCGAGAGGTCCCACGCCTGGATCATGCACGCCCGCCGGCACGCCCGGGACTACGAACGCCTCATCCAAGACTCGGAATCGCTGATCACCTGGGCCGCGATCACCATCATGACCAGGCGCATCACCCAGCGGCAGTCCCGGCGGAAGGGCCAGCCGGAGCCCCGCGAAGCCCAGCAGGATTGATCGTTCTCACGGTCACGGCCACCACCCAGGTCCGGGCCAGCCGGGCGAACCCGGCCCGGACGTCACAACTCTCCCACGGCCTGGACCTGGCTCGTCAGCGGATTCGCCAGCGCAGACCCGGTGCTCGGCCTCGGTACTGATGGAACCGTGGTTGGCGGTGAGATCGATCATGGGTGGCGCCGGGCCCGCGCGGTTGGCCGGACTTCAAGGCCTCCGGGGAGGAACGGTCACCGCCCATGCGACTGATGCCCCCAGGCTGGCGCCGCGCTGACCTGCCGTCAGAGAGCGTGCGCGAAGAACCCTCCTGACCGTCGGCCTTCCAGACACAAACTGGATCGGAAGGCCGACGTCAACCAGGCCTGAATTCGCCTCAGCGTTAATCAGTGCCGAGCCCGCGACAGGACGGTGATCTACCAGGAGGAGTCACCGGCGTTCAGACGCCACATCCGGTCGTCGCTGGGGTACGCGGTGTCCAGGTGGAGCGTGTCCCAGCTGCCGTCGTTGTAGCGGTTGAGGGCGAGCGCCAGGTTGGTGTTCACCTTCGGCTCCCACAGCCACCAACGGGAGTTGTTGTCGTACTCCGGCCGCATCACCCAACGCTGAAGATCGGACCCGTCACAGGTACGGACCACGACCGTGGTGCCGCGAACGGGGGACGCGCTGGAGGGCTGGAGGCACTTGTTCGCCGCCCTGTTCTTGAACGTCACGGTGAACATGCCGTTTTCCCAGTCGCCGTTGACCTCGTCCCACACCCGGCTCTGGTAGTTCCAGGCCGGGTCGCGCAGAGTGATGGCGGCCGTGTTCTCAGCGGTCGAGTCGCCGTTAAGCGTCAGCCGGCTGCCGTCCATCTTGTTGATCAGCCGCTGATCGGTCCGGTTGGAGGCAGCAGCGGCCTGACCCGTCGCTGCGGTCCCCACGATCGCTACAGCGGCGGCTGTGCAAGCAACGGCGCGGATCCATCGAGTGGTGAACATGGCTCTCCTACAGGACTAGTCCGGGGCAGGGCAGGCAGAACTTCGCACCCCAACTGATCAAGATCACGTTGATGTTACGCAAGACACCCTCCAGGCTTGGCAGGGGCGGCGAACAAACACCTGAAAGAATGATTCCAAGACGCGCGAGGTGACGAAGCTGATCTATGTTGCCTCGACTCACCGAAGCAACGCGGCCGAACGCGCCCCCACTTGGTGCCGGCACGTTCGCCAGGGGACCAGGTCGCCGTGGACGCGCGTCACTCCGTCGGGGCCAGACACCACTGAGCCCCGCCGGAGGACCGGCGGGGCCGGGGCGTGCCTGGTCGGGCTACTCGGGCTGGTCGATCGTCATCGTGAAGCTCTGCACCATGATCTGCTCGTACTTCGTGTGGCCCTGCTGGTTCAGCTATGTCATCCGAGGGCCGCTGTTCGATTCCTGGCCCGGGCAACACAGGCTCGCCCAGGCGAGCCGACCGAGGAAAACCAGGGCGCGCAGGGGGCCCGGCCTACACGGCCGGGCGCTCCTCGTCATGTCCCGACCGGTCTGGCTGTCGGTTCTCGTAAACAAAGCCACCGGGGCTCCGGGCACCGTCAGGCACTGGCCAGGCGAGGTGCTCAGGCAAACCAAGCAGCGCGGAAACCTTGGCCATCTACCGTGCAAAGTCACGCGGTGCCAGTTCGAGCTGAAAAGTACCAAGTCTCGCTGACATTCTCCGTCTTGCCCCAGGCGCCTTGTTCCGGTTTTCTGCTGGGAAGGGTCCCGCGGTGGCGGAACACGGTGGGCAGCAATGGTGGTGTCGAACACCGGCTTGTCCGAGAGGTCCAGAGAGCCGGTGTGGAAACGCTCCTTCTCCGTGCGGTTCTCAATGCAACGCACGATCTCGCCTTCGAGCAGGCAGTGCCAGGTGATCTCAGCAACAGAGGGCGGCGACGCGGGGAGGGTTTCGCCTCGCTCCTTGACCAGCTTCAGCACAGCATTGAAGGCTTCCTCGTCGCTCAGCACGTGTCCCCCAGCCCTGTCCGCCAAGGCCGCGCGCCTTCAGCTGCGCAGCTGTGCAAGACGTTACCCAAGCCCCACTGGACATGCTGGCCATTCATATGTGAGAACTCCTCACGAGTGACCGGTGAAAGATATCAGAATCCGTGACCGAACGGTGGTGCAAAGTACCGCGAAACTGCTCCGGTGCTGTTGCTCAGCAGTTGCCTTCGGGGAAGGTGGCCAAAATGCAAGCCATGTCACCGGCCAGTCAGCCGAGCCGAACCTCTTCGACGACATCCCACGTGTAGTAGCCCCGGTCGGGGTGCTGGTACTGATTGACGAGGTGGACGCGGTCGACGGTGATGTCCACGCGCGTGGGCCGCAGCGCCCGCAGTGCCCGGTTGAGGTCCCAATCCGGGAAATCGGCCCGCGCATAAGTGAGTGGCGCGTGCGCCCAAAAGCGCAGCTCAGGCGGCCTCAACAAGACGCCGGGTACCTTCTCCATCGCGGTTCGGACGCAGCCCGTTGAGCGCGGCCATCCCGTCTTCTGGATAGACCGCGACCGACACGGCAGTGACAGTCCGCTGGGGACCGTCCCTCACAACGGCCCGAATCCACCTGGACATTCGCCTGATCACCGCCTATGCCGCATGGCTGCCCGACCGGTGGCCGGACAGCGGAACCTGCGAGGCGTGGCGCGAGCGCCACGCCATCGGCCCGACCCACGAGGCCGAGGCCCTGCACCGTGCCTGGCACCTGCGCGAGCCACTGTGGGAGATCTGCACTCCCGGGAACCACGAGCCGACCCACCTCACGTAGGCCCGCACCGAGCGGGAAGGACTCGATTGACTAGTCAGATACGAGTCGATAGGCTCTCCGAGAAAGCTTTGACAGACGGATTAGACGCCACTCGACAGGTGAACGGCACGAGGATAAGCCACTCGCGAGGAATTTACATGCACCGAGAACCGAATCCACTCGATATGCTTACAGATCGCAGATATGCACTGCGGCATTCGGTCAGCAGCCACGGCATATGGCCCCCACATACGGGATCTATGCGGCGGCATCTATGACTTCTGACCCGCAGCAAAGCCGGCAGGCGGAATGCGAACAACCTGAGGATGGCTTCAGTGATTCCGTGCACGAGATGCTCGTTTTGGATCTCGGGCCAGACTTCTACGGCTTCCGAGGCGAGATCGACGACAAGATCGTATGCATGGTGCCGCCTTGGGTACTGCATAACTCTGCCGAGCAGCACACTATGAGGGAACTCGTGAAGCGCCAAGGCGGAAATTGCTCAGCATGCGCCAAGTGCCCCATAGGCAGGCGCGATTAGCAGTCCATGCGAGGCATGGCAGAACTAGGACCGATGTCACCGCCGGGGGCGAGCACGGGGTATACCGCGCCTGTTCCACCCATCATCCCCAAGCCGTCATCACCTCTGAGGTGGTGGCGGCTTCGTCCTGGGCGAAGCCTCCGACTTCATCGCGCGGAAGCCGAAGAACGCATCGGGCGTCGGCGGCCGCAACGCCGTCACCATTCGTCGCCGCGCCGGAGCACCCGGCGGCGATACGCCGGAAGCCAGTTGAGGCACCGCGGATGTCAGCATTTCCCTCCCTGCCGCTCGCCGGCACTGCGCGCGCCAGAACAGACGGCTGGATGCCACGACCCCGTCATCGCGTCCCCTCGGGCCCCCTGTTCGCGGCGTGAGATCCCAGTCGCACACGGCGGGTCTCCAGTGACGCTGGGGAGGACAGACAGCAGGGGCCGGAGAGCAGCACTGGTCTCCGGCCCCTGTGGCGATTTCGTCCAGACTCTCCCCCCTCGGCCAGGCGGGAAACTGGGAAACCGATGGGAAAATGATCACGCAGATCGCTGCAACGTGCTGCGCGAAGATGCGACGAACCACTCGAACCTGCATGCTGCGTTGCAGGTCAGGTGGGGCAACCCCCCCTGACCTGTCACAGCTCAGGGCAGGATGTTGTTCATGGCGCTCAACCTATTCCCGCGCGGGCCCGGGGGCGCCCGTGACCCACGCCGATAATTTAGTGGAATATTCAACCAATGCGCTATGTTCGGGTCAGTGAAGCGTGACCGAGCGCATGGCGCGGTCAGCAGCAGGGCGGGTCCGGCGACGGTCCGTGAAGGAGGAGTCAAGTGAGCGACACCTATTTCGAGTTCGGTACGGCCGCCGAGCGTTGGGACCGTGCGCAGATGTTCTTCGAGGCGAAGGAGTACATGACTGCGGCCCGGATTCTGGAAGGGCTGGTCGAGGAGGCGCCGGAGCAGGTCTCCCCGCGTCTGCTGCTGGCCCGGACCTACTACCACTCGGCGCGGCTCGGCAGGGCCGAGACGGAGCTGCGGGCGGTCCTGGAGCGCGACCCGGTGGAGCCGTACGCCCGGCTGATGCTGGGCCGCACGCTCGAGCGCCAGGGTCGGAGCGCGGAGGCGACCGGTCATCTGCGGATGGCGGCGGCGTTCTCCGGGGACTTCGACTTCGACGGTGACCGGAGGACCGGCGCCTGACGGTCGTGCGGGGTCCCAGCGGTCGTTGAGGGCGTTCGACGGACGGTTCAGCCATTCCGTCAGAAGGGCGCCCTCGACCTGCGCGATTTCCGGGTCGGGCGGCTGTCGCAGCAGTGCGTTCAGCCGGGCCCGGTGGCCGGCACCCGACCCTCGGACGCGGTGACCCACGCGTCGTCCGTGTCGGCGGACGTGCCGGACATGTCCGGGGCGAAGACCGCGGCGTGCACGGCGTCGCGGGCCCACCGCGACATGCTCGCGTCGCCGGAGATCGAGGGGCGGGCGACGGACATCAGCCGCCGTCCCTGACATCGCTGCGCCCAGCTCGCCCGGATCCGCAAGACCGCGCAGGACGCCGTTCCGCTGCCCGGTGGACATCCCTCCCGGACAATCCTGATGCCGTGCACCCGCCCCGCGTGATAGTTCACTCGGTCATGACCTGCCTTGAGACTCCCCGCCTCCTGCTCCGTCTGATGAACGCCTCCGACGCCTTGCAGGTGATGTCCGGCACGCCGGGCGAGGGTGCCCGCTGGGCGCCGGGATACCCGCCCGCCGGCGAGATGGCCGCGGCCGAGCGTTTCCTCGACGCCTGCGCGACGACGGGGGATCCGAGCCCCTTCGGCTCGTACGAGATATGTCGCCGTGAGGACTCCCTTGTGATCGGCGGGATGGGATTCCATGGCGCCCCGGACGAGAACGGGCACGTCACGATCGGCTACGGCCTCGTTCCCTCGGCTCAGGGAAAGGGCTACGCCTCCGAGGCGCTGCGCGCGCTGCTGCGGTTCGCCCGCGAGCAGGGAGTGATCTGTGTGCACGGTGACACCGACCTGGACAACCTCGCGTCGCAGCACGTCATGACAGCCGTCGGCATGCGCCTGGAGAAGGAGGACGCGCGGCTGAAGTACTACCGGATCGATTGGGGCCGGCAGGGCGTGGAGCAGTGAGGACGCGTCCGTCCGTTTCCCGGGTACGGCCACGTCGGGCGGGAGGGCGGAACCCGGAACCCGCCGGGAGGCTCCCGGCGGGTTCCGCCGTCCCGCTGGTGGTGAGTGGTACGCCGGTCAGCCGGCGGTGGCGGCGACCCGGTTCGCCGTACCGTCTCCCGTCGCGACGGTGTCGGCCCTCGGCACGAGAAGCCGTTCCGTCAGGTGGCCGAAGACGAGACCGAAGGTCACCCAGAGGGTGGCCTGTACCGCGAGGGTGGCCAGCCGGAACTCCCAGAGCAGGGTGGCCGGGAAATCCCTTCCGACCTCGTTGAACGAGGGCAGGAACGCGTAGGCGACCCCGATCACGACCGCATAGGCGGCCGATGCGATGACCGTCGCGTTCCAGTTGCCCAGGCGGTGAGCCAGCCGCTTGCCGAGGATGACGGCGGCGACCGCCAGCAGCACGCTGAGGGCGACCATCAGGAAGAACAGGGCCGTGCGGCGGCCGATGGTGTCGGGGTTGCCGACGGCCGGCGGGTTGGCCGGGTACTTCAGGAACGGCACGACGTACACCGCCAGCAGGGCGGCACCCGCGATCAGGGCGGCCGTGGCCCGTGGGCCGAATCGGCCGATCCGGCCGAGGGCGTAGCAGAAGACGAGGGCGGCGATCCCGCCGATCGCCACACCGAAGACGAGTACACCGGTGGCAAGACCCGCGGTGGACTGCACGGTGCGGCTGACGAGTTCCTCACCGCCGCCGTGGTCATGGCCGTGCGACTCCTCGAGGGCGATGGCCGCGTCCACCCGGGACTCGCCGAGCAAGTAGGCGACGACCAGTGCGAGCGCGCCCGCGGCGAGGCCGGCCAGCATGCCGCGGACGAGCAGGGCTCTGACAGATATGGAGTTCATGAGGTCTTCCCCTGGATCGGACGGCGCGTCAGTGGCAGGGGAAACCGAGGAGGTGGCGACCGTCGTGGACCCACTCGTGGACGCCCTCGCCGGAGATGACCGCGGTGGCGCCCTGTTCCGCGCCGACGAAGTACAGCAGTACGAGCATGAGGATGCCGAAGAAGACCGCCCAAGGGGCAATGGACTTCAGGGAGATGGGGGTGATCGCCGGTACGGCGGTGGCGGGGACAGCACTCTGTGCCATGGCAGAACCTCCTGAGGGAACACGCGTCCCGATCGTGGTGCCTGGGACGAAGGTGGCGGGTCTGACTTCCCGTACGGATACGGGTACACAGTGGCGCGACCGTGCCGGATTCTCACCGGACTTCCGTCACACCTTCGTCATGTTCGTCGGACGATACCCCCTGGGAGCGAACAGGGCCACGGTGCCGTCGGCGGGACCGCAACGCCCGCGTGCCAAGGTGGGAGCACGCGAGAGGCCACAGTTCAGGGAGTTGACCGGGCCATGACGGTACAGCTGATGTTGATCTCACCGGCGCTCAACTCCGCGCTGCGCGAGGCCCGCATCGACGACGATGCCCCGCTGGACGCGGCGGGGGCCCGGCGGGCACGTGCCGCCGCCGCGGCGGTGCCACCGGCCGACCGGTATCTGCGCGGGCCGTCCGAACGGTGTGCCGGGACCGCCGACGCGCTGGGGTTGCGCGCCGGACCCGAACCCGCGCTCCGTGGCTGGGACATGGGCCGCTGGAGCGGACGGGGACTGGCCGAGGTGAGCGGCAGCGAGCCGGAAGCGGTGTCGCGTTGGATGACCGATCCGTCGGCGGCTCCGCACGGCGGCGAATCGTTGCTGGAGTTCTGCGCCAGGATCGGCGGCCTGCTGGCGGCACTTGAGCCCGGGGACGGCGAGGAGGGCGGCCCCGTACTGGCGGTCGTCGAGCCCGCCGTGGTGCGGGCGATGGTCGTACGGGCGCTCGCTCTGCCGGCGGAGGCGTTCTGGCGGCTGGATGTCGCCCCGCTCACCTTGACCGGGCTCAGCGGCCGCTCGGGACGGTGGAACCTGCGCTGCGGTCGGCCGCTGTCCCCCGCTCCGCAAAGCCGGCTTCCTCGGTCCGCCACCACGCGCCCGGACAACTGAGGTGCCGGGGGCCGCGGTCAGTGCATCGTCCGATGGCACAGCCGGTTCGCCTTGTCCGCCGGACAGACGCGTCGCGAGAGGGAACCCGGTGGGAATCCGGGACTGCCCCGCAGCGATGAGTGGGAACGACCGCCGTCATGTCCGAGAAAGGCCGCTCCCGGCGTGTGCGACATCCACACCCGCGGGTGCCGAGCACGGCCGAGGCGGTCGCTCCGCTCCGTAAGGGACTCGAAGCGATTCCGCGGCCGAACGGCTATGGGTCAATCCCGGCTGCGGCCTGAAGACGCGGGGCCGGCCCGAAGTGCGCGCCTCGCTGGAGAACCTGGTCTCGGCGGCCGTCGAGGTACGGGCGACGGTGGCCGAAACCGCCCACTGATCCGCCGCGCGGCCCGGGACGGGCGCCCGTCCCGGGCCGCGCACCGTACGCCTCCGTGCAAGAAGTGTGGTCCGTACCAAAGCCTTGACAGGCTCTTGGTTCACTTCTTAAATCGCATACGAACGAAGCCTTCTCCCCCGTTCCCCACACCGAGGGTTGTCATAGACATGACACTCTCGCGAACCGCACGGGAAGGACCCCCCATGAAGTCCCCCCACCTCACCCGACGCCTGCTGGTGTCCGCCCTCTCCGCACTCGCCCTCGTCTCGGCCTCCTCCGGCCCCGCGGCCGGGGCATCCGTCCCCGGACCGCGGGCCGCCACCGCGGCCGGGTCGTTCACCGACGACTTCGACGGCCCCGCGGGTTCCGCCGTCGACGGTGCGAAGTGGCAGATCGAGACCGGCGACAACGTCAACAACCATGAACGGCAGTACTACACGGCCGGGAACGACAACGCGGCACTCGACGGCCAGGGCCATCTGGTCATCACCGCACGCCGGGAGAATCCGAAGAACTACCAGTGCTGGTACGGCACGTGTGAATACACCTCGGCACGGCTGAACACATCGGGCCGGTTCACGCAGAAGTACGGGCATGTCGAAGCCCGGATGAAGGTCCCGCGCGGACAGGGCATGTGGCCCGCCTTCTGGATGCTGGGCGACGACATCGGCCAGGTCGGCTGGCCCGCTTCGGGCGAGATCGACGTCATGGAGAACGTCGGCTTCGAACCGTCCACGGTCCATGGGACCCTGCACGGTCCCGGCTACTCCGGCTCCGGCGGGATCGGCGCCGCGTACACCCTGCCCGGCGGGCAGGCGTTCGCCGACGACTTCCACACCTTCGCCGTCGACTGGGCCCCCGGCTCGGTGACCTGGTCGGTGGACGGCAACGTCTACCAGCGGCGCACACCCGCCGATCTCGGCGGCAACACCTGGGTGTTCGACAAGCCCTTCTTCCTGATCCTCAACCTCGCGGTCGGCGGCTACTGGCCGGGCGACCCCGACGGCGGCACCTCGTTCCCGCAGCAACTCGTCGTCGACCACGTACGGGTCACCACCAGCGATCTCCGGCCGCCGGTCTGACCGCCCCGGCTCGCCCCGCCGGTGGTTCCCGGCCGCGCCGACGGCGGGGCGACCGCCAGGGACGTGCCCCGGCCGACGTACGTGCCGCCACCGCGCGGCGCGTACGTCGGCGTGCCACCCGTGTGCGGGCCGGAGCTCACGCGTCCCGGTACGTCTCCAGCAGGCGCAGCCAGATCTCACTGATCGTCGGATAGGAGGGGACGGCGTGCCACAGCCGGGCGATGGGGACCTCGCCCGCGACCGCGACCGTCGCCGAGTGCAGCAGTTCACCGATGCCGGGTCCGACGAAGGTGACACCCAGCAGGATCTCCCGGTCGAGGTCCACGATCATGCGGGCGCGCCCCCGGTAGCCGTCCGCGTACAGGCCGGAGCCCGCCACGGCGGCGAGGTCGTGGTCGACGGCGCGTACGCGGTGTCCGGCCCGCTCGGCCTCGGCGAGGGTGAGACCGACCGAGGCCGCCTCGGGGTCGGTGAAGACGACCTGGGGGACGGCCGCGTGGTCGGCGGTGGCGGTGTGGGCGCTCCAGCGGTCGGTCTCCAGCAGCGGGTCGCCCGCCGCACGGGCGGCGATCGCGGCGCCCGCGATGCGTGCCTGGTACTTGCCCTGGTGCGTGAGGAGCGCACGGTGGTTGACGTCGCCGACCGCGTAGAGCCAGCTGGTGCCGTCGACACGGCAGCTGTCGTCGACGGTGAGCCACGAGCCGGGTGTCAGGCCCACCGTTTCGAGGCCGAGGTCATCGGTGCGCGGAGCGCGGCCGGTGGCGAAGAGGATCTCGTCGGCCTCGATGCGTTCACCGTCGTCCACCTCCACGAAGACCGGCCCGTCCGGGGCCGTACGCCGTACCGAGGTGGCGGTGACCCCGGTACGGATGTCGGCGCCCGCCTCCCCCAGCGCCCGCGCCACCAGCTCTCCCGCGAAGGGTTCCATCTTCGGCAGGAGTCCCTTGCCGCGGATCAGCATCGTCACGCGGGCACCGAGGGCCTGGTAGACCGTGGCCATCTCGGTCCCGACCACGCCTCCTCCGACGATCACGAGGCGGCCGGGCACCTTCTTGGCGCTCGTCGCCTCCCGGCTGGTCCAGGGACGCGCCCCGTCGACGCCCGGCAGGGCGGGTACGACGGCACGGCTGCCCGTGCAGACGGCGACGGCCTGCCGGGCGGTGAGCCGGTGCTCCGTGCCGTCGGGGGCGGTGACGGAGACGGCTTTCTCGCCGGTGAGCCGGCCCCGGCCGCGGTAGAAGTCCGCTCCGGTGCCCTCCAGCCAGGCGACCTGCCCGTCGTCCTTCCAGTGCGAGGCCTGGTCGTCGCGGTGGGCGAGGACCGCCGCCGTCTCCAGCGGTCCCTGCACGGCGTCGCTGAGGCCCGGGACACGGCGGGCGTCCGCGCGGGCGACGACCGGGCGCAACAGGGCCTTGCTCGGCATGCAGGCCCAGTACGAGCACTCGCCGCCGACGAGTTCCGTCTCGACGACCGCCGTGCTCAGTCCGGCGGCCCGCGCCCGGTCGGCGACGTTCTCACCCACCGGACCCGCTCCGATCACCACGACGTCGTACTCGGTATTGAGGGAAGCATCTGTCATGAGGACAGTCTGATCGCGGGTGTGCGCGGTGGCCACATGGGCAGGCGGAATAGCGCAGGTCCGAGCACCGTTGTGCCGGACAGGTCCGAGCCGGTACAGGAAGAGGTAACAGAGCATGAGCACCGTAGAGCTCACCAAGGAAAACTTCGATCAGGTCGTCAGTGACAACGACTTCGTCCTGATCGACTTCTGGGCTTCCTGGTGCGGCCCGTGCCGGCAGTTCGCGCCGGTCTATGACGCGGCTTCGGAGCGCCACGACGACCTGGTCTTCGCCAAGGTCGACACGGAGGCGCAGCAGGAGCTTGCGGCGGCCTTCGAGATCCGTTCCATTCCCACGCTGATGATCGTCCGGGACAATGTGGCCGTGTTCGCACAGCCCGGCGCGTTGCCGGAGGCCGCGCTGGAGGACGTCATCGGGCAGGCCAGGAAACTGGACATGGACGAGGTCCGCAAGTCCATCGAGAAGCAGCAGAAGGAGCAGAAGTAGGCTCCGCGCGCAGAAGCGCGGGTGAGGGGCCCGGTCGACTGCCGGGCCCCTTTCCACGGCCGGAAGCGGCCCGGTCAGCCGTCCGCGTCGATCTCGGCGTCGTCCCGGTCGTTCTTCCCGGCGCCCTGCTCCTTGATCCGGACCGAGAGGCCGAGGTCCAGCTCGGCACCGTCGACCAGCAGGGCCTCGACGGTGTGGGTCGTCGTGTCGATGTCCGCCACGATGCCTTCGCCCGCATACCGGGGGTAGCCCGATGCCCCTGTCTCTCCGGTCGCCGCCACGACCGCCGAACGGATGGCGCCGCCGGGCTCGACGGCGTCGGTGGTGTCCTCGGCGAATTCGGGGACCAGCAGGATCTCGTAACTCTGCGGATGGCTCATGGTTCTGACGCTAAGGGATGCCCCGTAATCCGCGGTGGATCAGCACGCGGCGTCGGATGCGGTGCATCGCAAGGCGGAGAGGCGTCCGCATACTGGATGTATGTGGACGTTCCGACAACGCGGCGAGGTGCCGTAGCTGCCGTCGCATGCCCGCCGGGGATCACGGGACAGCCCTCAGGCAAGCAGCGCGTGGTGCGCACGTTGCCGCTCCGTGCGGATCCGGCTCCTCAGCTGGACTCGCGGTGGACGGCTCCGGCCCGCAACAGGTCGTAACGCGCAGGGGCGCCGCCGGGGTGCCGCACGAGGCGGTCCACGAGGTCCGCGAGCGGCTCCGCCGTGGCCAGCTCCATCCGCACGGTGCTGAGCCGGGGCCTCAGCAGTCTGCCGAGCATCAGGTCCTCGGCACCGACCACGGCCGCCTCGCGGGGCACCTCGACACCCGTGTCCTGAAGGGCCCGCATCAGAAGCATCGCGTACTCGTCGTTGTACGCGAACACGGCGTCGAGACCCAGGGTGCGCCAGCGGGCGGCCAGTCGGGCGGCGGACTCCTCCTCGTACCGCAGCGGCAGCGGTTCGATACGGGCTCCGTGGCTCCGTGCCGCCTGTCGGGCCCCGGCCAGCCGGGGTTCGGCGAACAGGCCGAGGCCGGATTCCTCCGGCATGACCACGCCGATGCGACGCCTGCCGCGCTCCAGCAGATGTCCGATCGCCCGGACGCCGACCTCCCGCTGGTCCATGACCAGCGCGTGCGCACCGTCCACCGGCCGCGGGCCGAGCGTGATGACGGCCTTGGCCCCCGATCGCCTGAGCACCGCTATGCCTTGCGGGGTCAGGGCGATCGTGCCGGGCACGATGACGGCGACGGGGCGGAGTTCGGCCCAGACGCGGGGCGCGTCGTCGGCGTCCAGACTCGTACTGCCGTACTGCACCACGGTGTAGTCCAGGCGCCGCAGCCCTGATTCCAGCTCGTGGAAGAAGTGCTGCTGGAGCGGCCCGGCGGGGAGGTTCACGGTGGGCAGCAGCACCATGCGGGTGTGCCCGGCGCGCAGGCTGCGGGCCGCCGCGTGCGGTACGTAGCCGAGCTCGGTGGCCGCCGCCCTGACCCGGCGGCGGGTGGTCTCGCTGATCCGTACGGTCGCGTTGTTGTTCAGGACGTACGACACGGTGGCCCGCGAGACCCCGGCGAGCCGTGCCACATCGGCACTGGTCGGAACGGGGCCTTCGGTGGGCTGCTTCGGTAACTGGCTCATGGCGTCGGGCAGTCTTCCAGACGCGTGCCCCATGGGTGCGCCCCGGGGCACGGATGACCTCTTGACGACGGGGCGGAGCGGGGCGGAGTCCTGCCGGACCGGCCCGCCGGCCCTCGGCGCACGGGCGGTGCTTCCCGGTGACGGGCGATCAGCGCGGCGGTGGTGACGGTGCGTCGGCGCGGGCGGGGCTTCCGCCGATCACGGCGGTCCGGGCCCGGCGTCCGCACCCCGGACCCGCTCCGGGGATCGGGCCGTGCGGGTCCTACGGTGGGGGCATGACCCTTCAGCACCGTGACGACAGCACCGACGGTACGGCCGAGTTCCCCGGCCCGACGGCGACGTGTGAGGCCGAGCCGCACGAGGTGGGCCCGGTCCGCACCTCGTACGCCCCCGACCGGGACGGCGATCCCGACCCCGGCGAGATCGTCTGGACATGGGTCCCGTTCGAGGAGAACGACGGGCGCGGCAAGGACCGCCCCGTGCTGGTCGTGGCCCGCGAGGCGGCGGGCACTGTGCTCGCCGTACAGCTGTCGAGCAAGCAGCACGACCGGGACCGCGAGTGGGTGGCGCTCGGGGCCGGACCGTGGGACAGCTCGGGCCGCCCGTCCTGGGCCGATCTGGACCGGGTGCTGCGGGTGCACGAGGACGGGATGCGGCGTGAGGCGTGTGCGCTGGACCGGAACCGGTTCGATCTGGTCGCCGACCGCCTGCGGGAGCGCTACGGCTGGCACTGACCGCCGAACGTCCGCGTGAAGGCGGACCGGGTGGCGGATTCGGGGCTGCGGTCGAGGATGCCGAAGACGATCTGCTCGAAGTGCCCGTCGAACCGGCCGCCGTCGAGGAGCAACGCTCTGAACGCACCGGCCACCTGCGCCGGATCGTTGCGGAACACACCGCACCCCCAGGCGCCCAGCACCAGTCTGCGGTACCCGCGCACGGCCGCGACCTCCAGCACCCGTTCGGCCCGGGAGGCGAGCGCGGCGGGGATGCGGTGGGCCTCCTCGGGGGTGCGGCTGCGGATGACCCCGGCGTTGGGCGCCGGGGAGGTGAGGAAGCCCGCGGTGTACGGGGTGTCGAGCAGTCGGCCCCGATCGTCGCGGAACACCGGCACACCGGGGGAATGAATCACCCGGTCGGTGTAGAAGGCGCTGCGCTCGGCGCGGTGGTGGGCGTAGTACTCGGGGGCGCGCAGCAGCGTGGCGTACAGGGCCGAACCGCGGCACAGGGCCTCCTCCTGGGCCTGCGCGCCGTTGAGGTATCCGCCTCCGGGATTGCGAGCGGAGGCGTAGTTCAGGACAGCGACCTTGCCCGGCCCTTCGGCGGTCATCCGGCGCGCCGCGCACAGGCTGCTCTCATCGGTGACCTCGACGACCGGGGTGCGGTCGGAGTCGAGCGCCGCGACCGGCACCGGCTCGGGCCCGTACAGCCTGGTCCCCGAGAGCGCGGCGGTCAGCGCGCGCTCGATGCTCACCTCACGCCCCTCCTGCGTACGGTAGCGGCCGGCCGCCACGATGGCCTCGGTCTCTCGCGCGATGCCGCGCAGCCGCGCGCTCATCGGTACTCCCCCGTGTGGTGCATACGGGGCATGCTCGGCGCTCCGGCGGCATGGATGCAACCGAATTTATGACGCACAGGGGCACTCTTGTGCGATCCCCTCGTAAGGGTTTGGCTGGGACGGACGAACCGAGAACAAGGAGGCCCCGGCATGTCATCCGACACACCCGGCCACGGTCCGCCCGGCCAGGCCCCGCCCCTCGTCGAGGGCGAGACGGAGGACTTACTGCGCTGCATCTGTTTCAAGACCGGACCGCCCCGGACGGTCGGCGTCGAACTCGAATGGCTCATTCACCACCGAGATCTGCCCCGCGTCCCCGTCCCCCACCACCGTCTCGACGCGGCTGCCGCGATCCTCCGGGCCCTGCCCCTGAGCGCGGCGCTCACCTTCGAGCCCGGCGGCCAGCTGGAACTCAGCTCGCGCCCCGCCGACTCCCTGATGGCGTGCATCGACGCCACCGCAGCCGATCTCGCCACCGTGCGTGACGCCCTGGACCGGGTGGATCTCGTACCGGTGGGGCTCGGCCTCGATCCGTGGCATCCCCCGCGCCGTCTGCTGCACGAGCCGCGCTACGACGCCATGGAGATCTCGTTCGACCGGTCGGGACCGGCCGGTCGCGCCATGATGTGCACCACCGCGTCCGTCCAGGTCTGCCTGGACGCGGGAGAGGAGGAACCCGGTCCGCTCGGCTACGCGCGGCGCTGGCAGCTGTGTCATCTGCTGGGCGCGGTGCTGGTCGCGGTGTTCGCGAACTCTCCTCTCCGGTGCGGGCGGACGACGCCGTGGCGGTCCACCCGGCAGTCGCTCTGGGCCGACCTCGACCCATGGCGGCCGCTGGCACCGTCCGGTCATCTGCCGCCCCGCGACGCCTGGGCCGCGCACGTCCTGGACACACCGGTGATGTGCATCCGACAGGACGAGGGACCGTGGGCCGTACCGGAGGGTCTGACCTTCCGGCAGTGGATCCGTACCGGCGTGCCGAGACCGCCTGTGCGCGACGACCTCGACTACCACATCAGCACGCTGTTCCCGCCCGTTCGCCCGCGCGGACATCTGGAACTGCGCATGATCGACGCGCAGCACGGCGTGGACGGGTGGCTGGTGCCGCTCGCCGTCACCACCGCTCTGTTCGACGACCCGGAGGCCGCCGAGACCGTGTACCGCACCGTCAAACCGCTGGCCGAGACGGCGGGGCCGTGGCCCGCGCCGCGCAATCCGCTCTGGACGGGCGCCGCCCGCGACGGCCTGACCGATCCCGAACTGCGGGCGGCGGCCACCGTCTGTTTCCGGCTCGCGCTGGAGGCACTGCCCCGGATGGGCGCGAGCACGGCGGTGCAGGAGGCGGTGGCGGACTTCAACGACCGCTACGTCGCCCGGGGCCGATGTCCCGCGGACGATCTCCGAAATCCGCTCGCGCCGGGTGAGGCGGGCGGCTCGGGCCACCACGTCGAGGGGTTCCTCTCATGACCGACTCCCCCACACCCGCTCCCTCCGGCCCCACCGGACCGGACGAGGCGGACACCGAGGCGCTCCGGCAGCGTGCACTCACCGCACTGCTCACCGCGCGCGAACGCACCGCGCTACTCACCGACAGCGTTGACGACCATGAACTGGCCTCCCAGCACTCGCCGTTGATGTCCCCCCTGGTGTGGGACCTCGCGCACATCGGCAATCAGGAGGAACTATGGCTGCTGCGCGCGGTGGCCGGAAGGGAGGCGATGCGTCCGGAGATCGACGGGCTGTACGACGCCTTCGAGCACCCCCGGGCGACCCGTCCCTCGCTGCCGCTGCTGCCGCCCGCGGAGGCCCGTGCCTACGCCGCGGAGGTGCGCGGACGCGCACTGGACGTCCTCGACGGCACCGCGCTGCACGGTGATCGTCCGCTGGTGCGGTCCGGTTTCGCCTTCGGAATGATCGCGCAGCACGAACAGCAGCATGACGAAACGATGTTGATCACCCATCAGCTGAGATCGGGTCCCGCCGTCCTGACCGCACCACTGCCTCCCGCCCCCACCGACGCGACGGAGCTTGCCACCGAAGTCCTGGTCCCCGGTGGTCCGTTCACCATGGGCACGTCCACCGAACCCTGGGCGCTGGACAACGAGCGTCCCTCCCATGTGCGCGACGTACCGGGCTTCTTCATCGACACGACGCCGGTCACCTGCGGCGCGTACCAGCGGTTCATCGAGGACGGCGGCTACACCGAGGAACGCTGGTGGGCCCCCGAGGGGTGGGCGATGGTGCGTGAGCACGAACTGATCGGTCCGTTGTTCTGGCACCGGGACGCCGGCCAGTGGCTGCGCCGTCGCTTCGGAGTCACCGAGGCTGTGCCCGGGAACGAACCGGTGCTCCACGTCAGCTGGTACGAGGCGGACGCGTACGCCCGGTGGGCGGGGCGCCGGCTGCCCTCGGAGGCGGAGTGGGAGAAGGCGGCGCGCCATGACCCGGTGTCGGGGCGTTCGCTGCGCTATCCGTGGGGCGACGAGGACCCGACCCCCGAGCGGGCCAACCTGGGCCAGCGCCATCTGCGGCCCGCCGCCGCCGGGGCGTACGCGGCCGGCCGGTCACCGCTGGGCGTGGGGCAGTTGATCGGTGACGTGTGGGAATGGACGTCCAGCGACTTCCTTCCCTACCCGGGATTCTCGGCGTTCCCGTACCGCGAGTACTCCGAGGTGTTCTTCGGTCCGGCCCACAAGGTGCTGCGCGGGGGTTCGTTCGCCGTGGACCCGGTGGCGTGCCGGGGCACGTTCCGTAACTGGGACCTGCCGGTGCGGCGTCAGATCTTCTCCGGCTTCCGTACCGCGAGGGACCTCTGATGTGCCGTCATATCGCCTACCTGGGGCCTCCGGTCGCTCTCGGTGAACTGCTGACACGCCCCCCTCACAGCCTTGTACGCCAGTCCTGGGCCCCGAGGCACCAACGGTACGGGACCGTCAACGCCGACGGTTTCGGCGTCGGCTGGTACGCGGACGGCGATCCGGTGCCCGGACGCTACCGGCGCGAGGGGCCGGTCTGGGGCGATCAGACATTCGCCGACCTGGCCAGAGTGGTGCGCAGTTCGGCGCTGCTCGCCGCGGTGCGCGACGCCACCGAGGCGGGCGCCGACGGCGAGGCGGCCGCCGCGCCGTTCGCCGACGGGCGGTTGCTGTTCAGCCACAACGGTGCGGTGAAGGGCTGGCCCGGCTCGATGGCGCCGCTCGCCGCAGCGCTGCCCCCGGCCGAACTGCTCACGCTCACGGCCCGCTGCGACTCGGCCCTGGTCTGGGCCCTCGTACGGCA
Organism: Streptomyces sp. NPDC093149; assembly: GCF_044754145.1. Taxonomy (NCBI): domain Bacteria; kingdom Bacillati; phylum Actinomycetota; class Actinomycetes; order Kitasatosporales; family Streptomycetaceae; genus Streptomyces; species Streptomyces sp. NPDC093149. The sequence continues at coordinate 36,326 of NZ_JBIVON010000017.1, forward strand.
CCGCCTCGCCGACGGCGACGAACTGGCGCAGGCGGTGGCCGACACCGTGCTCGACGTGGCGGCGGCGGCGCCGGAAGCACGACTGAATCTGCTGCTCACCGATGGCACGGCGATCGTGGCGACGGCCTGGGGCGACACCCTGTGGTACCTCGCCGAGCCCGGCCTGCGCACGGTCGTCGCCTCGGAGCCGTACGACGACGATCCGCACTGGCGCGCCGTCCCCGACCGGACGTTGCTGACCGCGACCCGCGCCGAAGTCCTGCTGACCCCGCTCAAGGAGCCCGCCGAGTGAGTCCCTTTCTGCTGACCCGCACCCTGCCGGTGGACGCCACGGACGCGGCGCTGCGCGCCGATGTCCTGCACGGCCTGACCCGGCAGCCGAAGACGCTGCCGCCCAAGTGGTTCTACGACGCGCACGGCAGTGAACTGTTCGAGGAGATCACCCGGCTTCCCGAGTACTACCCGACCCGCGCCGAGCGCGAGATCCTGATCGGCCGGGCCGAGGAGATCGCCGGGGCATCCGGGGCGCGGACCCTGATCGAGCTGGGGTCCGGATCGTCGGAGAAGACCCGGCACCTGTTGGACGCGTTGCCCGAGCTGCGCAGCTACGTGCCGGTCGATGTGAGCGAGAGCGCGCTGCGCGGGGCCTCCGAGGCCCTGCTCGCGCAGCGGCCCGGACTCTCGGTGCACGCCCTGATCGCCGACTTCACGGGCGGTCTCGCGTTGCCGGACACCCCGGGGCCGCGGCTGATCGCGTTCCTGGGGGGCACGATCGGCAATCTTCTGCCCGCCGAGCGGTCGGTGTTCCTGAAATCGGTGCGGTCGCTGCTGTCCCCGGGCGACGCGCTGCTGCTCGGCACGGATCTGGTGAAGGACGAGGAGGTACTGGTCGCCGCGTACGACGACGCGGCCGGGGTGACTGCCGAGTTCAACAAGAACGTACTGAGGGTGGTGAACCGGGAGTTGGGCGCGGACTTCGATCCGTCCGGCTTCGACCACGTGGCGCTGTGGGATCCGGAACGGGAATGGATCGAGATGCGCCTGCGGGCCCGTGAGGCGCTCACGGTGAAGATCCCGGACCTGGATCTGGTGGTGTCCTTCGCGGCCGGTGAGGAGTTGCGTACGGAGGTGTCGGCCAAGTTCCGCAAGGAGGGTGTGCGGGCCGAACTCGCCGCGGCCGGTCTGAGGATGGATCAGTGGTGGACGGATTCCGCGGACCGGTTCGCGCTGTCGTTGGCGACGGCGGTCTGAGCGAGCCGGGCCAGGGCGCGGCGGTCCGGCCCGTCACCCGCCGCGATCGGCGGCAGGACGCGGATCTCGGCGGTCAGCCCCGCCGCCGTCACCACTCGCCACAGTGAGGCGGTCAGCGGATCGTCGCCGACGAAGCCGGCCGCACCGGCCGGGGCGTTGTGCTCCGCCGGTGCGGAGCCGTCGTGACCGGGCGGCCGGGCGGCCGAGCCGTGCGGCGGCGCGGTGCGATAGCTGATGCGTACCGGCCGGACGGTGGCGTCCGCGTCGATCGCCGCCTGGAACACGGCGGGGCCGAACCTGCCGCCGCCGCGCCCGCACCAGGTGGTGCCCTCCGGGAAGACGACCACCCGTGAACCACCGCGCAGCGCCGCCGCGATGCGGCCCACCGTCGCGGGCAGCGCGCGGAACCGGTCGCGTTCGACGAAGAGCGTGCCGCCGGCGGCGGCGAGTCGGCCGAGCAGCGGCCAGTCGCGTATCTCGCGCTTGGCCAGCATCCGGCCGGGGAACACGGCCGCGACGAGCGGGATGTCCAGCCACGAGATGTGGTTCGCGACGACGAGCGCGCCCGGGGCGACCGCCTCGGGTGCGCCGACGACCCGCACGCGCACTCCGAATGCCCGCACGACCCCGTACGCCCAGCGCCGGATCAGCCTCTCCCGCCGTGTCGCGCCGAGTATCAGCGCGAACGGGGCACCCAGCGCCCCGGCGAGGACGAACGCGCACCCGGCGAGCAGCAGGGCCACGGCCGCCGGGCGGCCCCGCACGCGGCCGTCGTGACCGGCGCAGGCGAGTGGGGTGCAGGGTGCGGTGGGCAGCCAGGGGTTCATCGCAGCGGGGCGAGGGCGAGGAAGTGGCGCAGATAGCGGGGGTCGGTACGGCGCAACGACAGCAGCACGTAAAGGTCTGCGACGTTGAAGTCGGGGTCGTACGCGGGTGCACCGCAGACCCATGCGCCCAGTCGCAGATAGCCTCGGAGCAGCGGCGGGAGCGTGGCGAGTCCGGTGGGTACCGCTCCCCCTTCTTCTGCTCCGGCCGCGGTGTACTGCCAGAGGCGGTGCGGAGTGACCCAGTGGTCCTCGGGTGCCAGGTGCTTCGTCCGTACGGTCTCCCACGCCCCGGCCGCCGCGACGCCGCCGTCGGCGAGAGGGATCGAGCAGCAGCCGGCCAGCCAGTTGTGCCCGGTGCGTTCCATGTAGCGGGCGAGTCCGGCCCAGATCAGCGCGATGACGGCGCCGTCCCGGTGGGCGGGGTGGACGCAGGACCGGCCGACCTCCACCAGGTCGTCGCGGATGGTGCCGAGCCGTCCGAGGTCGAACTCGCTCTCCGCGTACAGGCGCCCGGCGATCCGTGCCCGGTCGGGCGGCAGCAGACGGTAGGTGGCGACGACGTCGCCGGTGGTCTCCTCCCGTACCAGCAGATGGTCGCAGTACGCGTCGAACGCGTCGCTGTCCAGGCCGGGTTCCGCTCCGTCCAGCCTGGCGCCGAGCTCGCCGGCGAAGACCTGGTGGCGCAGGCGCTGGGCGGCGCGCACCTCGTCCTGGTCCACGGCGAGGGACACCCGGTAGCGCGCCGGGGCGGGAGGGACGGGCTGCGCGGGAACGACGGAGGCGGCGGGGAGGGAGGCGACGGGCAGCGCGTTCATGACGGTCTCCGGGGACGGATCGGCAAGGGCGGCCGCCGGGCCGTCGCGCTGCTGCGAAGGCCCGGCCCCTTACTTCTTCCGTGACCGGCTGGATTCGACGTGACCGCATGGGAGAGCCGGGATGTGCGAAGGCTGAATCCCAGGTGTGCCCGGCCGGGAACCGGGTTCCCGCCGGGGACCGGGTTCCCGCCGCGGACCGGAGCCGCGCGCGTCAGCCGCCCGCGAGCCGTTCGGTGATCTTCTCAGACGCGGCCTTCGCCTCCGCCTGCGGGTCGCCGCCCTCCAGGACCGCTGTCATGTACGGCTTGATCGGATTGACGGCCTCGACATCGGCCCACTGCGGCGCGTTGGGGGTCGCACGTCCCTTCGTGGCTCCCCGGGCCATCGCCGCGGTGCCCTCCTGTCCCACGATGACGCGTGCGAGACCGGGCTTGTTGGGCACGTAGCTCATGGCCTTCGCGAGTTCTTCCTGCCACTTCTGGCCGGCGAGCGCCTTGATCACATCGATGCCCGCGGCGCGCCGGCCCGCCTTCTCCGGCACGATCAGATCGGATCCGCCGGTGAAGACGGAGCCGGGAGATTTCGTGGTCTTGCCCGGGATCGGGAAGTAGCCCAGCTTTCCCTTGAGTTCAGGGTTCAGCTGCTCGATCTGCGCGGCGGCGCCGGGCACCGAGATGATCTGCGCGACGTCGCCCTCGGCGAAGACCTTGGCCTGCGGGGGCCTTTCCTCGTCCGCGTTCTTGGGGCCGTCACCGAGCGCCTGGAGTTGTTTGTAGAAGCTCATGCCCCTGAGCGCGCCGGGGCTGTCCAGGGTGCCTTCCCAGCTGCCGCCCCTCTCCTCGGCCAGTTCGCCGCCCTCGTCCCAGATGAATCCGGCGAGGACGTACCAGTTCTGGCCCGCGAGGTAGATGCCCTGGTTGCCGTTCCGGTTCAGCTGGGCGCTGTCCGCGATCCACTCGTCGCGGGTCTTCGGCGGGCTGGTGATTCCCGCCTGCTCGAAGAGATCCTTGTTGTAGATCACCACTCGATTGGCCGCGTACCAGGGAATGCCGTACTGGACGCCCTCGATGCTGCCCGGGTCGGCGAGGCCCGGCAGCCATTCGTCGCTGCCGAGGTCACGCACGGACTCGAGCGTGAGATCGCTCAGTCCGCCGCTCTCCGCGTACTGGGAGACCTGGGTGTTGCCGACCTCGATGACGTCCGGGGTGTCCTTGCCCTTGAGCGCGGCGATGACCTTCGGGCCGATGCCGCTCCAGCTCTGGATCTTGAACTCCAGTTCGATGGAGGGGTGTTCGTCGCGGTACGCCTCGGTGAAGCGTTCCAGGAAGTCGGCGGACACACTGTCCTTCATCAGCCAGATCGTGACCTTCTCGCTGCCGGACGCCTCCGAGCCCGAGACGAAGCCGCATCCGCCCAGCGCAAAGGTGGAAACGAGCGCGACGGCTCCGACGAGTATGCGGTTCTTCACCAGGTTCACCTTCTGCGAAACGGCACGACAAGATCCAGGACCCGGTGTGGGGGACTGCGGGCGGCGCTCGCACGGGCGTGGCTGGATTTTGGTATGGACCATTGGTTTGGTCAAGGCCCGTTCATCACACATTCCGCATACCGACCCCTCGCGCACCCGGTCCGGGTGGGGCACCGTGGTAAGGAGGAGAGGAGACATAGCATGTCGAATCACACCTATCGGGTCACCGAGATCGTGGGAACCTCCCATGAAGGCGTCGACGACGCCATCCGCAGGGGCATCGCCAGAGCTTCGGAAACGTTGCACAATCTCGACTGGTTCGAGATCACGCAGGTTCGCGGAGAGATCAAGGATGGCCGAATCGAGCACTACCAGGTGGGCCTGAAAGTGGGCTTCCGACTCGACGAACCGAGCTGATCGGGCACGACGGCATCACGAGGGCACCACAACCGCGCCGGCTCGCCTCCGGCCGGTTCCGCAGGACGGGGTTCGGCACGCGGCACCGCACGCCCCCCGAGAGTTTCCGGTCACGCCGTACACCCCGCTCAGGCAACCGGTTTCAGCCACCCACCACGCAGGCACTGGCCCTGCGCGCCCTGGCGCCGCGCGCGGCACCAGCACCCCGCGTCCACCACAGCCGGTCACGCCGGATTCAGGTTCGGCCCTCGCGCTCCTGCGCGTCCTTGAGGGCGGGCGACACCTGCGCCCAACGGGCCCGCACCACGGCGAATCCGGCCCGCTCCGCGGCGTCGCAGACGAGTTCGTCGTCGTCGACCAGCATCCGCACCCCGCGTTCCCGGCCCAGCCGTCGCAGGATCTCCAGCTTGGTGTGCCGGGCGGGCCTGCGGTCGTCGTTGCGGCGCATGTACAACCGCCCCTCGGGCAGGCCCTGTTCCGCCAGCCATGCCACGGTGTCGCGACGGCACCGCTCGGGCCGACCGGTGAGATACCTGATCTCGCACTCCTTGGCGCTGCTCAGCGCCAGCCGGACGCCTTCGGGCAGCGGCGGGTCGTCGACCGCGGCGGAGAAGAACCTGTCCCAGTCGCGTCGGGGACCCTCCAGATAGTGCTGCCGATGGCCGCTGTCGGCGAGCGTGCCGTCCAGGTCGAATACGGCCAGGGGCCGGTGGTCGCTGCTCACGCCCCCAGCAAATCAGACCAACGCCACCATCAGCAGCACCAGCACGACCACACCGGCCACCACGGCGGCGACCCGCAGGGACCGGCGCCTCGACCAGATCGGGACGACTTCCGGCCCGTCGCGTCCGGGGAAGACATAGAAGACGTGGTCGGGATCGTCGGGAATGGTGACCGCGGCCGATTGCAGCCAGCCGATGTCGACGCGCCTGGCCACCTCACCCCGGCGCGACGTCAGAGCCGACTCGACCGCCGTGAGATGAGCAGGGTCCAGGCCGTCGGGCAGCGGGGCACCGGCCGAGCCCAGAGTGACCCGCTGCCACGCGCCGGCGCGGCCGGCCTGCTGCCGGAAGCGCAGCGGCGGCGCCGGCGCCGGCAGTCTCAACGAGGACCGGTCGGGTGCCTGTCCGACCGATCCCCCGGTCCAGAGGGTGACCAGGCCCGTGCCGTCGCAGGGGTCGTGCGCCGTCGACCTCTCACCCGAGCAGACCGGGCAGACCCGGAAGCCCGTGTCATCGCACTTCGGACACCTCTTGGCACCCCATCCCCGACATTCCGGACAAGCGGTGCGGGGCTTGCGGCACTTCACACAGGCGGTCCGACCGGCAGCGGACTTCTCCCGTGCCGACTCGGACGGCGCTCGGTCCTTGCGGCGTTCGCCGGTGCCGTCGCACCAGGTGCACGGCTCGACGCCCTCGCAGGCCGGGCACACCGGACCGACGTCGCAGCGCAGCCTTCCCCCGGCCCGGCAGCGCGAGCAGGGCTGCCGTCCGCCGTCGCAGCCACAGGGAACCGTTCTCACCGAACCGCGGAGCACGAGTTCCACCGTCCGCGACACCTCCGGGTCCTTCGGTGGATCGACCGGATGGTCGCGCAGATCGCCTTCGTACTCGGCCCGCTCCGACGTGTCGTACGTGCCGGGCCTGGACTCCGGCCGCGTGGTGCGGGCCTCCATGCAGCGGACGATGCACAGGTCGAGCATCGGGAGCCGGGTGATGTCGGCGCCGGTCCGCCGCAGTTGCGGCCCCTGTCCCGGCCGGCCGACGTGCCGGGCGACGGCTTCGAGGATGTCGTCCTCGGACAGTGCGTCGGCCATGACGACGCTTCCACCTCCCCGGTAGGCGCGCCCACGGGCGGAACGCAGCGTACGGCGGGGCCGCCCGGCACTCAAGAGGGCGTCAGAAGGGCTTCGCCGACGCCCTGCGGGACGATTCCGAGGAGTCGCACCGCAACCCGCACACCCGTTCGTGCGCGGATGTGTGATCATGTACTCACGTTCCGCGTAGATCGTAAAAGGTTGTACAGGATGCACATGGAACCAAAAGCATTCGTAAAGCTATATTCAGCTTTGTGGCATCCAACGTTAATCATGTGAAGCGAATACTCCTGCGTTCAGGGAAGAGCCCCTACGACGTCGTCCCTGTCGAGCGCGCTCTCCACGAGGACGTGTTCGCCACCAACTCGGGCAACCTGATCTTCAGCGATGCCGCCCACAAGATTCTGGAGACGCCGCGTTCGGAAGTGGTGTCGAACGGCATCACCACCCGGGTCGCCGACGCCGACCGCATCAACAGCGAGTACGACGTCTTCGTCATCCCGCTCGCCAACGCCTTCCGGCCGTCCTTCGAGCGCCAGCTGGAGCGTCTGACCCAGCTCATCTCGAAGCTCAAGATCCCGGTCGTCGTGCCGGGCGTGGGTGCCCAGACCGGCACCAACTACTCCGCGGACCGGCTGCGTCCCATGCAGTCCACGGTCTACGCGTTCGTCTCCGCCGTGCTCGACCGCAGCGCCTCGATCGGTGTGCGCGGGGAGTTCACCGAGCGGTATCTGCGCGACATGGGCTTCCGTGACGTGGACGTGATCGGCTGCCCCTCGATGTTCCTCAACGGCACCAGGCTCGACATCCGGAAGAGCGGCCGGGCGCTCGGGCCCGACTCGCGGATCTCCGTCAACGGATCCCACGACGCCGTGCGGAAGCACAAGCTCGGGCGGATCATCAACCGCACCCACGTCCACTATCCCCATCTCCGGTTCATCGGCCAGAACCTCTCCGAAGCACGTCAGCTCCACTGGCGCGACATGTCCCATCAGAACGCCACGCTGGCCGACATCCCCACCCATCCCGACCATCCCATGTACCGGGAGGACAAGGTCCGCGTCTACGTCGACCCAGCCGCCTGGATGGATGACCTCCGGGGCTTCGACTTCTCCTTCGGCTCCCGGATCCACGGCAACATCGCGGCGCTGCTGGCCGGCACGCCCGCCACCGTGCTCTGCGGCGACTCCAGGACGCTGGAGCTGTGCCGCTACTTCGACATCCCGCACCGGATGCTCGCCAAGGCCCCCTCCGACCTCGACCCCGCCGAACTCTACGCCGAGGCCGACTTCGGGCCGCTGACACGCGGCCACCAGGAGCGGTTCGACCGGTTCATGAACTTCCTGGACAAGAACGGCCTGGAGAACACCTTCACCCACGGGGACGGCGGTGCGGCCTTCGAGGAGCGGATGAGTGGGCTGGCCTTCCCGCCGGGCATCCGCCCGTGGGTCGGCGCCGACGCCTCCACGATGAGCGCGCGCCTGGGCTGGCTCCAGTCCCAGCTGACGGATCTCACCGAGCAGAACAACCAGCTCAAGCGGAAGCTCTCGAAGAACTCCTCAGTGCCGGTCCAGCGCTCCACGTACCAGCGGGCCCGCAGTGTCGTCGGGCGGCCCATCAAGCGCGCGCTGCGTCCGTCCCGCTGAGGTCCTTCGCCCCTGTCCGCCCCCGATCCGTCGGCGGACGACGTAAGGGGCGGGGTGTGTCCGTCGTCCGAGGCCGGTCCGTACAGGGCCGGCCTCCGGCTTCTGCGGGCCCGTGCCCGGCGGCCTCAGCCACCCCCGGACCGCTTCCGGCGCCTGGTGCCCCTCCCGGCAAGCTCTGCCCCGTCGCGCCGTCCAGCACGCACGCTCGCGGCGTTGGCCAAAAGTCCTGGTAGCTCCGCTACAAGGACTTCCGGCCGCCTTGCCATCGCACGCGCTGGACGACACTCCTCACGGGGCAAACACTGCCGGTCACGGCACTAGAATCGGAGTGTTTGTCCCCAGACTGCCGCCTCCGCCCCGATCCGTACGGAGTCCACGCGCCCATGTCCACCCCCCACGATCCGTACGTCCGGGTGCGCGGCGCCCGCGAGCACAATCTCCAGGACGTCTCGGTCGACATCCCGCGCGACACCCTCACCGTGTTCACCGGCGTCTCGGGCTCCGGGAAGTCCTCCCTCGCGTTCGGCACGATCTACGCGGAGGCCCAGCGCCGCTACTTCGAGTCCGTCGCCCCGTACGCCCGTCGGCTGATCCATCAGGTCGGTGCTCCCGCGGTCGGCGAGATCACCGGACTGCCGCCCGCCGTCTCCCTGGAGCAGCGCCGTTCGGCGCCCGGTGCCCGTTCCTCGGTCGGGACGGTCACCACGCTCTCCAACTCCCTGCGCATGTTGTTCTCGCGCGCCGGAAGCTACCCGCCCGGTGCCGAACGGCTGGACTCCGACTCCTTCTCGCCGAACACCGCTGCCGGGGCATGCCCCGAGTGCCACGGACTCGGCCGCATCCACCGCACCACCGAGGAACTGCTGGTCCCCGACCCCTCGCTGTCGATCCGGGACGGCGCGATCGCCGCCTGGCCGGGGGCCTGGCAGGGCAAGAACCTGCGCGATGTGCTGGACGCGCTCGGCTACGACGTCGACCGCCCGTGGCGCGAGCTGGACGCCGCGGACCGGGAGTGGATCCTGTTCACCGATGAGCAGCCGGTGGTGACCGTCCATCCGGTGCGGGACGCGGGACGCATCCAACGCCCCTACCAGGGCACGTACATGAGCGCCCGCCGCTATGTGCTGCACACCTTCGCGGATTCCAAGAGCCGCACGCTGCGCGCCAAGGCCGAGCGCTTCCTGACCAGTGCCCCCTGCCCGGTCTGCGGTGGCGGCCGGCTGCGCCCGGAGGCGATGGCCGTCACCTTCGCCGGCCGTTCGATCGCCGAACTGGCCGCGCTTGCGCTCACCTCTCTCGCCGAGGTGCTGCGCACGGCGGGCGGGAGCGACACGGCGCGGGTCCTGACGGCGGATCTGCTCGCCCGGATCGAGACGGTCACCGAGCTCGGCCTCGGCTATCTCAGCCTCGACCGCACGGCTCCGACGCTGTCCTCCGGCGAGCTGCAGCGGCTGCGCCTCGCCACCCAGCTGCGCTCCGGCCTGTTCGGTGTCGTGTATGTGCTGGACGAGCCGTCGGCCGGTCTGCACCCGGCGGACACCGAGTCGTTGCTGGGGGTGCTGGGCCGGCTGAAGGAGGCCGGGAACTCGGTCTTCGTGGTGGAGCATCAGATGGACGTGGTGCGCCGGGCGGACTGGCTGGTCGACGTGGGGCCGCTGGCCGGTGAGCACGGGGGCAGGGTATTGCACAGCGGCCCGCCGGCCGGGCTCGCGGAGGTGACGGAGTCGGCGACCCGGCGCTTCCTCTTCGACGAAGGTCCCGCACCGGTGCGGCAGGTGCGCACACCGTCGGGGTGGCTGAAGCTGAATGGCGTCGACCGCCACAATGTGCGCGGGGTGGACGCCGAGTTCCCGCTGGGGGTGTTCACCGCCGTCACCGGTGTCTCGGGGTCGGGGAAGTCGACCCTGGTCGGTCAGGTCCTGGCCGGTGTGCTCGCCGACCGGCAGGCGTCCGCCACCTCGGGTCCGCCCGCGGAGCTTCCCCCGCCCTGGTGCGCGTCGGCGGAGGGGCTGGAGGCGGTGGACCGCCTCGTGCAGGTCGACCAGAAGCCGATCGGCCGTACCCCCCGTTCCAATCTCGCCACGTACACCGGGCTCTTCGATGTCGTGCGGAAGCTGTTCACCGAGACGGACACGGCGCGCGAGCGCGGATACAAGGCGGGGCGGTTCTCCTTCAATGTGCCGGGCGGGCGGTGCGAGACCTGCCAGGGCGAGGGTTTCGTCTCCGTCGAGCTGCTCTTCCTGCCCAGTACGTACGCGCCCTGCCCGGACTGTCACGGTGCGCGGTACAACCCACAGACCCTGGAGGTCACCCTGCGCGGCCTGGACATCGCGCAGGTCCTGGATCTGACGGTGGAGTCGGCGGCCGGCTTCTTCGCCGGGACGCCCGCCGCCGAGCGCAGTCTGCGGACGCTGCTCGATGTCGGGCTCGGCTATCTGCGGCTCGGTCAGCCGGCCACGGAGCTGTCGGGCGGCGAGGCTCAGCGGATCAAGCTGGCCGCCGAGCTCCAGCGCACGCGCCGGGGCCACACCCTGTATCTGCTGGACGAGCCGACGACGGGTCTGCATCCCGCCGATGTCGAGGTGCTGATGCGGCAGTTGCACGGACTGGTGGACGCGGGCAACACCGTCGTGGTCGTCGAGCACGACATGACGGTGGTGGCGGGCGCCGACCGGGTGATCGACCTCGGTCCCGGAGGCGGCGACCGGGGCGGCCGGATCGTGGCGGCGGGATCGCCCACAGAGGTCGCACACGCGGAGGGCAGCCGCACCGCAGCGTACCTCAGGGCCTCGCTCCGCCCGATCCGATGACTCAACTCCCCTTATGCGCTGGTGAGTTGCCGCATCAGGCAAGCAATGGGAAATGAAAAGGCAAAGAGCATTGACCGAAGGCTGGTCCAGACCAATTATGGGCTTGCCTCACGGCCGCTCCATGCCGTGCGGCATGTGAACCCCGGCCGGGAATCACAGGAACGGGCCGCGCCCTCGACCGGGCGCGGCCGAGCCGTGCGATCCGCCCGTTGTCTCACCCCGCTGGGAGCACCCCATGAGACGTCCAAGAACACTCGGCGCAGTCCTGAGTGTCCTGGCGACGACCATCGCCTCCGTCGGTCTGGTCCTCGGATCAGGCATCGGCGCCGAGGCCGCCACGACCGCCGCCACCCCCCTGCCCGCGCATGTCTTCGCCCCGTACTTCGAGGCGTGGAACGGCGACAGCCCGGCCGCGCTCTCGCAGGCGTCCGGTGCCAGGTACCTGACCATGGCCTTCATCCAGACGGAGGCCCGCGGTTCCTGCACCCCCTACTGGAACGGCGATTCGAGCACCCCCATTGCCCAGTCCGAGTTCGGCGCCGACTTCACCACCATGCGGTCGCGCGGCGGCGATGTGATCCCGTCGTTCGGCGGATACACAGCCGACAACGGCGGCACCGAGATCGCCGACAGCTGCTCCAGTGTCGACTCGATCGCCGCCGCGTACGAGAAGGTCATCACGACCTACGACGTGTCCCGCCTCGACATGGACATCGAGGACAACTCGCTGGAGAACAGCGCCGGTGTCGACCGCCGCAACAAGGCGATCAAGAAGGTCCAGGACTGGGCCGCCGCCAACGGCCGCTCGGTGCAGATCTCCTACACCTTGCCCACCACCACGAGCGGACTCGCGGACAGCGGTCTGGCGGTGCTGGAGAACGCCGTGTCCAACGGCACCAGGGTCGACGTGGTGAACCTGATGACGTTCGACTACTACGACGGCGCCTCGCACAACATGGCGCAGGACACCCAGACGGCGATCACCGGTCTGAAGGGCCAGTTGGCCGGCCTCTACCCGTCGAAGACCGACGCCCAGCTGTGGGCCATGACCGGCATCATCGAGATGCCCGGCATCGACGACTACGGTCCCGCCGAGACCTTCACCACGGCCGACGCGACCTCGGTCTACAACTGGGCCGTCGCCAAGGGCGTCAGCACCCTGTCGTTCTGGGCGCTCCAGCGCGACAACGGAGGCTGCCCCGGCACCGGGGGCAGTGACACCTGTTCCGGGATCGCCCAGGACACCTGGTACTTCTCGCACATCTTCGCGCCGTTCACGAGCGGCGCGGGTCCGGTGACGGACGACTACTCGGTGGCCGTCGCGCCCGGTTCGGCCACGGTCGCCCCCGGTGGCTCCACGACCGCGACCGTGAACACCGCGGTCACCTCCGGCAACGCGAAGACCGTGGCGCTGACGGCGAGCGGAGCTCCCGCCGGTGTGACGGCGACGCTCAGCCCGGCCTCGGTCACCGCGGGGGGTACATCGAAGCTGACGGTCAGCGCTTCTGCGTCCGCGGCGCCCGGCACGTACAGGATCGATGTGACCGGTACGGCGGGCGCACTCAGCCGTGCGGCGGCCTTCACCCTGACGGTGTCGGGTCCGGGCGGCGGCACGGGCGCCCTGGCGAACGGCGACTTCGAGACGGGTTCGCTGAGTCCTTGGACCTGTGAGTCCGGTGGCTCGGTCGTCTCCACCCCGGTGCACGGCGGTTCGCACGCGCTCGCGGCGGCGGCCACCTCGTCGCAGACGGGCGAGTGCGCACAGACGCTCACCCTGTCCCCCCGCACCACGTACACGCTGAGTGGTTGGGTGCAGGGCTCCTACGGTTACCTCGGTGTGCGGGGAGACGCCTCGGCGAGCACCTGGGGCTCGTCGAGCGGCTACGCCAAGCAGTCGGTGACGTTCACCACGGGGTCGAGCGGGGCGGTGACCGTCTATCTGCACGGCTGGTACGGGCAGGGCACGGTCTACGGTGACGACCTCGCCGTGACGTCCTGACCCGGCGCGGCAGCCGAGACTTCCCGGCCCCGGAGGTGGGCGGCCTCCGGGGCCGGGAACTCTGCCGTTCTCTCAGCGGCGCACCTTGCGGGTCGCCCGCAGCCATTCCTTGTTCATGGCCGAGATCGACGGCAGCGGAATGCCCTTCGGACAGGCCGTGGCGCATTCCCCGGTGAGGGTGCAGCCCCCGAAGCCCTCGCTGTCCATCTGCCCGACCATGTCGAGGACCCGGGTCTCGCGCTCGGGAGCGCCCTGCGGCAGGACATTGAGGTGGTTGATCTTCGCCGAGGTGAAGAGCATGGCCGAGCCGTTGGGGCAGGCCGCGACACAGGCACCGCAGCCGATGCACTCGGCGTGCTCGAAGGCAAAGTCGGCGTCCGGCTTGGGCACCGGTGTGGCGTGCGCCTCGGGGGCGGTGCCGGTCGGGGCGGAGATGTACCCGCCCGCCTGGATGATCCGGTCGAAGGCCGAGCGGTCCACCACCAGGTCCTTGACGACCGGGAAGGCCGAGGCGCGCCACGGTTCGATGTCGATCGTGTCGCCGTCCTCGAAGGACCGCATGTGGAGCTGGCACGTGGTGGTGCGTTCGGGGCCGTGGGCGTCGCCGTTGATGACGAGGCTGCAGGCGCCGCAGATGCCCTCGCGGCAGTCGTGGTCGAAGGCGACGGGGTCGTCGCCGGCGAGGATGAGTTCCTCGTTGAGGGTGTCGAGCATTTCCAGGAACGACATGTCCTGCGAGATGCCGTCCACCTCGTAGGTGGACATGGCGCCGGGGGCGTCGGCGTTCTTCTGGCGCCAGACGCGCAGGGTGAGCTTCATGCGTAGCTCCGCTGGGTGGGGTGGACGTACTCGAAGACGAGGTCTTCCTTGTGCAGGACGGGTGCCTCGCCGGTGCCGGAGAACTCCCAGGCGGCGGCGTAGGAGAACTCCTCGTCCCGACGGGCGGCTTCGCCGTCCGGGGTCTGCGACTCCTCGCGGAAGTGGCCTCCGCAGGACTCGGCGCGGTGCAGGGCGTCGAGGCACATCAGCTCGGCGAGTTCCAGGTAGTCGACGATGCGGTTGGCCTTCTCCAGCGACTGGTTGAACTCGTCGCCGGTGCCGGGCACCTTGATGCGGCGCCAGAACTCCGCGCGGATCTGCGGGATCCGGTCGAGCGCCGTGCGCAGCCCCTCCTCGGTGCGGGCCATTCCGCAGTACTCCCACATGAGTTCACCGATCTCGCGGTGGAAGGAGTCGGGGGTGCGGTCACCGTCGACGGAGAGCAGCAGGTTCAGCCGGTCCTCGGTGTCGGCGACGACCTCCTCGACGGCGGGGTGCGAGGCGTCGACCTCGTCGTGGTGGGGGTTGCGGGCCAGGTAGTCGTTGATGGTCGAGGGCAGAACGAAGTAGCCGTCGGCGAGGCCCTGCATCAGCGCGGAGGCGCCGAGCCGGTTGGCGCCGTGGTCGGAGAAGTTGGCCTCCCCGATCGCGAACAGCCCCGGGACCGTGGTCTGGAGGTCGTAGTCGACCCAGAGTCCGCCCATCGTGTAGTGCACGGCGGGGTAGATCCGCATCGGGGTCTCGTACGGGTTCTCCGCGGTGATCCGTGCGTACATGTCGAAGAGGTTGCCGTACTTCTCCTCGACCTTGTCCCGGCCCATCCGCTGGATGGCTTCGGCGAAGTCCAGGTAGACGCCCTGTCCGCCGGGACCGACGCCGCGTCCCTCGTCGCAGACGTTCTTCGCGGCGCGGGAGGCGATGTCGCGGGGGACGAGGTTGCCGAAGGAGGGGTAGATGCGCTCCAGGTAGTAGTCGCGCTCGTCCTCGGGGATCTCGTTGGCGGGGCGGTCGTCGCCCTTCGCCTTCGGTACCCAGATCCGGCCGTCGTTGCGCAGCGACTCGCTCATCAGGGTCAGCTTGGACTGGTGGTCGCCGGTACGCGGGATGCAGGTGGGGTGGATCTGGGTGAAGCAGGGGTTGGCGAAATAGGCGCCGCGGCGGTGTGCACGCCAGACGGCGGTGGCGTTGGAGTTCATGGCGTTCGTCGACAGATAGAAGACGTTGCCGTAGCCGCCGCTGGCCAGGACGACCGCGTCGGCGAAGTAGGTGTCGATCTTCCCGGTGACGAGATCGCGGGCGACGATACCGCGGGCCTTGCCGTCGACGATGATCAGGTCGAGCATCTCGGTACGGGCGTGCAGTTCGACGTTGCCCGCGGCGATCTGCCGGGACAGCGCCTGGTAGGCGCCGAGGAGGAGTTGCTGTCCCGTCTGGCCGCGCGCGTAGAAGGTGCGGGAGACCTGGACGCCGCCGAAGGACCGGTTGTCGAGGAGTCCGCCGTACTCGCGGGCGAAGGGGACGCCCTGGGCGACGCACTGGTCGATGATCTCCACGGAGATCTGGGCGAGCCGGTGCACATTGGACTCGCGGGCCCGGAAGTCGCCGCCCTTGACCGTGTCGTAGAAGAGCCGGTGGATCGAGTCGCCGTCGTTGCGGTAGTTCTTCGCGGCGTTGATACCACCCTGCGCGGCGACCGAGTGGGCGCGACGGGGCGAGTCCTGGAAGCAGAACTGGACGACGTGGTAACCCTGTTCGGCCAGTGTCGCGCCGGCCGAACCACCGGCCAGGCCGGTGCCGACGACGATGACGGTGTGCTTGCGGCGGTTGGCCGGGTTGACCAGCTTGGCCTGGAAGCGGCGGGTGTCCCAGCGTTCGGCGACGGGGCCTTCGGGGGCCTTGGTGTCGACGACGGGCGCGCCCGTCTCGTAGTGCGAGTAGTCGGACATGTCAGCTCACGACTCCGGTCATGACGGCGACGGGTACGGAGATGAAGCCCACCGTCAGCACCAGTGCGAGGACGTTGGCGATGGTCTTGAGGGCGCGTTCACGGGTCGCCCTGCCCGCGCCGAGGGTCTGGGCGGCGCTCCAGAATCCGTGCTGCACATGGAGTCCGAGGGCAAGCATGGCGACGATGTAGATCGTGTTGCCGTACCAGGTGGAGAAGGTGTCGATGACGTTCTGGTACGGGTGCCCGGACTGGAACCCGCCGGAGTGCACGGTGCCCGTCGTCAGGTCGAGGATGTGCCAGACGATGAACAGGGCGAGGATGATCCCGCCCCAGCGCATGGTCCGGGTGGCATAGCCGGCGCGCGGCTTCTTGTGGACGTACTTGGCGGGGCGCGCCCTGATGTCGCGGCGGCTCAGCTGGTACGCGGAGACGGCGTGCAGCACCACGGCGAGCACGAGCACGACGCGGACGATCCACAGGGCCCACTCGTAGTGCAGGAAGGGCTCCCCCATCGTCCGCAGCCAGTGCGCGTAATGGTTGAACTCGCCGGACCCGAAGAAGATCTTCAGGTTCCCGATCATGTGGACGACCAAGTAGAGGAGCATGATCAGGCCACTCACGGCCATGATCGCCTTCTTGCCGACGGACGAGTCCCAGAGCGTACGCGTCATGGACGGCCGTCGGTCCGTCCGTGTTGCCAATGCCATGGACACGACGCTAGGGCCGAAGGGCCCCATCAGTCCAAGACATGGTGCGGCTCATGTTCATAGGCTTTGACTATCGCCGCCGTTAGGCTGCGTGTATGCAATTCCAGCAGCTGATGTATTTCGTGGCCGTGGCGGAGACCCGTCACTTCACCCGTGCCGCGGAGGAGGTGCACGTCTCCCAGCCCTCCCTCTCCCAGCAGATCAGGGCGCTGGAGAACGAGCTGGGGGCGGAGCTGTTCAGCCGGGCCCGCGGCAACATCACCCTCACCGATGCGGGCGAGGCCCTGCTGCCGCTGGCCCGCCGCATCCTCGCGGACGCCGACACCGCGCGCCACGAGGTGCAGGAGCTGGCGCAGCTGCGCCGGGGCCGGGTACGGCTCGGCGCGACGCCCAGCCTCTGCACCGGTCTCCTGCCCGACGTGCTGCGCGCCTTCCACGACCGGCACCCGGGGATCCAGCTGCTGCTGGAGGAGGGCGGCTCGCTGGACCTCGTACGGGAGCTGGCGCGCGGCGCCCTCGACCTCGCGCTGGTCGTGCTGCCGCTGCCTGCCGCCTCCCCCGCGCTCACGACGGTCGAGCTGCTCCAGGAGGACCTGGTCGTGGTGTCGTCGGCGCGGGCGCCACGGCCCGGCCGGGGCGGCAGCGTACGGATCGCCGACCTCCAGGGTGAATCCCTGGTGATGTTCCGGCACGGCTACGACCTGCGCGAACTGACGGTCACGGCCTGTCGCGCGGAGGGTTTCGAGCCCTCGTTCACGGTGGAGGGCGGAGAGATGGACGCGGTGCTCGGCTTCGTCCGGGCGGGGCTCGGGATCGCGGTGGTGCCCAGCATGGTCGCCGTCCGGGCCGGCCACGACCTGCGGACCACACCGCTGGCCCGGCCGGGGCTGCGGCGCACGATCGCGCTCGCGCACCGCAGCGATGTGGCGCCGCCGCGCGCGGCACGCGAGTTGCAGAAGGTGCTGCTCGCCAGCCGGACGGGCTGATCCGGCCCGTCCGGCCGGCGAGAACCGCGCCGAGACCCTCCCGCGTCCCTCACACCGCGTCGGCCAGCAGCAGTGAGTGGATCCGGTCGGGCGCTCCGGGACGGGCGTAGTACCACCCCTGTGCCGTGTCGCAGCCCAGGTTCCGCAGCTGCTCCGCCTGGGCCCCGGTCTCCACTCCCTCCACCGTGACCGCGAGGTCCAGGCTGTGGGCCAGCGAGACGATCCCCTCGACGATCTTCATATCGACCGGGTCCACCGGATGCTGCTGCATTCCCCGGGTGAAGGAGCGGTCCAGCTTGAGCACGCTCACCGGGAGCCGGCGCAGGTTGGCCAGGTTCGAGTACCCGGTACCGAAGTCGTCGAGCGCTATGTCGACGCCCATCTCGGACAGTTGCCGCAGCGGCTTGAGCAGATCGTCGTCCGCACCGATGAGCGCGGACTCGGTGACCTCGAGGCACAGCGCCCCGGGGTCGAGCCCCGACCGCTCCAGTACGTCGACGGTCTCGGCGACCAGCCTCGGGTGGTGCAGCTGCGTCGGCGACAGGTTGACGTTGATCCGCAGCGGACCGCCGTCGCTGTGCCGCTCCTGCCAGAAATTGGCCTGGCGCACGGATTCCTCCAGCACCCAGCGGCCGAGCGGCACGATCAGCCCGGTGTGCTCGGCGAGCGGGATGAACCGGTCGGGACCCAGCACCCCGTGCTGCGGGTGGCACCAGCGCACCAGCGCCTCCGCACCGTGCACCGAGCCGTCGCCCAGGTGCACCAGGGGCTGGTACTCGATGAAGAACTCACCGCGCTCCAGGGCCGCCGGCAGGGCGGTGGTCAACCCGTGCCGGGTGATGGCACGGGCGTCCGCCTCGGCGTCGGCGAGCTCGAAGCGGTTGCCGCCCGCCGACTTGGCCCGGTACATCGTGATGTCGGCGCTGCGCAGCACCTCGGCGGCGCTGCGTTCACCGGCGGGCCCTTCGACGACCCCGATGGAGCCGCGGACGGTCAGCTCACGGCCTTCGAGGCGGATCGGGGTGCTGAGCACGCCGAGGATCCGGCAGGCCAGCTCGTCGACCTCCGTCCGGGTGTCGGGGCCCGTGGTCAGGGCCACGAACTCGTCGCCGCCGAGCCGTGCCACCATCTCGCCGGGCGCGGTCGCACAGCTCTGCAGCCGGTCGGCGACCTCGACCAGCAGCCGGTCGCCCGAGGCATGACCGAGGCTGTCGTTGATGGCCTTGAAGCCGTCGAGGTCGAGGTAGCACAGGCCGAAGCGGCTGCCGTCGTCGGTTGAGAGCGCCTTTTCCAGCCGCTCGAAGAACAGCGTCCGGTTGGGCAGGCCGGTGAGCGCGTCGTGGGTGGCCTCGTACCGCAGCCGCAGGTTGAGCAGCCGACGCTCCGTGGTGTCCTCCAACAGCGCCAGTTGGTACTCCGGTCTGCCCTCGGCATCGCGCAGCAGCGACACCGTCAGATTGGTCCACAGGACCGTGCCGTCGTTGCGGTAGTACGGCTTCTCCACCCGGTAGTGCTCGCGTTCGCCGCGGACCAGCTCGTTGTAGTACTTCCAGACCTGCGGCGAGTCCTCCGGGTGGACCCACTCGTTGACCTTGTGGCTGCGCACATGGTGCTCCAGCCCGCCGAACATCCGGGTCAGGGTGTCGTTGACCTCCAGGACATTGCCGTCCAGGTCGGCGATCCCGATGCCGACGGCCGCGTCCTTGAAGACGGCGCGGAAGCGTGCCTCCGTGGCGTGCAGGGCCTGCTCGGCATTGGAGCGGGCGGTGAGTGCCGAGCGGGCGATGGCCTCCTGTTCGGCGAGGGTCCGCTCGCGCAGCGCCTGGGTGAAGCCGGCCGCGAGGGCGTGCTGCATCCGGGCGCAGCGGGCTCTGCTGTCCTCGGTCGACAGCAGAGCCTCGCCGTTGCCGCCGCAGTAGAGCACGAGGTACGAGTCGACCACGCCGAGCGTGCTGCTGAGCGCGTCCGGATCCGTGCAGTGCGCGCCGACGAGGGCGGCGCCCACCTCGCTCGCGGGAGCCGCGTCGAAGGGCCGTGCGTGCAGGATGCCGCTGAGCGCGCGGGCCAGCGGCAGCAGATGCTGTTCGAACTCCGGGCGCGTCATGGAGGTGGCCGTCGACGGGAAGATGGCCCGGCTCCAGATCGTGGCGAATCTCCGGAGCCGGTCCTCGGGGCCGTCGGGCTCCGCGTCGGACGCTCCGGACGACTGGGCGGGAATGCTCACGCCTTGCGTCCCACTCCCGCGAAGCCCGAGAAGGCGAATGGGTCCTCGTGCTCCGGTGCCAGAGGGGTGTCGGGGCGCCAGTTCGGCATCGACACGAGTCCGGGCTCGACCATTTCGTACCCCTCGAAGAACCGGCTGATCTCGTCGCGCGAACGCATGATCAGAGGGTTGCGGATGTTCTTGTAGACGCCGACCGCGCCGCCCGCCTCCTCCTGGGTGACCGGAATCCCCTCGTACGAGGCGTGGGTGATGACGATGAGGCTGCCGGGGGCCAGTGCCTCGCGCAGTTCGGTGAGCGCGCTCTGCGGGTCGTCGGAGTCCTCGACGAAGTGCAGTACGGCGACGAGCAGCAGAGCCACCGGGCGCTTCAGGTCCAGCAGTTCGGAGATCTCCGGGCTCTTCACGATCTCCCGCGGGCGGCGCAGATCCGCGGCGGCGATCACCGCCCGGTCGTTTCCTTCGAGTACGGCCTGGCTGTGCGCGACCGCGACGGGGTCGTGATCGACATATGCCACCCGGGCCTCGGGGTCGGCCGCCTGCGCGACTTCGTGCACATTGCCGAAACTGGGTATTCCGGAGCCGATGTCCAGGAACTGGGTGATGCCCTCGCTCACCGCATAACGCACGGCCCTGCGCATAAAGGCGCGATTCGCCTGCATGATCTTGGGGAGTCCCGGCAGGAACTCCATCGCCTTGCGAGCCGCTTCCCGGTCCACCTCGAAATTGTGCGATCCGCCCAGATAGAAGTCGTACATGCGGGACACGCTCGGCACAGTGATGTCAATGCCTTGCGGTGCCCAGGCGGGACGCTCCATCGATGTCTCCAACAAGTCGCCACGGCGATCCGGCCATGTTCATGGTCAGTGTCGTCCAGAGGCTACTGATCGACCGCCAGGAGAGCGAGCGGAAACGGAAATTAGCCGTCCGTTATTGGTCACACACCAGTGGCATGTGCGATCGGTCTGTCGCTACGTGTGACATTCGGCGACGAACCGGCCGCACAGAGGCACTTCGGGATACTCGGGGGGCGCCCGCAGTTCGACGTTGGGGGCACCCGCAGTTCGACGTCGGGGGCACCACGTATCATGTGCCGCCGACGTCTTGGCCGTTGGCACCCTCCCCGACTTCACCCCGCCCATGAAGGTATGGACCTGACAGCAGTGGATGGCTTGCTGTTCAAGTCCGCCGGACCGATTGAAAGCGGCAAATCCCTTGGTGGTGACGCCTTTGACGTCATTCATCGCCAATGGGCGACGACTGAGCACTTGCATCGGCGGGAACCCGTGCGGGCCGGATTCATCGACTGCGCGACATCCTTCTTGAAGCGACAGACCGTCCTGCCGCGCTTGTCGACGACAATGGCTCCGAGTTCCGGATCCTTCGCTGCCGAATGCCCTGCTATAAGGGCCGTCCCGTAATCCGCGGTGGATCGGCGCACGGCGTCGGATGCGGCGCATCGCAAGGCGAAGGAATGTCCGCATACTGGATGTATGTGGACGTTCCGACAACGCGGCGAGGTGCCGTAGCCGTCGTCGCGCACGCCGGGGATTACGGGACAGCCCTCAGTTCACCGGGTTCGGTGCCGGCGGCCCCTCGGCGTTCACCGCGGCCTTCCGTTCGTCCGACGCGGACATGAACCGGCTGTCGCTCACCCGCTGCCCCTGGACATCGCCGACCCGGCGCCGCGCCGCGCCCCCCTCGCCCCGACCGCACGCCACCATGAACGCGAGGAGGACCTCCGGCGCCCTCATGCGCGAGACATTCCACCAGCGGTACGCGACAACTCCCCTTCGTCCAGGCCCGATTGCGATGCGCAGTCGCTCATCCACGGCCCCGGGCAAGGCTGGTGCTCCGCTTGGTTCAACGCGTTCCCAGAATTTCCCTGAGCCGCAAACATCCGGCGCTCCATGTCCCCACCATCAGGGGAATCCGGTCCGCCCCCGGCGTGTGCCGCGGCGGGCCGGAACATGCTCCCCGTCGTGTACGGATCACTCATAGGACGGCTCGCGGCGGCCGTCGCACTCCTCTGGCTGCTGACCGCCCCGGCACCCGCCGTGGCGGACAACTGTGCGTACGCCTCCATCGGGGAGGACGGCGGGAGTTCGGCGGTCGCCGTATCGGGCGACGGCCACTGTCACGCGGGCCCCGTGCCCGAGCCGACCCCACCACCCAGACCGGCGCCCCCACCGCCGCCCCCACCCTCACCGCCACCGCCACCGCCACCGCCACCGCCAACCCACGCACCGCCTCCGGAACCGAAGCCTGCGCCACCGCCCCCTCCGCCCTCACGCTCACCCTCGCCTTCACCCTCGCCCTCGCCCTCCGTACGCTCCACTCCTCCCGCGCCCCGGCCCGTGGCGCTCCCCACCTACCGCAAGCCGCCACGCAAGGTCCCGCGCCGCGGCACCTCCCTGGTCACCCTCACCCTCATGATCACGGCCCCTGCGGTGTTCGCCGTCGCCGTGCTGCGTCCCCGCTCCCGATGACCTTCGGAGAAAACATGTCGGAATGGCTTGTTCTCGCCCTCGCCATGATTGCGGCCAGCGCCGTCGTCCTGACCATCGCCGTACTCAGCAACCGCCGGCTCGCGGACGACGACGACCCGTCCGAGACGCCTGACGTCATCGAGTACATGACGATGATGATCGGCGTGGTCTACGCGATCGTGCTGGGCCTCGCCATCGCGGGCGTCTGGGAGGGCCGCAGCGCGGCCCAGGAGTACGTACGCATGGAGGCCCAGGCCCTGCACGAGGTGAAGGCCCGCTCCGCCGTCTACCCGGCCGAGGTGCGTACGCGCATCCGCACCGATGTCGACGCCTACGTCCGTCACGTCCTCCACGACGAGTGGCGGTCCATGTCGGACCACGGCACCCTCACCGACGAGGGGGCCCGGCTCCTCGACCGGGTACGTGCCGACGTCACCGACTACCGGCCGGGGAACGACCACGAGGGGCAGGCATATCAGCCACTGGTCGACGAGGTCGCCGCGGTCGACGACGCCCGCAGCGGACGCGGCCAGAGCGCCGGTGCGACCATGCCGGGCGTGGTCTGGTTCGGACTGATCGTCGGGGCACTGGTGACCATCGGGCTGATCTTCACGCTGCAGATCCGCAGAACCTTCCGCGAACTGCTGCTGGCCGGCCTCTTCAGCGTCCTGATCGCCTTTCTGCTCTTCCTGATCTGGGACTTCGACTCCCCCTTCGGCCGGGGTATCTCGGCCACCTCGGCACCGTTCCTCGATCTGTTCCCCGGGGCGGCAGGCGGATAGCCGTCCGCCGAAAGCAGAAATACGGGCAATGCGCCGCTCGGGCGAAACCGGTGCCCCGAGCGGCGCACCCGGATCGACGGAGAAATATGCGACTTCTAGCGTTTGGCCCGTCGAGGTGCATTTCTGACGCTCTGTGGAAATCCGTTCCGCAACTGCTCCTCGGGGACCGGAGGATTCACCCATGCACGCAATAGGTGCCGCACCCGTCGCCCTGCTCGGCGCCGCCGCACTCGTCCCGACCGCCGCAGCCGCATCCGCGTACGCCGCGACGTCGACAGGCGCGTCCTCCGCGACCGGATACACCGTCACTCCGTCGGTGATCGCGCCGGGGAGCCAGGTCGTCCTGGCCGCCCGGGGGTGCTCCACAACCGCCACGGCCGGCTCCGGAGTGTTCGACACGGTCACCATCCCCAGAGGCAAAACCGCCGCGGCCACCATCGACCGGGACGCACGGCCCGGCGCCGCCTACGAGGTGACGTTCATCTGCAACACGTCACCGGACTCCACGGCGAGGGTCGGTCTCAGGGTCGGCCCGGCCCCCGGCGTGCCCACCACCGGCGCTCCGGTCGCTCCGGCCGGTGTGCAGGGCCCACCCGGTGACGGCGTCGCCAGGATGAACGCCTCGAAGGTCGCCGCCGGAACGGCGGTGGCGGTGGTCGCCGCCACCGCCGCCATCCATGTGGTGCGCCTGCGCAGGGAGAGCCGCCCGCACTGAGAGCGGGGCAGTGCGGCCCGATACGCCCGTCGCCCCGGGTCCTGTCGACAGGATCCGGGGCGACGGGCGTGCCGGATCGGCGCCGGCGCAGAACGGCGCGGACTTCTCACCGGGCCCTCCACGGCCGGCCACCGCGACCGAGTCCCCCGAAGCACCCGCGGGAGACGGCCCCCGCGACGCCGCGGCCGGCGATTCCGCCCGCCGACCGCGCGCTCACCGGCGCTGCGGCACCGTGATCCGGTAGCCGTCGGCGAGCAGTTCGGGCAGGTACCGCCGCAGCGCGGTCACGCTCTGCGAACGATTGCCTCCCGCGTCGTGCGACAGCACGACGACGCCGGGTGCCGCCCCTTCCCGGACCCTGCGGACGATCGTGCCGACACCCGGTTCGGTCCAGTCCAGCGTGTCGACGGTCCACGCCATCGGTTCCATCCCCAGCTCGGCGCCGATCTCGAAGGAGTTCCGGTTCCACACCGCGTACGGCGCCCGGAACCAGAGCGGCGCACCACCGGTGATCTTCTCGATCACCTCGCTGGTGCGGCCGATCTCGTCGCGGATGCCGGCCCGCGAGAGCTCGGTGACCAGGGGATGCGTCCAGGTGTGGTTGCCGATGGTGTGACCGTCGGCGGCGATCGCCCGCACCAGGTCCTGGTGGTCGTGGGCCATCTCCCCACAGAGGAAGAACATCGCTCGGACATCGTGTTCGCGCAGCGTGGCGAGGATGTGCGGGGTGTAGAGCGGATCCGGGCCGTCGTCGAAGGTGAGCACCATGGCGTGCCCGATCTCGGGCAGCTTCTCGAAGGGCCTGGTGCGGACGGGGGGCGCCGCGGGCCGGAAGCGGGGCGGGGCGCCCGCGGTCATCGGCCGGAGCCGGTAGGCGGAGGGGCGTGCACGGGGGGCGGACCGGGGTCCCGCGGCGCCCGCGACGGGTGCGGAGGTCGGGGACGGTGCTCCGGCCGGGTCTGCGGCGATCACACGCACGGCACCGGCCGTGCCGAGTCCGGCAGCCAGCCTCAGCAGCATTCTGCGCCCCGGCAGCCTCTGATCATTTTTCATGACTAACTGCTCGCACGTCGGTGAGCGCGCCCCGGACAACGACACCGGCCGTGTGGGGTTTTGTACCCAATGGAGGGACCGGCTCCGGAGCAACCGGCAGCCCCTTCCCGGGTCGCGCGGCATGCGGGGCCGGGGCCGGCTCCGGGAGCGGATAGCCTCACTGCCGTGACTGACCAGCAGCCCCACCAGTTCGAACGTGGCACAGACGGCCCGAAAGTGATCGTCTCCGGCCTCGACGGGTCCGATTCGTCCATGCGTGCCGCGGCGTACGCGGCGGGACTCGCCCGTCGGCAGGGAGCCGTGCTCGCCCTCGTCTACGTCCAGCCCGTGCTGCCCGCCGGGGCCGCGCTCGGCGCACCGGTCGCCGACACGACCGGAGAGGTCGCGGAGGGGCTGGTGAACGAGATCCGGGAAGCGACGGCGCGGATGAAGGACATATGGGATGTGCGCTGGGAGTTCCACACCTTCCGCGGTGATCCCTACAACGGGCTCGTGACGGCGGCGGACGAGCTCAAGGCCGATGCCGTCGTGGTGGGAGCGTCGGAATCGGCCGGGCACCGCTTCATCGGATCGGTGGCCATCCGGCTGGTGAAGGCGGGCCGTTGGCCCGTCACGGTAGTCCCGTAACCGTCGCGGAACCCACACCTCCGCCGGACGGCACGCCGTCTTTCGTCCCTCCTCCGTCTGGGCCATCATGAGCGCCCGTCAGGGACAGCCGTCAGCGAAGAGGTGACTCATGGCCAGGCTCCGGGTGGGCGAGGGTGTACTGCGCCGCAAACCGATCGAACAGATCGACGAGACGAGGCCGACGGGGGATGTCACCACTCGGCTCACCAGATCGCTCGGGCTGTGGCAGCTCACGGCGATCGGCGTGGGCGGCATCATCGGCGCGGGCATCTTCACCCTCGCCGGCACGGTGGCGAACGGCACCGCGGGACCCGCGGTCCTGCTCTCCTTCCTGATCGCGGGTGTGGCGAGCGCGGCGGCCGCGTTCAGTTACGCGGAGTTCGCGGGCCTGATCCCCAAGGCCGGTTCCGCCTACACCTACGGATACGCGGTGCTCGGCGAGCTGGTGGGCTGGTTCATCGGCTGGGACCTGCTGCTGGAGTACACCGCGATCGTCGCCGTGGTCGCGATCGGCATCTCGGGCTACTTCGGCTTTCTGCTCGGGGAGATGGGGCTCGAACTGCCGAAGTGGATGCTGGGCGCGCCGGGCACCGGGCCGGGCCATCGGGTCGACCTGTTCGCCGCACTGCTCTGCCTGCTCGTGGCGTACCTCCTGACCCTCGGCATCAAGAACGCCGCCCGCTTCGAAACGGTCGTCGTCGTTCTGAAGGTTCTGGTCGTCCTGCTGGTCATCGGCGTCGGCGTGTTCCACATCAACACCGCCAACTACCACCCGTTCTTCCCGTTCGGCGTGGGCGGTGCCTTCACCGGCGCGGCCACGGTGTTCTTCGCGGTGTTCGGGTACGACGCCATGTCGACGGCCGCCGAGGAGTCCAAGGACGCCCAGCGCCACATGCCCAAGGCGATCCTGTACTCCCTCGCCATCTCGATGGTGCTCTATGTGGCGGCGTGCCTGGTGCTCACGGGGATGCAGAGCTACCAGCACATCGACCCGGAATCCGGGTTCTCCACGGCCTTCAAGTCGGTCGGGCTCAGCGGACTCGCCAATGTGATCGCGGTGGGCGCCATCATCGGCATCCTCACCGTGATGTTCACCTTCATGCTCGGCGTGACCCGGGTGTGGTTCTCGATGAGCCGCGACGGGCTGCTGCCCAAGTGGTTCGCCAAGACCCATCCGACCCGGCACGTACCGACCCGGGTGACCTGGATCGTCGGCGCGGCTTCGGCCGTGATCGCCGGGATCCTGCCGATCGGCGAGGCCGCCGAGCTGACGAACATCGGCATTCTGCTGGCGTTCGTGGTGGTGTGCATCGCGGTGATCGTGCTGCGCTACAAGCGGCCCGAGCTCCCCCGTACGTTCCGCACCCCCGGCATGCCGTTCGTGCCGGCCCTCGGCGTGGTGTTCTCGGTCTGGCTGATCACCTTCCTGCAGTGGCAGACGTGGGTGCGCTTCGTGGTGTGGTTCCTGATCGGCCTGGTGATCTACTTCGGCTATTCGTACCGGAAGTCCGAGATGGCGAGGACACCGGAGGCGGGAACAGGCACGGGAACGGGTTGATCCGTCGCCCCGTGCTCCTTCGCCGCTCCGCCGAGGGGACGGGGCGATGGGCCGCCCGGCGTCCTGCGAAGCCGCCGACACCCGCACCGACACCGCGCCGACCACCGTGCGCAACATCGGGCCGCCCACCGTCCGACCGTTCACCGCACCATTCGCCGCACTGTGCGACCGCTCGTCGCACGGAGCCGCCCATCGACTGTTCCTCGGAGCCCCGATGCGTTCGTATACGCCAATCGGCAGCGAAACGGCAGGGGCCACCACGGGGAAGGGCGTTCACGATGACCACCACGACGACCGATGAGCGGGCCCTCGCGGATGTCCAGCGGGAACACGGCCCCGCCCTGTTCCACTTTCTGCTCGGGCTGACCTTCGGCGACCGGCAGCGGGCCGAGGATCTGCTCCAGGAGACGCTGGTGCGGGCCTGGCAGCATCCGGAGGCCTTCGACGCTCCGTACGACTCGATGCGGCCCTGGCTCTTCACCGTCGCGCGGCGCCTGGCGATCGATGCGCGCCGGTCGAGGCAGGCCCGGCCCACCGAGGTGGGCGACGTCGTGCTGGAGACCGCCGCGGGCGAGGAGGACGCCACCGAGTCCACGGTCTCGGCCCTCGACGTGCGCGACGCGGTGCGCACCCTCAGTCCGGAACACCGTGCCGTCCTCGTCCAGATATATTTCCGCGGCCTCAGCGTGGGCGAGACGGCCCGGGTCCTGGGTGTTCCTGCGGGCACCGTCAAGTCCCGGTCCTACTACGCGCTGCGGCAGCTCTCCCGCAACCTGCCGGGCTACTCCAGCAGGTCGTCCACGCTCAGCAGCGCGAGCAGCGACGCGGCCTCCGCGACCTCCACGTAGTCGGCGGCGCAGCGGTCGCACGACTGCAGATGACGGGAGACCGTACGGGTCTCGTCGGCCGTGAGCGCATCGAGGACGTAGGCGCCGAGCAACTGCGGCACGTGCGGGCCCTCCCCGGGATCGGCGGTCATCGCATCCTCGTGTCGTGGACGGGTCCGGTCGTGACGGATCCTGTCTTTCTGGCCACGCGGGGCGCGCTCCCCCGGTTCAATGCTCCGTGAAGCCCGGTGCCGAGAAGAGAAAGAGGCGAGACGGGATGCGCCCGGAACGTCAGGATGGAACCAGTGGGGGCGGGCTGCTGGTCCCGATGGCCTGGATGTACGCCGAGTACATGGCGGATGAGCTGCTGCGGACCGGCGATCTGATGGAGCCGTCCACGCTGGAGTACCGCGCGGGTCGCGATGCGCTCGCCCTCACCATCTTCCTCTCCGACGACGGTGCGGCCGACGCCCTGCCCGCGGCCCGGATGGACGAGCTGCGGCTGCTGACCGCGTACGGGGCGGCCTGGCGCGGCTGGGTCTGTGAGCGGCTCGACGCGCCGGAGGAGCCCGCCGGGCCCGGGGCCGGCAATGCGGACCCCGATCTGGCGCTGGCCCGCGCGGCCTGGCGGTGGCTGGAGGAGACCGAACTGCTGGCGGCCGACCTCGACGCGATCGGTCCGCCGCCGTGGGAACCCGTGGGCGACGAGCCGGACGCGGACGAGTCGGCCCAGGTGTGGACGCCCGCCTGGCAACTGGGGCTGCCGCTGGGGCATCTGGCGATCCATCTGCACTGAACGCCTCCTCACCCGGTGATCAGGAACCGTGCACCCCCGCACGGTACTTGGGCAGCCGAACCGTGATCCTCATCCCTGCCCCGAGGCCCGTCTCGATGACGAGTCCGTAGTCGTCCCCGTACACCTGACGCAGTCTTTCGTCGACGTTCAGAAGGCCGATCCCGGTGGAGTGGCCGCCCTCGCCGCGCAGGATGTGCCGCAGGCGTTCCGGGTCCATTCCCGCGCCGTCGTCCTCGATGACGACTTCGGCCTCGGACCCGGCGTCGAGTGCGCTGATGGTGATCCGGATGGGGGTCTCCCCCGCTCGGCCGGAGGCGAGGGGCCGGGGAGGGCTGACCGCTCCTTCGAGGCCGTGCTTGACCGCGTTCTCGACCAGGGGCTGGAGACAGAGGAAGGGCAGGGCGACGGGCAGCACCTCGGGGGCGACCTGGAGGGTGACCGCGAGCCGTTCGCCGAAGCGGGCCCTCACCAGTGCCAAGTACTGGTCGATGGAGTGCAGTTCGTCGGCGAGGGTGGTGAAGTCGCCGTGCCTGCGGAACGAGTAGCGCGTGAAGTCGGCGAACTCCAGCAGGAGTTCGCGGGCCCGCTCGGGGTCGGTCCGGACGAACGAGGCGATGGCGGCGAGCGAGTTGAAGATGAAGTGCGGGGAGATCTGGGCCCGCAGCGCCCTGATCTCGGCCTCGATGAGCTGGGTGCGGGAGCGGTCGAGCTCGGCCAGTTCCAGCTGTACGCAGACCCAGCGGGCCACCTCCCCGGCCGCTCTCGCCAGCACCGCGGATTCGCGTGGTGCGTAGGCGATGAGTGTGCCGAGCACCCGGTGGTCGACGGTGAGCGGTACGGCGACGGCCCAGCGCAGCGGGCAGTCCAGGTCGTCGCAATCACTGTGGAATGCGGTGTCCCGGCCGCTGGCGAGGAGGCCGCGCACCTGGTCCATGACGTGCCGGCCGTGGTGTTCGCCCTCCCCGTCCCAGACCAGCACCCGGTCGCGGTCGGTGAGGCAGAGGGCGTCGGTGCCGAGCAGGGAGCGGAGCCTGCGGGCGGATTTGCGGGCGCTCTCCTCGGTGAGTCCGGCACGCAGGGGCGGCGCGGCGAGCGAGGCCGTGTGCAGGGTCTCGAAGGTGGCGTGCTCGACGGGGGTTCCGACGTCGCTGGTGCGGACGGGGCGGGCGGTGCGGCGGCCGAGCAGGAAGCCCGCGCCCAGCAGCAGGAGGACGAGCACGGCGTATCCGGCCCCGGTCATCGGTGTCTCCCGGAGGTCAGCGCTTCCGGCAGGTGGAAGCGGGTCATGGCGGCGTTGGTGCCGGGAGGTATGCGGCCGGGTGTGGCGAGGGAGACCAGGACCATGGCGAGGAAGCCGACCGGCACCGACCAGACGGCGGGCCAGGCGAGCAGGGCGTGCGGCCAGCCCGGCGGGCGTACGGCGCCGCTGACCGTGATGGCGACGGACAGGAACGCGGAGCCGCCGCCGAGGAGCAGTCCGGCGATCGCTCCGGGCGGGGTGAGCCGCCGCCACCAGATGCCGAGGACCAGGAGCGGGCAGAAGGAGGACGCGGAGACGGCGAACGCCATGACCACCGAGTCGGCCACCGGCACCCGGCTGACCATCAGCGATCCGGCCAGCGGCACGCATACGGCGAGAACGGTGGCCAGCCGGAAGTGACGTACCCCACGCGAGGGAAGCACGTCCTGGGTGATGACCCCGGCGACGGCCATCGTGAGGCCGGAGGCTGTCGACAGGAACGCCGCGAAGGCACCGCCCGCGATGAGCGCGCCGAGCAGATCGCCGCCGAGGCCGCCGATGACCCGCTCGGGCAGCAGCAGCACCGCGGCGTCCGCGTCCCCGCCGTGGATCAGTTCGGGGGCGTACAGCCTGCCCAGGGCGCCGTAGACCGGTGGCAGCAGATAGAACACGCCGACGAGCGCGAGGACGGCGACCGTGGTGCGGCGGGCGTCGCGGCCGTTGGGGCTGGTGTAGAAGCGCACGACGACGTGCGGCAGCCCCATGGTGCCGAGGAACGTCGCGACGATCAGCCCGTAGGTGGCGTACAGGGGATGGTCGGCGCGGAAGACGGAGAGCTGCTCGTCGAACGTGACCCGGGGCTGCCCGTCTCCCTGCCAGGCGAGCACGAGGAAGATCGCGGGGACGAGGAGTGCGGTGAGTTTCAGCCAGTACTGGAAGACCTGTACGAAGGTGATGGAGCGCATGCCGCCCGCGGCGACGGCGAGGACGACCACGGACGCCACGAGCACGTCGCCGAGCCAGCCGGGCGCGCCGGTCAGGATCTTGAGCGTCAGTCCCGCGCCCTGGAGCTGCGGTACGAGGTACAGCCAGCCCGCCGCCACGACGAAGACGCTCACCAGTCGGCGCACCTGTCGCGACTCCAGCCGCCCCTCGGCGAAGTCGGGCAGGGTGTAGGCCCCCGAGCGGCGCAGCGGCGCGGCGACGAAGACCAGCAGTACGAGATAGCCCGCGGTGTATCCGACCGGGTACCAGAGCATGTCCGGGCCGTGCACGAGCACCAGGCCGGCGATGCCGAGGAAGGAGGCGGCGGAGAGGTATTCGCCGCTGATCGCCGCGGCGTTGAGCCGGGGCCGCACGGTGCGCGAGGCGACGTAGAAGTCGGAGGTGGTGCGGGAGATGCGCAGCCCGAAACCGCCGACGAGGACGGTCGCGGCCACGACCACGGCGACGGCCGCCACCGCGTACGTGCGGCTCACTGTGCGGAGCGGCCTTCCACGAGCCTGGCGAAGTCGCGTTCGTTGCGCTCGGCACGCCGCACGTACCACCAGGCGGTCAGGGTCAGCGGTGGATAGGCGGCGAATCCGAGGACCGCCCAGACGAGCGCGGCGCTGTGCAGGGCCTCGAAGACCAGCGGCAGCGTACCGACGACCACGGCGAGGACGGTGAAGGCGGTGAGTCCGGCGCGCAACTGGCCGCGCATCAGTGAACGTACGTACGCGCCGCCGAGCGCGGTCTGCTCGTCGATCTCCGACTGGGTGCGGTAGCGGGGCAGCGGCCGGACCCGCCGGGGCTCCCCCGTCACCACTTCGCGCCGGGGCGCAGGCTCTGCGGACATGGGCTCGGAGTGTACGCAGCACCGGACCCCGGTGGGAAGAGCCTGCGAGCCGGGGTAGGTCCTGGTCAGCGGCCGGTCTGACGCATCAGCAGATCGCGCAGCGCCCGGGTGTGGCGACGGCTCACGGCGAGTTCCGCGGTGCCGATGCGCACGCTCATGCTGCCCGCGTCGAGGCGGAGTTCGTCGATCCGGCCCAGCGCGACGAGATGGCGGCGGTGGATGCGTACGAATCCGCGCGCGCGCCAGCGCTCCTCCAGCGTGGTGAGGGGGACCCGGACGAGGTGGCTGCCGCTGTCGGTGTGCAGCCGGGCGTAGTCGCCCTGGGCCTCGGCGTAGGCGATGTCGTCGATCGGGATGAACCGGATCACGCCGCCGAGCTCCACCGGTATCTGGTCGTTGGCGGTGTCGAGCACGGGTGCGGAGCGGCCGCCGACCTGTTCGGCGACCCGGCGGACCGCCTCGGCGAGGCGTTCGCGGCGTACCGGCTTGAGGACGTAGTCGACGGCCTTGAGGTCGAAGGCGTGGACGGCGAAGCCCTCGTGCGCGGTGACGAAGACGATCAGAGGGGGCGCGGCGAATCCGGCCAGCAACTGGGCGACGTCGAGGCCGGTGAGCCCGGCCATGTGGATGTCGAGGAAGACCACGTCGATCGCGGACGGGTCCTCGGGTCCCGCCTCGACGGCGCTGCCGATCCGGCGCAGCGCCTCGGTGGCCCCGGTGGCGCCCTCTGCGCTGCGGATGCGGGGATCGGCGCGCAGGAGGTAGAGGAGTTCCTCCAGGGCGGGTTCTTCGTCGTCGACGGCGAGTACGCGCAGCATGGGGCGGAGTTTAGGACGTGCCGGGGGGTATGGGACCTCGCGATCCACCGCTTCTTTCCGTACGGATGCGGTGCATCGCAAGACGGAGGGACATCCGCATACTGGATGTATGCGGATGTTTTCGACAACGCGGCGAGGTGCCGTAGTTGTCGTCGCGCGCCCGCCAGAGGTTACGGGACAGCCGTTAGCGTGTCCGGATGTCGTCTGTGAACCTGCGTCATTCAGTCCGCGCGATCGTCCTCGACGAGGACAAGCGAATCCTCCTCTGCCGGTTCGCCTTTCCGGAGCCGGCAGGAACAGTGGTGTGGGCGACTCCCGGCGGAGGAATCGAGCCGGGCGAGACACCGCTTGCGGCGCTGAGCCGCGAACTGCGGGAAGAGGTCGGCCTTGCCGTCCCGACCGATCCTCCGCACGTCTGGCACCAGGAAGTCGCGGCCCCCGGGTATGCCGAGGGCTACGACGGCGTCATCAACGACTACTTCCTCGTACGCACTGTCGCATTCACGCCGCGCGGAACCCTGTCCGACGACCGGCTCGCCGCGGAGAACATCAGCGGTATGAAATGGTGGCACCCGCACGAGATCGCTTCCTATGACGGTGCCGACCTGTTCTCCCCACGCGACCTCGCGACTCCCTTGACGGCGTTGATCACCGCTGGTGTTCCGGCTGTGCCGATCCGGCTCGGCCTATGAATCAGACGCTCCGTTGTCCGTGACCGACCGGCGCATCACACGCTCCTCGCGCCGGGGCGACACGACAACGCGGCGAGGTGCCGTAGCTGTCGTCGCGTGCCCGCCGCGGATCACGGGACAGCCCTCAGACCGACCGGCAAATGGGGGCGGCGTCGCGGGGCCGGGCACGCACATCCGCGGCGTTGTCGTCGGTCAACAACGCTCCGCGTTGCCTCCCTCCTCCGCCTTGCAGACGCACGCACCCAGCCCCGCTCCTTCTCCCACCCCCCATGTGCCGGTCGGTCTTACTTGAGCAGTCTGGACAGGCGGCGGTCGGCCAGTCTCCTGCCTCCGGTCTGGCAGGTCGGGCAGTACTGCAACGAGGAGTCGCTGAACGAGACCTCGCGCACGGTGTCCCCGCAGACGGGACAGTCCAGGAACTTCCCGTGCCGGGCGATGTCCGTGACCGTGCCGCCGTGCAGTGCGGTGAGCGGTGGGTCGTACGTCTTGAGGGCGCTCACGTCGAGCGGCAGGACCCGGTCGATCACCCTGCCGACCAGGTGGTCGTCGAGGAAGACCCGCAGGGCTTCGACTTCCGGCAGTTCGGGCATGGTTCCAGACTGCCGGAATCATGGGCCGGACGCCTGTCAGATGCCGTACACGTGCTCCGCCGTGGTGGCGAGGACGAGGCGCCGCTCGGCCTCGGTGAGGGCGCCGATCAGAGTGCGTGCCGTGTCGACGACCTCCTCGTACGTCGCGGCGAGCCGGCACACCGGCCAGTCCGAGCCGAACATCGTCCGGCCCGGCCCGAAGGCGTCCAGGACGGTGTCGGCGTACGGGCGCAGGTCGTTCACGGTCCAGGAGCGCACATCGGCCTCGGTGACCAGGCCGGAGAGCTTGCACACGGTGTTGGGCCGGGCGGCGAGCGCTCGCAGGTCGTCGGCCCAGGGACGCAGTTCACCGGCCGCCACGGGCGGCTTGCCGGCATGGTCGAGCACGAAGGTCAGCTCGGGCAGCAGAGCGGCGGCCTCGACGGTGGCGGGCAGCTGGTGGGCCTGGACGACGAGGTCGTAGACGAGCCCCGCGTCGGCGACGGCGCGCAGTCCGCGCCGGACGTCGTGGCGCAGCAGCCACTTGGGGTCGGGTTCGCCCTGGACCTGGTGGCGGATGCCGACGAGCCGGTCGCCCCCGGGAAGTTCGCGCAGGGCGGCGAGGGTGTCCGCTACGTCCGGTGCCGTGAGGTCGCACCAGCCGACGACGCCCGCGACCAGGTCGCTGTCATGGGCGAGGGCGAGGAATTCGGGGGTCTCCCCGGGCACGGTGACGGTCTGGACGAGGACGGTGGCGTACACCCCCGCGGCGCGGGCCTCGGGCTCCAGTTCGGCGAGGGTGAAGCTGCGCCGGATCGGGGCGAGTTCGTCGCCGGTGATCCATTCCTGGTCGCGCACCGACAGGTCCCAGACATGATGATGGGCGTCGACGATCCGTTCCTGACCGGTCATGTCACAGCTCCCAGGCGACCGGCAGCCCGGCTTCGGCACCGTCCGACGAGTAGTCGTGCGCCACGTCGAGGAGCTCGGCCATCCTGGCCTGCCAGGCGACGTTGACGGGGAGTTTCTCCAGCTCGGCGAGGAGTGCGGCGTAGTCCTCGCAGTCGATGACGTGGAAGAGATCGGTGCCGCTGCGCCAGATCGTCCAGGAGGTGGCGCCCGCCGCCCGGATCGCGGCGGTCAGCTCGGCGGGGACCTCGCGGTGGGCGGCCTCGTACTCCTCGACGCGGTCGGCACGGACCTTGGTGTGCAGGGCGATCCTCATGTCAGTGTCCGTCCTCGGTCAGCAGGCCCTCGGCGCGCAGGTCGTCCCAGAGTTCGTCCGGGATCTCCTGGCGGAGCAGGGCGGCGGCGTCGCGCACCTCGTCCGGGGAACGGGTGCCGACGAGCACTCCGGCGACGGCCGGGTGTGCGAGCGGGTAGTGGAGCGCGGCGGCCCGCAGTGGGACGCCGTGGCCCTCGGTGACGGCCTTCATGCGCAGGGCCCGGTCCAGCAGGGTGAGGGGTGCGGCCGTGTAGTCGTACGTGGCACCGGGGCGCGGGTCGGCGAGCAGCCCGGAGTTGAAGACGCCGCCGACGACGACGCTGCGACCGCGGGCGGCCGCCTCGGGCAGCAGTTCGGTCAGGGCGGACTGGTCGAGGAGCGTGTAGCGGCCCGCGCAGAGCACGACGTCGACGTCGGTGTCGCGCAGGAAGCGGGTGAGCATCGCGGTCTGGTTCATTCCGGCGCCGATGGCGCCGACGACACCTTGTGCGCGCAGTTCCTCCAGTTGCGGATAGGCCTCGTTGAACGCGGTCTCCGCGTGGTCGTCCGGGTCGTGCAGATACGCGATGTCGATCCGGTCGAGGCCCAGCCGCTCCAGACTGTCCTCGATGCTGCGGCGCACGCCGTCCGCGCTGAAGTCCCAGCGGCGGCGGTGGGTGGCCCGTACGGCGAAGCCCTCGGAGAGCCCGTCGGACACGTTCTCCGGGGCGCCGTCGGCGGGCAGCGGGTCGAGCACCCGTCCCACCTTGGTGGACAGCACGTAGGAGTCGCGGGGCCTGCCGCGCAGGGCCTCGCCGAGCCGTCGCTCGGAGAGTCCGAGTCCGTAGTGCGGCGCGGTGTCGAAGTAGCGGATGCCCTCGTCCCACGCGGCGTCGACGGCGGCCGCGGCCTGCGCGGGGTCGACGGCGCTGAAGAGGTTGCCGATGGCGGCCGCCCCGAAGGACAGTTCGGTGACGTCGACCGTGCTGCTTCCCAGTCTGTTGCGCCGCATGCTTCCGCCGCCCTCCCCGATGATCGCTTCCTGCACAGAGCGAATATTCATCGGATCACTTGGGCGCGTCAACACCTCGGACATCATGAGCTGCGGCTTTTTCTCGGAAATCTGTCCGACCTATGGCCGATCGAGGACAGCCCGTCAGGGGGGCGGCAGCAGCGTGAGCAGGTGCGCCACCTCGTCGTGGGCACAGCCCGCAAGCCGGTCCAGATCGGGCAGCGCCTTGCCGTCGGCCACCAGTCCGACCTGCACCCGGCCGCCGTACGTGGACAGGGCGACGGCCAGGGACTGACCGCGCGCCAGCGGCGCCATCGGATAGACGGCGCGCAGCGGACAGCCGCCGAGCGAGAGGGCCGAGCGCGGCAGGGGCACGCTGGTGACCAGGACGTCGAAGAGCATCCTGGCCGCGTTCCCGGCGATCGGCGCGCCGAACCGATGGGCCAGTGAGGGCAACTGATCAGCGAGCACGGCGACCGCGCCGGCGCCGCGGAAGGGGCCCGCGGCCTTGTTCCGGTCCATGGCGGTGCGGACGGTTCGGAGCCGTTTCCAGGGATCGGGCTCGGAGACGGGGAGTCCGAGCAGATACGCGGAGAGCTTGTTCCCGGTCGCGGCGGGCTGGCCCGGCCGCCGACGGGAGACCGGCACCAGGGCGCGCGGGTCCTCGGGAGGCAGCGCTTCGCCGCGCTCCAGCATCCAGCGGCGCAGCGCCCCGGCCACGACCGCGAGCAGGACGTCGTTGGTCGTCCCCCCGGCGGCCCGCCGGATGCGCTGTACGGCGGCGAGATCCAGATCCGCGGTGGCCAGCCGCCGGGTACCGCTGGAGCTCGCGGTGAGTGCGGGCGCTCCGCGCAGATCCAGTCGGCTCGCCCTGACCATGGAGGCGCCGACCCCGAACGCCCGCCCGAGATCCTCGATCCGGCCCAGCGCGAGACCGGCCACCTGACGGGGGCCGGGCATCCAGGAGCGGGGCGGGACCGCGCGCGACCGACGGGGGGAGACGGCACCGCGGGCTCGGCCGGCCAGCGGGGCGATCTCGTCGAAGATCCCGGCGCCGATGGCGACGGCGCGCATCCCGTCGGCGAGCGCGTGGTGGAGCTTGACGAGTACGGCGAAGGGCCCGTCGTCCGCGCCCTCGACCAGATACATCTGCCAGGGAGGCAGGCCCCGTTCGAGCGGCCGCTCCATCAGCTCGCCGGCGAGCCGGGTGGCGCCGGCCATGAATCCGTCGTCGTCCCGCGACTCCACGCCGGTCAGGCGTACCCGCTCGATGTGCCGGCGCACATCGAAGTCCTTGTCCACGAACCAGGCCGCGCCACCGACCGGCAGCAGCACGTCCCTGACGCGCATCCGCAGCCGGGGAATCGCGGCGGCGCGGCTGCCCAGCAGTTCCGAGACGTTCGCGCCGCGCGCCGGGCCGGGAGCCGGGGCGAACACGGCGAGCGCGCCGAGATGCATCGGGTGGGCATCGGATTCGAGGTGCCAGAAGGCCAGATCGAGGGGTGCCAGTAGCTCAGTGCCCAACGGATCCTCATGTCATCGAAAGAGGGACTGCCGGAGTCGCAGTCAATCGCTTGCGATCGGTTACGGTCAAGCACAGACATGTTACTTTCTGTTAATGTCGGGTAATGCTCGGCGCTGTCGTCATGCACGTTCCGGAATGACGAATTCACACCAGACGCTCTTGCCGCTGCCGCGCGATTCCACGCCCCAGAGGTCCGCCAGCCGGTCCACCAGCATCAGCCCCCGTCCGGACACCCCGGCCTCGCCCGCGTCCCGGCGCCGGGGCAGCGCGCTGGAGCGGTCCTCGACATCGATCCGCAGGCGGCGCTCGGGCCCGGTCAGCACCCGGATCGTGACGATGGCGCCGCCGTCGGTGTGCATCAGCGCATTGGTGATCAGCTCGTCGGCGGCCAGCTCGACCTCGTCGGCCCGCGCCTTGGCGCCCCAGGCGCGTACGGCCGCCCTGATCATGTGCCGTGCGGAGCTCAGCGCCTCCGGGTCGCCCTGGGCGACATGCTGCTGGAGACGGCCGCCCGGCTGGGGCGCGTGAGCGGCCTTGCGGCCCAGCAGCAGGACCGCCACATCGTCCTCCCCGCCGCGCTCGTCGACCTCTTCGCAGAGCTTGTCGGCCAGCTTCTGCAGATCGTGCGGGCCGTCGCGCACCATGGACGTGAGCAGTTGCATGCCCTCGTCGAGGTCGGCGCCGGGCAGCTCCACCAGACCGTCGGTGAACAGCACCAACGCCTGACCGGGGTCCAGCTCGACGGTGCTGACCGGGTATTCGAGCCGTCCGAACTCGGCGGAGAGGCCCAGCGGCAGCCCGCCCTCCGCAGGCAGTCTGCGGCAGCTGCCGTCGGTGTCGCGCATCAGCGGATCGACGTGGCCGGCCCGGACCAGCTGCACCACTCCGGTCGTCAGGTCGACCTCGGCGTAGGTGCAGGTCGCGAAGCGGTCGGTGTCCAGCTCATGGAGGAAGACGGAGGCCCTGGCCACCACCGTGGCGGGGCTGTGCCCCTCGGCGGCGTACGCGCGCAGCACGATACGGAGCTGCCCCATGACGGCCGCGGCGTGCGTGTCATGGCCCTGAACGTCCCCGATGACGGCCCCGACCCGGCCGCCGGGCAGTGGGATGACGTCGTACCAGTCGCCTCCGATGTCCCGGCCCAGCCGGGCCGATCGGTACCGCACGGCGACCTGCGCGCCGGGCACCTCGGGAATCCGGCGCGGCAGCATGGCCTGCTGGAGACCTTCGGCGAGATCGTGCTCCTGCTCGTACAGCATGGCCCGCTGCAGGCTCTGGGCGATGGAGCTGCCGAGCGCGACCAGGAGATTGCGCTCGTCACCGGTGAAGCCGCCCTTGTCGCTGTAGAGCAGTCCGATCGCGCCGATGGGCCTGGCCTGGGCGATCAGTGGCAGATAGGCGGCGGACGTGATGCCGAGGTGGCTGATGTGGGGCCAGAGGATGGGGTACGAGGTGGCGAAATCCGTGGCGGACTCGATGAAGCGGGGCATGAGCGTTCGGACCACTTCGCTCATCGGGTACGGCTCGTCCGTCCGGGTGTAGCGGGTGCCGGGGACGAACGAGCCCTCCGGGCCGTCCGCCACGAGATGGATGCGCCCGGACTCGATCAGCCCCACGACCAGGCTGGTCGCGCCGAGATGCGCCAGGCCCTGAGAGTTCTTCAGCACCTCGATGACGTCCCGGACCGTCCGGGCGTGGGCCAGTGCGGCCGTGGTGCCCTCCACCAGGCTGGTGCGGCGCCGCCGCTCCGCGTCCAGTTCGCGGCGGGCGGTCGAGTCGGCGAGCTCCTGGGTGGCGTCGCGGACGATGCCGATGATGCGAACGGGCCGGCCGGTACCGTCGCGCCGGACGAAGGCCTGGGTGTACGTCCAGCGCAGCGTGCCGTCGCGCCTCAGGATCCTGAAGTACGCGCCGTAGTTGCGCTGCCCGCTCTTGAGTGCCTGCGCGACCATGGCGTCGAGTCGCACACCCTCGTCCGGCGGCACCCGCGGGCCGAGCGACTCCGGTCGGCCGTCGTACTCCTCGGCCCGCAGATCGAACACGTCGAGTGCGGGCCGGTCCATGTGCATGAGGCCACTGTCGAGATCCCAGTCGAAGCTGCCCATACGGTTCAGGGCGAGACTGAGATCCGGGTGGGCGGGCCAGTCGTCCGGGAGTGACAGGGCACCCGCTACCCGATCATCCATGTGGGCAACTTTGCCATTATTTGTCCGATTCTTCGAGCGAACCCGAGGCCCCCGGAGGGAATCCCGTGCCGCTCGTCCGGTCGGACGCCGGACGCCCGCCGGGCACCGTGCGGCAGCCCACCGGGGCGCCGGGAACCGGCGCCCGCCGAAAGGCCGCAGGTCAGCAGCGGCTACCGTGTCCCGTGGAGCAAGGTAAGCCCACCCTTACGACGAGGTCGTCGCTTCTACCCTGCGCCGCACTGCCCGCGTCAGCCCGTTCTAAGGACCTGCACCCCATGACCCGCCCCGTCCGCGTCGCCATAGTCGGAGCCGGCCCCGCCGGTATCTACGCAGCGGACGCGCTGCTGAAATCCGAGGCCGCACAGGACCCGGGTGTTTCGATCGACCTGTTCGAGCGGATGCCCGCCCCCTTCGGCCTGATCCGTTACGGAGTGGCCCCCGACCACCCCCGGATCAAGGGCATCGTCCAGGCGCTCCACCAGGTGCTCGACAAGCCGCAGCTGCGGCTGTTCGGCAACGTCGACTACCCCGGCGACATCGGCCTGGACGAGCTGCGGTCCTTCTACGACGCGGTGATCTTCTCCACCGGCGCGGACGCGGACCGCGCGCTCGACATCCCCGGCAGCTCCCTGAACGGCTCCTATGGCGCGGCCGACTTCGTCTCCTGGTACGACGGGCACCCCGACGTGGCGCGCACCTGGCCCCTGGAGGCGGAGAAGGTCGCCGTGCTCGGTGTGGGCAATGTGGCCCTGGACGTCGCGCGCATGCTCGCCAAGACGGCTGACGAACTGCTGCCGACCGAGATACCCGCCAACGTCTACGAGGGCCTCAAGGCCAACAAGGCCCTGGAGGTGCACGTCTTCGGGCGTCGCGGTCCCGCGCAGGCCAAGTTCAGCCCGATGGAGCTGCGGGAGCTGGACCACTCGCCGAACATCGAGGTCGTCGTCAACCCCGAGGACATCGAGTACGACGCGGGATCGATCGAGACCCGGCGCGGCAACAAGCAGGCCAACATGGTCGCCTCCACGCTGGAGAACTGGGCCATCCGCGATGTCGGCGACCGGCCGCACAAGCTCTTCCTGCACTTCTTCGAGTCCCCGGTCGAGATCCTCGGCAAGGACGGCCGGGTCGCCGGTCTGCGCACCGAGCGGACCGAACTGGACGGCACCGGGAACGTCAAGGGAACCGGACGCTTCACCGACTGGGACGTCCAGAGTGTCTACCGGGCGGTCGGCTACTACTCGCAGGAGCTCCCGAAGCTCCCGTTCGACGTGGCCTCCGGCACCGTCCCGCACGCCGCGGGCCGGGTCGTCGACGGCGAGGGGCCCATGCCGTCGGTGTACGTCACGGGGTGGATCAAGCGCGGCCCGGTCGGCCTGATCGGACACACCAAGGGTGACGCGAACGAGACGGTCGCCTGCCTCCTGGACGACCACGCCTCGGGCCGACTGCCCGCGCCCGAGCACCCCGAGCCGGAGGCCGTCACCGCTTTCCTGGAGCAGCGCGGCGTCCGCTACACCACTCGCGAGGGCTGGCACCGCCTGGACGCACACGAGCAGGCCCTGGGAGCGGAGCAGGGACGCGAGAGGATCAAGGTCGTGGAGCGCGAGGCCATGCTGGACGCCTCCGAGCCCCGGTACTGACCGCACGGACCGATGACCCGGGCCGGCCGTCACCGCGGCCGGCCCGGGAGGGCGGCTCCGTCCGCCTGGTGCTGTGACCGGAAGGCTTCACCGCCTCCCGGCAAACCTTTCCGGTCACAGCACCAGGCGGAGCCGCCCGGCCCATGACCGCTCAACGTCCCTGCACTGCCTTGACGTTGTCCCCGAACGTCCATCCCTTCGACCCGTCCCAGTTGAGCGACCAGGTCATCAGTCCCTTGAGGCTGTTGCCGTAGTGGTTCCACGCCTGCGCCACCTGACCGGTCGACATGTGGCCGCCTCCGGCGCCGGGCTGGGCGGGCAGCCCGGGAACCTGCTTGTCGTAGGGAACCTTGATGGTGGTGCCCTGGATGACGAGGCCCTTGTTCAGACAGTCGGTCTGCGCCGTGAATCCTTCGACCGTGCCGGCGGAGTACGAATCCCCCGCGCACCCGTACATGCTGCCGTTGTAGTACTGCATGTTCAGCCACCACAGACGGCCGTTGTCCGCGTACTTCTTCACGATCGGCAGGTAGGCACCCCAGATCGAGCCGTAGGTGATGCTGCCGCCGGTGACGTAGGCCGTCTCCGGGGCCATCGTCAGACCGAAGTTCGAGGGCATCCGCGCGAGCACACCGTCGATGATGCGGATGAGGTTGGCCTGCGAGGCGGACAGCTGGTTGATGTTGCCGCTGCCGGTCAGGCCGGTCTCGATGTCGATGTCGATCCCGTCGAAGTTGTACTTCTTCAGGATCGGCACCACCGTCTCGACGAACCGGTCGGCCACGGCGCTGGAGCTGAGGTCGATGCCGGCGGTCGCGCCGCCGATGGACATCAGCGTGGTGAGCCCGGAGGCCTTCGCCTGGCACATCTCGGCGGGTGTCGGGACCTTCACGGTCGCGTCCATCCCGTCCTCCCACAGGACGGTTCCGTCCGAGAGGATGACGGGGAAGGCCGCGTTGATCACGTTGTAGCCGTGAGCCGTGATGCGGCTGTCGGTGACCGGGATCCAACCGAGCGGCGGGTGCACACCGTTGGACGCGCCGTCCCAGTTCTCCCAGTACCCCTGGAGCACCTTGCCCGAGGGCTTCGACTTGACCGCGCACGTGTCCTCCTGCGCGGCGCTCGGCGTCGCGCCGACCAGCATCTGTACGACACATGCCGCCGCGAGGCCCAGCCCCAGCAGGCGCGATGTCCGACCGATCATGTTCCGTTCCCTTTCCGGGCGAATCGAACGATGACTGTCATGATCCTGACAAGCTTTGACACTCATCGACCGCGAGGCTCCGCGCGACACGATGCACCCAACGTAGGTTGGTCCGGACCATTCGTCAATGGTCTGGACCGCCACCAGGGACCGACAGCCGGAGGCCGGTTGTGAGTGGAAGTTGACTTAGCTTAGGCTTACCTAAACCCTCGCACTCCGCGCGGGATCCGACCGCTCCGTCCATCAACCCCTGAGGAACACCCATGTCCCGGTTCACCCGCGTGCGTCGCCGGACGCTCGCCGCAACTGCCACGGCCGCAGCCTTCGTTCTCGTCCTCGGTGGCTGTTCGTCGGGCGACGACGGCAAGGAGACCTCCGGCGCATCCGGGAAGAGCAGCGGAGCGTTCCCCGTCTCCATCAAGAGCGCCCTCGGCACAGCGGAGATCAAGAAGCAGCCCGAACGGATCGTCACGCTCGGCCAGGGCTCGGCGGAGACCGCCATCGCACTGGGCCACACTCCGGTGGGCATCGAGAGCTACGAGTGGGGCAGCGACAAGACGGGCTATCTGCCCTGGATCCACGAGGCGGTGGAGAAGAAGGGCGAGAAGCTGCCGACCCAGTTCAAGGGCGGCGAGGACATCGACTTCGAGGCCATCACCGAGCTGGCGCCGGACGTCATCCTCGCGCCGTGGTCCGGGATCACGCAGAAGCAGTACGACATCCTCACGGACATAGCCCCCACCGTGGCCTACCCCGATCTGGCGTGGAGCACGGACTGGGACCAGCAGATCGAGATCATCGCCAAGGCGCTGGGGCAGCCGGACAAGGCGAAGACCCTCATCTCGCAGATCGAGAAGCAGCTGTCCGCCGCGGCGGCGACCCGACCGAACTACAAGAAGTACAAGTTCTCCTACATCTACACATCCGGCCCCGGCACCCTCGGCGTGTTCAAGCCCGAGGAGCAGCGCGTCAAGATGGTCTCCTCGCTCGGTCTCACCGTCGACCCGGTGGTGAACTCCTTCAAGGAGACCAAGGGCACCGACTCGGCGCTCATCGGTCTGGAGAACGCCGAGAAGCTGAAGGACAGCCAACTGGTCTTCACGTTCTACACCGATGACAAGACCCGCAAGGAGATCGAGGCACAGCCGCTGTACGCGGCGATCCCCGCGGTCAAGAGCGGCGCCGTGGTCTCCAGCAAGGACAACTCCTTCGTCACCGCCTCCTCGATCATCAACCCGCTCACCGTGCCGTGGGTGATCGACCGCTACCTGCCGCTGATCGACAAGGCGGTCAAGGCCGCCGACGGCAGCCGGGGCTGACCGCCACTCACATGGCCGCCACCACACACGCGCCGCCGAGCGGTGCCGGCACCTCACGGGCCGGCACCGCTCGGCGGGTGTATTGCGTCGTCGTCGCACTCGTCGTGCTCGTGCTCGCCGTCTTCGCGAGCGTCATGTTCGGCAGCCGTACCACCTCGTTCAGTGATGTGCTGAACGTGCTGTCCGGCACCGCCGACCCGAATGTCACCGCCATCGTCGAGAGCCGGTGTCCGAGGACCGCGCTCGGTGTGCTCGCCGGCCTCTGCCTGGCCGTCGCGGGCACGCTCATGCAGGGGGTGACCCGCAATCCGCTGGCCGATCCCGGCCTCCTCGGGATCAACGCGGGCGCCTCCGCGAGCATCGTCACCGCGACGGCCTTCCTCGGGGCGTCGGGCAGTACGGACACCATGTGGTGGGCGCTGCCCGGCGCGCTGATCGCCGGTCTGCTCGTCCACGCGATCGGATCGGCGGGCTCGGGTGCGGGGCTGGTGCGGCTCGTGCTG
This sequence comes from Streptomyces sp. NPDC093149, assembly GCF_044754145.1. Classification (NCBI taxonomy): domain Bacteria; kingdom Bacillati; phylum Actinomycetota; class Actinomycetes; order Kitasatosporales; family Streptomycetaceae; genus Streptomyces; species Streptomyces sp. NPDC093149. Next base: position 80,655 of record NZ_JBIVON010000017.1, read on the forward strand.
GCCGGTGCGGTGCTCTCGGCCGTGCTGATGGCGTACATCCAGGCCGTGACGCTGAGCCGGCCCAAGGTCTTCGACAGCTACCGGTACTGGGTCGTCGGCGCCCTCGGCGGCCGGGACTTCGACGTCTTCTGGTCGGTCCTGCCGTTCGCGGTGGCCGGTCTGCTGATAGCCGCTCTGCTGGGGCCCGGCCTCAACGTGCTCGCACTCGGCGACTCGACCGCGGCGTCCCTCGGGGCGCATCCGGCCCTCGTTCGGGCGGGCGGGCTGCTCTCGGCCACACTGCTGAGCGCCGCGGCGACGGCGGCGGTCGGACCGATCGCCTTTGTCGGCCTCGCCGTTCCGCATGTGGTGCGGGCCCTGGTCGGTGTCGAGTTCCGGATGCAGATCCTGTTCTCGGCGCTGATCGGCCCCGCGCTGCTGCTTCTCGCGGATGTCGTGGGCCGTGTGGTCATGCGCCCCCAGGAGTTGATGGTCGGTGTCGTGACCGCGTTCATCGGCGCGCCCGCGCTACTGGTCGCCGTACGCAGGATGAGGGGCAACGCATGACATCGCATCAGGCCGGAATCCGCACCTCCTCCCCCAGCGGGGTCCTGAGAATCGGCCGGGCCGTCGCGCTGCCGGTCCGCCGGGTGTCGGTGCTGACGGCCCTCCTGCTGTTCGTGCTGCTCGCGGCGGTCGCCGTCGCCACACTCTCGCTCGGCAGGCTCGGAGTTCCGCTCGCCGATCTCGCCGGGGCGCTGACCGGCGGGGCCGAGGGCAAGAACGCGTTCGTCCTGGAACGTCTGCGCGGCCCGCGTCTGGTGGTCGCCCTGGGCACCGGTGGGGCGCTCGGCCTCTCCGGGGCACTGTTCCAGTCCGTCACCCGCAATCCGCTCGGCAGCCCCGATGTGATCGGCCTGGCCTCCGGCGCCGGGGCGGGCGCCGCGATCGTCGCGCTGATGTTCCCGGACAGCGTGCCGGTGGCGCTCGGCGCGCTGCTCGGCGCCGTCCTCGCCATGGCACTGGTCTACGTGTCGACCGGTACCGGATTCCGCAATCCCGCCCGGCTCGTCGTCGCGGGGATCGGTGTGTCCGCGATCGGCACGGCGATCACGCAGTACGTCGTCTACGCCATGGAACGGGACCGGGCGACCGTCCTCACCGCCTATGTCAACGGGAGTCTGTCGGCCCGGTCCTGGGACGACGCCACCACGATCTGGCTCGTGCTGCTGGTGGTGGCCCCGCTCACCGCGCTCATCGCACGGCGGCTGGACATCGGGGAGATGGGTGACGACATCGCGGCGGCGCTGGGCTCCGGGCCCCGCGGCACGAAGACGATCGCCGTCGTCCTCGCGATCGTGCTCTCGGCGGGTGCCGTCAGCGTGGCCGGGCCCATCGCGTTCGTCTCTCTGACGGCCCCGCAGATCGCCAAGCGGATCACCCGGGTCTCCGGCCCGCACCTGGTGCTGTCCGCGCTGACCGGCGCGCTGCTGCTGGTCCTGGCGGATCTCTGCGCCCAGCAACTGCCTTTGTTCGACAGCCTGCCTGTCGGCATCTACACGATGGCTGTCGGAGGCGTGTACCTCGGCTGTCTGCTGATACGGGAGTGGCGCAGGGGCGTCCTGTGAGGCCCGTCCGGGCCGTCACCCATCGCTGAAACGGCCGTACGGCGCCGCCGGTACGCCCTCACGGACGGTCCGTTCACCGTCCTGTGCGGCCGTCGGATCCGGGTCGCCCGTCCACAGCGAGTGCCGTGACCGGCAGTGTTTGCCCCGCAAGGAGTGTCGTCCAGTGCGTGCGATCGCAAGGCGGCCGGGAGTCCTTGTAGCGGAGCTACCAGGACTTCTGGCCAACGCCGCGAGCGTGCGTGCTGGGCGGCGCGACGGGGCAAAACCTGCCGGGAGGGGCACTGGTACGACGGCGCGACTGCCGCCGGATCGGTGGCGCGGCGGCCCGGCACGCTCCGCGACCCGGGAGCGGTGGTCGCCGGTCACGACGAGTCCGACGCCGTGTCCGGGGTGATCCCCGTGCGGGACACCCTGCCGGCTACGCCGGAATCATCTCCCCCACCCCTCTCTTGAACGTGTTCAAGAGAGATCGTAGAGTCATCGCCGAACACACTTGAACGCGTTCAAGTCCGGGGGGTCTCGATGTCTGTACTGGTCGATCTGATCGTGATGCTGGGCATGCTCGTGGTGGTGCCCGCGGGGCTGCGGCTGACCGGAGCGCCCGAGCTGGACCGGATGCGCCGCCTGTGGCCGCTCTTCGCCGTGCCCGGCGCCGTCGCTCTCTGGCTGCCGCGCGGCACGCCGGCCACCGCTCTGGCGGCCTGTTACGCGCTCGGGGCCGTACTTCTGGCCCTGCACGCCCCCGTGCGGCTGCTCCGCAGTCGCGCTGCCCCCGATGCGTCCGCCGCGGCACCCGCCGAGATCGCACTGCTCACCGCCCTCGTCACCCCCTCGATCGCGGCCACCGCGCTGGTCGCCGAACGCTCGGGGCACACCCTCTTCGGCTTCGGGCTCGGCATCCTCGCGCTCACCGTGCCGCACTTCCACTTCGCCGGATTCGCCGCCGCGCTCGTCGCGGGCCTCGTCTGCCGGGTCGCCGACAGCGCCGCGGGCAGGTTCGCCGCGCTGAGCGTGCCGCTGGGCACCCTGCTCGTCCTGACCGGCTACTTCATCGGCGACTGGGCCGAGCTGGCCGGGGCGGTGGTCCTGACAGCGGGCATGTGGGCCGTCGCCCTCGTGACCTGGCGAGCGATCCGCGGCCGGCAACAGGACCGGACCACCCGGCTGCTGCTCGCCACCTCGTCCACCGTGCTCGCGGTCACCATGGTGCTCGCACTGAGCTGGGCACTCGGCGAGGCCACCGGGCTCCCGCACCCCACACTGACCTGGATGGCCGCCACCCACGGCCTCGGCAACGCGCTGGGCTTCGCACTGTGCTCGGTGCTCGCCTGGCAGAGGCTCCACAACCCCACCGATCACGAAGGCAGGACCGTATGAGCGCCCTCACCTACTCCGAGGTCGGAGCCACCCGTCTGGGCCCGCTCCCCGACAGCTACCACCACCTCCACCACCGGACCCGGGTCGGTCGCGGCCGGGCCGACCTGGCGGCGGCGGGCGCGGCGGTCACCGACTGGCGCATGCATCGCGGCAGCGGGGCCCGGGTCCGCGCGTCGGCGGCCCGTGCCGGGGCCGGGGTCCAGGTCCGGGTGTCGCTCGGCCTCGGCCCGTTCCGCTTCACCGCACCCTGTCTGGTCATCTGGGCGGCGTACGAGAGCGATCGCATCGGATTCGGCTACGGAACACTTCGCGGACACCCGGAATGTGGCGAGGAGTCCTTCGTGGTGGAGCTGGCCGACGACGGGACGGTGTGGTTCACCGTCATGGCGTTCAGCCGCCCGGCCGCCTGGTACAGCCGGCTCGCGGGGCCCGTCGTACCGGTGATGCAGCGGTGGTACGCCCGGCGGCTCGGCACCACGCTGCGCCGGATCGTCGCCGAGGGGCAAAACGCGCCGGTCTGAGGGGCTGAGCCGGGCCGTCGGCCGGATACTGGAAGCGATGGAGTGGTTCACCGCAGACGGGTACTGGCTCAGCCGGCTGGTCTTCCAGCGGGCTCTCGCCGGTGTGTATCTGTTCGCCTTCCTCACCGCCGCGCTCCAGTTCCGGGCGCTGATCGGTGAACGCGGCATGCTGCCCGTGCCCGACTTCCTGCGGCGCACGGACTGGCGCAGCGCTCCCGGTCTCTTCCGGCTCCACTACTCCGACCGCTTCTTCGCCGTCGTCGCCTGGACCGGCTGCGCACTCGCCGTCGCGCTGCTCGCGGGCGCGGACTCGTATGTTCCGCTCTGGGCGGCGATGCTGTTCTGGGCACTGCCCTGGGCGCTGTATCTGTCGATCGTCCAGGTCGGCCAGACCTGGTACGGCTTCGGCTGGGAGTCGTTGCTGCTGGAAACCGGCTTCCTCGCGGTCTTTCTCGGCAACGCGGACACGGCTCCGCCGGTGCTGGTGCTGTGGCTGCTGCGCTGGGTGCTGTTCCGGGTGGAGTTCGGCGCCGGGCTGATCAAGATCCGCGGTGACGAGTGCTGGCGCAAGCTGACGTGCCTGTACTTCCACCACGAGACCCAGCCGATGCCGGGACCGTTGAGCTGGTTCTTCCACCGGCTGCCGAAGCCCGTCCACCGGGCCGAGGTGGCGGCCAACCATGTCACCCAACTCCTGGTACCGGTCCTCCTCTTCACTCCGCAGCCGGTGGCGAGCGCGGCCGCGGGGCTGATGATCGTCACCCAGTTGTGGCTGGTCCTCTCGGGGAACTTCGCCTGGCTGAACTGGGTGACGATCACCCTCGCCCTGTCCGCCGTCGACTGGTCCCTGTTCACCGAGCCGCCCGCACAGTCCGCGCCACCTCTCTGGTACGAGATCGTCGTCTTCGCGGTCACGGCGCTGGTGGCGTTCCTCAGCTACCGCCCGGCACGCAATCTCATCTCCCGCCACCAGGTGATGAACCGCACGTTCGACCCGCTGCATCTGGTCAATACCTACGGCGCGTTCGGGAGCATCAGCCGGGTGAGGCTGGAGGTCGTGGTCGAAGGAACGAAGGAGCGGGTGCTCCACGAGGGCACGGTCTGGCAGGAGTACGGGTTCCGGGGCAAGCCCGGAGATCCACGCCGGCTGCCCCGCCAGTTCGCCCCCTACCATCTGCGGCTCGACTGGCTGATGTGGTTCGCGGCGCTCTCCCCCGCGTACGCGGGCCCCTGGTTCGGACAGTTCGTGGAACGGCTGCTGGAGAACGACCGGGACACGCTGCGGCTGCTGCGTCACAACCCGTTCTCCGAGGCCCCGCCCACGCATGTCCGCGCCAGGGTGTACCGGTACCGGTACACGACCTGGCGCGAACTGCGGGCCACCGGACGCTGGTGGCACCGCACCTACGTACGCGACTTCATGCCCCCCGTCTCACTGAGGGTCGTCCCGTAGATCCCGTGCGGCTCAGCCCGACCAGGCGATCTTGAACACCCAGGCGTGCTCTCCGCTCCTGCGGGCCGCGGCCGGTACGTCGATCACCAGCGAGCCGCCCGTGGTGCGCCAGCCGAGCGGCCGGTCGTGACCGAGCAGAGTGACCCGGTCGCCGCTGCGGATCGGCACCGGCGCCTCGACGGTCAGGGTGGAGCCGGGCCGGGCCAGGGAATGGATGTAGAAGGCCTTGTCGGGCCGCACGGTGAACCGCAAATCCTCACCGAGCTGCGGCATCCGTGCCCAGTACGTGGTGTCGTAGATCGCCTCCCCGTTGGTCCTCAGCCACTCCCCCGTCTCGCGCAGTCTGCGCTGCATGATGCCGGGGATCGTGCCGTCGGCCCTCGGCCCGATGTCGAGCAGGAAGTTGCCGTTCTTGGAGACGATGTCGACGAGCGAGTGCACGATCTCCTCCGCCGTCATGTACTTCTCGTCCGGCGTCAGGGCGTTGTAGCCGTAGCTGTACGGGTCGAGGCCGCGGCTCGATTCCCACTTCGCGGTGACGATCTGGTCGTACGTCGTGTACTCGGGCGTCGTGAAGTCGTGCGGCCCGATCCCTGAGCGGTTGTTGACGGTGACCTCGATCGGGCGGGCCCGGTTCTTGGCATGGTTGAAGTACTCGGCGAGCACGCGGTGGCTGTCGTTGTCGCCGCCGATGTCGCACCAGAGGATCTCGGGGCCGTACCGGTGGATCAGCTCCAGCATCTGCGGGCCCTGGAGCTGGGTGACGTAATCCTTGCCGGCCGTGTACCCGGTGTAGGGAACGGGCTCCAGGGTGTACGGATTGCGCGGGGCGTGGCCCATCCAGGGATGGTCGGGGTTGAACCACTCGGGCATCGAGAAGTACAGCCCAGGGTGGAGTTCGGGGGTGTAGCGGCGCGAGGCGTCGAAGAGTTCCTTCACAAGGTCTCGCTTCGGCCCCATCCTGACGGCGTTGCGGTCGGAGAGCTCGGTGTCCCAGAGCGCGAAGCCCTCGTGGTGCTTCGAGGTGAGTACGTGGTACTGCGCACCCGCGTCCCGGAACAGTTCCACCCAGGAGCGCGGGTCGAAGCGCTCGGCGCGGAACCGCGGGATGAAGTCGTCGTAGGCGAAGGACTCGCCGTAGGTGTCGCGATGGTGGGCGTAGGTGGGGTTGTTGGGATCCTGCATCTGGTTCCAGTACCACTCGGCGTACTGTGTGCCGACCGGGGCCCAGGCGGGTACCGAGTAGACCCCCCAGTGGATGAAGATCCCGAACTTGGCCGCCTGGAACCAGTACGGCGCCTGATGGGTCGAGAGGGATTCGTCCGTCGGGGCGTAGTCGGGGACGCCGAGGGTGAGCGAACGGCGGACGGTGGCGGCCTGCTGTCCACGGCCGCGGGCGACAACGTTGCCGTCCCGGGCGGTGCCGGGTGCGGTGCCGGGCCTGTTGCGGATGCCGATGCGGACGCGTGCCTGGTCGCCGGGGGCGAGCCGGGTGATGTGTGCGGGTGCGACGGTACGGGCCCCGGGCACGTCCACGGCGAGCGTGAGGCCGTCCGAGGCGAGGATGCCGACCGTGCCCGCGTTGACGACGGTGGCCTCGACGCTCTGGGCGCCGGAGTCCAGCAACGAAGTGGTGGAGTGGGCGTCGCGCAGGGTCAACGCCCTTCCTTGGGCTGCTGGTTGGAGGGAGAGCGCGAAGATGTGCAGGGACGGCTTGCCGGCCTCGGCGGGCTGAGTGGTGGGCAGGGTGAGCGCGACGGCTTCCCTGGCCGGGTCGAGCGCGATCTCGCTGACGGCGATGGACACCTGGTGCCCGTCCTTGGCGCCGTCGGCCGTGTAGCGGTACGCGGCGGTGACGGCGCCGCTCCCCGAGTACCAGTCGGGGCCGCCGAGAACCGGGGCCGAGGTGGTGCCGTCGGCGTAGTGGACCGTGGCCTTGCCCGATGCGGCGCCGTAGCTGCACGCGGTGAGGAAGAGGCCGGAGAGATAGCGGCCCGGCGGGAGGTCGATGCGCTGCCCGAGGGCGACGATGTTGTTCCTGACACCCGCTCCGGAACCGGGGAAGACAAACGCGGTGCCGTCGATGTTCCGTTCTCCGGCGGGGAGTTCCTCGCCGGGGAAGGTGTAGCCGGAGCCGTCGAAGTTGCCGCCGCGGGCATCGGCGGTGTCGATGCCGTCGTTGTCGAACCACCTGTCGAGGGGCACGGGGACGGCTGCTGGGACGGCGCCCCAGTCGCCGTCGTAAGCACCGGCCGCTGCGGACGTACGGGCGGCTCCGGTTCGCGGGGCCGCATCGGCGGTGGCGGGGGTGAGCAGGGCGGCGCCGACTGCCGCCCCTGCCGTCATTCCGAGTACATGGCGCCTGGGAAGTTCGGTCATGACGTCCGATGATTGGAGCACGAAGCGAACCTGTCAATGCAATCTTCCAGACAGAACGAAACCCGTACCCCACAACCATCCGATGACTGAGCGGATTCACCGTCGGGGCCGAATGATCCACGCCGACCCCGGCCAGGTCCCCTATCTCGCTTCCTCCCGGGCCCGCAGCAGCTTGGTGATCTGTCTGACGAGCTCGTCGTCGCTGGTCACGGCCTTGCCCGAGACCAGGGCACCGAGACGCTCGGCGGTCTGGAAGTCGTACGCGCGCTCCACCTCCGAGCCCGGCACGCGCTCGTACTCGTCCGCGGCGCGGAAGCCGACGGTCAGGTCGACCACCTTGGCGATGAGCCAGGTGAGGATGAAGGAGAACGCGATCACCCCAACGGTTGGACACAGAGGGCCGCTCCCACCGGCTGCGCGGAGAGGCCGAAGAACCACTCACCGCCATCGAAGATGGCGCTTCACCGGTTCACCCACCCCGATCACCATCCCGGCGTGCAGCTCACCGTCGTCGCGGTCGTCGCGGTCGTCGCCGCCGCAGGAACGGCGGCCCGCCGCGGCGCCGAGCTCCTCTGGCCGACCGGCCCCTCGGCGTTCCCCTGGACGAGCCTGCTGGTCAATGTGGTGGGCTGCTTCCTCATGGGAGTCCTGATGGTCACCGTGAAGCAGCGCTTTCCCGGCGCGCCCCGTCTGATCAGCCCGCTCCTGGGCACCGGCCTGCTCGGCGGGTTCACCTCTTTCTCGCTCTACACGGACGACGTCCGGAAGCTGTTCGAGGACGACCGGGCCGGCTACGCGGTCGGCTACCTGCTGCTGACGGTCGTGGCCGCGACGGCCGCCGTGACAGCGGGAGCGTTCGCCACCCACCTCGCCCTCGGGCGCGACCACCGCACACAGGGCGGCACCTGATGCTCGACTGGCTGCTCGTACTCGTCGGCGGGCTGGTCGGCGCACCCTTTCGCTACCTGCTCGGGGTGGACGCCAGGTTCCGCCTCCACACCGTCTTTCCGTGGGGTACGTTCGCGGCCAATGCCGGTGCGGCCCTGCTCCTCGGCTTCCTTGCCGAGGCGGTGACCCGAGGGGAACTCGGACCCCGGCTCCAGCTGCTGCTCGCCACCGGATTCTGCGGCGCCCTGTCGACCTGGTCGACGTTCTCCTACGAGCTGATGACCTTCACCTCGGCTCGCCGTCAGGCCATGGCGGCCGGCTATCTGGTACTGACCGTCGGAGCGGGCGTCGGGCTCTCGTTCGCCGGGGCCGCGGTGGCGGACACGCTCCTGTGACCGGCGGATGCGCGGGAACGACCGAGCTCCGGCCCGCCCCTTGCGGGATGCGGGCCGGAGCTCGGCGGTGAAGCGGTCGGACGCGAAGCGGTCAGTCGATGCCGGGCAGGATGTGCGGCTCGGCGAGGTCGTCCTCGTAGCCGGCCAGCCGGATCGGTGCGGACCTGGCCCAGACCTCGATGTTGCGGAGCTTCTCGGGCCTGCGGGCCCGTTCTCCGTATCGTTCGGCCGAAGGCTTCTCGTGCTTCGTCAGTTCTGGTGTCGTCACCGCGCACTCCTTTGTGTCGCGTGGCCCCCTGCGTCGCCGACATCCCGGCCTCAATACCAGGAGTCGATCACCCGCGAGGGGCGGGGGAAGGAACAGTACGGTCGCGGTGGCGCCGGGTACGGGGCGGGACGGCGACTTGGTTGAAAGCCTGTCCCAGGACGGTCGGGGAGGGTTCGTGGACTCCTCGATGACGTCCGTTCACATCAGAGTAACCAAATGAGCGCGTTCCCGCTCGATGGAATGTGTGCTCTAGGTCACTTTCAGCCACCGGATACGGAAAGGACCCGGCCAGGAGCGGTTCCCGACCGGGTCCGAGGCGCCGCGCACGCGCCGCGCCACCCGCTCCCTACCAGTTGGCGGGCGCGTAGTCCTTGAGGAAGCAGCCGTACAGGTCCTCGCCCCCCTCGCCGCGCACGATCGGGTCGTAGACCCGCGCGGCGCCGTCGACCAGGTCGAGCGGGGCGTGGAAGCCCTCCTCGGCGAGGCGGATCTTGTCGGGGTGCGGGCGCTCGTCGGTGATCCAGCCGGTGTCGACCGCGGTCATCAGGATGCCGTCCTTCTGGAACATCTCCTGGGCACTGGTGCGGGTGAGCATGTTCAGCGCGGCCTTGGCCATGTTGGTGTGCGGATGGCCCGCGCCCTTGTAGCCGCGGCCGAACACGCCTTCCATCGCCGAGACGTTGACCACGTAGGCGCGCTTGGCGGCGGTCGCCGCCATCGCCGGGCGGAGCCGGCTGATCAGGATGAACGGTGCGGTGGAATTGCAGAGCTGGACTTCCAGCAGCTCGATCGGCTCGACCTCGTCGACCGTCTGGATCCAGCTGTTGGTGTCATGCAGATCGGGCACGAGACCGCCCGCGTCGATCGCCGTTCCGGCGGCGATCCGCTCCAGGGAGGCGGACCCGGTGACCAGGGCGAGCTCAGTCACGTCCTGCGCGCTCAGGCCTTCCTTGCGGGCGGCCGGAAGCGCCGCGACCCGGTCGACGGTGCCACTGCCGAAGGTGCCGATGACCTCGGCGGCGGGCAGTTCTCCCGCCGGAAGGGGAGCGGACTCCGCGCGGACCAGTTCGCTGTACGCGTTGGCGGAACGGCGCACCGTCTGCGCCGCGTTGTTGATCAGAATGTCCAGCGGGCCCTCGGCGGCGACCGAGCCCGCGAGCGCGACGACCTGGGCCGGGTCGCGCAGATCGATGCCGACGATCTTCAGCCGGTGGATCCACTCGTCACTGTCCGGCATCGCCTTGAAGCGGCGGATCGCGTCGTTGGGGAAACGCGTGGTGATGGTGGTGTGCGCACCGTCGCGCAGCAGCCGCAGCGCGATGTACATACCGATCTTCGCGCGACCGCCGGTGAGGAGCGCGCGGCGGCCGGTGAGATCGGTCCGCGCGTCGCGGCGCGCCCGGTTCTCCTTGGCGCACTGCTGACAGAGCTGGTGGTAGAACGCGTCCACCTCGACGTACCGGGTCTTGCAGATGTAGCAGGACCGGGGGCGCTGCAGGACGCCCGCGATCTCGGCACGGGCCGAGGACGACGGCAGGATCCCCTGTGTCTCGTCGTCGATGCGGTCGGCCGAGCCGGTCGCGGTGGCCTCGGTGACGGCCTTGTCGTGCGCGGTCTTGGCGGCGCGGCGCTCCTGACGGCGGCGCTGCTTCACGGTCCGGTAGATCCCGGCCGTGGCACGGCGCACGGCGATGGCGTCGGGGTGGTCGACCTCGATGGTGTCGAGTTCGTCGAGCACGCTCAGGCAGACGGCCAGCCGCTCCGGGTCGATACCGGGACCGAACTCCTCAGTACCGGGAGCGAGCTCCGGGCTGTCCTCTGTCACCGTCATTGCCGTTCCTCTGTCACTCGTCCCTCGTGGCGCCGACCGCCGTACCGGGTCCTGTCGGGCCGAACGTCCCGGTCAAGTCTGCCATGCACCGGATGCTGCTCCGTTCGTGTGACGGCCCCGTGACGTGCCGCGTGACCGACCGGGCAGGTCATCGTGCGCCTTCGGGCGGGCCGAGCCGCTCCGCCCCGGGGTTCCCCCAGGGTTCGGTCACATATGCTTCCCTGCGATACGGCCGGAGCCGGGCCGTGCCGTCCGTACACAGGGGGTGGACAGTGGCCGAGCTCCCCGTGGGCGGATCCCCGGCGCAGCCCGTACGCCCGGCCGCCGTCCCCGTGCAGAACGGCCACCCCGCGGCCGGCAGGGGTTCCGTCTGGGACGTCGATGCCGTGATCCTGCTGGTCGAGGACGACGCCGGTGACGCGCTCCTCGTCGAGGAGATGCTCGCGGACAGTGAGCTCGACTCGGCGTTGACCTGGTGCAGGACGCTGACGGAGGCGCGCCGGTTCCTGGCCGGCTGCCGGACCCCGTGCTGCGTCCTGCTCGATCTCCACCTGTCCGACGTGTACGGCCTGGACGCCGTCACCCGGATCGTGGAGTCGGCGCCCGACGCGGCCATCGTCGTGCTGACCGGCAGGTCCGAGGCCGATACGGGCCTGTCGGCCGTGGCGACCGGTGCCCAGGACTATCTCGTCAAGGGCCGGCTCGATCCGGAGGCGCTGGGGCGCTCGGTCCGCTATGCCCTCCAGCGCAAGCAGGTCGAGCGGGCCGCCGCCGCGTTGCGTGCCAACCGGCTCATGGCGCGGGAGAACGCCCGTCTGGAACGCGGTCTGCTGCCCGTGCCCCTGCTGCACGACGACTCCTTCGAAGCGGTGGCGCGGTACGCACCGGGCCGGGCGCAGGCCCTGCTCAGCGGTGACTTCTACGACGTGGTGCAGACGTCCGACGGCACGGTGCACGCGGTGATCGGCGATGTGTCGGGGCACGGGGCGGCCGAGGCGGCGCTCGGCGTCTGCCTGCGAGTGGCATGGCGCACGGCGGTGCTGTGCGCCACCGGTCAGGCCGAACAGGTCCGGCTGCTGGAGGAGATCCTCGTCGCCGAACGCTCCGACCCGCATGTCTTCGCCACCGTCACCTCACTGGTTTTCACACCGGACCGACGCCGGGTGCGGGTGGTGCGGGCCGGTCATCCCGGGCTGCTGCTGCGCGGCGGTGCCGGGGTGAGCTGGATCGAGCCCGAGCCGGGCATGGCGCTGGGACTGCTGCCCGGGACGGGGCACTGGAGCGTCTCGGAGCTGTCGCTGCCGGGGGACGGCCGGATCGTCCTCTTCACGGACGGCCTCTTCGAAGGGCGTACGGGGCCGAGAACCCGGCTCGGCGAGGACGGGCTCCTCGCCATGGCCCGCCGACACGGGTCACTGGCGGCCCGCGCCTTCGTGGACACCCTGGTCGACGAGGCCGCCGTGGCCGCGTCCCCGTACGGCGGCCTCGCCGACGACGTGGCCGTGCTCCACCTGGGCTGGGGGCGGGAGGAGCCGCAGTGAGCGGCCGGGGCGCACCACGGTCCCCCCGCCGCCCGGCCTCCCGCCTGTCGGTCCAGAACCGGGTCCATCTGATTCTCGCCGTCTTCGTGCTGGTCGTCTGTGCCGAACTGACCGTCGGTGGCCTGGTGCTCGCCCGGATCTCCGACCGCACCACCGAACTGGTGGACCGGATCCAGCCGGCGCGCTCGTCGTCCTTCCAACTGCAGAACGCCCTGCTGGACCAGGAGACCGGGGTCCGCGGATACGCGCTCACCGGTGATTCGACGTTCCTTCGGCCGTACGAGGCGGGGATGCGGGACGAGAAGCTGCGGCTGGCCAGAGTGCGCACGCTCGTCGGGAACGAGCAGCCCTTCGCCCGCGATCTCGACCGGATCGCCGCGGCCGCGCGGGAGTGGCGCAGTCTGCACGCCGAGCCGCTGGTGGCCGCGGTACGGCGGGACGGCCCCGCATCCGAGTCCTCCGCCCCGATCCGGCGGAGCAACCGCGAATTCGACACCCTGCGGCGGCTGTACGCCACCCAGCAGGCACACCTCGACGTGGCGCGCGACCGGGCCCGCGCGGATCTGAGCACGGCCCGCACCACCCGCGACCAGGTGCTGGTCTCGTTGGTCCTGGGCTTTCTGCTCGCGGTCCTGTCACTGAGTCTGCTGCTGAACCGGATGGTGGGCCGGCCGCTGAGCCGGCTGACCGCCGCCTCGGAGACGGTCAGCTCGGGGGCGTTCCACAATCGGATCGAGGTGGACGGCCCGTCCGACGTGCGGGCGGTGGCGGCGGCCGTGGAGGACATGCGCCGTCGTATCGTCGAGGAGCTGGCCGAGTCCCGGGAGCGCGAGACGCTGCTGGCGGACCAGGCCCGGGAGCTGCGCCGGTCCAATGGAGAGCTGGAGCAGTTCGCCTATGTGGCCTCGCACGATCTGCAGGAACCGCTGCGCAAGGTCGCCTCGTTCTGCGGGCTTCTGGAGAAACGGTACGGCCCGGAGCTCGACGACCGGGCGCGGCAGTACATCGACTACGCGGTCGACGGCGCCGGGCGGATGCAGGTGCTGATCGACGATCTGCTCACCTTCTCCCGTACCGGCCGGGTGCACGACAGATGGAAGCCGGTCGGCCTCGACCGGACCCTCGACCGCGCGCTGGCGAATCTCGCGCTGGTCGTCGAGGAGTCCGGTGCGACGGTCGTACGGGAGGGTCCGCTGCCCGAAGTGACCGGGGACGCGACGGCGCTCGCCATGGTCTGGCAGAACCTGATCGGCAACGCGGTGAAGTTCCGCCGCCCCGAGGTGCCGTGCAGGATCACGGTCGGCTGTGCGCGGGAGGGCGACGACTGGCACTTCCAGGTGACGGACAACGGCATCGGGATCCCACCGGAGTCCGCGCAGGACGTCTTCGTCGTCTTCCAGCGGCTGCACAGCAGGGACGAGTACGAGGGGACGGGCATCGGCCTGGCCCTGTGCCGCAAGATCGTGGAGTTCCACGGCGGCCGGATCCGGCTGGACCCGGAGACCGCCGAAGGCGCCTGCATCCACTTCACCCTTCCCGTCGCCCCCTCCGCTCCGGCGCACCCGACGGCGCGACCGACCGTCGGGGATCCTTCCGCAGCAGGGCCCGGCCTTGGCTGAGATCTGCCGGGTTCTCCCCGGAGTGGGACCGTTCGTCGCGGGTAGGCGAACGGCGAGAAGCTGTCATCGAACACCCCTGCGTCGCCCTGGCTGGAGCACATGAACGAACAGGTCACCTCCCGGCCGGCCGGTCGCCCCTCCCCGGGCCGGCCCACGGAGGTTCTGCACAGCGCCGAGGTGTTCGACGGCGAGCCGGGCTGCATCGCTCAGGCCCGGGAGCTGGCCGATCGCTTTCTGGTCCGGCTGGCCGCCGAATGGCTCGCGGTGTTCGGCGAACACACCCGCAGCGATCTGATGCTGGCCGTGAGCGAGCTGGTCACCAATGCCGACCGCTACAGTCAGGGCCCGTATCTGCTGGAGCTGGAGGGCACCGCGGAGCGCGTCAGCGTGACGGTGTACGACAGCAGCACGGCCCTGCCGCTGTTCTACTCGCCCGATCCCACACGCCCCGGCGGCCACGGCATGGAGATCGTCGTGGCCCTGTGCGACCGGCTGACCGCCGAGCGCGTACCGGTGGGCAAGCGCATCCGGGCCGAGTTCGAGCTGAGCAGCTGAGCCGTGGGGCGGGCGGGACGCCGCCCTCTCCACGACCACGGTCGGCCCGGCGCCACGGGTGTCCGCGGACGCTGTTGTCCCGAGCCGACGGCTCACCGCCCACCGGCACTCGCAGCTCGTCGGGAAGCCGTTGCCGGGCGCGCTCGTTCCCGGTCTCCCGGTGATCCGGGCCAGAGATGCGCACGGATACGTTCCGGCCCGCCCCGGACGGGCCGGAACGGGCCGGAACGCTGTCACGGATCAGCCGGTGGGACACCCCGCCACGACCGGATTCGACGCATCGCGGACGAGCGCCTCCTGTGCCGCCCTGATGCGTTCGACATCGGGCTTGACGATCCGGCGGTCGTACGTGAGGAGTCCGTTCAACTCTCCCTCGACATCCGAGATCTGGGTGTAGACCGCGCCGTTGCTGCCGTTGCAGGCGAGCTTTCGCACCTCGTCGAGCCGGGCCAGATAGTCGTCGGTGTAGGTGGCCGGGTCGACCGCGATGTACGACTGCTGTACGGCCCAGGCGTGCCCCGGCACGGCCAGGCCGAGCCCGCCGTACTCCCCGCTGACCAGGGCGCGCCTCCCGTCGGGCCGCGGAAGCGCGGGACTCGGGTAACCGTGCGCGTCGGCGATGTCGCCGTTGCCGCCGTCCACCGCGCCGCAGCAGTTGAGGCCGCTCATGTTGTTGACGAGCCGGGTCGGGTCCCAGGACTTGGCCTGCTCGGCGACGCGGGCCTGATCGTACTGGCCCCAGCCCTCGTTGAAGGTGACCCACATGACGACGGACGGGTGGCTGGAGTGTTCGTCGATCATCTCCTTCATCTCGCGCTCGTACTCGGCTCGCGCGGCGGCGGACGGGTTGACGGTGTTCATCGCGGGCATGTCCTGCCAGACCAGCAGGCCCAGCCTGTCCGCCCAGTAGAACCAGCGGTCGGGCTCGACCTTGATGTGCTTGCGGACGGAGTTGAACCCCATCGCCTTGTGCATCCTCAGGTCGTACGCCAGCGCTTCGTCGGTGGGCGCGGTGTGCAGACCGTCGGGCCAGAAGCCCTGGTCGAGGGTGGCCATCAGGAAGACCGGCTTGCCGTTGAGCACGGTGCGCGGGGTGCCGTTCACCTTCTCGACGGCGATGGACCGCATCCCGAAGTAGCTGCCGACGTGGTCGGAACCGACGGTGACCTTCAACCGGTACAGGTGCGGGTCGTTCGCGGACCACAGATGCGGGTCGGGCACGCCGAGGTCGAGTGCCGCCCCGGTACGTCCGCTGACACTCCCGACCTTGCGGTTCCCGTCGTAGGCGGTGGCCGTGACCGGCACCCCGTCCCGTACGCCGCGCACCTCGACGGCCACTTTCTCGCCCCGGACGTCGGGGGTGAGCTTCAGCGAGTCCACATGATCGGCGGCGACGGGCTCCATCCACACGGTCTGCCAGATCCCGGACGACGGCGTGTACCAGATGCCGCTCGGATCCAGGCGCTGCTTGCCCATCGGCGGGTTCTCGTCGTTCGCGGAATCGGTCGGGTCGTGGACACCGACGATCAGCTCCTGGTTGCGGCCGGGCTTCAGCGCGTCGGTGATGTCCGCACTGAACTTGTCGTAGCCGCCCTTGTGTTCGGTGACCTTCCTGCCGTTCACGTACACCTCGGACTGCCAGTCGACGGCCCCGAAGTTCAGCTGAAGACGCTTGCCGGATCCGATCTTCCAGTCCTTGGGAACGGTGAAGGTGCGGCGGTACCACATCCGGTCCTCGTGCCGTTCGACCCCCGAGAGCTGCGACTCGACCGGATAGGGAACGAGGATCTTCTCACCGAGCTTTCTGCCGACCGGGGGCCGCTCCCCCGCCTTCGCCGGGGCGAACTCCCAGGATCCGTTGAGGTTCTGCCAGTTGTCGCGCGTGAGTTGAGGTCGCGGGTACTCGGGCAGCGCGTTGTGCGGGCCCACCTCATCGGCCCACCCGGTACGCAGTTCGTACTTCGAACGATTGGGCCCGCTGGACCAGAAGGCGCCGACGGGCTTGCCGTCCTCCCCCGCCAGGGCCCCCGCACCGTCGTAGCGGACATCGGCGAGCCCCTTGGCGTCACCGTTCTTGTTGCCGACGACCGGCTCCTTGAGCGCGACGGTGAGGCTGCGCGGGTCGGCCGGGTCCGCCTCGACGGCGCCGAGCGGCCACGTGGCACCGCCGATCACGGCATCGAGATGGTTGGCCAGGCCGGCGGGCAGGGGCGCGAGCTTCTGCGCGAAGTCCAGCTTGAGGCGACGGCCGTCGGCGAGCACCGTGGCGGCGATGGCTCCGTCGTACGCGAAGTCGTCCGGCAGCCGGAAGGCGGACTGCGGCACGGGCACCTTGCCGCCACCGGGTTCGGTCCACTTCAGATGAAGGTTGGACCCTCCCACGTGCTCGAAGAACTCGACCTTGAGGTCGTAGGCCTTGCCCGCGGTCAACTCGACCGGCTGCGAGTTCTGTTCGACCTCCCAGTCGTCGACCCAGTGGTCGATGACCGGCTTCCCGTCGATCCAGAGCCGGAAGCCGTTGTCCCCGATCATCGAGAAGACATGCGCTCCGGTCTTCTCCGGAACGATCTTTCCGGTCCAGCGGATGCTGACGTCGTCGCTCTGCCCGGTCGCCGCGACCAACCGCGGCTCAAGTGTGGGGAAGTCGATGTCTGGATCGAATCCGGTGGCCTTGAGCTGCCCGAAGTCGAAGGCGCCGGGGGCGGTATGCGTGTAGTACTCGCCCTTCAGCCCATGCACCTCACCGGTGCCCCCGGGGTCCGGGGCAGCCGAAGCGGCGGGCACCGCGGACAGGCCGGCGGCGCCGAGAACGGCAGCGAGAAGTAGAACCAGTTTCTTTCTGATGCGCACGGATCCTCCTTGTCGAGGAAGGGTGGCGGCTCGTTGCAGCAGGATGTACAACGTTGGAAGGAACGGCAGTTGGCATGACAGCACGACACCCGATCCGCTGTCCAGGTGCATGACAAGTCGGGAACGGCCCGCACCCGCCCGGCGCGCACCACGGACACCACACCCACCCGACCGCCCGCCACGCCGACCGTCGACCCACCCGCGGGGGACGCATCGATCAGTTGAGGATGCCGCCGCTTGCCGACGCGCCGGCCCGTGACCGTGAGCCCCCGACACATCACCCCGTCCCGCCCCAGCCGTGAGCAACTTGGGTTGACTATCTCCTTTAGTCAACTACAGTTGCTTACATGTCCGCCGCCGAGAACCCCCTTCCTCAAGAGCCCGCTGACACCCTGGCGGCTGTCGTGGCGCTGCGGCGCCTCGCCGATCAGCTGGAGGACGCCGCTGTCGAGCAGGCCATGCGAGCGGGCTGGAGCTGGCCACAGGTCTCCGAGGCACTCGGTGTCACCCGCCAGGCCGTCCACAAGAAGCACGCCAAGCGGCTCATCGCCGCCGGAGTCAAGCTGAGGAGGCGCGGCGATGAGCGCGTTTGACGAGTACCTGCACGCAGTCATCGTGCGGGCGACGCACGAAGCCCACGAGGACGGATCGACGACGATCGACGCGCACCATCTCCTGTTGTCGATCGCCGCCGATCAGGGGTCTGCCGCACAGCAGGTCCTGGCCTCGGCCGGGCTCGATCGCGCTGCTGTCCGCGAGGCACTGGACCGAGAGTTCGAGCACAGCCTGAGCGTGATCGGAGTGTCTCCGGCCGCCTATGACCTTCCCGGGCCGAGCCACTCTTCCCAGCAGCCCAAGATGGGTGCGTCCGCCAGACTCGCACTGGAGCGGAGCTTCGCCTCCGCCCGCAAGAAGGACCTGCGGTCGGCGCATCTGCTGCTCGGGATCCTGCAGGCTCAAATCGGCACCGTGCCACGTGCTCTCGCCCTGGCCGGTATCGATCAGGCCGAACTGGCGGACCGCGTACGACAGACGCTCAGCAGCCAGGATCAGTGACCGCAGGGAACGGCTGACGCAGCCCATTCACCCCGCGGCGGTGCCCTGGCCGGGGTGTGCAGCAGGCCCTGCAGGCATGCGCGATGGATCGCCTGCTGCGCCGGGGCCCAAGCCCCTGGCGAGAGCCGGTGAGCCACGGAATCGCGCTGCCGGTGGGCCACGGAGTCACGCTGTGGACAGGGGCCTGGCGGCCATCCGCGAGTCGCACATGACAAGGAGAACCACATGCATCCACACACCGCTCATACGGACAGCGGCCGACCGGGCGCCGAGCAACCCAAGGCTGCGGGCGCCTTGTCCGAGTCCGCACCGGCCTCAAGTGCCGACGACCACGAGCCGATCCGGCGGTTGCTTCAGCAAGCGGTGACTCAAGGCGGCCTGCCCGGCATTCTTGCCGAGGTCCGCGACGGCGACCGGCAGTGGTTCGGGACCGCAGGAGTGGCCGACACCCGAACCGGCCGCGAACGCTCACAGCACGACCGGTTCCGCATCGGCAGCATCAGCAAGACGTTCGTGGCCACCGTCGTGCTGCAACTGGCGGCCGAAGGCAAAGTGAGCCTGGACGACACCGTGGAGCAGTGGCTGCCCGGCGTGGTCCACGACGGTGCCGGGGTGAGCATCAGAATGCTGCTCAACCACACCAGCGGGATCTTCAACTACACCGATGACCAGGAGGCGTTGAACCGACACGAGACACACACCCCCGAGTCACTGGCGCAGATCGCCGTTTCCCATCCGCCCGCCTTCACACCGGGTTCGGGCTGGGCGTACTCCAACACCAACTACCTCCTCGCAGGCATGATCACCGAACGGGCCACCGGCCGCGGGCTCGCCGAGGAGATCACAGAACGGATCTCCCGCCCACTCGGCCTGACTGGCACGTACTTGCCGCACGGCAGCGACCCGACGATCCACGGGCCGCACTCCCGGCACTACACGAAACTGTTCCGGACCGACCCCGGTGCACCGGTCCACGACGCGACCGAGCTCGATTCATCCATGTTCTGGGCGGCCGGCGGCATGATTTCCACGGCCGGGGACCTCAACCGCTTCTTCGGCGCCCTGCTGGGGGGCCGGATACTGCCGCCGGACCAGCAACACGACATGTTCACCACCGTGCCCACCCGCGACTGGATCTCCAACGCCGCCTACGGCCTCGGCGTCTCCTCGGTCGGACTGCCGTGCGGGAAGACGGTCTGGGGCATGGGGGGTGCGCTCTTCGGATCGTGGTCCTACACCTACGGCGCCCGCGACGGCGAACAGCTGGTCACCACCAACGTCAACGGCGACTGGAGCGACGGCGGTTGGGACGACCCCATCGGTATCTTCACCGATCTCCTTCAGGCGAAGTTCTGCCGCCGGAGCGGTACCTGAACACCGGAGTCACGGCGCCGGCCGCGTGGTCCGCGCCAGGTCCGTCCGCGGCCCGGCGGGGACGTGGCACGACGACGGGGAGGTGGTCCCGCGCTGCGCCAGAGGGGCCTCCCGCTGTGGCTGCCGAAGCAGGTTCACGCGGTTGAGCCGGTAGAGGGGCCGGCACCGTCAGCCGTTCCTCGTCCGCCACGCCCGACGGCCGGAATCCCTACCCGCGGGTTACTTGCTCCCTGGTGCCCGAACGAGGACTACAGGGCCGAGTGGCGCAACTTCCGCGCGCGCCGGGAGCGATCCACCGGGATCGGGGCATCTTGTTGAGGTCCCCAGAGGCACATCTACACCCCCACGCCTCATCCCCGCCGGAGCAAGGGGTGCATGCACCATGCGGATGTCCAGGCCGGTCGCGCCCTCGGCGCCCACGAACCCGGGCCTCAAGCGGGACATCGGGCTGATCGGTCTCATCTGGGCCTCGGAGGGGTCCATCATCGGGTCCGGCTGGCTGTTCGGCGCACTGTTCGCCGCACAGGCAGCCGGCACGGCGGCACTCGTCTCCTGGGGAATCGGGGCGCTCGCCATCATCGTGCTGGCCTTCGTCCACGCCGAGCTGGGAGCCATGTACCCGGTCGCGGGCGGTACCGCCCGCTTCCCGCACTACGCGTTCGGCAGCGCCGCCGGCGCGTCCTTCGGGTGGTTCTCATGGCTCCAGGCCGTCACCGTGGCGCCGATCGAGGTCATGGCGTCGCTGAACTATCTCAGCGTCCACGCCCCCTGGGTGCAGACCGGTAAGAATCATCTGACCCCCGCGGGATACGGGCTGGCCGTCGCGTTCATGGCGTTCTTCGTGGTCGTCAACTTCTTCGGCATCAAATGGCTCGCCCACACCAACAGCGTGGCGACGTGGTGGAAGGTGGCTGTCCCCGTCTTCACCATCGTCGTTCTGGCCGCCACCACGTTCCACGGCGCCAACTTCGGTTACCAGGGCTTCGCCCCCTTCGGCGCCAAGGGCGTGCTCTCCGCCATCAGCACCAGCGGCATCATCTTCGCGCTGCTCGGCTTCGAGCAGGCGGATCAGCTGGCGGGCGAGAGCCGCGATCCCGCCAGGGACATCCCGCGCGCGGTCATCGGTTCGATTCTCATCGGCGTCCTCGTCTATGTGGCGCTTCAGGTCGTCTTCATCGCCGCCCTGCCGCACAGCGCGTTCGCCCATGGCTGGGCCGACCTCACCTTCAGCGGAAAGGCGGGCCCGTTCGCCGGGCTCGCCGCGTCCGTCGGACTCGGCTGGCTCGCCACGCTGCTGTACATCGACGCGGTCGTGTCACCGTCCGGCACGGGCCTGATCTACACCACGGCCACCTCACGGGTCTCCTACGGGCTGTCCCGCAACGGCTACGTCCCGGTGGTCTTCGAGCGCACCACCAAGCAGGGGGTCCCGTGGTTCAGCCTGCTCTTCGCCTTCGTGATCGGGCTCATCGTGTTCCTGCCGTTCCCCACGTGGCAGAAGCTGGTCGGCTTCGTCACGTCCGCCAGTGTGCTGATGTACGCGGGGGCGCCGCTGGCCTTCGGGTGCCTGCGCAAACAGGACCCGGACCGGCCTCGTCCGTACCGGCTGCGCGGGGGCATGTTCTGGGCACCCGTGGCCTTCATCGTCTCGAATCTGATCATCTACTGGGCGGGCTGGGACACCCTGTGGCGGCTCGGTGTGGCCATCGTGCTCGGCTATCTGCTGCTGGGCGGCTCCGCCCTGCTCAAGCTCAACCCGAGGGTTCCGCACATGAACTGGCGGTCCGCGCAGTGGCTGCCGGTCTACCTCGTGGGCATGGGTCTGATCTCCTGGCAGGGCGGTTTCTGCAGCACGGGCCCGGCATCGTCCGCTTCCTGCGGTGCGACCGACGCGCTTCCCCTGTGGTGGGACATCGCCCTCATCGCCGCCTTCAGTCTGGTGATCTACTTCTGGGCCCAGGCCGTCCGTCTCCCGGCCGAGGAGACCCAGGAGTACATCGGCTCCGTCGAGGTGGTACCCGGCGGGTGACCCGGCCCCGCCGGTCCTGCGGCCGCGGCGCCGTCACGGCCGGGTGACATCGCGGCCCGGGGGGCGTGTCAGGCGCTTTCGAAGACGCAGTCGCCGCACAGGCCACCCGCCGGGCAGCGGTAGTACAGGCAGCAACTGCGACGGCGGAACGCCGTGTCGTGCGGGCGGCCGGTGTTCCGCAGGTCCGGGTGGTCGAACAGTTCGGCGACCAGCGCGCGGGCCCGGCCCGACACATCGGGACGGCCGTGCTCACGGGCCCAGGCGACCAGTTCCCGCAGGGACCCTGCCAGCGCCGACCCCGCGTTGCCCCAGAGCAGCCGGTCCGACAGGGGGCCGTCCCGGTGGATCGCTTCGGCGAGGGGAACGAGATGGCCGTACTGAACGGCTTCCCGGATGTTCTCGGCCGTGGCGGGCAGCGTCGCGGCGGAGCTCAGCCACAGGTCGTCGGGAAAGGTGCGCAGCGGGTCCCAGAGCAGGAAATCGGGAGAAAGGGCGGGGAGGCGTCCGGTCAGGGCCGCCGGGCCGAGCGCGACGGACCAGAGGCGGGCGGCCAGCCCCAGGTGCGCGACGGAGGCGGCGACCCTGCGCTCGGAGGTGCCGAGCCGGTCGCCGACGGCGTCGATACGAGCCGTCAGCTGCGTGGACTCCCCCGCGTACAGGAGAGCCAGCGGCCGATGCGCCCCGTCGGGCGGCGCGGACGTCCGGAGTGCGAAGAATCCGGCCGGCGAATCCGCCGCGGGCTCGTCCATCACGCTGCTCCTTCCCGGCTCCCCGCCACCACCCCGATGACATCGCGGGCACCCGGATCGCCGCGCCCCGGCCCTCACCGTAACCCGTCGGAATGATCGCTCCGGGTCCCTCGGAGGGACGACTACCGTCGGGAGGAGGACACTGGGAGTGATCCCGTACTACCAAGGCAGTACGCCGGATCGCCGCCTCAAGGACGACGACGCAGCCACTTTGAAGAGACATCGTGGTGTACATGAGTTCCCTTGCGCTGTCCGTGCTTCTGTCATTGGTCTCCGCGGTCGCCTACGCGGCCGGGGCGATCGTCCAGGAGCGCGTGGCCACGGCTGGAGACGGCCGCTCGTTCGCACCCCTGCGCAACCCCGTCTGGTGGGCCGCCGTGGCACTGAACGGCGTGGGGGCGGTGCTGCACGTCGTGGCGCTGGCCTACGGTCCGCTCAGCCTCGTCCAGCCGCTCGGTGCGCTGACCATCGTCTTCGCCCTGCCGATGGCGGCGCTCTTCGTACGCCGCCGGGCGGGGGCCACCGCCTGGCGCGGCGCGATCACGGCGGCCGTCGGTCTGGCGGGACTGCTCGCACTCACCGGGAACGCCGAGTCGCACACCCTGAACGGCACGGATCAGCTGATGCTCGCCGGAGTCGCACTCGGCGTGGTCGCGGCGCTCTGCCTGATAGCCAAGGGGACGCACCGGCCGGTGGTGCGGAGCGTGATCCTGGCGGGTGGCGCGGGTGTGGCCTTCGGTATCGCCTCCGTGTTCACGAAGACGGTGGCGGTGCAGTGGGCCGCCGGTGCCGCGGGAGCCGGGATGCCGGCGTTGCTGGCGATCGGCGTGTTCGCGTCCGCCGGGCTACTGCTCTCCCAGGCCGCGTACCGGGGTGCCGGGCTGACCGCGCCGCTGGCCACCGTGACCGTGGTCAACCCGGTGATAGCCGCGGCTGTCGGCATCACTCTGTTCGACGAGCGGTTCCGGCACGGTACGACGGGCACGATGCTGGCCCTCGCCTGCGGGGTGGTCGCCGCGGGTGGGCTGATACTGCTGACGACGGAACGGCTGGGCGCGGAGCAGCGGGCCGGGAGTACGCACCCGGTCGCCCCGCGCGACCTGGCGGGCCTCGTCCCGGGCGACGTGATGTGCCCGGAGGACTCGGGCGCGGCTCCCGGCACGGAGGGCGTCGTGGAGCCGACGGTTGGTCCGTCTCAGCCTGATCGGACGGTCGTGGCTCGTCATGAGCCCGCACTGCCGACGCCCGCCTCGACCCTCGAAGCCGTCGCCGAAAGGTCCTCGGCAGCCCCGTCCCTGCAGCTGACGATGCCGCTGAAGCGTCGGCTCGGGCAGGTGGAGTTCACGACCGGCCTCTCTTCGCGTTCCCGCTCCGCACGGCGGGGCGGCACGTCGGCGGGGTCCGCCGCGCAGGTTGATCCGGACGGGCCCCGGAGCTCCGTTCAGACGCTGACGCCGCCCGCTCTGAGGTAGGCCAGCGGGTCGACGTCCGAGCCGTAGCCGGGACCGTTACGGATTTCGAAGTGCAGGTGCGGACCGGTGACGTTCCCGGTGGAGCCCGAGCGCGCGATCCGCTGTCCGGCGGAGACGTGCCGGCCCTCACGGACGTGAAGCGCGGACAGATGCGCGTACTGGCTGTACTTGCCGTCGCTGTGCCGGATCACGATCTGGTACCCGTACGCCCCCGCCCAGCCTGCCGAGACGACTGTGCCGGAACCCACCGCCTTCACCGAGGTACCGGTCGGGACGGGGAAGTCCACACCGGTGTGATAGCCGCTGGCCCAGGAACCGGACTGGTGGTACGGGGTGCCGATGCCTGCCGCGACCGGTGCGACGAGGCCGGAGTGCTTCTCCGCCCGCGCCGGTTCATGGGCCTCGGCCTTCTTGGGCTGCGCCTTCGGCTTCACGGCCCGGTGGTGCGGCTTCGCGGTCTCGTGCCGGGGCGTGGTCGCTTGCTGCTTCGGTGAGGCGGTCCGGTGCTGCGGCTTCGCCTTCTCGTGCGGTGCGGTCGCCGTCTGCGTCTTCGCTTTCGGCTTCGGCTTCGCCGCCGAGGCCGAACCCGCCCCGGAACCCTTCCTCGGTGCCCGGGACGCGTCCAGGCTCAGGCGCTGTCCTGGGAGGATGAGATCCGGATCGTCGCCCACGACCTCCCGGTTCCTCGCGTACAGATGCTGCCAGCCGCCCCGGACGTGCTCGGTCTCCGCAATGGCGGAGAGCGAGTCGCCACGGGCCACGGTGTACATCTCACGCTTGCCGGGCACAGTGGTCGGCGTGGCGGTCGCGGAGGTCCGCTTCGTCTCCGGCTTTGTGGCGGTGGCCTTGCCGGGCACCTTGGCCTGACCGGTCCGCTCCGACTGCGGGCTGATGTCGGGGGCGTCCCCGCCGCTGGTCAGCCCCGCCCGGGTCGAGCAGCCCGGCCAGGCGCCCGGCCCCTGCCCTTCGAGCACCTTCTCGGCGACGGCTATCTGCTGCCCCTTGGTGGCCAGATCGGCGCGCGGGGCGTAGACCGTGCCTCCGTAGGCGGCCCACGTCGACCGGGTGAACTGCAGGCCGCCGAAGTAGCCGTTGCCACTGTTGATGTGCCAGTCGCCGGTGGACTCGCAGGCGGCGACCTTCTCCCAGACGTCCGTCGAGGCGGCGCCTGCCGAGGCGGCCGCGATGAGTGGGAGCGCGATGCCCGCACCTCCGGCGGTGACCGTGAGCGAGGCACGGTTGAGCCGGCCGGGCTGGTATCTGCGGTGCCGTCCGTTTGCGGCCATGACTTGGCTCCCCCACTGGCAGTAGGACACGTCGCAAGCGCCCAACTTATGGGCAGACAAAGGCCGGTGACAAGGGAGCGAGGACAGTCCACCCGTCATGGACGGCTCGTCCGGGGGCGCGACGGGTGGCACGAGGGCTCCCGGGCCGGTGCGAAGTCGCGACGAACCCGGGGCGGGCCCGCGCAGCCGAAGGCCGATCAGGCCTGATGCCAGGTCAATTCAGTTTTCCAGAAACTCAGTCGAGGACGGCGAGGCGGAGCTGTCGAAGGCGCACCGGGTCGGCGATCACTTCGTACGCGGTGATCCTGTCGTTCTCGACGGTGAAGGTGAGCGCGAACAAGAGCCGTCCTCGCGGGGCCACGACGACACCCACCGCACCGTCGACCAGGGCGAGTTCCGCGAGCCGGGACCGTTGCGCCAGTGCGGCGGTGCCCTCCGCCACGGCCCGTGCGCCGCGGACCACGGTCCTTCCGCCCGGCGGCAGGGCGGCGGGATCGGCGCGGCGCACCACATCGGGGTCCAGCACGGCGAGGATCGCGCCGAGATCACCGGCGCGCGCGGCGGCGAGGAACTCCGAGACGACCTGCCGGTTCCGGGCGACCTCGGACGCCGGGACCACCGGCCTGCCCCGCACCTTTTGGCGCGCGCGGCTGGCGAGCTTCTTCGTGGCGACCGGTGTGCGCTCCACGATCGGCGCGATCTCGTCGAACGGCACGGCGTACATGTCGTGGAGCACGAACGCGACCCGTTCGGCGGGGCCCAGTGCGTCCAGCACGACGAGCAGGGCCCGGCTCACCGAGTCGGTCAGCAATGCCTCGCCCTCCGGATCTTCCCGGGGAGTCGCCCGCGCGGGGTTCGCGATGTGGTCGAGCGTCTCCTGCGCGGTCAGGTCCTCCCGCCGCGAGCTGCGGGAGCGCAGCATGTCGAGGCAGATGCGGGTCACCACGGTCCGGAGCCAGCCGCCCAGGTTGTCCACTTCGCCGGCGTCGATCCGACCGAGCCGCAGCCATGCCTCCTGCACGGCGTCATCGGCCTCGTCCAACGATCCGAGCATCCGGTAGGCGACTGCGCGCAGCCTGCCGCGCTGCGCCTCGAATCGTTCCGCCAGCCCGTCGCGCTCGTCCACCGGTCACCTTTCTCCGTCCCGCCCCGTCAGCTCCCATGACGAACGCAACGTAGCCGAAGTGACAGGAGAAGTGATGACGTCCTTGCTGCACCTGGATTCCAGCGCCAATCGTTCCGGTGAGTCCCTCAGCAGACAGCTGACCTCGCTGTTCGCGGACACTTGGCGGTCCGTGCACGGCACGGCCGGCTACCGGTACCGGGATCTGGCCGTCGACCCGGTGCCGCCGCTGGGCACCGCCTACTGCTCGCTCGGGCGACGCGTGGAGCGACACGGCCTCGTCCCGCCGCCCGAAGTCGACGCCCTGGTCGAGAGCCCGGCCGAGAAACGGGAGTGGGCACTGACCCGACCGCTCGTCTCCGAACTGCTGGCGGCCGACACCCTGCTGGTCGGTGCCCCGATGTACAACTACTCGGTGGCCGCCTCGCTGAAGGCGTGGATCGACCGGGTGGGCTTTCCCGGGGCTTTCACCGACCCTGACGCCGGGGAGAGCCTGCTGCGGGCTACGCGGGTGGTGGTGATCACCACGCAGGGCGGTTCCTACGGTCCGGGCACGCCACGCGAGGCATGGGACTTCCAAACGCCCTACCTGCGGACGTACTTCGGCGGGCAGGGCGTGTCGGACGAGAACCTGAGCTTCGTCGGCGTCGAGATGACCATGGCCGGGCTCGTCCCGCACCTGGCCCGTTTTCGGCCGCTGGCGGAGAGTTCGCTGGCCGCGGCGCGGGCCGAGGTGACCGCACTGGCCACGGCCGCGCCCCGGCCGGCGATGGACGCGATCGCGGGGACCACGCCGATGGCCGCAACCCGACCCGGGGCTCCGGGCTGATCCGGTCCGGCCGGCCCGCTCCGGCGCGCCCCCGCCCGCGTCCGCGCCGATCGAAGACCGGGACGTGCGGGAGCCCGCAGTCCCGGCACGTCCATACGGCCCATCACCGGCAGGCCGTCCCCACCCCCCGTATCCATACTGGAGAACCCGCCATTCCCGACACAGATTGCAGAGCAGACAGATGAGCGGCACTGCACAGATCGGCGTCACAGGCCTCGCGGTCATGGGCCGCAACCTCGCTCGGAACTTCGCACGCAACGGCTTCACGGTCGCCGTGCACAACCGGACGACCGCGAAGACGGACGCACTGGTCGAGGAGTTCGGCGATGAGGGCTCCTTCGTGGCCGCGCGTACACCGGAGGAGTTCGTCGCGGCGCTGGAACGTCCGCGTCGGCTCGTCATCATGGTCAAGGCGGGCGGTCCGACGGACGCCGTGATCCAGGAGTTCGCACCGCTCCTGGAGAAGGGCGACGTCATCATCGACGGCGGCAACGCGCACTTCGAGGACACCCGCCGCCGCGAGAAGCAGTTGCGCGAGCGCGGCATCCACTTCGTGGGAGTCGGCATCTCGGGCGGCGAGGAGGGTGCGCTGAACGGGCCGAGCATCATGCCGGGCGGCTCGGCCGAGTCGTACGCATCGCTGGGGCCGCTGCTGGAGAAGATCGCCGCCAAGGCGAAGGACGGCACCCCGTGCACCACCCACATCGGTCCCGACGGGGCCGGGCACTTCGTGAAGATGGTCCACAACGGCATCGAGTACGCGGACATGCAGCTGATCGCGGAGGCGTACGACCTGCTGCGCAGCGTCGCCGGCTACTCACCCGCGAAGATCGCCGAGACCTTCCGCGGCTGGAACACCGGCCGCCTCGACTCGTATCTGATCGAGATCACGGCGGAGGTCCTGGCCCATACCGACGCGGCCACCGGCAGGCCCTTCGTCGACATCGTGCAGGACCGGGCGGAGCAGAAGGGCACGGGCCGCTGGACGGTGCAGATCGCGCTGGATCTGGGAGTGCCCGTCTCCGGTATCGCGGAGGCCGTCTTCGCCCGCTCGCTGTCCGGCCACGCGGATCTGCGCGAGGCGGCGAAGGGTCTGGCGGGCCCGTCGGCCACGCCGCTCGGGGAGGCCGAGGCCGCCGCCTTCGCCGACCGGGTGGAGCAGGCGCTGTACGCGTCCAAGATCGTCTCGTACACGCAGGGGTTCCATCAGATCCGAGCGGGCAGCGAAGCGTACGACTGGAACATCGATCTCGGCGCGGTGGCGGCGATCTGGCGGGCCGGGTGCATCATCCGGGCGGCGTTCCTGGACCGGATCCGCGCGGCCTACGACGCCCGCCCCGACCTGCTCAGCCTGCTCTCCGACAAGCAGTTCGCGGCGGAGATCGGTGCGGCACAGGACGACTGGCGGGCGGTGGTCGCCGAGGCCGTGCGGCAGGGGGTGCCGACACCCGGTTTCGCGGCCGCGCTCTCGTACTACGACGGACTGCGCGCGGACCGGCTGCCCGCGGCGCTCACGCAGGGACAGCGCGACTTCTTCGGCGCGCACACGTACCGGCGCACCGACCGCGAGGGCTCCTTCCACACGCTCTGGGGCGGCGACCGCTCCGAGGTCGGGGCGGGCTGAGGCACGGGGCCCGGCGCGCGGTCGCCGGGTCCGGCCCGGTGCACGACGGCCCTCCGGGTCCCTCCCCCGCCCACCGGCCGGGGCATGAGCTGTCCCGGCGACGGAAGAGGGCGCACGGCGTCACGCCCGCGCGCGCTTCCCGGACGCCGGAATCACGGGCGCCGGAATCACGGGCGCCGGAATCACGGGCGCCGGAATCAGGGGCGCCGGAATCGCAGGTCATCGGAATCGCGAGGCGTCGGAATCGCGGGGCGTCGGGCTTCCCGGTGTCCGGGCGCGGGACTCGGGACCCGGGCGGACCCGACCGGGCGGTCGCCCGGTCGGCTCTCCCGGGGTGCGGCGTTGCCGTACGTGTGCGTAAGTGGCAACGGGGCCCGTTGTCGCCCCCGCACCGCTCGCCGTTGTCGTTCCGTACCGCTGACGCCCCATGGAGCCCCCGTATGCCCGACGCCACGCCGGAGCCGGTCACGGCGCAGCCCGTCGTCACGCCGCTGACCAGTGCGGCCCTGATCCTGGTTGCCACGATCGAGCCCGGTGGCGAGGCCGTCGTGCGCGAGGTGCTGCCGGCTCTTCCGGCGATCGCCCGCTCCATCGGATTCCGGTTCCCGGGCACCGAGTTGGTTTCCGTGACCGGTTTCGGTTCCCACGCCTGGGACCGGCTGTTCGCGGGCCCCCGGCCCGCGGGGCTCCACCCGTTCCAGGAACTGCACGGTGCCCGCCACCGTGCTCCGGCGACCCCGGGGGACCTGCTGTTCCACATCCGGGCCGAGCGGATGGACGTGTGCTACGAGTGGGCGTCCCAGTTGCTCGACCGGCTGGGCGGGTCGGTGAAGGTCGTCGACGAGACGCAGGGGTTCCGCTACTTCGACCACCGGGATCTGCTCGGCTTCGTGGACGGCACCGAGAACCCCGTCGGGGCGGACGCGCGGTCGGCGGCCCTGATCGGTCCGGAGGATCCGCAGTTCGCGGGCGGCAGTTACGTCATCGTGCAGAAGTATCTGCACGATCTCGCGTCCTGGAACGCGCTGAGCACCGAGGCACAGGAACGCGTCATCGGCCGCACGAAGTTCACCGACATCGAACTACCCGACGACGTCAAGCCCGCCGACTCGCATGTCGCCCTCAACACCGTCACCGACCCCGACGGCACGGAACGCGAGATCCTGCGGGCCAACATGCCGTTCGGCAGCTTCGAACAGGGCGAGTTCGGCACCTACTTCATCGGCTACGCCGCCGACCCGGGCGTGACCGAGCAGATGCTCCGCAACATGTTCCTCGGCGATCCGCCCGGAACGCACGACCGCATCCTCGACTTCTCGACAGCGGTCACCGGCACGCTCTTCTATGTCCCCGGCGCCGACTTCTTCGACGCCCCGCCGCCGTCGCCCGCGGTGACCGCCACCGAGACCCTGCCGGAGCCGGCGTCCGCCCCGGTGGCACGGCCCCCGGTCCCGGCCCGTCCGGACGACGGTTCGCTGCGCATCGGCAGCCTGCAAGGAAGCGCCCAGTGATGAACAACCTCCACCGCGAGCTCGCCCCTGTCACGGAAGCCGCCTGGGACCAGATCGAAGAAGAGGCCCGGCGCACCTTCAGCCGCCATCTGGCAGGCCGCCGTGTCGTCGACGTCACCGGTCCGGACGGCCCGGAACTGGCGGCCGTCGGCGACGGTCATCTGCGGGACATCGATCCACCCACGCCGGATGTGCTCGCCAGGGCCCGTACCTCGATGCCCGTCATCGACTGGCGGGTACCGTTCACCGTGACCCGGTCGGCCGTGGACGACGTCGAACGCGGTTCCGCCGACAGCGACTGGCAGCCCGTCAAGGACGCGGCCCGTACCTGCGCGTTCGCCGAGGACATGGCGATCATCGACGGGTACGCGTCGGCGGGCATCACCGGACTCCGGGACGGCTCCTCGCACGCACCGCTGCCGTTGCCTGCCGACGCCCGCGACTACCCGGCCGCCGTCAGCCAGGCGCTGACCCAGCTGCGGCTGGCCGGTGTCGACGGGCCGTACCGGTTGTTGCTCGGTGCGGACGCCTTCACCGAGGCGACCGAGACCTCCGACCACGGGTACCCGGTGGCCACCCATCTGACCCGGCTGCTCGACGACCAGATCCTGTGGGCCCCCGCCGTCACGGGCGGTGTGCTGCTGTCCACCCGTGGCGGCGACTTCGAGCTGCGCCTGGGCCAGGACCTGTCGATCGGCTACCTGGGCCACGACGCGACCAGCATCCGGCTCTACTTCCATCAGGCGTTCACGTTCCGGATGCTGACGCCCGAGGCCGTCGTCCCGATCATCGCCTGAGGACCTGCTACCGGTGCCCGGTCGCCGTGACGCGCCAGGTGAGGGTCTCGGTGGCCAGGGCACGGACCGCGGGGTCGCGGATGGCGTCGGTGCGGTCGACCGCCTCGGCGGTCACCTCGTGGCCGCGGCCGTCCGCGCGGACACCGAGCGAGGCCGGGGTGACGAAGGTGCGGCCCCGGGCGACGACCCTTTCGACGCCGTCGACGTACCAGCGCAGATCGGTCCTGGCGAGTCCGGCGGCGGCGCCGGGCCGGTGTGCGGGGGGCTTGGTGCCGACAGCCCCGAGGTCCGCGAGGGTCACCGTGATACCGCGGCCCCGGCCCACGGCCGTCTCCGTGTCGACGGTGCTGCTCAGCGCGTTGCCCGCGCGGTAGAACCCCGCGATCATCGCCTCACGTCCGGGCAGATTGAACTCGGTGTTGCTCAGCTCACGCATGATCGATGAGGCGGTCGGCCGCTGGATGCCGAACGGGTAGTAGGCGCTTCCCTCGTACGTGCCGACCGTGCCGCCGGACGGGTCGCTCCGCCCCAGCCAGCGGTACCACTTGGCGCGCTTCTCGATGAGCTGCTCCGGCGTGTACGTGGTGGAGTTGATGCCGCCCGGCTCGCCTCCGGTCCAGGTGCCGTACGCGTCGTACGTGTACTCGTCGTCGAGCAGTCCCACCGAGTGCCCGATCTCATGAGCGGCGATCAGGCTCGACGAGGCGTGGTCGGAGGAGAGCGTGGAGACCCCGTCGAAGGGGTACCCCTCGGCCTGCAGTCCGGAGTATCCCGCGCCTCCGTACTTGGTGGAGTTGGCGATCACCACCACGAGGTCGGCCGCCGGGGCCTTCGCGGCGTACGCGGCCACCTTGTCGATGTCGGTGCAGATCAGCCGCTCGGTGTCCGCGCACCAGAAGTAGCTGCCGAGTGCGGTGTCCCGGGCGGTGTCCGTTCCGGGATCGCCGCTGATACCGGAGTCACGCGAGACGGCGTCGACGGTCCAGACGTTGAACAGACCCTGGTAGCTCCTGTACGGCTCCAGGGCGGTGATGTCGGCCCATTTGGCGGTGGCGTCCGCGTGGAAGTCGTCCTGCTGGTCCGCCGTGTAGCCGTCCCCGATGATCACGACGTCCAGCCGGTCGTCGGTGGGGCCGGTCACGGCCTGCCGGCCCACCGTGCCGTCGGCGGCGGCTCCGGCAGCGCTCAGCGGGGCTGCGGTACGGCCGCCCCGCTGGGCGGAGGTGGTCGTGGGGACCTCCACGGTCCTGCCCGGACCGCCGGGGTCGGGGAAGTACTCGGCCTGAACGCGTCGTCCGCCGTCGCGGTCCGCGGCGGTGACCGACGCCGAGGCGGGTGCGGCGGCCACGGCCAGGAGACCGACGAGAACGAATCCCGCCACCGTTCCTGTTGCTCGGCGCGCGTGGGGGCGTATGCGCATGGACAACTCCTCCAGGTCCTGGGGTACTTCGGACTGCCCGTCGTCACGTAACCCATAAGTTAAATCGATTTAAGCCGACGCTTAACATAGAAGCGTGCGGCGTTCCCAACAAGACCGGGGAGCCTGTCGGTTGAGCCACCCAACCGGGCATTTACGA
This sequence comes from Streptomyces sp. NPDC093149, assembly GCF_044754145.1. Taxonomy (NCBI): domain Bacteria; kingdom Bacillati; phylum Actinomycetota; class Actinomycetes; order Kitasatosporales; family Streptomycetaceae; genus Streptomyces; species Streptomyces sp. NPDC093149. The sequence goes on from NZ_JBIVON010000017.1 coordinate 113,366, forward strand.
TGCATGGGCCACATTTCGAGGCCGGGCGAGGCGGAAGGACGGGGTGCGATGAACGAGAAGCGCACAGCGGGACGAGGAGCCGGCACGTTCCCCGGAGAGGAGCCGCACGTCGCCGACGCCCCGAACTCCTCGCACGGATCCGACAGTGATGCCGAAGCCATCGGGCGGCGCGTGCAACGGCTGCGAGCCGAACGCGGCTTGACTCAACGCCAGCTGGCCGAGCCCGCGTACACCCCGGCCTACGTCTCCACTCTGGAGGCGGGCCGGGTACGCCCGTCGGAAGCGGCCGTGCGCCATCTCGCCGAGCGGCTCGGCGTGACGTACGAGGAGCTGGCGACGGGGCGCCCCGCCCATCTCGCCACCGATCTGAGGCTGAGGCTCGTGGAGGCCCAGCGGACGCTGGCCACGGGCGCCGCCGAGGACGCCGCCGCCACCTACTCCCGACTGCTCGCCGAGGCCGAGGGGCTCGGTCTCGGCGAGGAACGCGCCACGGCACTCCTCGGGCTCGGCCAGTGCGCGCTGGAGACGGGTGATCTGCCCGTGGCCCGTGAGTACTTCGAGAGCGCGGAGCAGATCCTCCGGGACGCACCGCTCCCCCGCCGCGCCCCGGCCGTCCGCGGCCGGGCGGTCGCCCATCTCCTGGCGGGCGAACTCCGCTACGCCTGCTACCTGCTGGAAAGCGCCATCGACGAGCTGAACTCCTCCGGACTGCAGGACCCCGGCGCGCTGCTGCTGCTGTACACGGCCTCGATCGCCCCGTACATGGACATGGGCGCCCACGCCCGCGCCGCACAGGCGGGTGAGCTGGCGCTGGCTCTCGCACCGCAGGTGTCCGATCCCGAGCTGGTCGCCGGACTGCACCGAAGCGTCGCCCGCACACTGATCGCGGCGGGCCGCACCACGGAGGCCGACGCCTCCCTCGCGAAGGCCGCCGAGATCTACCAGCAGCTCCAGATCCGTACGGAAATGGCGCACTGCCACTGGATGCGTGGTTACGTGCGCGCACAGGACGGCGACCTGTCCGGCGCCGAGGCCGAACTGCGCGCCGCCCGCGACATGCTGGCGTCGAAGCGGGCCGCGCTGTACACGGCACAGGTCGAGGTGGAACTGGCGGACGTACTGCGCCGAAGCGGCAGGACGACCGAGGCCCGGGAACTGCTGCACCGGCTCCTGGGCGAACTGCACCCCGAACGGGGGTCGGTCCACGCCGGAGGCGCGCACCGGCTGCTCGGCCTCGTCCACGAGGACGAGGGGGACCTCGAAGCCGCCGAGGAACACTACGTCTCGGCGCTGGCCCTGCTGGAACGGGCGGGCGCGGCGGGCGATCTCGCGGACATCTGCCGGCTGCTGGGAGATCTGTTGCGCCGCCTCGGCCGTACCGAGGCGGCGATGGACGCCTACCGGACCGGACTCGGACACCGCGCCTCCCCCGGCAGCACCACGCTGGGACCGGCGCCGGTACGTCCGCCCGCGGCCCGGGTTCCGTCGGACGGGGCCGGACCGTCGGCCCGCCACACCCCCGCACCGGGCACGCCTCGACGGCCCGCGTGAGCGGGCGGCGCCCGTAGCGCCGGAGGCGAGGGGCCATGTCCGGCCGGACGGCCGGTCCGGTCCGGTCCCCGGGACAGCAACGGCAGCAAGTACCGACGGCCCCGGAGGGCTTCAGCCGAATTTAATAGCCATGTACACAGTATCCATGTACATTAATTCTCATGAGCAGCACATCCGAGGGACCGACCCCCGGTTTCCTGGTCTGGCGTCTGTCCATGAAGTGGCGGGTGGCCGTGGACCGGGCGATCGGGCCGCTCGGCCTGACACACGCGCAGTACTCCCTGCTGGGATCCCTGCTCGGCATGCAGCAGTCGGGACTGAGGCCCAGTCAGCGCCGGCTGGCGGATCACGCCGGCCTCGAACCGCTCTACGTGTCGAAGCTCGCCCGCGCCCTGGAGGCCGCCGGCCTCATCGAGCGCACGACCGACCCCGGCGACACCAGGGCGGTCCAGCTCTCGCTGACCGATGCGGGGCGCACGGTCACGCTCCGCGCGGTCGATGTCGTGCGCGATCTCCTCGATCAGCAACTGGCCCCGCTGGGCGGTCTGGACGGTGCGGACACCGAGGTGTTCATCCGCACCGTGACAGCTCTTCTCGACGTTCCGATTCCCTCAGTCCCGACTCCATCGACCAAAGAGACCAAAGAGACCAAGGAGTAGTCATGTCTGCCGCACCGACCGTCAACGGCCAGATCATAGGCCAGGCCCATTACGCCACCCGGGCCGTACTCGAACGACTGCTGGCCGCCACCGGAACCACGTTCCACCAGTCGGTGGCGCTGAACGCCACCGCGGACCACGACGCGGCGACGGAGCGGGCCGGGCTCGTCGACCGTATGACCGGCACACTGAAGATCGACGCGGAAGTCGCCGAGACGGTGCTGGCCGAACTGGCCGCCGCAGGGCTGATGGAAGAGGTCCCTGGTGACACTCCGCGCGTCGTGCTCACGGCCGCGGGTCGTGCCCGGCACGAGGCGAACCGGGCCGGAATCGCCGAGATCACGGCCCGGCTGTACGGGGATCTGCCGGCCGAGGACCTGGCCGTGGCCGGCCGCGTGCTCACCGAGGTCACCGCGCGGGCGAACGCGGCCCTGGCCGGGGTCTGAGACGCGCCGCCGGGGCGCGCCGGACCCGTTGGGCACACCCGGGCAGGTCATCCGGCCGGCTGGGGGGCGGGCTGCGGCTCCGGTGGCGGCTGCGGAATCGGATCCGGCGAGGGGCCGGGCGGAACGGGTCCGGGCGGCGGTGGCGGCGGCTCCGGAAGCGGTGACGGCGGCCCGGGCATCGGTCCGGGGGTGGGAGCCGGGGGTACGGGGTCGGGGTACGGATCGGACATCAGGAGCCTCCGAACGGTTCGGGGTGGATCTCCTTCCACCGTCCCCCGGAGCGGCTGGCCGCGCCCGGTGAGTCCATGCGTACGGGTTCGGGATGCTCCGCCCGGGTCTCTCCGCGCCCCGTTCGGCGCCTCAGCGCGCCGCTGCGACTGCGGCGGTCAGGCCCGGCCGGGGGCTGGAGAGCACCGGGATCCGGGTGACCGTCCGGGAAACCGCATCAGCCATGGACGCCTGGGCCAGCACGATCACGTCGGCCTCCGTCACCGCGTCGGCCGCGGCCGCGACCAGGTCCAGATAGCCGTCGCGGTCACCGGCCTCGAAGCGCGCCCAGGCCCCGTCGACCACAACGGTACGGACCTCGACCGGCCGCTCCCCCGCCTCCTCGGCCAGCAGTGCGAGCGTCGGTGCCAGAGTGCCGGTGATCGCGGCGAGAACCACCACGCGCCCCCGCCGCACGGCAGCGGCCGCCATCGGACGGTCGACACGCAGCACGGGGACGCCGATCACCGACGAGACCGACTCGGCGACCGCGCCGATCGTCGAACACGTGCAGAGCACGGCGGAGGCCCCTTCGGCGACAACGCCCGCGAGCAGCGCCCGGATCTCGCCCGACACCGCTTCGGGACCCGACTCCCTGGCCCGGAGCAGCAGATCCTCGTCCACGAGATGGCGCAGGGCGAGTCCGGGATGATCCGCGTCCCGAAGGGCGTCGAAGACGGGGACGTGGACAGGGGAGGTGTGCAGCAGCGCGAGTGTCACGGCCCGAACGGTACAGCCCCCGCCCACCGCCGATCAGTACAGCTCGGGCCGGGACGTGAGCTGCTTCTTCGCCTGCTCCACCAGTTCCGTCGGCGCCGCAGGAGCCTTGTCGGGATGCCGCTCCGCCCACTTCGCGGCATACGGGCAGAGCGGGACGACGGGCACGCCCTCACGTCCCGCCATGGCGTAGAACTCCTGGACGAGAGCGCCCGCGATGCCCTTGCCCTCGTGGCCTGGTTCGACGACGGTGTGCACGGCGACCAGTGCGGCCGGCTCACCGTCCATCACGAAGTACGCGATGATTCCGGCGGCCTTGCCGCTCTCGTGGGCGAACAGATTTCCGCTCGCCCGGTCGTCGCGGATGTCGAGTTCGACCCCGCCGGTCCGTTCTGCCATGGCGGGTGCTCCCTCAGCGATCGAGCCGGGTCAGCGCGCCGGGACGACAGCGCGCGGGCTCCGATCGGTGGCGCTGCCGGGCACGGGTTCGGACGCGTCGGCGCCGACCCCGACCAGACGGTTGCCGGCGTCGACGTGCACGACGCGCGGGGTCAGCCGACGGGCCTCGGCATCCTCGACCTGGGCGTAACTGATCAGGATGACCAGGTCACCGGGGTGGACGAGGTGGGCGGCGGCGCCGTTGATACCGATGACACCGGAGCCGCGTTCCCCCTCGATGACGTACGTCTCCAGACGGGCGCCGTTGTCGATGTCGACGATGTGCACCAGCTCACCGGGCAGCAGATCCGCGGCCTCCATCAGCTCGGCATCGACGGTCACAGAACCGACGTAGTGCAGGTCGGCCTGGGTGACGGTGGCACGGTGGATCTTGGATTTGAACATTGTACGCATCATCGAGGTACTCCTGGAGCTAGGCTCCCTGCCTGCATTTTTGCAGGTCAAGGGCGATTTCCCTACCTTACAGCGAGTCGCATGTTCGGTCAGCTTTCACCAGGTTCTTGAGGACTGATGCTGACCAATTGCTGACTTTTCTGACGTACCGTCAGGCAGGTTTCGAGGGGCTCAGCTAGCTCACTCGCTCCCCCGCCGCGACGACAACGCCAGCCTATGCAACGACCGTCGGCAGCCGTCCGGGACCACCCTCGCTGTGAGCGGACCCACGACGGCGGGCCGATGGTCGGCACGCGTCGTCGCTTGCACACGCATCAATCCGCCCAGGCCGCGGCACCTACTCCGACGCACTTGGCGGCGCCGCTCGCGGCTCGCCACGGGCAATGACAACATCCAGGCGGGCGCGGCAACATAGCGGCAAAAGCCCGGTTAGCCAAACCGGGGATTCTCGTGACCATGGGTGTTGTCCGCGCGACAGCACCTGGCGATGCCTCTCAGCGGGCGCACACCAATTCCTGCCAGACCGCGCTGCTCCGTTTCGGGATCGGCACGGCCCAGCCCCAAAGGAGCACCATTGCCCACAGCCCCGCAAACGCCCCCCGAAGGGACGATCTCTGGAACCAGCGCGCCCCACGGGAGACGCCCGGTCGAGCCCGCACTCATGGACTCGACCGAGGTTGCGACGATGCTCAACATGTCCCGGAGCTGGGTCTACAAGGAAGCTTCGAAGCTCGGCCTGAAGGGCTACAAACTCGGCCGAGGCAGGAACGCGAAGGTCCTCTACAAGAAGACCGAGGTCTTCAAGTGGCTGGAGCAGCAGAAGATCCATTAGTGGCGATCGCCAACGACGCCGGGTATCGCGGCGAAACCGCCGCACGCCGGTGCGCAAAGTGACACCATTGAGGAAATGACGACGCACCCGTTCCAGGACGTGACACACGCCCCAGGGCCCTAGGGTCTGTTTCTTGGATCATGTTCGGAGCCAGATCGCGAGGGCCGCGAGGGTGACGGTGCCGAGGTAGATGTAGGCGCGTTTCTCGTAGCGG
>NZ_JBIVON010000018.1:0-111599 GCF_044754145.1 Streptomyces sp. NPDC093149
GTCTTGCGTTTCCGACTCTATCAGACTCTTTCGTGTCCGATTCCCGGTCGAAGCGGGGCCGCTTTCCAGTTCCACGCTTTCGCGTTTCCCTTTCCGGCGAGTCCGACTCTATCAGGCCTTTTTCATTCCCTTGACCAACCACCTGCAGGCATGCGGGTGCCGATCCGGGTTTGGATTCGGGTCTTGAAAGTCGCCACCGACCCCCGACATGAAGTCGTAGTGGGGCCAGGCAGGGGTACGACAGTACAGGCCTCAGGGAGTCGAGGCAAATCCTTTCCGGTGCTCTTCTAAGGTCGCGAACCGTCAGGACTCGGGCGGAACCGGAACTTCCCATGACCTACTCTGCTGAACAGCACGGCGTCGTCCGCAAGGCGTGACGGCGTCATTCGAGCTCCACCCCTGGGAGGTTCCCCATGACCACTGTGACGTCCCCCCTTGCCGGACGTGCCATCGGGCTCGCCGCCGTACCGGACCCGGTCTTCTCCGGCGCGATGGTGGGGCCTGGAACCGCCATCGATCCCGTACGTGAGCCGTCCGAGGCGGTCTCGCCCGTCGACGGCATCGTCGTCTCCCTTCACCCGCACGCGTTCGTCGTCGTGGACGAGCACGGGCACGGCGTGCTCGTGCACCTCGGCATCGACACCGTTCAGCTCAATGGCGAGGGCTTCGAGCTGCTCGTGAACAAGGGGGACACGGTCACCCGCGGTCAGGGCATCGTGCGGTGGGACCCCGCGGGCGTCGAGGCGCTCGGAAAGTCTCCCGTGTGCCCGATCGTCGCACTGGAAGCCACCGCTGATTCCCTCTCCGACGTCCGCGAGGGCGGCGACGTGAAGCTCGGTGACACACTGTTCGGCTGGCAGTGACGGGCTCGGCACAGTGACAGCCGACTGGATATCCATCGCGGGGGCAGGGACCGCCGCACGACCGGAGACGGGTGACATGGAGACAACGCTGCGAGGCGTCGGTGTGAGCCACGGAGTGGCGATCGGCGAGGTGCGTCATATGGGTACGGCGGTACTCGAACCGCCGGCCAAGCAGATCCCGGCCGAGGACGCGGAGCGTGAGCAGGGGCGCGCTCGCCAGGCGGTGGAGGCCGTGGCGGCCGACCTGATCGCACGCGGCAATCTCGCCGGTGGCGAGGCTCAGCACGTACTGGAGGCCCAGGCCATGATGGCCCAGGACCCCGAGCTCATGGCTGATGTCGAGCGGCGTATTGCCGTCGGCAGCAGCGCCGAGCGCGGCGTGTACGACGCCTTCGCCTCCTACCGGGCGCTGCTGGCCAACGCCGGGGAGTACCTGGCGGGGCGCGTCGCCGACCTCGACGACGTGCGCAACCGGATCGTGGCCCGACTGCTCGGCGTGCCGATGCCCGGTGTGCCGGACAGCGACGAGCCCTACGTGCTCATCGCGCGGGATCTCGCGCCCGCCGATACGGCGCTCCTGGACCCGGCACTGGTGCTCGGCTTCGTGACCGAGGAGGGCGGGCCCACCAGCCACAGCGCGATTCTGGCGCGAGCACTCGGGGTGCCTGCCGTGGTGGCGCTCCCCGGCGCCGGTGAGCTGGCCGAGGGCACGGTCATCGCGGTGGACGGCAGCACGGGTGAGATCTTCGTCGAGCCCAGCGCCGAGAAGCGGGCGGAGATGGAGACCGCCGCTGCGGCCCGCAAGGCCGTGCTGTCCGCTTCTACCGGCCCGGGTGCGACTTCGGACGGTCACAAGATCCCGCTGCTCGCCAATGTGGGCGGGCCGGGCGATGTGCCGGCGGCGGTCGAGGCCGGTGCGGAGGGCGTGGGACTGTTCCGTACCGAGTTTCTCTTTCTGGACGACAGCGAGCGGGCGCCGTCCGAGGAGAAGCAGGTCGCCGCCTACCGCGCGGTCCTCGAGGCATTTCCCGAGGGACGTGTCGTGGTGCGGGTCCTGGACGCCGGCGCCGACAAGCCGCTGGACTTCCTGACCCCGGCGGACGAACCGAACCCCGCTCTGGGTGTGCGCGGGCTGCGGACTCTGCTGGACCACCCCGATGTGCTGCGGACCCAGCTGACCGCGCTGGCGAAGGCGGCCGAGGGCCTGCCCGTGCACCTCGAGGTCATGGCCCCGATGGTGGCGGACCGTGCGGACGCGAAGGCCTTCGCCGACGCCTGTCGTGAGGCCGGGCTGGGTGCGAAGTTCGGTGCGATGGTGGAGATCCCGTCCGCCGCTCTGCGCGCGCGCTCGATCCTCCGGGAAGTGGAGTTCCTCTCGCTGGGCACCAATGACCTGGCCCAGTACACCTTTGCCGCCGATCGGCAGGTGGGTGCGGTGTCCCGGCTGCAGGATCCGTGGCAGCCCGCGCTGCTCGACCTGGTGGCACTGTCGGCGCAGGCGGCCGCGGCCGAGGGCAAGAGCTGTGGTGTCTGTGGTGAGGCCGCCTCCGATCCGCTGCTCGCCTGTGTTCTGACGGGGCTCGGTGTGACGTCGCTGTCGATGGGGGCGGCGTCCATTCCCTATGTCCGTGCCACGCTGGCGAAGTACACACTCGCTCAGTGCGAGCGTGCCGCCTCTGCCGCGCGCGCGACGGACTCCGCCGAAGAGGCGCGGATGGCGGCTCAAGCGGTGCTGTCGGGCGAGTAGTCCTGCGTCGTCCGGGGTGGAGGGGGCTTCCTGCCGCATGGCGGGGAGCCCCCTCGGCCGGTCAGCGGTGCGGCTCCGGTTCATCGGCACCGAGGTCGAAGCCCGCGCAGTACTCAACCCGCGACTCCGGGGCGACGGGTTCGCCGGTGTCGGCGTCGGTGCAGTAGGCGCTGAACACCTCGCCGGCCGTGAGCGGGGTCAGGCTGCCGCCGACCAGCCGCCAGCCGTGTACCCGGTCGTCGGTGCCGGCCCTGCTCGTGCGGAGTACGACTCCCCCGGGCTTTTCGAGGGCGATGCCGACGGCGAGCACCGTGACGAACTCCGTTCCCTCCGCGGATTCGAGGCGGGCGGGCCCGGCGGTGTCGCGCTCGGTGTGCAGGACGGCGAGCAGGTGTTCGTTCTCGGTGGGGGTGCTGCAGACGAGGTGGTGGGTACCCGGTCCGGCCGCCTCCAGCATGCGCAGCAGGAGGTGGGAGGCCCGGTCGAAGGCGGCGCGGCCGATGTCCTGGCCGCAGTCCGCGCATTCGCCGAGTTCGGCCAGCAGCATCGTGGCGTACTCCCAGGTCGCCCGGCGGACGGCTCGGCCGACCAGGAGCGGGATCAGGCTGTCGATGGCCTGTCCGGTGTACGCGACAGTGGCACCGGCCGAGGCGATTTCGGCGGTGAAGCGGCTGCGGCTGGCGGGGGCGTCGGGAGCGATTCCCGACTCGCTGCAGAACTCCGCGTACTCCTCCGGGTCGAAAAGAGCGACCGTGGTGTGCATCCCCTGTGCGGCGAGGGTCTTGAGCAGGCCCTCGACCTGCCGCAGATAGACGGTGTGGTCGTCGAAGGTGAAGGTGCGGTAGCGCTGCATCGCCGCGAAGTCCTGCTCGTCGGCCAGGAGGCCGACGGTGCTCGGTGCTTCGCGGCGCAGCGTGCGTCGCATGGATGTGCCCGACGGGCTGGAACCGCTGGTCGTGATGTGCTTGGTGTTCCTGGTTCGCGCCATGATTCCCCCAGTGCGCTGTCGATCATTGCTCACTCAGAGTAATCACGGGCACTGACAACGCGGTCGGTCAGTGACGCTTGCGGGCGAGGTCCTCATAGAAGTGGAGGAGTTCGAGGTTGTCGATCGAGCCGGGATTGACCGCCTTGGCCAGCGCCGTGCCTTGGAGAAGTCGTTTGACCGGAACCTCGATGCGCTTGCCGGTGAGGGTGTGCGGGATGCCGGGGACCTCGATGACCTCGTCCGGAACATGGCGCGGGGAGAGGTTCTCACGGATGGTCCGCTTGATGCTGTCGCGCAGGTCGTCGTCGAGTGCGGCGCCGTCGGCGAGGTGGACGAAGAGCGGCATCCAGTAGCCGCCGTCGGGTTCCTCGATGCCGATGACGAGGGATTCCCGGATCTCGGGAAGCCGCTCGACCGCTTCGTAGATGTCCGCGGAGCCCATCCGTACGCCCTGGCGGTTGAGCGTGGAGTCGGAACGGCCGTGGATGACGACCGAGCCGTGCTCGGTGAGCGTGATCCAGTCTCCGTGGCGCCAGACGCCGGGGTACATGTCGAAGTAGCTGTCGTGGTAGCGGCTGCCGTCGGGGTCGTTCCAGAAGCGGATCGGCATGGAGGGCATGGGGGCGGTGACGACGAGCTCGCCCACCTCTCCGACGAGTGGCTTGCCCGCGGGGTCCCAGGACCGCAGGTCCGTACCGAGGCAGGGGGCCTGGAGTTCGCCGATGTGCACCGGCAGGGTGGGGACCGCGCCGGCGAAGCAACTGCAGACGTCCGTCCCGCCGCTGACGGAGGCGATCCAGAGGTCGTCCGCGACTTCGTCGTGGAGCCAGCGGAATCCGTCGGGCGGGAGCGGGGATCCGGTGGTGGCCACGCATTGGATGCGTGAGAGGTCGAAGTCGCGGCCCGGGTGGATATCGGCCTTGCGGCAAGCCATAACGTAGGCGGCGGAGGTGCCGAAGAGGGTTGTTCCGGTCTGTTCGGCGACGCGCCACTGGGCGCTGACGTCCGGGTAGCCGGGGCTTCCGTCGTACAGGACGAGAGTGGTTCCGGTGAGCAGGCCCGAGACGAGGAAGTTCCACATCATCCAGCCGGTGGAGGTGTACCAGAAGAACCGGTCGTCGGGGCCGAGGTCGCAGTGCAGTCCGATCTGCTTGAAGTGTTCCAGCAGGATGCCGCCCTGGGACTGGACGATCGCCTTCGGGAGCCCGGTGGTCCCGGAGGAGTACAGCACCCACAGTGGATGGTCGAAGGGGACCTGTTCGAAGACGGGCGCGGTGTCCGCGGCGGTGAGGGCGGACCATTCGAGGGCGCCCTCCGGGGCCTCGGTGCCCAGCAGCGGAATGTGGACGACGGCACGCAGGGTGGGCAGTTCGCGGCGCAGCTCGGCGACCGTTTCGGTGCGGTCGTGCTCCTTGCCGCCGTAGCGGTAGCCGTCGACGGTGAAGAGGACGACGGGTTCGACCTGCTGGAAGCGGTCGAGGACGCTGCGGGCGCCGAAGTCGGGGGCGCAGGACGTCCAGACGCCGCCGACGGCCGCGGTGGCGAGGAAGGCGACGACGGCCTGGGGGATGTTGGGGACGTACGCGCTGACGCGGTCGCCCGGTGTGACGCCGAGAGCGCGGAGTTCGGCGGCGAGCGATCCGACCCGGCGGCGGAGTTCGGACCACGAGACGGCGGCCTGGGTGTGGGTCTCGTCGACGTGGAGCAGGGCCGGGGCGTCGGCGCGCAGGGGGTCTTCCGCGGTGCGCAGGGCGTGTTCGGCGTAGTTGAGGGTGGCGCCGGGGAACCATTGGGCGCCGGGCATGGTGCGGTTGCCGAGGACGGACTCGTACGGGGTGGAGAAGCGTACGTCGAACCAGTCGGCGACGGCCTGCCAGAAGGTGTCGAGTTCGTCGACCGACCAGCGGTGCAGGGCCGGGTAGCCGCCATCGGCCGGTGCTCCGTACCGCTCGGCCGCCCAGCTCTGGAAGCGGGTGACGGCCGCGGCCGCGATGCGGTCGGGGCCGGGCTGCCAGAGGGGGGCTTCGTTGGCTGCTGCGGTCATGGGGCGGCTCCCTGGCTGTACGGATACGCGGGGTGGGCGTGGGTCCGCGCACACGTGCTGGGGTGTGCGCGTGAGGCGGCTTTTACGGACGATGCCATGTGATCGTCTTTCGCACCAGGGTTCACCACCCATGGTCGCGTGTCCGGATATGTGGTCCGGCCACGGGTGAACGGAAGTTGAACGAAGCCCGCACCCGCCCCGTCGGATGGCAGGGTGAGCTGCATGGACGGTCGTGACCTGGTGCGCTCGGTGAAGATGGTCGGTTCGGTGCAGGGGCTGCGCACGGTGCGCGCCTCCTGGCGCCGCCGGAACGCGGATGCGCGGGCACTGCCGCGGCGCGGTGCGGAGCGGGCCAGGGTGCCGGGCCTGGTGGTGGAGGCACAACCGGAGCCGGGCGGGGGTGTGGTGCGATTCGCGCGTTCGGAGCTGCGGGTCCGGGTGTCGGTGGGCGGTGCGGTGTTCTGGGGCTGGGACGGGGCGGAGCCGTTGCCGTCGTACGCACTGGCCGGTGCGGAGCCCGAGGCGGATCCGCGGGCCGGACTGGAGCCGGACAAGGACGGTGGCTGGCAGGTGGTGTCCGAGCGGCTGACCGTCGCGGTGTCGCGGCACGGGGCCGTGGAGCTGCGTACGCCTGGCGGGGTGGTGCTCCGGCGCGAGCTGCCGCCGCGCTGGTGGGAGCCGGTCGCGGGTGGAGACGCGCGGTGGGTCCAGCGTTCCGAGGTGCCCGCGGACGCCCGGTTCTTCGGGCTCGGCGGACGGGCGTCCGGGCCTCGGCTGCGCGACGGGGTGTACGCGCTGTGGAACACCGATCCGGGCGGGCGCTTCGGTCCGGACGACGATCCGCTGTATCTGACGATGCCGGTGCAGTTGGTGGTCTCCGACGCGGGGACGCATCTGGTGTTCCACGACAACACCTGGTCGGGGAAGGTGAAGCTGCGGGAGGGCGAGGAGGGTGCGGGATCCGGCCATGACCGGCCGGGGATGTGTGAGGTACGGATGGACGGGGGGCCCCTGCGCTGTTGGGTGATGGCCGGTACTCCGGCACGGGTGCTGCAGAGCTGGACGGCGCTCACGGGTGCGCCGGCACTGCCGCCGTCCTGGGCGTTGGGACCGCAGCATGCTCGTTGGGGGTTCGGGAGCGAACGGGAGGTCCGACGGATCGTCGCGGGGTACCGGGAGCGGGGGCTGCCGCTGTCCGCGCTGCATCTGGACATCGACCACTACGACGCGCATCGGGTCTTCACCGTCGACCGTGAGCGCTTTCCCGATCTGCCGGGGCTGGCCAAGGAATTGCGTGAGGACGGGGTGCGGCTGGTGTCGATCGTCGATCCCGCGGTGAAGGCGGAGCCGGGGAACCCGGTGTTCGACACGGGTACGGCGGTCGGCAGCGGTGGCGCGTTCGTCCGGGACGCCCGGGGCCGGGTGGTGCGCGGGGAGGTGTGGCCGGGTGAGTGCGTGTATCCGGACTTCACCGATCCGCGGGTGCGGGAATGGTGGGGCGGCCTGTACGAGGAGCGGCTCGCGCAAGGGTTCTCCGGGGTGTGGCACGACATGAACGAGCCGGTGTCGTTCGCGGCGTTCGGGGATCCCACGCTGCCGCGGTCGGCGCGGCATTGTCTGGAGGGCCGCGGGGGCGATCACCGCGAGGCCCACAACGTCTACGGTCTCGCGATGGCGCGTGCCGGGCACGAAGGGCTTCGTCGGCTGCGGCCGGAGACACGTCCGTTTCTGTTCTCGCGTTCCGGCTGGGCCGGGATGCAGCGGTACGGGGGCACCTGGTCCGGTGATGTGAGGACCGGCTGGCCCGGACTTCGGGCCTCGCTGGCGCTGGTGCTGGGGCTGGGGCTGTGCGGGGTCCCGTATTCGGGGCCGGACATCGGCGGGTTCGACGGGTCGCCGTCGCCCGAGTTGTATCTGCGGTGGTTCCAGCTCGGTGCGTATCTGCCACTGTTCCGTACCCATGCGGCGATCGACGCGGGGCGGCGGGAGCCGTGGGAGTTCGGCCCGCGGGTGCTTGAGCACGCGCGGGCCGCGCTGGAGGAACGGGAGCGGCTTCGTCCGTATTTCGTGACGCTGGCGCAGCTGGCCCGGCTGACCGGTGCCCCGTATGTGCGACCGCTCTGGTGGCGGGCGCCCGGGGAGCGGGCGTTGCGGGAGTGCGAGGACGCCTTCTTGCTGGGGGACGCGCTGCTCGTGGCGCCGGTGCTGGAGCCCGGCGTGGATCGCCGGGCGGTGCGGTTGCCGCGTGGGCGTTGGTACGACACGGCGACGGGTGAGGTGTACGAGGGGCCCGGTCAGGTGTTGCTCGATGCTCCGCTGTCACGGGTGCCGGTGCTGGCGCGGGCCGGTTCGGTGCTGCCGGTGCGGGGTGCGGACGGGGATGTGGAACTGGAGGTGTGGGCTCCGGCCGCGGGGCGCAGCGGGGGCGGTCCGGTGGTCCGGGACGCGGGTGACGGCTGGGAGCGGGTGGAGGTCGAGCGGTACACGTCGCGGCTGGTGGACGGGAAGGTTCTGGTGGAGCGGGACGGCGAGGAGGGACCGGTGGACCGCCCGGTGCGCGTACGCGGCTTGTAGGCCGGGCAGTCGTGCGGCGAGGAGGCAGGCCGGTCAGTGGTATCCGCCCTCGAACCAGGTGCGGGCAGCCAGGGTGTGCAGCGGGAAGGCGAGTTCGGTGGGTGCGCGGAGCAGTCGGAAGCCGCTCGTCTCCTCGGTCGGCCCGGAGGGTGGGAGCTCGGCTGCGGGCCGCTCCGGGAGCAGGCCGAAGAGGAGCAGGTGGCCGTCCGGGGCGCTGAGGGCGTCGGCGAGGCGGACGTCCTGTTCGTCGGCCTCGATGCCGGTCTCCTCACGGAGTTCACGTACGACGGCGTGCCTCCAGTCCTCGTCGTGGTCGATGAAGCCGCCGGGAAGGGCGATTCCGCCGCGTCGGGGCGGGATGGCACGGATGACGGTGACGAGTCCGGTGCCGTCCCGGTCGGTGACGGGAAGCAGGGCCACGGCGACCGGCAACGGGTTGCGGTAGGCCGTGTCGCCGCAGACGGCGCAGGTGCGGGGCCAGGTGGTGGGGGACGTCGAAGCGGCGTACGGCGCTCCGCAGCTCCCGCAGTGGGAGTCCTTGACCGGCTTCTCGGAGTTGCTCGTGGGGTCGGACACGCGCGGACTGTACCGGATCGCCCGCCGGGTGGCCCCGCATTGCTGGATTATGTGCTCATGACAGGTATCGCTTCCGCTCTCCGTGCCCTGGCGGCCGCTGCCGCCGCTCTGCTCGCCGTCACGGCCACCGCCCCCGCCGCGCAGGCGGATCCCGAGCCGAAAGCGCCCGGGGAATTCGTCGCACTGCGCTCGGTGGATCCGACGATCATCCAGGAGATGCGTTACCCCACCTCGCACAACTTCATGGGCGTGCCGGTGGACGGCTACCGCCAACCGCTCTGCATCCTGACCCGGCCCGCGGCCCTGGCCCTGCACCACGCCCAGACCCGCCTGCTGCACCAGGGCTACTCGTTGAAGGTGTACGACTGTTACCGGCCGCAGCGGGCGGTCGACCACTTCGTGCGGTGGGCGAAGGATCTCGGCGACGAGACGATGAAGGGCGAGTTCTATCCCCGGGTCGACAAGTCGCGGCTGTTCGCCGACGGTTACATCGCCGAGAAGTCCGGGCACAGCCGTGGCAGCACGGTGGACCTGACGGTGGTGAAACTGCCCGCCGCACCGACGGGACCGTACCTGCCGGGAGGGAAGCAGGTGCCCTGTTACGCGCCTCAGGCCGACCGCTTCCCGGACAATTCCGTGGACATGGGCACGGGTTTCGACTGCTTCGACACGCTCTCCCACACCGATGACCCGCGTGTCCAGGGGTCCCAGCGAGCCAATCGGCAGTTCCTGAAGAAGACGCTGACCGACGCCGGCTTCGTGAATCTGGCCGAGGAATGGTGGCACTACACCTTCAAGCCCGAACTGTTCCCTGACACGTACTTCGACTTCCCCGTGGCCCGGAGGTCCGTCGCGGGGCACTGACGGAGAGGGGGAACGGGTGGCCTCTGCGGGTTCCGGCCACCCGTTCCCCCACTCGGGCACGGATCGACCGTTTCCGGTGGCCATGTGAGCCATTACGGTGCCCGTATGTCACAGCAGACGTTCGATTCATATGAAGAGTTCTGGCCCTACTACGTCGCGATGCACTCCAGGGCCGCGACCCGCTGGGTCCATCTGACGGGCACTCTCACCGGACTCGCGATCACCGCCTACGGCCTGGCGCGGGGACGCCGGAGGTACGCGGCCGCTCTGCCGCTGATCGGGTACGGGACCGCCTGGCCCGCCCACTTCCTGATCGAGAAGAACAATCCGGCCACCTTCGGGCATCCCGCGTGGTCACTGCGTGGCGACGTGCAGATGATCCGGATGATGCTGGCGGGCCGCGACCGGGAGCTGGCGGAGATCGCGGCCAAGTGGCTTGCCGACAACCGCTGATCCAATGACTTCATGACGTTGCGTCAGGGGTGTCGGGGTCGGCTCGCCGGTCTTCTTTCCATGTCAGGACGCCTTCTGACGCGGCTTCGGTGCGCGGGCCGGCGGTCGACGTGCCGTTCTTGCGGCGTGACACGGTCCCGTACGTACAGGGACGGCCGCTGCCCGCAGCGCCCGTGCTGCCCACTGTCTTGACGGGCCATCACCCCGGGTGAAAAATCCATGCCCGGTCAGGAAACGACGCGCGGCCCGCACCCCGGTCGGCGGGGGTGCGGGCCGCGTTGACCGCGTTGTGGCCGAATGCGTGTCGTCCGCCCGCAGGGCGGGCCAGGCGGCGTCTGATGCGTGCGATCGCAAGGCGGAGGGCCGCCCCGATACTCGTCGTATCGGGGCGAGCCCGACAACGCAGCGAGCGTGCGTGCCGGACGCCGCCTGGCAGGCGGGACTTTCAAAACACGTCCTAGGTCGTCGCGGGCTCGCGAGGCCGCTCCGCGCGGGCCACCGCGTGCTCGACGACCGTCACGAGTACGTCCCGTGCGGAGGAGCGGTCGCGTGCGTCGCACATGACCACCGGTACCTCCGGATCGAGGTCCAGTGCCGCTTGTACCGTCTCGATGGGGAACGTGTCGGCCCCCTCGAAGCAGTTGACGGCGACGGTGAACGGGATCGCGCGGCGCTCGAAGTAGTCGACCGCCGCGAAGCAGTCCTCCAGTCGCCTGGTGTCGGCGAGCACGACCGCCCCCAGCGCACCCTGGGCCAGTTCGTCCCACAGGAACCAGAACCGGTCCTGCCCCGGGGTACCGAAGAGGTAGAGCACCAGGTCCTCGCGGAGCGTGATCCGGCCGAAGTCCATGGCGACAGTGGTCGTGGTCTTCGCCTCCACACCCGCCAGGTCGTCCACCGGACGGCCCGCCTCGCTGAGTCTCTCCTCCGTGCGCAGCGGCCTGATCTCGCTGACCGCGCCGACCAGAGTCGTCTTGCCCACTCCGAAGCCGCCCGCCACCAGGATTTTCAGGGTAACGGGCTCCACGGGCCGCCTGTTGCGGCTAGAGCGCCCGAAGGCCATTGATCACCTCGCGAAGAATGTTCACGTCCGGCAGTTCGGCCGGTGGAACGGGACGGGTTACGTGCACCAGCTCGTCCTCGACGAGATCGCCGACCAGTACCCGGACCACTCCGACGGGGAGATCCAGGCCGGCCGCGAGCTCGGCTATCGACTGGGGCATGTCGCTGCAGAGTTCGACGATCTCCACGTGTTCCGGGGAGAGCGTCTGGTCCCGGCCGGGGTCGTCGGCCGCGGGTTCGGGGACGACGACCGCGATCAGGTCGAGCCGATGGCGGGAGGCGCTGCTGGTACGGCCCCGGGTCATCGCGTACGGACGGACCACCGGCCCGGCGTCGGCGTCGTACCAGCGCGAGGCCTGCGGGTCCGTCGGCGTGGCCGGTGATCTGGAGGAGTCAGCGCTCATGCCGTCCACTCACCCCCCGGCGGACTGACCGGTGGTCCGGGGTGCGTTGGCCAGGTGGGCACCGACGCGCTTCACCATCAGCGTCATCTCGTAGGCCACCAGACCGACGTCGGAGTCGGCGTCGGCGAGCACGGCGAGACAGCTGCCGTCACCGGCCGCCGTGACGAAGAGGAACGCCTCGTCGAGCTCCACGACGGTCTGGCGGACCCGGCCCGCGTCGAAGTGGCGCCCCACACCCTTGGCGAGGCTGTGGAATCCGGAGGCGACGGCCGCCAGATGCTCGCTGTCCTCGCGGGTCAGGTCCTTGGACGTTCCGGTGGCGAGGCCGTCGCTGGAGAGCACCAGCGCCTTGTGGATGCTGGCGACGCGCTCGACGAGTTCGTCGAGGAGCCAGTTGAGCTGGCCTGAGCCCCGGCGTGCGGCGTCGGGTGCTGCGGCGTTCGGTGCGGTCATCGACCGTCCCCTCCCGAAGTGGTTCCTTGTGCTGTGTCACCGGGACCGGTCACGTCCTCGGCGTTCTGCCGACGGCCGCGCTGCCAGCCGCGCTGGAGCGAAGCCATGCGGCTGCGTACCTCGTCCGCGTCCCGTTCGAAGTCCTGAGCCGATTCCGTTCCGGTCGGCTCCGTGTCACGGCCACCGGTGACCTCGCGAAGCTGCGGGGCGAGGCTGGCCTGCCGGATGCGCCGCGGCAGGCCGCCCACGGTCTCGCGGGCCGGGCCCGGGGCCGCCGGGGGCGCGGGGTCGGTGGGTGAGTCGGGCTCTGCGGGTGCACCGGGCTCGGCCGGTGGAACGGACCGCGGCGGTGCGCCCGGCTCGCTGGGTTTCCGGAAGCCGGTGGGCTGCCGGGGTCCTGTGGGGTGTCGCGGCTCGGTGGACCCGCCGGTTCCGGCCGCGGGGCGCCTGGGACCGGCGGCCACGGGCCTGACCCCGGTGTCGGCAGCGGGGCCGTCGGCGTCGGCCGGGCCGGGTGCGGGATCGCGCTCGGCGCTCGGCGCATGGGAGCGGCCCGCCCCGTCGACCCGGCGGCCGTTCTCGGTGACCAGCGTCGGAGGTTTGCGGCGCGGCAGCGGCACCGGGCCGACGGGCTGCTTCGCCCGTGCACCGGCCGCCGGTTCCCCCACCTGGTCGGAGGCCTGCTGGTGCTGCTCGCGATCACCGTCGCGCCGCAGATCGCGGGCGCGGAAGATTCCGCCGCGTTCGCTCTCGGTGTCGTCGAGGTCGGAAGCACCGCGCAGCAGGGGGGCCAGACCCGCGTCGAGCACCGGGTCGTTCTCGAAGCCCATTGCTCCCACGGGCCCTTCGAGCTCGACCGGGCCGTCCAGGAGGGCCGGGTCGACGAGGCCGGTGGGGACGGGGGCGAGACCGGAAGGCCTGGCGTTGGCCCGACGGTCCGGCCCCCCGTCCCTGCGGTCCTTGTCGCTTCCCGGTCCCTGACCGGCTGCCCGCGCACCACCGCCGATCGCCTTCTCGGACCGGCGGTCGAGGCGGAATCCGGTGCCGTGCGTCTCCGGGGCGTCCGTGAGCAGCGCCGCAGGGATGAAGACGACGGCGGTCGTGCCGCCGTACGGGGACTTCTGCAGCGAGACACGGACGTTCTGCCGCTGGGCGAGGCGGCTGACCACGAAGAGGCCCAGCCGGTCGGTGTCGGAGAGTTCGAACTCGGGGGTCTCGGCGAGCCTCAGGTTGGCGTCGAGGAGGACGTCGGCGGGCATGCCGAGACCACGGTCGTGGATCTCCAGCGTGAAGCCGTTGGCGACGCGTTCACCGTGCACCTGGACCGCGGTGTGCGGGGGCGAGAACACGGTGGCGTTCTCCAGGAGTTCGGCGATCAGATGGGTGAGGTCGGCGACGGCGGGGCCGCCCACTCCGATGCGGGGGAGCCGACGGACCTCGATCCGTTCGTAGTCCTCAACCTCGGCGACCGCCGCCCGTACCACGTCCATCAGCTGGATCGGTTTGCGCCACTGACGGGAGGGTGCGGCACCGGAGAGGATCACCAGACCCTCGGCGTGGCGCCGCATACGGGTGGTCAGGTGGTCGAGACGGAAGAGGTCCGCGAGTTCGTCCGTGTTCTCGGTGCGGCGCTCCATCGCGTCCAGGAGCGTCAGCTGCCGATGCAGGAGCACCTGGTTGCGGCGGGCGAGGTTGACGAAGACCTCGGACACCCCGCGCCGCATCTCCGCCTGCTTGACCGCGGCTTCGACAGCGGCCCGCTGCAGGGTGTTGAGGGCCTGGCCGACCTGGCCGATCTCGTCGCGCTCGTACTGCAGGTGCGGTGCTTCGGTCTCGACGTCGACCTGTTCGCCCGCGGCGAGCCTGCGCATCACGCTCGGCAGCCGTATCCCGGAGACCTCATGGGCGTCCTTGCGGAGCCGGGAGAGGTCGCGGATGAGCTCCCGGCCGATGCGCACGGAGACGAACACCGAGGCGAGCAGGGCAAGGAAGCCGAGGACGCCCGCGATCCCGGCCTTGATCAGAACGCTGTAGCCGGCCGGCTTCCCACGGTCCTGGAAGCGGTTGTTCAGTTCGGTGGAGTCGTTGGCCAGCCGGTCCAGGACCGGGGGTGCCACTTCCTGCCAACGCTCGGCGTCGACCGCACGTGGTTCGTCGGTGGGACCGGCGGCGATGAGGGTGTTCTCCGTGGTCCTCAGCGCTTCGCTGTCCGGGCTCGCCCAGTACTGCTCCACGCGTCGGCGCTCCGACGCGGGCAGCATCTCGCCGTTGATCTCGTAGAGCAGCTTGCGATTGGCGACGAGGTCGGAGATCTGGCGCAGTTCGGAGCCGGTCAGCCGCCCGGCGATGAGTGCAGACGCGACCAGGGCGTCCTCGCGGGAGAGCATTTCGCGGGCTCGTGAGATGCCGACCAGCGCACGGACCTGCTTGTCCATCGACACGTTCTCCATCGTGCGGAGACCGGTCAGAAAGCGGTAGCAGGGATCTATGAGCCGGTCGTAGAACTCCATTGCCTTCAGGCGGTCGATGGTGCGTTTGTCGACCGATTCGCGGAGCGCACCCAGACCCTCGACCGTGCCGAGCACCGAGTTCAGCTGCGTTTCGTCCTCGGGTCGCAGCGCGTCGCGAATGTCCCGCTGCCGTGCACTGTCCCGGACGTCCGCGACGACACGGTCGGTGTTCGTGCGTCGGCGCTGCAGGAGGGGGAGGGCGTCGGAGGCCCGGGGATCGGCGAGGAAGACGAGAGTCTGACGGCGCTCGTCCTGAATCGCCCGGACGGTGTCCTCCAGAGGATGACCGACCTTCTCCACGACAGTGCTCGCACTCATCAGGTGGCCGGCCTCACGGCCCGTCAGGAAGGTGGCGAAACCCCAGAGCCCGGTGAGGGAGACGAGCGGCACCAGGAGCAGCGCCACGATCTTCCTGCGGATGGACTTCCCGCGAAAGCGCATGGCCTCCCCCAGCCCGACCCCACGGGGCGGGGGTCGTGTTCCGTCAACAAACGGCGCGAGCCTACTACCGACAGAGAGACAACCCGAAGAGATGTCCGGACGATTTTCAGCCGCGCTCCTCGGCGTCGATCATGAGTTGTCCCGGTATTCCGGGCAATGAAATTCACGAAAGCGACAGAAGAGACCTGTCAGAGCTTCACGTTGCCCGGCGGGGCAGTTGGCTGGAATTCTTCGCTCGATGACGGTTCGTGGGAATCTTCACGGCTGTTCACTCGTCTCTCTGTACGGGGCAGGGACAACACGGGAAGTGCCCGGGGCAGGATGGTCCGATCCGCTCGCGTAGAAACGACACATGCCGGGCAGCAACCCTGAGGTCGGACAGCGGTGGGGAGTTGAGGTTCCTTGGACACGGAAGAGCGTCGGAGACCGGTGCCGTCGGCACCGGCCGCGACGACGGCCCCGGCGGCGGCCGTCGGGGCGAATATCCCGCGCCAGCGGCGGCAACTCTGGGTGGAGGAGCCTGCGACGCGGCGGCGGATGCCGGACCCGGTCCGTACCGCCGCCGTGCGTGCCGTACTCATCATGTCGCTGACGATCATCCAGGCCATGGTGGCGTTCCTCTGCACGCTGACGGGCTCCTGGCTGGCCTTTCCGATGGTGCTGAGCAGCGTGGGCAGCACGGTGGTGGCAACCTGGTCGGTGCTGGACGTCTGGATCACCCGGCAGGTCTGGAATCAACGCAATGGCGTGGTGTCCATGCCGAGCAGTTCGGCGCGGCAGTTGCGCCGAGAGCGCCGCAGAGCCCGCCGGGCGGCGCGGACCGCACAGCGTGAGGAAGGCCGGATACGCCGCCGGGGCGCGGGCAGCCTCTCGCGGGCCTGAGGACATCGGCCCTGCCCGCCGGACAGGGTCACCGGTGCTCGGCGGGCTCCGGGCCCTGTCCGGCGGAGAGGTCCGGACCCCGGCGGGGTGTCATCGAGGGACGGGCGCCGCAAGGTGTCCCTGTTCCTAGCTCCTGCCCACCGTGCTCACCCGCCGCGCCCGTTCCCCGCGCCTGTCTCGTGGTGCCGGCTCGTCGTGCTCGTTTCGCGCCTGCTCGTCGTGCTCACTCGTCGGACGGACCCGGGGAGGGGATCCGGGCGCTCTCGGGCGGTGTCGTCGAGCGCTTGAACATGCGGGTGGCGGTGATCTCGCCGTGCACCGTCCCACCGTTCGGGTCCTGCTGCGGCAGCCCGGGACGCAGGTGCTCCTCCACGCTGATGTACTTCAGCCCGGCCCGTAGGTCCGCGTCGTTGCGCAAGCGGATGACCAGCGGGAACTCGGCGAGTGCCGTGGTGTCGAACAGCCCGGTCGTGTAGAGCAGCTGCACGCCGAGGGCGTCCGACACCGCGCGCTGGAGCTCCAACAGATAGGTGGCATTGGCACGGCCGATGGGATTGTCCAGGAACAGCGTGCCCGCGTGCCGGTGCTGGTGCCGGTCACGGCCCCGGTCGTTGCTGCGCAGCGCGGCCATCGTGCAGTACAGGGCGATGGCGGCGGTGAGCAGCTGGCCGCCGGAGAAGACATCGCCCATCTGACCGACCGGGACGCGTTCGGCACGGAGCACCGCGTCCGGCTTGAGGATCTCCACGGCGATGCCCCTGGGTTCCAGTGCCGCCTGCACACCGCGCAGCAGGAGCGACATGCCGTCCCTGCGCAGATCGGAGTTCTTCTTCAGGGCGGCGCGGGTGGCCTCGTCGATGACCTCGCCGAGCCGTTCGGTGAGCGTCGCCTGGTCGGGTTCCTCGAAACGGATCCGGAGGAACTCCTGGCCCGACCACTCCCCCAGTCCTTCGGGGAGCTGGGAGAGCCGCTGGGCGGAGCGGAGGGTGGTGAGCGCGGACTCCACGAGGCCGCGGAGCCGGTCGACGATGGAGTCGCGATTGCGCTCCAACTGGGCCAGCTCGTCGGTGAGGACGCGCAGCCGGGGCGCGAAGGCCGCCGCCCACTTCTCGGCGTGCTCGGGCAGCGCCGCGGCCGGCAGCTCGCGGATCTGCTGCCGGGCGGGCGTACGGACCTGTTCGTAGCGGGTGGAGTTGGCGTGCCGTACGAGGACGTCGCTCGCTTCCCTCACGGCGCTCTCGGCCGCGGACAGGTCGGCGGCGCAGCCGCGCAGCGAACGGCGGGCCTCGGCGGCCGACTGCCGGGCCTCGTCGAGGCTGCCCGGGTAGGGCTCGGGGGCCTCGGTGTCGTCGTCCGCGCCGTGGTCCCTGAGGAGGTCGCGCAGAAGTGCCGCGGTCTCGTCGAAGCCGCCTGCCGAGTCCTCGGCGGTGCGGTGGGCGTGCAGCAGCTCGGCGTGGGCGGCGCGCGCGGTGTCCAGGGCCGCGGTGGCGGAGGCCAGTTCGGCCGTGGCGGTGCGCAGGAGGTTCTGGGCCTGCTCGGCGTCGGCCGGGACCAGTTCGTCGGGGAGTTCGGTGTGATGGGTCTCGCCGTCGACCGGGGCCAGGCGCTCGGCCTCGCCGCGCAGGCGGCCCAACTGCTCGCTCGCGGTGGAGGCCCTGGTCTCCAGCAGGTGGACCAGGGACTCGGCGCGGGCGGCTGCGGCCTGCCGGGACGGGCCGTCGGCGCCGTCCGTGCCTTCGAGAAGCTGGGCCGCCCGGGTGCGGACCTTGTTGGTGAGCCGGTCCAGCTCGGCAAGGGCGGCGCTCTCGTCGCTCTCCGCACGGGCCTGCTCGGCGCGCAGATCGGCGCCCACGCCCACCTTCTCGTACAGCTGGGACGCGGCCCGGTACGCCTCCCGCAGTGCCGGAAGTGCGGGGCGCGGGGTGTCGCCCACGGGCTCCGGGAGGTGCTCCGGCGCGCCCGCGATCTCGGCGCGTTCGGCACGCAGCGCACGGGCGGTGCGCCGGGCGTCGTCGGCGGCGCGCTGGGCGGCCCTGCGGTCCTCGTCGGCGGCACGGGCCCGCTCCAGGCAGACCGTGGCACGGGCCTCGGACTCGGCCGCCTCGTCGACCAGTTCACGCAGTTTCGCCTGCCAGCCCGCGCGTTCGCGGAGCCGGAAGGCGAGGCCCGCGAGGGCATCGGCCGCGCGGCGTGCGCGCTGGGCGGCCTCCTGGCGTTCCTCACGGACACGGGCGGTGTCCGCGGCGGCCTCGTCGGCCTCGGCCCGCACGGTACGGGCCTCGGCGAGGGCGGCCTCTGCGGACTCGGCGGCCTCACGGGCGGTGTCCGCGGCCTCGGCCAGCTCGGCCAGCATGCCCGGAGGGCAGTCGGCACGCCAGGACCCGATACGGGCGGCGAGGGAGCGGTCACCGGCCAGGCGGGCCGCGAGGATCCGGATGTCCTCGTCGCGAGCGGCGGCCCTGCTCCTGAGGGCCTGCCGCTCCTCGTCGGCCGCGTGTTCGTCGTGCATCGCCGGGTTCGGCGGGACGAGGAACACCCCTTCGGTGCTCGCGGCCGAGCCCGCTCCGGTCGGCGGGACGGGTGCGAGCAGTGCGGCGGCGGTGCCCACGGCGACGGCGGACCGCGGCAGCAGGGCGGCGCCGCTCAGGACGTCGCGGGCGCGGGCGTGCGAGTCGGGGTCGGTGATGACCACACCGTCGACGAGTTCGGGGCGGGCGGCGAGTACGGAGGCGTGGTCGGCGGGGTCGACGGCCTGGGCGAGGTAACGCCAGCCGGGCAGGGCCGGGATGCCGTGCTCGCCGAGGTACTCGACCGTGGCGAGGACATCGGGGCCGGGCGGCAGCAGTCCGCCGTCGCCGAGTGCGCCGAGGATGCGGGAGTCGTCGGCGGCTGCGGTGCGCAGTTCGAAGAGGCGGCGCTCGGCCGAGGCGATGCCCTGATCCAGGAGCTCCCGCAATTCGTCGGCGCTGCGGTCGAACTCCTGGGCGGTGAGAGGCTGTTGGTGGGCGTCGGGCTGTTCGGCCGTGACGGTGTGCGTGCCGTGGGCGGGCTGCCCTGTCCGACCCCCCTGCTCGGTGGCGGCGGTGGCGGCGGGCCCGGTCGGGGCGGTGTCCGTTCCCCGGCCGTACGGGGCGTCGGGGTCCGTCTCCGTGCCGGCCGCCGCGCCACGGGGCCGGGGCACGCCGGTTCCCTGCGCGCAGGGCAGGCCGAGCAGGTCGGCCAGGCGGTGGTCGGATGCGAGGGACTCGGCTGCGTTGAGCTCGGCCTCGTACGACTGTTCCGCGGCCTGTGCGGCGTCGGCGGCGCGGGCGGCGGCGAGTTCGGTGCGGCTCTCGGCGGCGGTTGCCTCCCTGGCCAGATCGGCCGCAGCGCGGGCGGCTTCCCTGGCGGTGTCCCATGCGGCGACGGCGGACTGCTCGGCGTCGCTCGCGGCGAGGGCGGCGCGCGCCGGGTCGGCGTCCGGCGCGGTGTCGTCGAGCCAGCCGGCCCGTACCGCCTGCGCCGTCTCCTGCTCGACCTCGGCGAGGCGCTGGCGCAGATGTCCCGCCTCGCTGCGGGCGCGCTGGGCCTCGGTGGCGGCGGTGGTGGCGTCGCGGTGGGCGGTCTCGCCCACGGCCTGGAGAGTGCCGGAGCGCTCCTCCTCCTCGTTGGCCAGTTGCTCACCGGCCTCCGCCGCGGTGTGCAGGGCCCGTACGAGATCGGCGGCGGCCTCTGCCCGGGCGGCGAGCGCGGGCGCGGCGTCCCGCTCGGCCTCGCGGATGGCGACGGCGACCCGCGCGGACCGGTCGGCGGCGGCGCGGTGGCGCAGCACGGCCTCGGCGGCCTGCCAGGCGGAGTGCAGCGTGCGGGCGTCACCCAGCTCGCGACGCTGGGCGGCCGCGCCCTTCTCCGCCGCGGTCAGGGCCAGCGAGGCGTGCCGGTAGGCCAGTTCGGCGGCGATCAGGGCGCTGCGGCTGCGGGCCTCCTCGGCCGTGGTGACGGTGTGCGCGGCGGCCGTCACCTGCTGGGCCAGTTCGGCGGTCCGGCCGCGCTCCTGGCCCGCGCGGGCGGAGAGCCTGCGGGCGAGCGTACGGGTGCGGCGTTCGGCCCCCGCGTGGATGTCCCTGGCACGGGAACGAGTGGCGGTGGCCTCCACGATCCGGCCGAGCAGATCGACCGAGCCCGCGGTGAAGTCGCGCTCCGCGGTCAGCTCCGCCCGGCGGCCCAGCTTGTTGCCGAAGCCGCTCACCAGGTCGGCGAGGCCGTCCGTGTCGCGGGTGTCGGTGACGGCGCGGAGCAGCAGGTCGGTGAAGTCGGAGTCCTTCTTGACCGCGAAGAGGCCGGCCGCCTCGCCCTCGTCGGCGTTCATCTCTCGCTGGTAGCGGAAGAGTTCGGGGTCGAGTCCGAGGTCGCCGAGGTGCTCGTTCCAGCGGTCGTGGATCTCCTCCCAGTGGACATCGAGGTGCTGGTAGAACTTGCCGGCCTCGGTCAGGGCGTCGCGGAAGCCCTTCATCGTCCGCCGTCGGCCCTGTGCGCCGGAGACGCCTTCGACCGGGCGGTGCACGGAGGTGGCCTCGGCGACCGGCAGGGAGTCCAGGCTGAGTCCGGGCCCGGGGCGGAAGGAGTACCAGGCCTCGGCGAACTTCCTGGGGTCGTTGGAGACCTGGCGTCCACGCCACTCGCTGACCTTGCCGACGACCACGCATTCGCCGGTGAGGGTGTGCTGCCATTCCAGGGCGACATGCCCGCAGTCGTCGGCGAGCAGGAACTTGCGCAGCACACCGGAGCTGGCGCCGCCCAGGGTGTTGCGGTGGCCTGGCAGCATCACCGAGAAGATCAGCTTCAGCAGCACCGACTTCCCGCCGCCGTTCTCCAGGAAGAGCACCCCGGCGGGGGCGGGGCGGCGCGGCGGGCCGACCGGCTCCTCCTCGAAGAACTCCGCCTGGGCCGGGGCGGGGTTGGGCACGGGTTCGCCCACTCCGCGCAGGTCGAGCACGGTGTCGGCATAGCGCGCGCCGGCAGGCCCGATGGAGTAGAGGCGGACCCGGGACAGCTCGTACATGGCGGCGGACTCTCGTCGTTCAGGGAGCGGGGGCAGACGGCGGTGGTGGGGCGGACCGGTCAGGCGTGGAAGGGCAGACCGGCGTCGGCGGCCAGCTCCAGGTCGTCGGCGTCGGGCGGTGGCAGCAGCGTCGCCGTTCCGTCGGTGACCGGTACGACTCCGAGCTCCAGCAGCTCGGCCATGGCGGCGCCACCGGCCATGTCACGGACCTGGAGCTGGTAGCGCGCGGTGGTGCGGAAGGCGCCTCCGGCGTCGTCCCCGGTGCGCTGGAGGAAGCCCGAATCGGTGAGGAAGGCGACGGCCTTGCCGACGATGCCGGTGGTGGAACCGGCCAGCCTTCGGGCGTCCTTCGTGGCTCCGGTGGCGCTGCGCCGGGCGTAGATACGCCAGGCCGCCTCCAGTCCGGGGGCGTCGGTGGCCGGGTCGGTGTTGTCGCCCTGCTCCTCCGCGCGCTCCTCCAGCCGATGGCACGCCTGGCGTACGAACGAGTCGACGCCGTTGACGGTGATCCGGCCGATGTACGCGTCGTCGGCGAGGTCCTCGGGACGGGGGAAGGCCATCGCGGCGACGGCGAGGTGTGCGAGGCCGTGCAGGAACCGGTCGGCGGAGTCGGACGACGCGCGACGGGCGTAGTCGCCCATGCGGACGGCGAAGACCGAGTCCTCACCGGCGGTGACGGCCATCCCGGCGCGGGTGGACACCTCCAGCACGACCAGGCCGAGTCCGGTCGCCACGGCGTCGGCGAGCCGGGCGAAAGCGGGCTCCTCCCGGTAGCGACGGAGCAGTTCGGCGTATTCGGCGTCACGTGCGGGCAGCAGTTTGGGCTGGAGCCCGAAGGCGACGAGCCGGGCGGCGTCGGCCGCGTCGGCCGGGGTGACGGGTGCGGTGGCGGCGGGCCCGGCCGGGTCCGCACAGGCCGTGCTCTCGGTCGCGTACGCGGCGGTCGGCTCGCTCCACGCGTCGGCGTGCTGTGCGCGGTGGTCGCTCACGACTGTCGCTCCTTGCTGCGGAAACTCTTCGGTACGGGGTGGACGGGGTGGACGGCGCCGGCTCTCGCCCCCTCCGTCCCGAGCGGCGCGGCTCCGGCCGGTCCACCGGCAAGGCGGCGACGCTCCGGGACGAGGTGCGCCGGCCGGATCGGCGACTCGTGCGCCTCCTGCGGCGCGCCCCTCATGACGCCTCCGAGCGGTCCGCGGCCATCCCGGCCGCGTCCAGCAGGGCCGTACCCACTATCAGGTCCGCACCGCCGAACTCCGGGTCGTCGAGCTGTGTCCCGTCGTCGACGGAGAACAACAGACGCTGCTCGCCCTGCCGGTAGGCGGTGCCGACCGGCGGGCTCGCGGCGTGCACCGCGAGCAGGGCGACCAGATACGGCAGTTCGGGGTCGCGGCGCCGGGCCTCGGCGAGGAGTCCGGAGAGCCGGCGCGGGGCGTCGTGCTCCAGATCCAGGAGTTCCATGGCGCTCGCGAGCTGCTCCTCGCTGAACCTGCTGTCGTCCGGAGTGGCGATCAGGTCGGGTTCGGGCATCTCGGCGCCCAGGTGCTCGCGTTCCAGGGGTGGTGTGAGCAGCATGTCGACGAGGTCGCCCACCCGCACCGAGGTGGGGGTGCGCAGTCCGGTGCCGTGGGCGAAGAAGGCGTCCGTGACACGGATGGCGTGTTCGACGGGGAGCGGGAGCAGCGGGCCGACCAGCTGACCGTACAGATCGAGGCCGGTGCGGGCCGCAGGCGTGGCGAACGCCTGCCGGTCCTGTTCGGCGCGGAACAGCGGTCCGGCTTCCAGCAGCCGGGACTGCAGCTGGGTGTGGCGGCGGATGCAGTCCTTGACGATGTCCACGAGCTCGGCGGCGCGCCGCTTGTGCTCGGGCTCCTCCGCCTCGTCGCGCGCCTTGCGGATGTTGGTGAGGATCGCGTTCTCGTGGCGGTAGCGGTCGGCGACGTGGTCGAGCGCTTCGGCGATCATGTCGGGTACGGCGTTGAGCCAGTCGACGGCCCGGACGTTGCGCCGGGTGGCCTCCAGCGTCTTGCGCAGGGTCTCCGCGTACTGCACGGTGCGGTAACGGGCCTGCTCGGCGGCGAGCTGTGCGTCCGCGAGGCGGCCCCGGCTGATGAGGACCTCCAGCTTCACCTCGGCGGCGATCTGGGCGCTGGTGACGTCCGTGTCGAGGGCTCCGACCAGGACGTTGACCGCTTCGTCGGTGGCCCGGAGAAAGACGGTGCCGCCGTGCCCCGGGACCTCTTCGATCAGCTTGAAGTCGTAATCGCGGCGAACATATACCCCATCAGGGCCGAAAGTGCCGTACACCGCACGGAATCCACGGTCGACGCTGCCGACATTGATCAGGTTCTCCAGCACCCAGCGGGCGACCCGCTCGTGCTCGACGGCCGGGCGGTCCGGAGCCTGGGCGGCGACGCGGGGAAGGACCCTGGTCACTATCTGGTCGTGGTCGGCACCCGTGTCGAAGTCCATGTTGAGGGTGACGAGGTCGATGGCGGCGAGCGCGATCTCGGCCATCGTGTAGATCGTGTACTCACCGGCCAGATTCGCCTTGCGCACATCGAGGTCGTGCAGCGGCGCCGTGCAGGCGAGCGCTCGCAGCCGCCGCGAGAGCCCCTCGTCGGCGGCCGGGCCCGGGGCGGGCCGCGGCCCCGCGCTGAGCTGGGGCGCAGCGTTGTCCGTGTAGGCAGGCGAAGTCACGCTGCACAGATTAGGTCCTCGGACCGACAACGGTCGAAACGGCGCAGAAGCGACCCGTTGCCGGAAGTGCGCAGACGGCAACCTCACCCTTGTTCGGCAAGGCGCCCGGGACGGCCGTCCGGGGCCGGATCCGGGGCTCCGTAGCCCCCGCCGCCCGGTGTGCGGAGCACGAGTACGTCCCCTCGCCGCAGGTCGGCCGTGTCACAGCCTCGCAGCGGCGTGACGGTCCGGCCGTCCGCGCGCTCGACGTACTGCTCGCCCGCGGCGCCGGGTTCGCCGCCCGCCATTCCGTAGGGCCGGACCCGGCGGTGTCCGCAGAGCAGCGCCACCGTGACGGGTTCGAGAAAACGGATGCGCCGCTCCACGCCGCAACCGCCGTGCCAGCGCCCCGCGCCCCCGCTGCCGTCCCGTACCCGGAAGCTCTCCAGCAGCACGGGGTAGCGCCATTCGAGGACTTCGGGGTCGGTGAGACGGGAGTTGGTCATGTGGGTCTGCACGGCGTCCGCGCCGTCGAAGCCGTCGCCCGCGCCCGATCCGCTCGCCACGGTCTCGTAGTACTGGACCCGTTCGTTGCCGAAGGTGAGGTTGTTCATGGTTCCCGAACCCTCTGCCTGGATGCCGAGCGCCGCGTACAGGGCGCCGGTGACGGCCTGGGACGTCTCCACGTTTCCCGCGACGGTGGCCGCCGGATGGACGGGGGCGAGCATGGAGCCCTGCGGAATTCTGACCTCCAGGGGCTTGAGGCAGCCGCTGTTGAGCGGGATGTCGTCGGCGACCAGGGTCCGGAAGACGTACAGCACGGCCGCCATGACCACGGATGTCGGCGCGTTGAAGTTCCCCGGCTGCTGCGGTGAGGTGCCGGTGAAGTCGACGACCGCACCGCGCGTGGCCCGGTCCACGGTGAGGGCGACCTCGATGACCGCGCCGTTGTCGGTCTCGTAGCGGTAGCTGCCGTCGCGCAGTTCGGCGATGATCCGGCGGACGGACTCCTCGGCGTTGTCCTGTACGTGTCCCATGTACGCGGCGACCGCCTCCGGGCCGAACTGCTCCACCATGCGGCGCAGTTCGGCGATGCCCTTCTCGTTCGCGGCGATCTGGGCGCGCAGGTCGGCGAGGTTGGTGTCCGGGTCGCGGGAGGGGTGGGCGGCACCGGTGAGCAGCTCGCGCGTCTCGGCCTCGCGGAGCCTGCCGTCCCGTACCAGCAGCCAGTTGTCGAAGAGCACCCCCTCCTCGTGGATGGTGCGGCTGAAGGCGGGCATCGAGCCGGGGGTGATGCCGCCGATCTCGGCGTGGTGTCCGCGTGAGGCGACGAGGAAGCGGAGCCGGGGTCCTTCGTCACCGCGCTCGTCGAACACGGGTGTCACCACGGTCACATCGGGCAGGTGCGTGCCCCCGTGGTAGGGATCGTTGATGGCGTACACGTCGCCGGGCCGCATCGCTCCGCCGTTGCGCCGGAGCACCTCCTTGATGGACTCCCCCATCGAGCCGAGGTGGACGGGAATGTGCGGGGCGTTGGCGATCAGATTGCCCTCCGCGTCGAAAAGGGCACAGGAGAAGTCGAGCCGCTCCTTGATGTTGACGGAGTGTGCCGTGTTCTCCAGTCGCACGCCCATCTGTTCGGCGATCGACATGAAGAGGTTGTTGAAGATCTCCAGCATGACGGGGTCGACGCGGGTACCGACGGCCGTCCGGTCCGGGCGCGGGCGGACGCGGGTGAGCAGGAGATGCCCGGTGTCGGCGCGGATGGCCTGCCAGCCGGGGTCGACGACGGTGGTGGCATCCGCCTCCGCGATGACCGCGGGGCCGGTCACGGTGGCCGCGGGGCGCAGTTCCTCACGTCGGTGGAGCGGGGTCTGCTGCCATCGGCCTTCCGCGAACATCCTTACGGTGTCGTGGGGTCGGGGCGGTGAGCTCGCACGAGGAGCACGGTCGGCCGGGCCCGGTGCGTACCGCCCCGCCGTTCCGGTCGCCTCGACCGACACCGCCTCGACGACCAGGGGCTTGTCCATGGTGAAGGCGTAGCGTGCGCGGTGCTGCGCGGTGAACGCCTCGGCCATGGCGGATGCGGTGTCCAGGTCGACGGACAGGCTGGAGTCCGTACCGGCGTAGCGCAGGAGGACCCGGGCATGGGTGCTGATCGCGCTGTCGGGGACGGCGTCGGCCCGCAGTTCGGCGCGGGTGCGGGCGGCGAGTTCGTCGCAGAGTCCGCCGAGCCGGGTCCACGTCGCCCCGTTCAGTTCCGCCTCCACGGACTGTTCGCGCATGGCGGTGGCGTCGGCGAGACCGATGCCGTACGCGGACAGCACACCGGCCAGGGGCGGTACGAGGACGGTGTCGATGCCCAGGGCGTCGGCGACGGCGCAGACGTGCTGGCCTCCGGCGCCGCCGAAGCCCGTCAGGGCGTAGCGGGTGATGTCGTGCCCCCGCTGCACGGAGATCTTCTTGACCGCGTTGGCCATGTTGAGCACGGCGATCTCCAGGAATCCGGCGGCGACCTCGGCAGCCGTGCGCCGTGTTCCGGTGGCACGCGCCACGTCCTCGGCGAGCGCGTCGAAGCGTTCGCGGACGAGGTCCGCGTCGAGGGGGAGGTCGCCGTCCGGTCCGAAGACGGCGGGGAAGTGTGCGGGCTGGACCCGGCCGAGCATCACATTGGCGTCGGTGACTGTCAGCGGCCCGCCACGGCGGTAGCAGGCCGGGCCGGGAACCGCGCCCGCGGAGTCGGGGCCCACCCGGTAGCGATGGCCGTCGAAGTGCAGGACGGAGCCGCCGCCGGCCGCGACGGTGTGGATGTTCATCATGGGGGCGCGCATCCGCACACCGGCGACCTGGGTGCCGAGTTCGCGTTCGAACGCGCCCGCGTAGTGCGACACGTCGGTGGATGTGCCACCCATGTCGAAGCCGATGACCCGGTCGAATCCGGCCTGTTCGGACGTACGGGCCATGCCGACCACACCACCGGCGGGACCGGAGAGCACCGCGTCCTTGCCCCGGAAGTGGGAGGCCTCGCGCAGTCCGCCGTTGGACTGCATGAACATCAGCCGGATGCCCTTGAGTTCGCGGGCGACCTCGTCGACGTACCTGCGCAGGATCGGCGAGAGGTAGGCGTCGACGACGGTGGTGTCACCGCGTGGCACGAGCTTGATCAGCGGGCTCACTTCGTGCGAGCAGCTGACCTGGGTGAAGCCCGCCTCGCGGGCCACGGCTGCCACGGCGCTCTCGTGCGCGGGGTGGCGGTAGCCGTGCATCAGGACGACGGCCGCGCTGCGCAGACCGTCGGCCCGCGCGGCCTTGAGCCGCTCGGCCACCGCTTCCCGGTCCAGCGGGGTCACGACCCCGCCGCGGGCGTCGATCCGTTCGGGGACCTCGATCACCCGCTCGTACACGGCCTCGGGCAGCAGGATCCGGCGGTCGAAGAGCCTCGGCCTGTTCTGGTAGGCGATGCGCAGAGCGTCCCGGAAGCCTTCCGTGATGACCAGGACGGTCGGTTCGCCGTGCCGCTCCAGCAGGGCGTTGGTGGCGACCGTCGTGCCGATCTTCACCGTGCCGACCCGGTCGGCGGGGACCGGGTCGGCGGGGCCGAGGCCGAGCAGGCCCCGGATGCCGGCCACGGCGGCGTCGCGGTAGCGGTCCGGGTCGTGGGAGAGCAGCTTGCGGGTGACCAGGTGTCCGTCGGGGTCCCGCCCCACGACATCGGTGAACGTCCCGCCACGGTCGATCCAGAAGTCCCAGCGTCCGCTCATCCCCCCATACTGGCCCGTTCCACGGGCGACGGGCCAGGCGGCACGGGCGGCTCCCCGGTGACGCACGGTCGTGGAACGCCGCACCGCTCATGCCCGTGCCTCCGCGATCCCGCCCAGGTACGGCACGCCGTGCGCGGCCAGGAACGCGGCCACCGAGCGGTCCCAGCCGAAGAGTTCGGCCCGTCGTCTCGCCATGGCCCGGCGCTCGTCCTGCGGGCGCCCGAGCAACTCCCGTACCGCGGCGGCGAACGCCTCTCCCGTGTCCGGGGCAGCGCTCGCCCCTTCCGTGTCCGGGGCAGCGCTCGCCCCTTCGCACCGCGCGCCCCCGACGCGCGCCGCTGTGCGTACCCGGGTCAGACCGCCGGGGTGTCGGGCCCGATCCTGCTGCGTACCGCCGTCTGCACCTCTGCCTCCTCGGCCGGGTCGGCAGCCAGCCGGCGCAGTCGCTCGGCGACCCTGATGTCGCCGGTCTCCGCATGGAGTGCGGCGACCTCACGGGTGGTCTCCTCGCAGTCCCACAGGCATTCGACGGCGAAGCCGGTGGCGAAGGAGGGGTCGGTCGCGGCCAGTGCGCGGGCCGCCCGTCCGCGCAGATGCGAGGAGGACGTCTCCCGGTAGACATGGCGCAGCACGGGGGCGGCACAGGCGATGCCCAGTCGGCCCGTTCCGTCGACGAGGGTCCACAGGCGTGGGGCGTCCGGCCCCTCGCCCCTCACGGCCTCGCGGAGTGCGCCGAGGACCAGTGGGGCGTCCTGGGCCCCGCCCCGGCAGGCGAGCACACCGGCCGCGGAGGCACCGAGCGCGTCGGGCCGCCTGGCCCAGCGCCTGGCTCGGTCCACCGCCGCGTCACCGCACATCCGCTCGAAGGCGGCGACCGCCGCGTCGGCGACGGTGCGCGAGACGCTGACCGCGGCGGCCTCGATCAGGTCGAGCACAGCGGGATCCCTGGCCTCGGCAAGGTAGTGCAGCGCGGCGC
This sequence comes from Streptomyces sp. NPDC093149, assembly GCF_044754145.1. NCBI lineage: Bacteria > Bacillati > Actinomycetota > Actinomycetes > Kitasatosporales > Streptomycetaceae > Streptomyces > Streptomyces sp. NPDC093149. The sequence goes on from NZ_JBIVON010000018.1 coordinate 28,316, forward strand.
AGCGGGCGCCGTCGGGGCCGCTGCGGGCGGCCTCGACGATCGCGGACCGGTCCTCGGGACCGGCGACGGCGGCGAGGCAGCGCGCGGCCGGGACATGGAGGACACTGCCGCGTTCGATTCCCTGCTGGGCCCAGTCGAAGACGGCCTGGACGCTCCAGCCGGGACGGGGGCCGCCGGGCCGCATCTGCCGCTGCCAGCGGTCGAAGGAGCCCTGTTCCGAGGCAGCCCTGATCCTGGCCCCGACCGCTTCGCGCGGGTCGTCGGCCCAGAGCCGCCAGGGGCGGGGCTCGAAGGCGTCCCGTACGGCCGCAGCCAGCTCGGCGGCGCCGTCCTCGGTGTCCGGGAACCGGCCGAGCACGGGTACGGCGAGGGCGCGCAGCCCCGCGTCGTCGTCGCGCAGGGCGAGCTCGTCCAGGGCCCAGGCCCAGTTGGTCCCGGTGGCGGCGTACCGCCGCAGCAGGGCCAGCGCGTCGTCCCGTCCGTACGAGGCGAGGTGGCCGAGCACGGCGAGGGCCAGCCCCGTGCGGGAGTCGTCGGTGTCGAGGTGGTCGTCGGGATCGCACAGGTGGCGCTCGATCTCCTCGATGCCGCCGTCGAGGTCGAGATACAGGCGTGCGTAGTAGAGCGAGCGGTTCTCCACCTGCCAGTCGTGGCGCGGATCGCTCAGGACGCAGTGGTTGAGAGCCGCCAGGGCCTCGGGGCGTGGTGCGGCGAGTGCGTGGAGCGTGCCGTCGCCACGGCCCCTCTGCAGCAGGCCGAGCAGGGTGCCGCTCGGCGCTATGAACGGATCAAACATGGAAAAAGCCTCACATCAAGCTGTCGACGCAACCGGGACTGTGCAGTTCCAAGTGCCGGGTGGGGCACTACGCCGCGCAGCAACATGATCGGCCGACCGCCGTCTTCTGCTTGGTGTAGACCATCTTCCTCTGCCTCTCGTCCGTGGCCCGAACCGGGCCCGAGACGTCATGATGACCCAGCCATTTCGCCACCGCGACCACATTTACGGCGTACCCGGTCAGCGGGCGCCGAAGAGTTCCAGCAGGTCGGCCTTGCCGAACATGCGCGCGGTGTCCAGCGCGGAGGGTGTTCCGGACGCCGGGTCGGCCCCTGCGGCGAGCAGCGCCTCGATCACCGCACCCTCGCCCTTGAAGACGGCTCCGGCGAGCGGCGTCTGCCCCCGGTCGTTGGCCCGGTCCGGGTCGGCGCCGCGGGCGACGAGGGCGGTGACCGCGGCGGCGTGACCGTGATAGGCGGCCAGCATCACCAGCGAGTCGCCGCGGTCGTTGGTCAGGTTCGCGGGGACTCCGGCGTCGACATACGCGGCGAGTGTGTCCGTCTCCCCCCGGCGGGCCAGGTCGAAGACCTTCGTCGCCAGCTCGACCACCTCGGGATCGGGGGTTTCACTCATCGGACGGACCGCCTTCCATTATCCGGTTTCACCACTGTTGACCTGCCGGGCCGTACGCCGTGGGGGCCGTACGAGTGAACCGACAGGGTACTGCCCGGCCGCGCACATGGCCCGGCCCGCCCGAGGCAGAGGATCACATCCCGCGACGGCGGCGGAACACGCGGCTCCGCATGTTCCGTCACCCCGGCACCCCGACGACAACCCTTGTCGGCCAATCCAGTGAAAATACAGACTTTTCACTCGAATGCGGCTTTTATCGTATAGATACTTCTGGTGAACCTGGAAGGACTCATGGTGACTGTCCCCCCAACCAGGAGAACTTCTCATGATCCTGTCCATGTCAGGCGTAGTCATCCTCGGCATCATCGTCTTCCTGTTCTTCAGGAAGGACGGCCTCAAGGCGTCGCACGCCCTCGTCACTGCCCTGTTCGGCTTCTACCTGGCGGGCACCGCCATCGCCCCGAGCATCACGGCGGGCGGCGCGAGTCTCGCCGGCCTCCTGGGCGGGATCAAGTTCTGACCCCCCGCGACCGCTCCCACCCCTTCAGGAGACCGACGTGGCCCGGCGACCACTCCCCCGCATTCTGAGCAGCGGCAGCGCCCCGATCGCTCGCAGTCGCGAGTACGCGCGCACGGCCACCGACAACGCCACCGACGTCCTCCATCCGCTGATCACGATCACTCGTGGTCTGCGGCTGCTCGCCGGTGCCGGACGGCAGAAGTGGGCCGCGACGCCCAAGGACAAGCGTGGCCCGGCGCTGTTCTCCGTCGCGGCCTGCCTGCTCGTCGTCGCGACGATCCCGTACGGGTCCGTGATCACCCTGGTCGCGGTGATGGGTGCCGCCGCGTGGAAGGGGCGGGAGCGCACCCCTGTGAAGACCGGTCCCGGCGAGGCCGAGACCGGGCGGCTCCGGTCGCTGTACGAAGCACTCGTGCCGTACTTCTCCGTGGCCGAGGACCCGAGCCCGCTGTTCTCCCACGGCGGTGACTGGGACAAGGCCTTCAGCGAATACGAGTTCGACGGCGACGGGCGCCTGACGCGTCTCCGGGTGACGTACCCCGCCTACTTCACCGACAGCGAGGCCGCCTCCCGCGGCAGGATCGAGCGGCTGCTGCACGCGAAGTCGGGCCGCGGCCGGGAGTACCACTTCGCCTGGAACGAGGAGGGCAATCAACTCGTCATGACCGTGCTCGACGCCCTGCCCACCTCGATCGGGGCCCAGCGCTTCGTCACCGCACCCGGTGAGACCGTGCTGGGGTTCACGGACGGCGACGCGGTGCAGCGCACCGTTCCCGTGCACGACGGCGACACGACCCGCGACGCGCCACCGGTCGTCTGGCGGACGGGGGCCCGCTCCACCGAGCCGCATCTGCTGGCCGTGGGGCAGCCCGGCAGCGGCACCACCACACTGATGCGCGCCATCGCCCTGCAGGCCCTCCAGCACGGCGACATCCTGATCATCGAAGGCAGCGGGACCGGCGAGTACGCCTGCCTGACCGGACGCGACGGCGTGCTGGCCGTGGAGTGCGGGCTGGCCGGCGCACTGGCGACCCTGGAGTGGGCGGCCCACGAGACGGAGCGGCGACTGATCGCCGCGAACCGGGCACGGCAGTCCGGCCACCCCGCCCCCGACGACATCAGACGCCCGCTCTGGATCCTGCTGGACCGGCCCGGCGTCCTCGGCCATCTGGCGGCGGCCGACGGCAGACCGGACCCCCAGGAACTGCTCCAGGTGCCGCTGCGGCACGGCAGGGCGGCCAACGTCACCGTGGTCATGACCGACCAGTTCGACAGCCTGGACGCCCTCGGCGAGACCGTACGGACCCATACCCGGGCCCGGGTCGTCCTCGGCCACTGCTCCCGCGACCAGGTCGAGTCGGTGCTCGGCGTGGAGCCGCACACCACCCCGACGCCGGACGTCCCGCCCGGCCGGGGGTACGCACGGCTCGGCACCGGTCCCGTGCTGCGGCTCCAGGTTCCGGCCACCCCCGACCCGTACGACGAGGCGACCAGTGAGGCGCAGCGGCAGGCGGTCCTCGGCCTGCTTCCCGGGCGGCAGGCGCCGGACGGGGCGGCCGTCGCGGTCGAGGCCGCCGAAGAGCCCGTGCCGGTCGTGAGCGTCCCGGACCCGGCGATGCCGCACCCCCCGACCGCGGCCGTCGCCGTCGAGTGCGTGAAGGTCGGCGACTGAACGGGGCGGGCGCGGGGGTGTACGGCCGACCCGGCCCGTCACCCCCGCGCCCCCGCCGGTCAGGCGACGAACGTCCTCGGCGCCTCCACCCCCGCGCCCGCCCCCGAACCCACCAGCCGCGCCGCCGCCGCGAGCCGCGCCGCCGCCTCGTCCGCGACCGGCCCGCCGACCGTGAACGGCAGCCGCACATACCCCTCGAAGGCGCCGTCGACACCGAACCGGGGTCCGGAGGGCACGCGTACGCCTACCCGCTCCCCCGCCACCGCGAGACGGGAACCGGAGAGTCCGCCCGTGCGCACCCAGAGCGTCAGCCCGCCGCGCGGAACGGAGAACTCCCAGTCCGGCAGCTCCCGGCGGAGGGCGGCGACGAGCGAGTCCCGGTTGTCCCGCGCCTGTTCACGGCGGACCTGCACGGCCTCCTCCCAGCCTCCGGTGCGCATCAGCCAGTTGACGGCGAGCTGCTCCAGGACGGGCGTCCCCATGTCGGCGTAGGCGCGGGCGGCCACCAGGCTGCGGATCACATCGGGGGCCGCGCGCACCCAGCCGATCCGCATGCCGGCCCAGAAGGCCTTGCTCGCCGATCCGACGGTGAGCACGGTGGAGCCCGCCGGATCGAAGGCGCAGACCCGGCGCGGCATCTGCACGTCGGGGTCGAGATACAGCTCGTTCATGGTCTCGTCGACGACCAGGACCGTACCGGCGGAACGGGCGGCCTCCACCAGATCGCGCCGCCGGTCCTCGTCGGCCAGCGCACCGGTGGGGTTGTGGAAGTCGGCGACGACATAGGCCAGCCGCGGCGCCGCGTCACGCAGGACCTGCCGCCACCGGTTCATGTCCCAGCCGCCGAGCCCCTCCTCCATCGCCACCGGCACCAGCCGGGCACCCGCCTCCCGCATCAGCTGCAGGATGTTGGCGTAGCTGGGGGACTCCACCGCGATCCGCTCGCCGCGGCCCGCGAAGAGGTGACAGATCGCGTCGATCGCGCCCATCGCACCGGTGGTGACCATGATCTGTTCGGGCATGGTCGGGATGCCGCGGCCGGTGTAGCGGTCGGCGATCATCTGCCGCAGCGCGGGCAGACCTGCCGGGTAGTCGCCGTGGGTGTGGGCGTACGGTGCGAGCTCCCCCAGGGCTCCCTGGACCGCCCGGGTCAGCCACGGTTCGGGGGCGGGCAGCGAGGCGCAGCCCAGATCGATCATCGAACCGAGCGACTCCGGGGGAAGCGGTTCGAGGCCGCGTGCGGGCAGCGGGTTGCCCGCGGGCACGGCGGTCCAGCTGCCGGCCCCCCGGCGGGATTCCAGGAACCCTTCGGTCCGCAGCGCCTCGTACGCCGCGGCGACGGTCGTGCGGCTGACGGACAGCGCGAGCGCCAGTTCGCGCTCGGCGGGGAGCCGGGCGGCGACCGGCACCCGGCCTTCGAGGACGAGCAGACGCACCCCGTCGGCCAGCGCGCGATACGCGGGCGGCCGGCGAGCACCCGGTACGGCGGACCGGGACTGTTGGGCCTGGAGCTGCCGGGCGAGCTGTGCCGCGCCGACCGCCGAAGTCCACTGCGCCATGAAAATCAGTCCACCTTCCTCGGATTGGCCATAGTTGGCAGCCAATCCCCTGCCACAGAGTGACATGCGCCGGTCCACTACCACCACATCAGGGGGGCACCTCTTGTCCATCACGCCCGTCCCTCGCGGGGCGCACGTCACACGCAGGCTCATCCAGCTGTACGTCGGCCTCGCGCTGTACGGGGCGAGTTCGGCGCTCCTGGTCCGCGCCGGCCTCGGTCTCGAACCCTGGGGGGTGCTGCATCAGGGGCTCGCGGAGCGCACCGGGGTGTCCATCGGGGTCGTATCGATCATCGTCGGCGCCGTCGTTCTGCTGCTGTGGATACCGATCAGGCAGCGCCCCGGCCTCGGCACCGTCTCCAACGTCTTCGCCGTGGGCATCGCCATGGACGGCACCCTCGCGCTCGTACCGGATGTGCACGGCCTCGCCGCACGGATCGCCGTGATGGTCGCGGGCATCGCGGTCAACGGTGTCGCGACGGGGCTGTACATCGCCGCGCGCTTCGGCCCGGGACCGCGCGACGGGCTCATGACCGGCCTGCATCTGCGTACCGGCCGCTCCATCCGGCTCGTCCGCACCCTGATCGAGGTGGCGGTCGTGGTCACCGGCTTCGTGCTCGGCGGCTCCCTCGGCGCGGGCACGGTGCTGTACGCCCTGACCATCGGCCCGCTCGCCCAGTTCTTCCTGCGTTTCTTCGCCATCGGCGGAAAGCCGGCCGTGGAGCCGGCCGCCGCGTCCGGCGAGAGCGCCACCGACGGCTGCGGGCCGGACGGCGGCGACGCCGCCGTCACCGCCCGGACACCGGATCGAGTCATACTGCCGAAGTGACCTCCGTACGCCACCCCTACCTGGACCATCCCGCGACGATCCCCTTCGCGCACCGCGGCGGTGCGGCGGGCGGGATCGAGAACACGACGGCCGCGTTCCGCCGGGCCGCCGACGCCGGGTACCGCTACTTCGAGACCGATGTGCACACCACGGCGGACGGCCGCCTGGTCGCCTTCCACGACAGCACTCTGGACCGGGTGACGGACGCCCGGGGCCGGATGGCCGAGCTGCCGTGGAGCGAGGTGCGGCGGGCCAGGGTCGCCGGCCGGGAGCCGCTGCCGCTGTTCGAGGAGCTGCTGGAGACGTTCCCCGAGGCCCGCTGGAACGTCGACATCAAGGCCGAGTCCGCCCTGGTCCCGCTGATCGGTCTGATCCACCGGACGGATGCCTGGGACCGGGTGTGCGTCGGCTCGTTCTCGGAGGCCCGGGTGGCCAGGGCGCACCGCCTCGGCGGGCCCCGGCTGGCCACCTCCTACGGCGTGCGCGGCGTGCTCGGCCTGCGGCTGCGCTCGTACGGCATCCCGGCGGCCGTGCGCTCCGGCGCGGTGTGCGTGCAGGTGCCGGAGAGCCAGAACGGCATCAGGGTGGTCGACCGGCGCTTCGTGCGCGAGGCGCACGCACGCGGACTCCAGGTGCACGTCTGGACGGTGAACGAACCGGAGCGGATGGCAGCGCTCCTCGACCTCGGTGTGGATGGCATCATGACCGATCACATCGAGACGCTGCGCACGGTGCTGAGCGAGCGGGGGGCCTGGGCCTGACGCCGGCCGTGCGGGGTCTCCACGGGGAGAGACGAGGGGGTGCGCCTTGAGCGCCGACACCGCCGAGCCGACGGGACTCACGACGGGTTCCGCCGACGCCGCGAGCCGCAGACGCGAGCAGCGCGGCTGGTATTTCTACGACTTCGCCTGCTCCGTCTACTCGACGAGCGTGCTGACGGTGTTCCTCGGCCCCTATCTGACGTCGGTCGCCAAGGCGGCCGCCGACGCCGACGGTTTCGTCCATCCGCTCGGCATACCCGTGCGCGCCGGATCGCTCTTCGCCTACGCGGTCTCCGTGTCCGTCGTCGTCGCGGTGATCGTGATGCCGGTCGTGGGTGCCGCCGCGGACCGGACGGGGCGGAAGAAGCCGCTGCTCGCGGCCGCCGCCTACGTGGGCGCCGCCGCGACCACCGGCATGTTCTTCCTGGACGGTCACCGCTATCTGCTGGGCGCGTTCCTGCTGATCGTGGCGAACGCCTCGATCTCCGTGTCGATGGTGCTCTACAACGCCTATCTGCCGCAGATCGCCGAGCCCGACGAACGGGACGCGGTCTCCTCCCGCGGCTGGGCCTTCGGGTACACCTCGGGCGCCTTCGTCCTCGTCCTGAATCTGGTCCTGTACACGGGCCACGACTCCTTCGGCCTCTCCGAGTCCGACGCGGTGCGGATCTGTCTCGCGTCGGCCGGCGTGTGGTGGGGCGCCTTCACCGTCGTGCCGCTGCGCCGACTGCGCGACCGGCGGGTGACGCCGGGCGGCGAGGGGGCGGTCGGTTCGGGGTGGCGGCAGCTGCTGGCCACCCTGCGCGACATGCGCCGCCATCCGCTGACACTCTCGTTCCTGCTGGCGTATCTCGTCTACAACGACGGTGTGCAGACGGTGATCTCCCAAGCCTCGGTGTACGGCTCCGAGGAACTGGGGCTCGACCAGACGACGCTGATCACAGCCGTACTGCTGGTGCAGGTGCTGGCGGTGGCCGGAGCGCTGGCGATGGGCCGGCTGGCCCGGGTGTACGGCGCGAAGAGCACGATCCTCGGCTCGCTCGCCGTCTGGACGCTGATTCTCGTGGCCGGCTACTTCCTGCCCGCCGACGCACCGGTCTTCTTCTACGTGCTGGCCTCGGCGATCGGTCTGGTGCTCGGCGGCAGCCAGGCGCTGTCGCGCTCGCTGTTCTCCCATCTGGTCCCGCGCGGCAAGGAGGCCGAGTACTTCTCCGCGTACGAGATGAGCGACCGCGGACTGAGCTGGCTGGGACCGCTGGTGTTCGGTCTCGCGTATCAGCTGACCGGGAGCTACCGGGATGCGATCATCTCGTTGGTGATCTTCTTCGTGATCGGTTCCGTACTGCTCGCGAGGGTGCCTGTCCGGCAGGCCGTGGCGGCTGCGGGCAATCCCGTTCCGGAACGGATTTAGACGTTGAAGTGAAAGGCCGGTAGTGTACGCCTTTGGCCTGCCCGGAGGACCGTTACTGCGAGTGGGAGAAGCCGAACCGTTGGGTGACAACTTCTGCCAGATGTGACAAACCGGGCATCGGCGGGTACTTGAACCCTGGGAAACCTGAATAAGCAGCGGCACGACGGGCGACGCATGACCGGCAACGGGAATCTTTACCGCCGACCGGACGTTGACCGGATGACGACGACAGCGACACCTGTCCTGTGGGCGACAAGCCCGGGAGGCACGATTCATGAGTGAGCGAGCTCTCCGCGGCACGCGACTCGTGGTTACCAGCTACGAGACGGACCGCGGCATCGATCTGGCCCCGCGCCAGGCGGTGGAGTACGCATGCCAGAACGGACATCGATTTGAGATGCCGTTCTCGGTAGAGGCGGAAATTCCGCCGGAGTGGGAGTGCAAGGCGTGCGGCGCCATGGCACTCCTGGTGGACGGGGATGGCCCCGAGGAGAAGAAGGGCAAGCCTGCGCGTACGCACTGGGACATGCTCATGGAGCGGCGCACACGCGAGGAGCTGGAGGAGGTGCTGGCCGAGAGGCTGGCGGTTCTGCGCTCCGGAGCCATGAACATCGCCGTGCATCCGCGGGACAGCAGGAAGTCTGCCTGACCGCAGGGCATCGCAGCGCGAGAGGGCCGCGGGCTGTGACACACCGAGTGTGTGTCGCAGCCCGCGGCTCTGTCGTGTCGCGGGTGGTCCTCAGGGGGTCAGCGGCGGCCGGGGGCCCTCGTCGGGACGGGAACCCGGCTGTGCACCGTCCTGACGGATGACCTCACCCTGCACGACCTTTCCGTCCGGCCGGTGAATCCTGGCCTGCTGGAAGGCGTCGGAGAGGCTGCCGGGGGTCGCCGCACGCATCCGGCGTTCCAGCGACCGCTCCGCGTACCGGCCCAGCGCCGAACGGACCGGCGGCACCAGCAGCAGGAGCCCCGCGACGTCGGAGATCAGCCCCGGGATCATCAGCAGCAGCCCGCCGAGCATCAGGAAGCCATTGCCCCTGCTTCCCTGGGGCCCGGTCTGCGGAGCGGCGGCCCCGGGCTGCCCCGGCATCCGCTGGAGCGTCTCGGTGAGATTGCGGAAGGCCCGGCGGCCGGCCCGCTTCATCACCGCAGCCCCGAGCACGATCCCCGCGACCAGAAGCAGCAGCACGGTGAAACCGCCCGCCGCGTCGGCCACGACGGTGAGCAGCCAGATCTCCAGCACCGCCCAGGCGGCGATGGCGAGGGGGATGAAGGTGCGGGCGCGAGAGCGCCTCGGGGCGGTCGGGGGCGGTGTGCTGCCGGTCGTCATGGTCCCCAGTGTGCCCGTACCCGCGTCCGAGCGGCGTATGGGGGTGATCACGAGCGGCGGACCGGAGCCCGCCGCCCCCGCCGGATCAGGTCGCCTTGCGGCCGAGGACCCGGTTCGTACGGGAGGCGACCCCCCACGAGGTGACCCGCCAGAGCGCCTCGACCAGGATGTCGCGGCTCATCTTCGAGTCGCCGACCTCACGGTCGACGAAGGTGATCGGAACCTCGACGACGTGATATCCGGCATCGATGGCACGGCGGGCCAGGTCGACCTGGAAGCAGTAGCCCTGCGAGGCGACCCGGTCGAGACCGATTCCCTGCAGGGTCTCGGCGCGGAAGGCCCGGTACCCACCGGTGACGTCCCTGGTCTGCAGGCCGAGGAGGAGCCGGGAGTACGTGCTGCCGCCACGGGAGATCATTTCGCGGGACTTGGGCCAGTTGACCACGCGTCCGCCCGGCACCCAGCGGGAGCCCAGCACCAGGTCCGCGCCCTTGAGCGCGGTGAGCAGCCGGGGCAGTTCCTCGGGCTGGTGGGAGCCGTCGGCGTCCATCTCCACGAGCACGCCGTAACCGTGCTCGATGCCCCAGTCGAACCCCGCGAGGTAGGCCGCGCCCAGCCCTTCCTTGCCCTTGCGATGCAGCACCTGGACCTGACTGTCCGCGGAGGCGAGCTCGTCGGCGATCTTGCCCGTGCCGTCGGGGCTGTTGTCGTCGGCGACCAGGATGTCGGCTTCCGGCACAGCGGCGCGCACCCGGCTGACGATCGGCTTGATGTTCTCGGCCTCGTTGTAGGTCGGAATGATCACCAAGGTTCTGCCCAGCGGGCCGTATCGCCTCTGACCGCCGTCGTTCACTTACTGCCCCTTAAGTCCGTACGCAGGTGCACACCATATCCAGCGCGCGGGGGCCCGTTGCCGACACGGTCGGCCGGGAACGGGCACCGCCGCGGACAGATGGAGGGAAGTGCGGACAGACTCCCTGGGGGGAACGACGGGAACTACGGATGGGGGCCCAGCGCCCTTCGGGCCGACCTGGGACCCGCTGGCTGCGGATCGACCTAGAGCCGTTGTCTACTGAACGTCCGGGCCCCACCCGGGTCGCACCTACCGTCCGGCTGAAACCTTCCCTCGCCCCCGAGGCGCGGGCGCTGAACCTGGCTGTCAGTGGTGGTGCGCCGGTGCGGCACACCACCCCATGACCCAGCGGCGTTCGACGACTGCGTGGAGGTTTAACCGGTCGGACGTCCTGTGGTGGACTCGGCCGAACCTACCGGCCGGTGGGCGCGTTCTGTCAATAGCCTCCTGACCTGCAATGTTTATGGAACTTGCCTGGTCAGTAGCGAAGATCCGCAGGTCGCGGCGGAACAGGGGCTTCTTCGATCGGCGGTACGAAATGTCCGGACGTCACTCGTTCGGCCGTACGAAGACCGTTTGTCCGAAGACCACGGTGCGAAGGCAGACCGGGAGCTCCGCGCCCGGGGTGAGATCCGGCAGTCCGGGCGTTCCCGACCTCGGGTCGGTCGACCAGCGGGCCACCCGGTCGTCCGGTGCCTGAACCACCAGGTCGGAGGTGCGCCAGATCGCGTAGTCGGCCGGGGCGCCGGGCACCAGGGTCCCCGCGTCGTCGCGGCCGACGGCCCGCCAACCGCCCCTGGTGTGGGCGGTGAAGCCGGCCCGCACGGAGATCCGGTGCTCGGGCGTGCGGTGGAAGGCGGCGGCCCGCACGGTCCCCCACGGGTCCAGCGGGGTCACCGGGCTGTCCGAGCCGAAGGCCAGCGGCACACCGGCCCGCAGGAGCGCCGCGTACGGGTTGAGGGTCCTGGCCCGTTCGGCCCCGAGCCGCTGGACGTACATGCCCTCCTCGCCGCCCCAGGCCGCGTCGAAGGCGGGCTGCACGGAGGCGGTCAGGCCCAGTTCCGCGAAGGCGGCCACGGTCTCGGGCGTGAGCATCTCGGCGTGCTCGACGCGGTGCCGGGCGGCCCGGATCCGGGCCAGGCCCAGCGTCTCGGAGGCGGCTCGGACGCCCTCCACCACGGCGGTGACCGCCGCGTCGCCGATGGCGTGGAAGCCGGCCTGCAGCCCGGCCTCGGTGCAGGCGGTGACGTGGGCGGCGATCCCTGCCGCGTCCAGGTGGGCGGTACCCGTATGTCCGGCCGGACCGTCGGCGTACGGCTCGTGCAGGCAGGCGGTGTGCGAGCCGAGGGAGCCGTCGACGAAGAGGTCCCCGGCCGCGCCGATCGCGCCGAGTTCCCGGATGCGACGCGCGTCCTTCTCGTCGGCGACCCGCTCGGCCCAGTAGCCGAAGACCCGCGGTCCGTTCTCCGCGGCGGCGAGCTTCAGCAGCGCGACGAAGTCCTCCTCGTCGGAGATGTCGGGGCCGCCGCACTCGTGGACGGTGCCGATGCCGAGCGACGCGGCGTGGCGCAGGGCGGCGCGCTGGGCGTCGGCGCGCTGCTGCGGCGAGACGGCGCCGTGGGCCGCGGAGCGCACCGCGTGGTGGGCGGCGCCGGTCAGCGGGGCGTCGGGGTGGTACCCGGTCAGTGCGGTGACCCCGGGGACCAGATCGAGCAGGGCGGTGGTGACCACCGCGGAGTGCACATCGACACGGGGCAGGTAGACCGGCCGTCCGCCGGCGGCGGCGTCGAGTTCGGCGCGCGACGGCGGGCGCTGCTCCGGCCATCGCGTGGCGTCCCAGCCATGGCCGAGGACGACCCGGTCCGCCGGGTGCGCCGCCACGTACGCGCGCAGCAGGCCGAGCGATTCGCCGAGGGTCCGGGCACCGGAGAGGTCGAGGCCGGTGAGGGCCAGTCCGGTCGATGTGGTGTGGACGTGGGCGTCGGTGAACGCGGGGGTGACCAGCGCGCCTTCGAGGTCGATCACCTCGTCGACGCCGCTCGCGAAGGCGTCGGCGGCTCCTTCCGAGCCCACCCAGGCGACATGGCCGCGTTCGACGACCATGGCGGTGGCGAACGGATCGGCGGGGCTGTGGACGTCTCCACCGCGCAGCAGCACGGTGCGGTGTTCGCTCTGGGGGGCGGTGCTCTCGGTCATGGGACCAGTCTCGCGCCTGCCCGGACCCGCCCGCTGCGCGGCCCCCTCAGATCTGCGGGGGCCGGGCCTCGTACGGCGTGGAGAGGACGACGGTGGTCCGGGTGGACACGCCGGCCAGCGAACGGATCCGGGTGAGCAGGTGCTCCAGCTCCAGCGGCGTCGCGACCCGCACCTTGAGGATGTAGTTCTCGTCACCCGCGACGCTGTGGCACGCCTCCAGCTCCGGTACGCCCGCGAGCCGGTCCGCGATGTCGTCCGGCGCGCTCGGGTCGAAGGGTTTCACCGAGATGAAGGCGGTGAGCGGCAGGCCGACGGCCTCGGGGTCGACGACCGCGGCATAGCCCCGGATCACCCCGCGCTGTTCCAGCCTGCGGACACGCTGATGAACGGCCGAGGTGGACAGGCCCGTGGCCTTGCCCAGGTCGGTGTAGCTCATCCGCCCGTCCTTGACGAGCAACTCCACGATCTGTCGGTCCAGCTCCTCCATGTGGATCAATCTATTGCCCCGGGCGCCTCCAGGCACAGCGGCGAGGGACCCGGAAGGGCACCCGAGGCGAGCGTGTGACGAATGCCACAGGTTTACGGGGCGGTAGCCACCCCACTGGCGGTTACGGCCGAGGCGCGACGGGAAGTGCTTGCTGTGGTCGAGGCCGTGGCGCCTTGTCGGCCCACCCGAGGGGGGAATTTCCCATGCAGAGCCTGAAGCTCACCCGCCGTACCGAGCCGGATCCCGCTGATCCGGTCGAGGACATCGCTCCCGACGCGTACGACACGCTCGAGATGTACCGAGTGATCTGCCCGGACTGCGCGCAGCCGATCGCGCTGCTGGCGGACGAGGACGTACTGCCGGAGCACGCGCTGTGCCCGACCCCGTGGAACCCGTTCGTCCTGACGGTCTGCGACGGTACGGGCCGCGCGGCGTCGCACGCCCGGCCCGCCGACGAGTCGCTCGACCTCCAGGAGCAGGAGACGGGGCTGCTGTTGACGCTTCCTCAGGGGTTCGACTGGCGGATGCAGCCGTTCTCGCACGCCGGCGGCCCCGGGTCGCGGCCGTTGCGGATACGGCGCGAAGCCGCCTGAGACCGCCCCCGCGTCCGCGCGGGACCGCCCGGATCCCTCCGGGCCCGCACGACACAGCTGTGCCGCACCACGACGGCCCGACCGGCGTGGTGCCCGCTGCCGAAGACTCCGCCGCCCGGGGACCCGGGCGAACGGGCTCGCGAATCGGCCGGGCAGTGACCAGGGCCCGCCCGGCGCCGTTGGCCAGGCATGACCCTGCTGCATTCAACGGCCGGTCCCGGTCGTCGCCGTCTCGCCGATCCCACCGCCGAAGAATCGGTTCCGCAGCCCGGTTCACAGCCGGTGCCGCAGCCCGCGCCTCCCCGGCCGACGCCGCGAACGGTGCCGCACTCCACCGATCCGCCCATCTACCGGGCCCTGCTCCGTCATTGGGAGGGCTCCGGCCGGACCCTGCCGGGCCGCCACGACCAGGAGTGGAACCGGATCATGACGACGCCCGTGTGGTCGGAGCGGCCGCTGCGGATCAGCGTGTCTCAGGACCCGCGAGGTGGCGCGCGATGACCATCCGCTGGATCTGATTGGTGCCCTCGACGATCTGCAGCACCTTGGCCTCGCGCATCAGCCGCTCGACGGGGAAGTCGAGGGTGTAGCCGTATCCGCCGAGCACCTGGACGGCATCGACGGTGACCCGCATGGCCGCGTCCGTGCAGAACAGCTTGGCCATGGCCGCCTGGCGCGAGAAGGGCTTTCCCCCGTCGCGCAGCCGGGCCGCCTCCAGATACAACGCACGGCCCGCCTCGATCTGCGTGGCCATGTCGGCGAGCATGAAGCGCAGGCCTTGGAAGTCCGCGATGGGACGGCCGAACTGCTGCCGTCCGGTGGCATAGGCGACGGCCTCGCCCAGGGCCGCCTGGGCGACTCCGATCGCGCAGGCGGCGATGCCCAGGCGGCCGGAGTCGAGCGCGGACAGGGCGATCGCGAAGCCCTGGCCCTCCTCGCCGATCCGGCGCGCGTCGGCGACCCGTACGCCGTCGAAGTTCAGCTGGGCGGTGGGCGAGCCCTTCATGCCCATCTTCTTCTCGGGAGCGGCCGCGTTCAGCCCCTCGGCGTCGCCCGGGACCAGGAAGGCGGTGATGCCCCGGGGGCCTTCGGCCCCGGTGCGGGCGAGCACCGTGTAGAAGTCGGCGATGCCGCCGTGGGTGATCCACGCCTTGGTGCCGGTGAGGACCCAGTCGTCGCCGTCCCGTACGGCCTTCGTGCGGAGCGAGGCGGCGTCGGAGCCGGAGGCGGGTTCGGAGAGGCAGTAGGCACCCAGTAGACCCCCTCCGAGCATCGCCGGGAGGTGTTCGGCCTGCTGCTCCTTGGTGCCGTATCCGGCGAGGGCGTGGCAGGCGAGGGAGTGGACGCTGACGCCGAGACCGACGGTGAGCCGGGCGGTCGCGAGCTCCTCCAGGACCTGGAGATAGACCTCGTACGGCTGGTCACCACCGCCGTGGGCCGAGTCGTAGGGCAGGCCGAGCAGTCCGGATTCGGAGAGGAGGGTGAAGACCTCGCGCGGGAACCGGCCCGCGTCCTCCTCCTCGGCCGCCCGTGGCGCGATCTCTCGCTGGGCTATGTCGCGCACGAGTGCGACGAGCTGCCGGGACTCCTCGGTGGGCAGACGGCGTTCCACCAATTGCGGGGCACGGTCGGACATGACGGCGCTCTCCTCCCTGTCGGGCGTTGCGACGGTCGCGCGCGCGGGGTGTGGGCGGCGCCGCCGGGGGGCTTCCGGGCGGGGCCCGGAAGAGCACTGCTGCTCAACCGATGCCCACCCCTCGGATTACGAGAGCTGCTGGCCAGCGGCTGTGGCGGCTTGAGTATGCCCGATCGGACGATATCCGTCACGGGGTGACGGAGCGACTCGGCGGCGGGCGGGACGATCACCGAGGTTGGTCCGAACCATTGACCCAACTGGTCTAGTCCATCTACGGTTCCACCCCAACCAGCCCTTCCGCGTTCATGCCAAATCGACCGGACGGCCGGAAGCACGCCCCCCACTCGCGAGTTCCCTCCCCCACGAGGAGACAAGATGTTTGGACCGCAGCGTCCCCGCGCCCGATTCCGGGCGCTCGCCGCAGCCACCTGTACCGCCGCCCTCGGCGCCGCCCTGCTGGGTGCCGCGGGCAGCGCACCGGCCGGCGCGGCCCCCACCACTCCGCGGGCCGCGGCCCCCGCGGCCGACCGGGCCGCCCCCACAGCGGCCGGCGACAAGGTGGTCGGTTACTTCACCAACTGGGGTGTCTACCAGCGCAATTACCACGTCCGGAACATCGAGACCTCGGGCTCGGCCGACAAGCTCACGCACATCAACTACGCCTTCGGCAACGTGACCGGCGGCAAGTGCGCGATCGGTGACTCCTACGCCGACTACGAGAAGGCCTACACGGCCGACCAGTCGGTCGACGGTGTGGCGGACACGTGGGACCAGGACCTGCGCGGCAACTTCAACCAGCTGCGCAAACTGAAGAAGCTTCATCCGAACCTCAAGGTCATCTGGTCGTTCGGCGGCTGGACCTGGTCCGGCGGCTTCGGCGAGGCCGCGAAGAACCCGGCCGCCTTCGCCGAGTCCTGCTACAACCTGGTGGAGGACCCCCGCTGGGCCGATGTCTTCGACGGCATCGACATCGACTGGGAGTACCCCAACGCCTGCGGTCCGACCTGCGACACCAGCGGACGTGACGCCTACGGCAACCTGCTCGCCGCGCTGCGCTCCGAGTTCGGTGCGGACCGTCTCGTCACCTCGGCGATCTCCGCCGACGGCTCCGACGGCGGAAAGCTCGACGCCGTCGACTACGGCGGCGCGGCGAAGTACGTCGACTGGTACAACCCGATGACGTACGACTTCTTCGGCGCCTGGGACGCCAAGGGGCCGACCGCCCCGCACTCCCCGCTGACCTCCTACAGCGGCATTCCGAAGGAGGGCTTCAACAGCGAGGCCGCCATCGACAAGCTGAAGTCCCAGGGCGTCCCCGCCTCGAAGCTGCTGCTCGGCATCGGCTTCTACGGCCGCGGCTGGACCGGGGTCACCCAGGACGCGCCCGGCGGCACCGCGACCGGCGCCGCACCCGGCACGTACGAGGCGGGCATCGAGGACTACAAGGTGCTCAAGAACAGCTGCCCCGCCACCGGCACGATCGCCGGTACGGCGTACGCGCACTGCGGCACCGACTGGTGGAGCTACGACACCCCGGCCACCATCGCCACCAAGATGGCCTACAAGAGCCGGCAGGGACTGGGCGGCACCTTCCTCTGGGAGCTCAGCGGCGACACCGCCGACGGCGAGCTCATCAAGGCCATCGACTAGGTTCTTTCGTTCGGATCAGGCCGGATCGGCGAGCGGGGCACGCGGGTCCGGCACGATCCGGACGAGAGGTCGCGGCAGAAGGAGCGGGGCGGCGGGCCGATCGGCCTTCCGCCCCGTTCCGTCCGCGTCGGGTCGGTCCCAGAAGGGTCCGACCGGCGGTGGTTCACGCGGCGTTCCCGCTCCGGACGAAGCTCCCGCGGCCCACTCCGGCATGATGGTGCCGCACCCGCTCCGACACTGTGTTCCCCGGACCGAGGTGTGGCCCCAAGGAGGAGGATTCCGCTTGTCACGCCAGGTTCTGACGGTCTGTCCAGAGCGGCCCGACGGCTTTCGAACGATCGGGGAGGCGCTGGCCAGGGCGCGCAACGGCGCGGTGATCAGCGTCCGTTCCGGCACCTATGCCGAGAGTCTGGTCATCACCGTCCCCGTCACCGTCGTCGCCGAGCAGTCCCGCGGCAGCGTCGAGATATGCCCGCCGCACGGCAGCGCCGTGGTGCTCCAGGCCGAAGCCGTGATGCTCACCGATCTGGTGCTGCGCGGCCGGGACGAGGAGCTGCCGGTCGTGGACGCCCCACGCGGCCAGATCGCGATGGACGGCTGCGACATCACCGGCGCCTCGTGGACCGCCCTGCTGGCCCGCGGTGCCGGCTCTTTGGCCCTGCGGGACTGCCGGGTGAGCAATCCGCGCGGCGCGGGGCTGGTGGTGACCTCGGCGGTGGAGAGTTCCGCCGAGTCCTGCACGGTGGAACACCTGGGCACCTCGGGTGTGGTGATCGGCGAACGCGGCCGGATCACGTTGCGGGGCTGCACCATCCGCGACGCCCGCGCCAACGGAGTTCTCGCCAACGGCGAGGGCCAGGGCTCGGTCGAGGAGTGCGACATCTCCTCCACCGACAAGCCGTCCATCGCGCTGGAGGAGCACAGCACCACCCAGGTGCTGCGGACCGTGGTCCACGACACCGGTGTCGGCCTCCATCTCTCCTCGTCGGCCCGGACGGTGCTGGAGGACATCCGGGTGACCGGCACGAGCGGGCCGGGCATCGTCCTGTCGGGCGGTACCGATCCGCTGCTGCGCCGGTGCCGCACCGCCCGTACGAAGGGCCCCGGTCTGCTCGTCTCGGACCGGGCCCGGGGCACCTTCGAGGACTGCTGGCTGGACTCGGCGCAGGACGCCGCGCTGCATGTGCGGGGCTCGGCGTCCCCGGTGCTCATCGGGTTGACCGTCCGGGACTGCGCGCAGACGGGCGTACTGCTGGAGGAGGAGTCGGTCGCCGAGCTGGACCGCCTCGAAGTGCTCGACGCCGGCGGCACGGGCGTCCGGATACGGTCCGGCGCCAACCCGCTGGTGCGCAGGGCCAGGATCGGCGCGCCGAAGGGGAACGGCGTGGAGGTCGTCAAGGACGGCCGCGGCCGTCTGGAGGACTGCGAGATCGACCGCCCCGGTGACGCCGGGATCCGGGTCGCCGACGACGGCAGCGTCTACGTCGGCGGGGGCGCCGTGCGCGGTGCCGCGCACGGCATGTCCGTGGCGGCGGGCGGCAGTGTCACCGTCCGGGACTGCGACGTCCAGGAGTCCACGGACACAGGTGTCCTGGTCGAGGACGGCGGCGAGCTGACCGCGACCCGGCTGCGGGTCACCGCAGCGGCGGGACACGGTGTGCTGCTGGCCCAGGGCGGCCGGGGCGCCTTCACCGCCTGCGAGGTAGGCGGCTCGGGCCGGGACGGCTTCCGGGTGGAGACCACGGCCGCGGTGTCGGTGGTCAACTGCACCGCCCGGGACAACGAGGGCGGCGGTCTGGTGCAGGCTCTGGCGGGCGACCGCCTGGCGGTCGAGCAGCTGACCAGTACGGGCAACGGCAAGCGGGACGCCTGGGGGCTCGGCGAGGCCGAGGGCACCGACCCGGCCGGGACGGGCGCCTCGGGGGGCGATGCCGGGACGGCCCGCGAGGACGGCCCGCTGGCCGAACTCGACGCGCTGATCGGCCTGGAGAACGTCAAGCACCAGGTGCGCACGCTGGTCAATCTGATCCAGCTCGCCCAGCGGCGTGCCCGCCTCGGCCTGCCGGCTCCGCCGATGAGCCGCCATCTCGTCTTCTCCGGGCCGCCCGGCACCGGCAAGACGACCGTGGCACGGCTGTACGGGGCGATCCTCGCCGAACTGGGTGCGCTGCCCTCCGGTCACTTGGTGGAGGTCTCGCGCGCGGACCTGGTGGCACAGATCGTCGGCGGGACCGCCATCAAGACCACCGAGACGTTCAAACGGGCCCTGGGCGGGGTGCTGTTCATCGACGAGGCGTACAGCCTGCTGTCGGACGGGCGTGGCTCGGGCGCCGACTTCGGCCGTGAGGCCGTCGACACCCTCCTGAAGCTGATGGAGGACCACCGCGACGACGTGGTCGTGGTGGCCGCCGGATACGCCGACGAGATGCGTGATTTCCTCGGTTCCAACCCGGGGCTCGCCTCGCGCTTCTCCCGTACGGTCGAGTTCGAGAACTACGCGGTCCCCGAACTGGTCGCGATCATCGAGAGCATGTGTGCCCATCACCGGTACGAGCTCGACGAGTCGACACTCACCGCGCTCGCCGTGCACTTCGAGCGGATGCCCAGGGACGCCGGCTTCGGCAACGGCCGGGCCGCCCGGCAGGTGTTCGAGGAGATGGTGGACCGTCAGGCGTACCGGCTGGCCGCGCTCCCCGACGCCGATGAACTGGACCTCACCCGGCTGCTGCCCGAGGACGTCGGCGAGGAGGCCGCCGCCGCGGTGTCCGGGCAGTCGGCCGACGGCGGGACGGAGAGCGATCCGCTCGCCCGGCTCGGGGGCATGGTGGGACTGGCCGCCGTCAAACGTGATGTCACCGATCTGGTCAATCTGCTGGCCACCGCGAAGAAGCGGGAGGCGGCCGGGCTGCCCGCGCCGCGGATCAGCCACCACCTGGTCTTCACCGGGCCGCCCGGCACCGGCAAGACCACGGTCGCCCGGCTCTACGGCGAGCTGCTGAAGTCGCTCGGTGTGCTGCCGCGCGGTCAGCTCGTCGAAGTGGCCAGGGCGGACCTGGTCGGCCGGTACGTGGGACACACCGCCCAGCTCACCCGGGAGGTGTTCGACCGGGCCAGGGGCGGGGTGCTGTTCGTCGACGAGGCGTACACGCTGACTCCGGAAGGCCCCTCGGGCGGCGGCGACTTCGGCCGTGAGGCGGTCGACACGCTGCTGAAGCTGATGGAGGACCACCGCGACGAGGTGGTGGTGATCGTCGCCGGCTACACCGGTGAGATGGAACGCTTCCTGGCGTCCAACCCCGGCCTCTCCTCGCGGTTCTCCCGGCGGGTGGAGTTCGCCGACTACTCCTCGGACGAACTGGTCACCATCGTCCGCCAGCACGCGACCGCGTCCGGATACGAGTGCGGTCCGGGGGCGGGTGCCGTCATGCGGAAGTACTTCGACGCGCTGCCCAGGGACCGTTCGTTCGGCAACGCGCGGCTTGCCCGGCAGGTTCTGGAAGGCATGATGACGCGCCAGGCGGGCCGGGTGAGCGCCATGGCGGCACCGGGTCTGGACGATCTGCGGCTGCTGCTCCCGGAGGATGTCGTGCGTCCGCAGGCGGTGCCCGAATGACGCCCGGCCCCCGTGGACGGCGCGGCCTGCGGCGCCGCACCGGTCGCCTTCCGGCCGCGGCGCTCCTCGCCGCGGCTCTGGTCCTGCCGGGAGCCGGTCCCGCGACCGCGGCCGACGGGCAGAAGGTCAGGCTGCCGGTGATGCCCGCACGGCTCGAGGACGGTGATCCGTGCACCGGTGGGTCGAAGGCGCGGGCCACGGCGGTGCCGTGGGAGCAGCAGAACCTCCAGCTCGCCCGTACCTGGGCGTTCGGCAAGGGGGCGGGGGTGAAGGTCGCGGTGGTGGACACCGGGGTCTCGGCCGACGCGCCCAGCCTCGCGGGCCGGGTCTCGGCGGTCGGTGGAGCCGGGACGGACTGTGTCGGCCACGGCACGTTCGTGGCCGGGCTGATCGCGGCGGCCCCCGCCGAGAACGTGCGCGTCGCGGGCGTCGCCCAGGAGTCCCGGATCATCGCGGTACGGGGCACGAACGAGCGCGGGACCGCGACCGCGGCGTCGGTCGCCGCCGGGATCCGGGCGGCGACCGACGTGGGGGCGAAGGTCGTCCAGGTCTCCCCCGCGCTGGCCTCCGGCTCGCCCGCGCTCACGTCGGCCGTGCGGTACGCGGCCGCCCACGACGCGCTGATCGTGGCCGCCGCGACCCCCGACCCGATGGGCTCGACGCCGGGCCGGGAGCCCGAGCCGCCGCGCGACTACTGGCCCGCGTCGGCGCCCGGGGTCCTCTCCGTCATCGACATGGACTCCCAGGGCGCCCGTCCGGACGACGCGCCGGCCACGCTCGGCGCGGATCTCGCCGCCCCCGGCGACGGGGTCGTGGGCGTCGGGCCGCGCGGAAGAGGGCACTTCATCGGTTCGGGCGCGTCGTTCGCCGCCGCCTACGCCGCGGGCACGGCCGCCCTCGTACGGTCGGCGCACCCGGAGCTATCGGCCGCGGCCACCGCACGACGGCTGACCCGCACCGCCTATCCGGCGGACGTGCCGCACCTGGACCCGTACGCCGCCGTCACCTCCGTACAGGATCCGGCCGAGCACACCCGGGCAGAGCGGGACGACTCCGTGGTGCTGCCGCCGGGGAACGGCAGTGAGGGCGCCACCCGCAGGGCGGTGTGGATCACGGTGGCCGGTGGCTCCCTCGCGCTGCTGGTCGCCTGGGCCGCGCTGATCGTGCCCCGCGGCCGTTCGCGCGGCTGGCGTCCCGCGGCCCGCCGTCGGGTGGCCGGGGCGGGGACCGGTACGCCGGGCGACTGACGGCCGTACGGAGGGCCGAGGGCCCCGGGGTGCGGCACCCCGGGGCCCTCGGGCCTCTCGTCCGGATCAGCCCGCGGGCGGCGCCCCGGGCTCGTCCGCCAGTGCGGTCTGCACGAGGGCGGCCTTGCGCCGGACGATGTACTGGGCCCGGCCCGGCGGCAGATTGCGCGGCTTCACGTTGCCGAACACATAGCCCTCCGACGGCGGGCAGGACAGCAGCATGCCGGGGGTGTTGACCTCGTCCAGGCGGCGCAGCAACTGGTCGTTGAGACCACGGCCCGCGCCGGTCGCCGAGCGCACGGCGACCACGTGCAGACCGACCTCGTAGCCGAGCGCGAGATGGTCCAGGAGCGGGGCGAACGGGTGGTCGTACGAGCCGGTGCCACCGACCATGTCGTAATCGTCGACCAGGACGAACAGCCGCGGGCCGGTCCACCAGTCGCACTGCCGCATCCGGGACGGGGCGATGTCCGGGCCGGGGAGCCTGGTCTTGATGGCGCGGGCCGCGCCGCCGACCAGTTCGCGCAGGGAGTCGACCGCGACGACGTGTCCGAGGCGGTACTCCTCGGGTACGGCGTCGACGAGTTCGCGTCGGTAGTCGACCACCAGGATGCGTGCCTCGGCCGCGGTGTACCGCGCGGTGACGGCACGGACCAGCAGGCGCAGCAGATTGGTCTTGCCGCTCTCGCTGTCGCCCACGCCGATCAGGTGCGGCGTGCGGCCGAAGTCGTGCCAGACGGGCGAGAGGGTCTCCTCGTCCAGGCCGAGCGGGACGCGCAGCCCCTCGGTGCGCTCCGGCTCAGGGAGCCCGGCGGCCGGGAGACGGTGCGGCAGCATCCGTACCGGTGGTGCCGGCGGCCCTTGCCAGTGTCCGGCGATCCGGTCGACCAGGTCGGCGACGCCCTCGGCGAGGTCGTCCGCGCTGTCGCTGCCGTCGATGCGGGGCAGGGCGGTCAGGAAGTGGAGCTTGCCGTCCGTGGTGAGGCCGCGCCCGGCGCCGCGGGGCACGGTGGCCGCCTTGCGGATGTCGATCACCGAGTCCATCGGGTCGCCGAGCTTGAGTTCGAGACGGGTCAGGGACTGGTCACGGACCTGGGCGGGCAGCTCGATCCAGCGGGCGGTGGTGACGACGAGGTGGACGCCGTAGTTGAGGCCGCGGGCGGCGATCTGATGGAAGGTGGGGATCAGCGAGTCGAAGTCCTGCTTGACCGTGGACCAGCCGTCGACGACCAGGAAGACATCGCCATGGGGCTCGTCGGGGAATTCCCCGGCGGCGCGGCGGCGCCGGTAGGAGGCCATCGAGTCGATGCCGCTGTCCTGGAAGAACTGCTCGCGCTCGTTGAGCACGCCGGTGACCTCGGCCACCGTACGGCTGATCCGTTCGGTGTCGAGCCTGCCCGCGACGCCGCCGACATGCGGGAGCCGGGACAGCGCGGACAGTGCGCCACCGCCGAAGTCCAAGCAGTAGAACTGCACTTCGCGCGGGGTGTGGGTGAGAGCGAGCGCGCTGATCAGGGTCCGTACGACGGTCGACTTGCCGCTCTGCGAGCCACCCGCGATCGCGACATGGCCGCCGGACGCGGAGAGATCCACCATCAGCGGATCGCGGCGCTGCTCGAACGGCATGTCCACCAGACCCAGCGGCACCTTGAGCGCGCCCGGTCCCCGTGTTCCCGCCGGAGTGAGGCCGCGCTCCGGGTCGGGCTCGGGGGACGGCAGCAGCAGGTCCAGGGCGGGCGGCAGGTCCAGCGGCGGCAGCCACACCTGGTGGGCGGGCGGTCCCGAGGCACGCAGCCGGTCCAGGGCGACGGAGAGCAGCGTGTCGCCGTTGCCGGACTCCTCGGCCGAGGCGGCGGGTTCGGGATCGGGCGTCCGCGCGGGGGCCCGGGGAACCACCCAGTCGGTGGTCCAGGGCATCACCTGACTGGCGACCCTGGCCTGGACGGCGGCGCCGCGCCGCTTGCGGTACGGACCGGAGACGTAGGCGGCCCGGAACCGGGTCAGCGCGTCGACACCGCTCTTGAGGAAGCCGCTGCCGGGCTGGGAGGGCAACTGGTAGGCGTCGGGGACACCGAGGACACCGCGTGACTCCATCGCGGAGAAGGTCCGCAGCCCCACCCGGTAGGAGAGGTGGCTCTCCAGCTGGTGCATGCGTCCTTCGTCCAGGCGCTGGGAGGCGAGCAGCAGATGGACGCCGAGTGACCGGCCGAGCCGGCCGATCATCACGAAGAGGTCCATGAACTCGCGGTGCGCGGAGAGCAGTTCGCTGAACTCGTCGACGACGACGAAGAGGCTGGGGAGCGGTGCGAGGTCGGCGCCGGCCGCTCGGGCCTTCTCGTACTCCAGCGCGGAGGTGTGATTGCCGGCGCTGCGCAAAAGCTCCTGGCGGCGGACGAGTTCACCGTGCAGGGCGTCCTGCATGCGCTCCACGAGCGCGACTTCGTCGGCCAGGTTGGTGATCACCGCTGAGGTGTGCGGGAGTTCGTCGAGGCCGAGGAAGGTGGCGCCGCCCTTGAAGTCCACCAGGATGAAGTTGAGTGTTTCGGAAGAGTTCGTGAGGGCGAGGCCGAGTACCAGGGTGCGCAGCAGCTCGCTCTTGCCGGATCCGGTGGCGCCGATCAGCATGCCGTGCGGGCCCATGCCGCCCTGCGCGGACTCCTTGATGTCCAGCTCCACCGGCACCCCGTCGGCGCCGACCGCGACCGGGACACGCAGCCGGGCGGCGCCGGTGGAGCGTTCCCAGAGGGTGGCCGGGTCGTGCCGGTACAGATCGGGGATGCCGAGCAGGGTGGTGAGTTCGACGTCGGTGTCCAGCGGCTGGGCGGCGTCCGAGGACAGACTCATCCGGTACGGGGCGAGCAGCCTGGCCAGCGCTTCGGCGGAGCCGGGGCCCATGGCGTCGGGACGGCCGAGGAGGGTGGTCTGCTCCTTGCGGCTGCGGTCGGTACGGACGAGGTGCAGGCTGTCGGGCTGGATGTCCAGACGCAGCGTGGTGCGCCCGGGACGCCAGCTGAGGGCGCCGGACAGGTCGAGAACGACGGCGTTGCGCAGGCCGGGGCCGTCCAGGCGGTGGCCCGCGGGCACGGTGGTGCCGTCGACGACGATCACGGTGAAGGGTTCGTCGCGGCCGGGTACGGCCTCGGGGTCGAAGGCGGGCCGCTCGGAGAACTCGGCGCCGAGCAGGTCCTCCAGATCGCGGAAGGTGGAGGCGACCATCCGGGAGGGTCCCGCGCCGTCCTGTTCCTGGGCGTGCTGGCTGTGCGGGAGCCATTTCACCCATTCCCATTCGGTGCGCCGCTCGTCGGCGACGCACAGGGCGATCCAGAGCTCCTCCGGCGGGTGGAAGAAGGCCAGTTGGGACAGGACCGCGCGAACGGTGTCGCGGACGGCCCTGTCGTCACCGCGGAACAGGATCCGGGTCCAGGAACGCAGATAGAGCCCCGTGGGCTGCTCGGGGACGATTCCGTACGCCTTGATGAACCGGCGCAGCGCATGGGCGCAGAGCGGTTCGAGGTCCTCGACCGGCTTGGTGGATGTCGGGGTGAGGCGCAACGCGAGCTGCTGGTCGCCGACGGCTATCCGTACCTCGGCGAAGTCGTCGTCGGCGGTGCGGCGTTCCCAGAGCCGGGTGGAGCGGACCATGGTGCGCAGCACCCTGGGCTCGGGGTGCCGCCAGGCGAGGGCCTGCTGCTGGTCGCCGACCGCCTCGTGGACCTGCCGCCGGATCTGCGAGAGATAGCGCAGGTAGTCGCGGCGTTCGCCGCGCAGCCGCTGCTTGCGCTCGCCGCCCTTGCGCATCACCTGGCCAATGAGCATGGCGGCCGACGCGGTGACCATCATGCCGAGCGCCAGGTACGTGAAGACGCTGCTGCCGCCGCCCGGACGCATGAACATCAGCATCATGGACACCGACATCATGGCCATCGGCAGATAGGTCCAGATCGCCGAGGAGTCGGGAACCGTCTCCGGCAGGGTCGGTGGCTCCTGGAGGTTCAGCTCTCCTTCGGGCATGTCCGGGCCGCGGCGGCGGGCTGGGCGGCGGAAGAGGACCACACTCAACGAACAGACTCCTTCGACGACGGCGACGGCGGGCCGCGTAACGGCGGCGAACCGCCCGCCGTGACGGGTGGACCGGGCCGGCACGGGCACACGTGGCGCCGACACGCGCACAAGCCGGACGGTTCCGGATCAACAGGGACTGCCGAGAGGTCCGTTGACAACGGTCCGAATGATGATCAGTAGTCTGCATCCGATCACCAAGCGCGTCCACGTCGCATCCGACAAGTCCCCCGAGAACGCGAGCCCTCACCGTGACCGACAGCTCCGTGGCGGGCCTGTGCCGCCTCACCATACGTGCCCCCGAAAAGACCATCGACCTTGCGGTGCCCGCCGATGTGCCGGTGGCCGATCTCCTTCCCACCGTGCTGCGTTACGCGGGTGAGGGACTGGAGGAGAACGGCCTGGACCACGGCGGCTGGGTGCTGCAACGGCTGGGCGGACCGGCCCTGGACGACGAGGGAACCCTGGAGACCCTCGATCTCAAGGACGGTGAGGTGCTGTACCTGCGCCCGCACACCGATGCCCTTCCCGAAGTACGCCTGGACGACCTGGTCGACGGCATCGCCAGTGTGGTGCGCGACCGGCTCCACGGCTGGACCGCCGACTCCAGCAGGCGGCTGCTGCGCGCCCTGTGCGTGCTGACTCTGCTGACCGGCCTCGCGCTGCTGGCCCGGCCGGGCGGCCCGGTCGGCGTCCGCGCCGCCGGAGCGGGCGCGGTGGGTGCGCTGCTGCTGGCCGGGGCCGCCTCGGCGAGTCGCGCGGTGGGCGACGCGGCCGCCGCGGCGGTGCTCGGGGCGATGGCGAGTCCGTATCTGGCGCTGGCCGGCTGGCTGTTGCCGGGCGGCGATCTGAGCGGCCCGAACGTGCATGAGGTGCTCGGCGCCCGGCTGTTGGCCGCGGGGGCCGCCGGGGCGGGCGGTGCGGTGCTCGGGCTCGCCCTCGCGGCCGTGTCCGTGCCGTTCTTCCTGGCGACGGCGGTGTTCTGGTGTGCCGTCGCACTGGGCGGGGCGCTCGCCGGGCCCGCGGATCTGACGATGGACGGAGCGGCGACGGTGCTCGCCGCGCTGGCGGTGGTGCTGGGCGGCTTCGTACCGGCTCTGGCGTTCAAGCTGGCGGGGATGCGGATGCCCGCGCTACCGACCAACCCCCAGCAGTTGCAGGAGGGCATCGAACCGTACGCCGGTGGCGAGGTGACCGCCCGAACCGAGCTGGCGGGCGGCTGGATGACCGCGCTGTACGGGGCGGCGGGCGCCGTCTGCGCGGCGTGCCTCGTGGTGCTGGCCGACGACCCGAACCTGCCGGAGACCCTGACCGCCTCTGTGCTCTCACTGCTTCTGCTGCTGCACGGGCGCGGCATGGTCAATGTGCCGCAGCGCCTCGCGCTGCTGCTGCCCGGCGTCTGGGGTGCGCTGCTGCTGACCGTGGCGTCGGCGACGTCACTGACCCCTGATGAGCGCCCGCTGCTGGTCGCGTGCCTCGTCGCGTTCACCGCGCTGCTGGTGATCGTGTCCTGGACGGTGCCCGGCCGTCGTCTGGTGCCGTACTGGGGCCGCGCGGCCGAACTGCTGCACTCGGCACTGGCGATCAGCCTGCTGCCGCTCGCGCTCTGGGTGCTCGGCGTCTTCGCCGCGCTCCGGGCGATCAACGGCTGACCCGGAAGGTATGCGACATGCAGTCCAAGCGTGACCAGGTCCAGGCGCACACCTTCGTGATGGGCCGGCTGACCTCGGGGATGCTGCTGGCCGATCCGGACGCCCCGGAGAGCCCGCTGGGGCGGACCACCCGGGGGGTGCTGATCGGTGTCGTGATCACGGCGCTGGTGGCGGCCGGTTCGCTGGTGTACGGCTTCATGTCCCCGGGGGGCGACGACGCGTGGCGGGCCCCGGGGACGCTGGTGGTGAACCGGGAGACCGGGGCCCGTTACGTGTACGTGGGGGGCCGGCTGCGCCCGGTGCGCAATTACGCCTCCGCGCTGCTGGTCGGCGAAGGGAAGCTGAAGTCCGAGGACGTGAGCACGGCGTCGTTGAAGGGCACAGCGGTGGGCGCCCCGGTCGGCATACCCGGCGCCCCGGACTCCGTCCCGGGCGTGCGGGACCTGGAGAGGGATCCGTGGCAGGTCTGCTCGGTGCTCGCGTCGGAGGCGGGCGCGGGCACTCCGGGCGGTGCCGGCGGCCCGGGGGGTTCCGGCGGTGCGTTCACGGCGCTGGTGGCCGGTGCGCCGGTGGAAGGGCGCGGGATGGGTGCGGGACAGGGCCTGGTGGTGTCGGGGCCGGACCGGGCGCGGTATCTGGTCTGGCAGGGCAGTCGGCTGCGGCTGGACCGCGGCGCGGGCGCCGCGGTGTCGCTGGGGTACGGGTCGGTGACGCCCCGGCCGGTGTCCGCCGCGTTCCTGGACGCGTTGGTGCGGGGACCGGATCTGGTGCCGCCCGCCGTGCCCGGCCGTGGCGGTGCCGGTCCTTCGCTGGGCGGGCGTCCGTCGAAGCTGGGGCAGGTCTTCCAGTCGCGCGCACCGGGGGCCGCGCGCCAGTACTACCTGCTGCGCAAGGAGGGGCTGGTCCCGTTGACGGAGACCGGAGCCGCGCTGGTGCTCGGTGACGGCGCGACCAGGGACTCCGCGTACGGCGGGGCGGCACCCGCCGCGACGGTGATCGGTGCGGCCGAGGTGAAGGCCCGCCTGGCGCCCGGTGCGGAAGGCAGTGAGCCCCTCCCGGCCGGGCTGCCCGGGACGCCGCCGCGTGCCGAGACCGTGCCGGCGGGGTGGGCGGCCTGTGCACGGGTGCGGCCCGACCACGGGGACGGCACCCGGGTGACCGGCGCGCTGGTTCCGCTCACCGCGCTCCCCCCTGCCTCCGCCGCGTCGCCGGAGGAGATCACCCAGGCCTGTCTGCCGGTGGACGCGACGGCCGTGCGTCCCGGTCACGGCGCGCTGGTCAAGGCGCTCGGCGCGGGCGGCACCGACATCGGCGCAACCACCTACTTCGTCGCCGACAACGGGGTGAAGTACCGGCTTCTGTCCCAGGCCGCGCAGAAGGCGCTGGGGTACGACGGCGCCACCCCGCAGGCGCTCCCGTCGCCGCTCCTGGCCATGCTGCCGTCCGGGCCCGATCTGAGCCCGGAGGCGGCCGCGGCGGGACGCGGCGTGGGCACGACGGCGCCGTCGTGCCCGGGAACGGACGGGAACAAGGGGGGCCGTTCGGACAACGGCGGATTGCCTTCGGGTAAAAGAAGTTGATGGTTGCTCAGGAAAAGCTCAGATGCCACCGAGGATCGTTGAGCACACCACGGATCTGATCATAGGATCGCGAGCATCCAGCACTTGAGGCATGGGAGACACCGTGGCAGACGAAGGCGCGCAGACGGGGCCGGGCGGCAACCTCCAGCAGTCGAGCGAGAGCTCGACACGGAACGGCATTCAGGCCCTTGAGGCGGCCTACAGCGGGATTCTCAAGTCCCGGCAGGATGTCGACGACACCCGCAACAACCTGAGCAAGGGCTACCAGGGCAGCGACGGCGGCCAGTACGGCGCCCTGCTCAAGCAGTGGGACGACCAGGTCAACATCATCCTGAAGAACCTGGAAGACATGGTCGACAAGCTCAACACGAGCCTGGTGGAGCACGGCAGGACGCAGGGGTCGTCCAACGACGCCATCAACCAGGCCTACAGCGCCTCGCAGAAGGCGTTCGACGACCTGATGGCGTAGCCCGCCGCGCCGAACGGCGTGATCGCGTACCGCGTGTCCCGTCGTTCCGCCCGCCGGTCGTCCGGCACCCCTCGTCGCCACCGGCGGCGAGGCACCTTCCCAGGCAGCGAAGCGAGGTCTCCCCCGATGTCCGAGAACCTGACCGACGGTTACATCCTGGTCGACTACGGCCACATGAACAACGCCGGCGACGACATGGTCCGCCAGACCCAGGCGATCGCCCGGACCCTTGCGTCGCTGGAGGCGGAGCTCGCCGAGCTGCGCAAGACGTGGTACGGCTCCGACGCCGACGTCTACCGGCAGAAGCAGGCCGCCTGGGACCAGGCGGTGAAGAACATGGAGACGCTGCTGAACTCGCACGCGGCCCTGCTGTCCGACATCTCGGGCAACTACAAGTACAGCGAGAACTCGCTGTCGCAGATGTGGTCCGAGATCACCATCGGTCGCTGAGCGGTAGCCACCGATGGCCGACCTGACGCATCTCGACGGCAAGACACTGAAGACGTTCACCGACCACGACGTCGCGGAATTCATCAAGGCGCTGGACGACATCCGCAAGGACTCGAGCGCCGGGATCAAGGCGCTCAAGAGCATTCTCGACGGCCGTACGGACCCCCAGCACCTCCAGCAGGACCCGGCGCTGGCGATCGGTCTGATGGGCAAGGACGACGTCGTGCACGGGCAGTCCCTCGTCACGGCGGTCAAGAAGGCGGCCGGCTCGGTCGACGGAGTCTTCGACAGCCAGCACACGCTGTTCAAGCACATCGAGCTCGATCTGCAGGAGACGATCACGAAGCTGCTCGACACCCAGGGCAAGAGCCTCGAGTCGATCGACGGTGCCTCGTTGCTCGACATCTTCTCGGACGTGGACAAGGAGCTCGGCCCGACCACCAGGACCGGTACCTGACCCGGCCGTCCCCGCACGGGGACGGTCCGCTCCGGCGATCCCCCGGGCCGCTCCCGGGCCGACCCGTCCACGCCCTCTCCCGCCCGCCCCGATCCCCTTCTTCGCCCCGGAGCGTTCCGCATGTCGACCCCGACCTCCCCCGCCTACGACGCCGACGACTACTGGGGACAGGGCGTCACCAAGCTCACCGGCTATCCGATGCCCAGCCGCAAGGGCCTGTTCACCGGCCTGAGCAGCAAGGAGAAGAGCCCGCTGTTCCGGATGAGCCTGGACAAGATCTCCGTCCAGTCGGTCGTGGACGCGGCGAAGCAGGGGTCGCTGAAGAGCGAGGGACAGGACTACGACCTGTACTTCTACTCCAACGCCAACGGCAAAGTGGAGATGTACCACGCGCGGCTGGTCTTCATCGGTTCCTTCATGTCGGAGAACGGCCGCAGCCGCGGGCTGGACGCCCATGAGTCGCTGTCCGGGGGAAAGTACAAGGGCAAGTACGGCGACGACTTCGACATCGGCCCGCTGGGCCAGTACATGGGCGGACCCGGTGCGGCCCTGGACGCCCTCATCACGTCGAAGACGACGCGCGGTACCTCGTACAACGGGGCGACGGTCCCCGACGCCGACTCGGTGGACCTCGATTCGTTCCAGCAGACCGCCCAGGCCTTCGACCGGGCCGCCCAGTTCTTCGTGGACCAGGCGCAGACCCTGGACGGCTGGGAGAAGTCCCTGGGCAGCGAGCAGTCGGCCTGGAAGGGTCAAGCCGCAGGTATTTTCTGGCAGTTGGTGCACCAGTTGCACGGGAACTACGACAACTACGTGCAGCAGCTCGGCGCAGACCAGAAGTTCTCCCCCATCGGCGACCCCGCGTACACACCGAAGTCCAACCACTCGAACCACCTGATGCAGGCCCAGCAGACCCTGCTGGGCAAGGCGCGGACCATGTGGACCGCGTGGGACACCTGGATGGCGCAGAACGAGCACGACCCGCACCACTTCCTCATCCAGACCCTGAACGAGATCCTGGCCTGGCTGAACCAGAACAACATTCCGTACATCTCGGTGACCACCCGCCAGACCGGCAAGGAGAGCTACAGCACGTCGTACTCCACCAAGCCGGGCTTCCAGGAGCCGCATCCGAGCTACGGCGATCTGAACGACATCCAGAACTGGGCCAAGGTGGGAGAGGAGGCCGTCCGGCGCTGGAACCAGTTCATCGACGCCCCCCATCCGGAACTCCCCGGGCTGGAGCTGGGCCTGAACGGCACCGCTCAGCAGGTGCTGTCCGATCTCAACAACTCCTGGATCGACGCCGCCACACCGTTCGAATCGGATCTCACCACCAAGAACACCAATACGCTGACGGAGTTCTACACCAAGGAACAGACGGAGAAGGCCAAGGAAGAGGCGGACAAACACAGCGAGGATTTCAACAAGACGCTGGAGAACCTCAACAAGGGCATCGGCGACATGAGCAAGGGCGTCACCGACACCCTCAACGATCTGGGCGGCGGGAACGGACCGGGCGGGCTGAATGATCTGCTGGGCAATTCCGACAGCGAGACGAAGGACCTCAACGGGAACACGGACAAGGGCCCGGACCCGAACACCGGCAAGAACCTGGCCGCGGACCTGACCAAGGACCTGAACAACAACCTCACGAACGGTGGCGGGGACTCGACACAGACCGGTCCGCTGAACCCCCTGGTCCCCCCGCCCACCGTGTCCAACGGCTCCGTTCAGGGGCCGGGCGGCGGGGTCACCTCCCTCGACGGGAACGGCAACCTGGTCACCACGTACCCGAACGGGGCTCGGTCCGTGTACGACCCGAGGACCGGGAAGTACACGATCACCCCCGCGCAGGGCAGGACCACGGTGCAGGACCTCAACCCCGGTCAGAGCGTGACCAATCCGGACGGCAGCGTCACCCGACGGAACAAGGACGGGACGCTCACCACGACGTTCGAGGACGGCAGCCGGCAGACCATCGATCCGGACACCGGCAAGGTCACGAACATCGACAAGAACGGCAAGGAGACGGTCACCGATCTCAACGGATCGAGGACCGGTCTCCAGTGGCCGCCGGACCGCAACACCCACCTCACGCCGCCGCCGACGCACAGCGATCTCAACCACGATCTGAACCGGAACCTCAACCGGGACCTCAACCGCGATCTCGGCGGGGACCACGGCGGGAACCTCCACCGAGATCTCAACTCCCTCGGCGGGACCGACCACAGCTCGCTGAACACTTCCTCGTCCGGCGGTGGCCGGACATCCGGTGGCACCCACACCGCGGGCGGGGGCGACTACGAGGAGTACGACAGCACCTTCCATCCCGGTGGCACGCTCGGCGCGCCGCCCGGTGCCAACGGCTCCGGGGCTCTCGGCACATCGGGCACCGGCGCTTCGGGCACAGGCTCCGACCCGGCGGGTACCACGCCCCTCAACCCCATGCCGATGGGCGGCATGGGGGGTATGGGAGGCATGGGTGCCGGTGGGCAGGCCGGCGGATCGTCGGGGGAACGCGTGCGCAATGTCCTGACGGAGAGCGGCACCGGTACGCGCGGGGGCTCCGGCCGTTCCGGCGAGGGACGGCGCGGCACCGATCGGGAGCGGAGCCCCCGTCGGGTCCGCACGGCAACCACTTCCACGCCGGTCGCCGGTGGTGCGACGGGCGGCACCCAGGGCGGGCAGGCGACCGGCAGCGGTGAGCGCGACCGGGTGCACTGGGTGGCCGAGGACGAGGACGTGTGGGGTACCGAGGAGGGCGGCACGCCCACGGTGATCGGACGGTGAGCGGCGCGATGAACGAGTCGGCGGAGGGCTCCTCGGCGGGGCGTGGCGAGGTCTCGCCCTACGCCCGGTCCGTGGAGGCCCGGCTGGCCGCGGCGATGGCTGAACTGGAGGCCACCCAGAAGGGGGTGGCGAAGGCCGAGGCCGAACTGCGGCGGGCGACGCGCAGCGTGCGCTCGGCGGACCGGTCGGTCGAGGTGACCGTGGGGTCCCAGGGCGAGCTGACCGATCTGCGGTTCCTGGACGGGAAGTACCGGACGATGTCTCCCGGCGAGCTGTCCGGTTCGGTGCTGGAGGCGTTCGGACGGGCTCGTACGGAGATCGCCCGGCAGGTGATGGAGACCTTCGAGCCGTTCACCCGGCCGAGCGCCGAGGTGCCCGAGCTCACCGGTGTGGACATCGACTGGGCGAAGATCTTCGGGCCGGAGGTGCTCCAGGATCCGGACGACCGGGCCCAGCAGGCCTCGGGGCACCGGCTGCGTGACGAGATCGACGAGGACGAGGAGCACTGAACGCGGCATGAGCGACGCCTATTTCGCCGAGCCGGCCCGGATCCAGGCCGGTCTGCGGCAGATGTTCTCGATCAGTTCGTCGATCGGGTCGATGGTCGACGACTTCGTCGTCGATGTGCGTGCGACGCGTGACTGGCCCGGTCAGGACGACAGTTTCGCCCTGGAGGTCATCCCCCAGGAACAGAAGGAGCGGGAGAGCAGTACCGAGACGGCGATCGCCCTGTCCGACGCGGTGCACGGGGTGGCTCACGGGACGTCGGTCAACCTGACCTCGATCCGGTCCAACCAGAACAACATCCTGGACGCCATCCGGGATCACCGGATCAGCCCCACCAACAGCGGCAAGCGCTGAGGCAGAGAGCACGGCCCCATGTCGATCAAGGCGTCGCCCGAGCTGAACAATCTCCTGTTCGTGCTCATCGGTGAACGGCTGCTCCAGGCCGACGAGGATCTCGCGTACGCGAGCCGGCGTCCGTACCACCGGCTCGCGGACCGTCTCACGGACCTGTCCTCCGACATCGAGCAGTCGGTCGTCGGGATCAGCCGGTCGCTGCCGCCCCAGGTCGGTGCGCACTATCTGCAGTCGATGAAGCTCTTCATCGACAACGGTGGAACCAACCATCTGCGCGACTTCTCCGATCAGTTGAAGAACATCGGCGACGGGCGCACCGAGACGTCGATGAACATCACCGAGTCCAAGTGGCAGATCATCGCCGAGCTGATCCGGCTGTTGATCGAACTGCTGATCATCTTCGTGATGTCGTTCTTCTCCGCGGGAACCTCGGCGAGCGACGCCGCCGTGGCGAAGGCCCGCAGCCGGGTGGTGGTGCTCACGGTGCTGGACACACTGCTGAAGCGTACGCATCTGATGCCGAGCCTGAGCGAGGCGTTCGAGGAGGCGTTCCAGACGTTCGCGGTACGTCTCGCCATGATGGTGGCGGGGCCCGACGGGCGGCGGCCCAAAGGGTTCGACTGGAAGGCCATCGCACAGGACGGCGTCTTCGGCGGCTTCGCGGGGTTCTTTCACGGCGCGTTCTCGTCCGGGCTCGGGAAACTCCTCAAGAACGTCACGGGAGCGGGGCCGGTCCCGGTCAAGAACCTTGCCAAGGACGTGACCGGCAAGGCTCCCGATCCGAGCCGGACGAAGAACTGGGGCAACACGGCGCTGAACGACGCCAAGGATTTCCTGGTCTCCGGTGGCTCGGAGTCCGTCGCGGAGGTCGTGGCGGGCGGGCTCACGACCGGGAACTGGACCACGACCTGGGACACGTTCCTCGGTTCCGGAATCAGCAGCAAGGCGGAATCGGCGCTCAGCCACAGTGCGTCCAAGCCAGGCACCTGGGTGAGGAACAACTTCACCGGGATGAAGGTGACTACGTCGAGCAGTGGGGGCTCGGCCGACAGCACGGGGACCGGATCCGGAGCCGGGACGAGTACGAAGACCGGCACCGGCGCCGGCACGGGCGCGACGTCGAGAACGACCACCGTGTCCGATCCGGCCCATGACCTCAAGCCCGGCCCGGACGGCGGGAACGACCAGCACGACGAGGAGAGGACCGGGAACTCCCCCGTCCCGGCCCCGTCGAACCCCAACGGCTCGACACGCCCACCGACGAGTTCCACACAGCAGTCGCCGGATCCGAACACGCTCGACGGTCCCGAAACGGACACTCCCCCGGAGAACAACAGCGAGCACGAGACCGAGCAGGCAACCGAGCACGACCCTGCGTCCGCCCAACAACCCGGTTCCACCGGGCGGCCCGGAGCCGCTCACAACAGCGGGCACCAGGGCGACATCCGGTCCGACCACGTCGTGGACAAGGACGACGCCACCAACGAGAACGACAGCGAGCACAACGACGCAGCCAGCACCGACGAGACCGCCCGCGACACCGACACCGACACCGACACCGAGTCCAGCAGCGATGTCCTCACTCAGGGGGACACCACCCCGCCCTCCCAGCAGGGCCCGAGCAACTTCTCCCCGCCCTCCGGGCAGACCTCGCCGACCCCTGAACACGAGGTGTGGAAGCAACTCTTCGACAAGTCTCCCGGTGATCCGGGTCAGGACATCGTCTCCCTCACCGACGAGCAGCAGCACCTGCTCGACCGGATCGGCGAGGAGCGCGGCACACCACCTCCCACGCTCGACGAGGTCAATCTGCGCAGGGACCTGCTCAGCCGGCTCCACGAACTGGACGAGGGTGTCGTCATCTATGTCGACGACGCCGCCAACTTCGGCCACCAGGCCGCCGCGACCATGCTGATGGACTCCCTCAACGCGCTCGGATACACGGGCCCCATCACGGCCGTCGCCGACGCCGGCGTCCAGAAGCGGCTCGAACTGCTGCTCAACGAGGACCTCAGGCAGCGTGTCCAATGGCTGACGGGCACCTTCGACCTCAGCCACGGCACGCAGATCGCTCCGTTCCCCTCCCACTCCGCCGGATCCGGTCCCCGGACCGGTGACAGGCAGCTCGTCCTCGTGGCGGCGAGCGACCGGCTCTCGGGGGAACCCGACATCGCCCGCAAGTTCCTCGACTTCATGGACACGGACCGGGCCGTCATTCTGAAGCCGTACGCCTGGGAGACCTCGCACCGGCTTCTGTACTCCCGGCAGAACGCCGCGTCGGCGGTCACGGTGACGGATCTGGAACCGAGCGGGAGCGGCGCGGACACCGACAGCGCACCGGACCGGACCGTACCGGCGAAGGCGCTGTTCAACTTCCCCACGCCACTGTTGACCGGCGACGCACTGAACCGGCTGATCGACCAGCACGAGGACATCGCTCCCCCGCAACGCGCGGCGGGTCTCAAGGCCCTGGCCGAGGCCGTCCGCAACGGCGCCGTCGACCTGATGCCGGTGTACGGGCTGCACAACCTGGAACCGCAGGCGCGTGCCTCGTCGCTCAGCTCCTTGGCGCAGGGCATCCACGACGCCCGGCTGGGCAAGCCGTCGGTGATCCTGACGTTCGGTGCGGTGGCGGTGGAGGGCGCCAGGAAGTACGAGCGGGGCTGGCTGCACACCACGACACTGGGTGATGAGCGTCTGGGCGAGAAGCTGAGCGGTCTCGGTCCGGACCACGTCCTAGTCGTGGACGGAGACAAGCTGCCCCAGGACGTGTTCCGGCAGATCTTCCGGCTGGGCGACCTGCCCGCCGTCGTCGAGGGTGCCAACACCAGCAACCTGATGCAGCTTCTCGGGCGCCCGTACCTGTCGGCGGTCACCAAGCACACCCCGTACGACTCCTTCGAGCCGGATCAGGCGGACCGCCTGCAGAAGGTCACCGACGCGGTCACCCACTACACCGAGTGGGGTGAGGAGCTCGAATTCACGGACGGCTGGCCACGGGCCGAACGTACGACGACCGCTCTGTCGGTTCTCAAGGCCCTGCCGCCGGCCGAGGACGGCCCGGCGAACCTGAAGCTGACCCAGGACGAGATGGCCCGGCTTCTCGCCAGGGACGACGGTTCCAGGAACCCCGACCGGAAACGTAGGTACGACGTCCTGGAACCGGCCCAGGTCGCCGGGACCCTGCGGGGTTCCAGCGGCCTCGACGCCATGCTCGCGTACGAGGCCGAGGACAAGCGCACGGTGACCCCGCCCCCGCCGATCCACATCACGCCCGCCCAGGTGGAACGGCTGCGGGCCTTGGTGCGGGCGCGGCACGAACAGCATCTCGAATCCGTACGCGAAGAGACCGAGGGCTACTCGGTGACTCCGAGTGCCCGGCAGACGGCGATCATCACCGACGCCCTCAGGGACATGCGCGATCCGGGTTCGGCGCTGTACGCGTACTACCAGGATCTGAGGTCCAGGGCTCGCGACCCGTACAACGATCAGACGCTCCAGGCCCTGCGGGTCGTCCTGACAAGCCGTCAGCCACTGCCTGTACCCGTGCAGCCGAAACGAACCGCGGCGCCGTCCCCGGTGGTCACGGAGTCCCGGGAGACTCTCCGGCCCCCGGTCCGGTCCCAGGCGCCGACGCTGCTCCGGACCCAGGACCGGGATCAGCAGGGAAAGGTGTCGGCGGTCACTCCCGCGCCCATGAAGTCGCCGACTCCGGTGCAGGTGATCTCGACGGCCGGCCCGGTGCAGACCGAATCAGAATCCGACGAAGAGTTCGGGAACTTCGGATCGCTGCTGGACGACGAACCCGGATCGTCCGACGCCGGCTTCGGGACCATCGGCTCCCTCCTCGACGACACAGCCGCCGCTTCCGACGACGACTTCGGCGGCGAGACCTTCGGAAGTCTGCTCGACAGCGGCGCCGAGTCCGAGATCGAATCCGTTCCTGTCGCCGGCACCTCGCAACCGGTCACCGCTGCGCAGCCCCACGCCCGGCCCCGTATCGTCACCCGGCCCGCCTCGTCCGTCCTG
This sequence comes from Streptomyces sp. NPDC093149, assembly GCF_044754145.1. Classification (NCBI taxonomy): domain Bacteria; kingdom Bacillati; phylum Actinomycetota; class Actinomycetes; order Kitasatosporales; family Streptomycetaceae; genus Streptomyces; species Streptomyces sp. NPDC093149. The sequence goes on from NZ_JBIVON010000018.1 coordinate 66,431, forward strand.
GGGCTGGACGACAGCACGGTGTCCGACAGCGATCTCGTGCGTCAGCTCCTGGTCGACGCCGAGAACGGACAGGTGGGCTCCGCCTCGCACTCGGACAGCGACTGGAAGCAGCGCTCGAACCGTTTCCCCACCGTCGTCGGCGCGGACACCTACCGCGACCACCACCGTCACAAGGCCGCCGTCCTCCGCGACCGCCACACCGTGCCGTGGAAGGGCCGGAAGGTCTCTTTCTTCGCCGCGCACGGCACGCCAACCCGGATCACCCTGACGCGCACCGACGGTACGAAGGTCCCGGTCACCGGCAAGGAGCTGGGCCGTTACCTGCTCCGTACCCAGGAACTCGGGCCGCAGGGCCAACCGATCGTGCTGTACTCCTGCTCCACGGGCGGCGCCCCCACGCACGGCGGCCTGTCCGCCGCACAACATGTGGCCAACCTGACCGGACGGGTCGTGTACGCGCCCACCACGGACGCCGGCACCGCGCTCGTGAACGGCCGCGTGGAGCCGATTCTCTACCTCGACGAGCAGGGCACGCCGGGCTCGTGGGTGGCCCTCCACCCCGAACCGACCGGCGCGACGCTCACCGGGCTCGCCGCCGCGGCGGGGCTGCACGAGGGGACGCAGCCGCTCGATCCCTGGGCCCGGACCCGGACCCTGCAACTGGTCCGTACGCTGCGGGGGACGTTCGGCATCGAAGTCGAACGCTCACCCCGCTACCCCGACCTGCTGAGATCCCTGGCCGAGCTGGACTCCGCACGGTTCGGTGGTGACGCGTTCTGGGCGCCGTACCGGAACGGACGGATGACCCCCGAGCTTCTGCGCCGGATCAGTCACGACGTGGCCGCGGCACCCGCGGCGGACTCCACGGCTCCCCCGCGGACGGGCGGACGGACCGGTCCGGTGGAAGGAACGTCTCGCGGCTCCGTGATGGAGCTGGTCGACCTGTCGCGGCCCGACGGGGACCAGGGTCTCGCCGGCCTCAAGGAGCGTTACGCCGAACTGCTCTCCCTCACCCTCCCCGCGCCCACGACGGTCCCGAACCCGGAGCCCGACTCGGACTCGGCCCCGGAGGATTCGGTCACCGGCCCCGCCCCCGAGCCTCCCTCCGCCAGGACGACCCCGTCCCCGTCCGCCGGGACGCCTCTCCCCTTCGCCGACGAGCTCGACCTCCACCGTCCGGCGCGGGTGGTCCCCGACATGCCGTCGCCGCCCCCCGTCGGAAGCCCTGTGGTCTTCGAGAACGGCAGCGAGCTCCCCACCTATCTGACCGGAGACGGAGAGAAGCCCGATTCGGGGAGTACCTACGGCCAGAGCCACGTCACCCTCCGCGGTGTCGACCTGGCGGTCGGCGAGATCGCGGGCCGTACCGGACTGCGTCTGCCGCCCGGCCCACCCGGACCGAGGCATCCCCTCACCGCGCTCGACAAGGCGCTGCACCTGACCCCGCAGGTGTTCCACGGCGACGGCTGGACCTCGCCCGCCTTCGAGGACGCGGACGGGCGAAAGCGCGTCCTGCGCGTCGTCCAGCGGCCGCACAACGCCTGGGAACGGTTCACCGACCCCGAGGGCAACCCGGTGAAGGTCGACCAGGTCCAGCGCAGTCAGATCACGACGGGCGGCACGAAGTCCGTCTCCACCGCACGGCAGTTGGCGGCGAGCCTGCCGGTCGGGCCGCCCGGCGGGGTCGCCGCCTACGGCAGGGTCGGGGCCGCCTTCGGCAGCCAGCGCACCTATGAGTACAACACGCAGGACCAGACCCTCAGCCAGGTCGAGACCCGGCTGGCCGACGAGTCCCATCTGTATCTGGACGACGTGCAGTACGAGGTGTGGACCGAGGACCTCACCAAGCCCGACGCATCCACGGAACGGAGCACGTTCGGCGTCCGCCACGGTCTGCTGGTCAGGATCTCCGACAGCCTCACCACGAAGAGCACCTCCCTGCACGCGCCGCCGACGATGGAACTGGACGCGTCGTCCGACTACCGGAACGTGCACACCGAAGGTTTCGGTCCCGTACAAGGGCTCCTGGAGTGGGCCGTCGGCGTCACGGGCGCCGAGCCGGGCAGCTCCACCCATGCCGAACTGACCAGGTTCTTCAGCTCCGAGAACTTCCATCGGATGGCGGACCGGATGGCCAAGGGCAGGGTCACCGGTCAACCACTTTTCAAGGAGGACAGGTCCGCGACACCGCTCGGCGCGTTCGTCATCGACCGGGTGGTGCCCGGCAAAGCGCTGCTGCTCTCCGAGACGACCCTCGCCGAGCTGCGCAACACCCTCCAGCAGGTGATCAAGAACGACCGGAGCCTGTCGCGGACGACGAGCCAGGAGCTCCAGGCGATCCTCGGTCCCAGTTTCGACATCACCTCGTTCTTCGGACCGCCCGCCGGGCTGCGGGCCATGGCGGGACTCTTCGGCCGGTACGGGCGCAGCGCCACGCGCACCGTCGTGTTCGGCGGCTCCGGGAGCAGGAAGACAGTCGGGCGGGCCAAGAAGGTGCCGACCGATCTGTATCTGGTGCCGAAGACGGTGCGGGTGCGCATGGTCGGAACGTCCGAGACCAAGTCGATCACCACGTGGAGCCTGGACCGGATGACGCGGGCGGAGGCCCGCAGGCTCGCCAAGTGGGACGACGGGTCCACGCTGCGCCGGGACACCGAGGAACCCTTCGCGCCGCCCTATCTGACCGACAGGAATCCCATCACGCTGGGGATGAGTCGCGCCGAGACGTTCCTGCACGAGCACGAGATGTCCAACGGCCAGGAGCGCCCGGGTCCGGTCCCGGACCGGAACTTCCTGGACACGTTCACGGACCGCACGATCGAGGCGATCGCACAGGCCTACCCCGGCATGGTCGCTCCGCTGGAGCACTTCGGCGACCCCGAGCACAGCCGGTGGCGCGGCAGCACGCACTACCGGATCGCGCTGCAGAACACGCTCACGCTCGTCAATACGCTCAATCACCACAGCATGGCCGGCAGGCTGGAGACGCTGGTCACCACGGGCATACGGATCGGATTGACCGACCCGCACCGCGCCACGCGGGCGAAGCGGTGGATCTGGATCGACGGCGAGCTGGCCGGCCGCCAGTACGTGGGGACGCGCGACGATCTGATTCTGCGCACCAGTGCCGCGGGCTCGGAGCGGCTCGACGGCTCGGAGAACGTGGTCAGGACGAAGGAGGGGGGCTTCGACGTCAGCCTGGCCGTACGCGACTCCGTCAAGGACTCCAGCGGCATGCCGATGAACGCCGGCGCCGTGCAGGCCGGATTCCGCTGGACACGGCAGAAGGGCCGGCGCACCGGGTCGGGTGCCACGGCTTCGTACGAGTCACTGCACGCGAGTGCCTCGCCGTCGCACGTGTTCGGGTACCGGTTGAAGCTGACCGTGAAGAGCGGCGGCTACTGGCGGTTCCGCGGCATGCTGCGGGGCATCGGCTCGCTGGGGGTTCTCGGCACGGGACCGTTCGTCCGGGTGGAGAAGAGCCGCGATCTCATCGGAGGCACGGCGGGACAGCCCATCACCGGACATGTTCTGCTCAACGTGCCGGACGAGCACAGCCCGCGCACCGAGCCGGTCGAGCCGGTCGCCGAACCGCCTGTCACCACTGCCCTGTCCGATCAGCGGACGCTGGCCCTGCTGACCGGGAATCCGGACGGTCTGGCCGAGGGACACGAACTGAGCCCCTTCGGTGATCTGCCGTACCAGCTCATCAGCGTCGCGGGCCATGACGAACTCGCGCGGACCGCCGAAGAACTGATGGCTCAGGCATCCGGCGATTCGTGGCACTTCGCCCGGACCGGCTCGGCGGCGCACGACGCCATGGTGCGCCAGTTCCAGTCGCAGTACCTGACGTCGGCGTTCGACCAGTCGTCCGCGAAGACGGGCGCGCGTACGACCGGGCTCTTCGGCTCCGGCCCCTATCTGAACCGCGTCGGCGAACTGGTCCACCGGACGCAGGCACGCAATCCGGTGGTCGTGTCGGAGTCGATCGGCATCGAGACCGAGCAGACCGTCGGCAGCGACATCCAGGTGTCGCACGCGGTCGTCACCACCCGTGTCTTCACTGTCAGCGGCGTCTTCTCGCTCACCCGCAGCCATCCGGTGGGCCCTTCGCTCGCCGGCGCGTACGGGCTGCAGGCCCGCTGGGCGCGGGCCAGGGCGCAGGCGGACACCGTCAACCGCACGGTCACGGCCGAGATCGACCGGGACGACGAGAGCCGCAAGTATCTGGTGTCCGCCGACACGGTGCACGAGATCGCCGTCGCCTCGGCCCCCGACGGACTCCTCGCTCCGCTGGACAAGCTGACGCACCTGACCCGGCTGTCCCGGCGTGGTCGGCAGCTCATGTTCGGCTCCGACCTGCTCGCCCACGTACCGGAGAAGGCCGCACATCGGCTGGGGCTGGTCAATGACGGCCTCGGCGAGGTGCCGCTCTACACGAAGTCGCCCTGGTATCTGCCGAATTGGCTGCGACGCAATCCGTTCGGCTCGTTTCCCGTCAACTCCCTCGATCCCACCGCGGCGTTGAGCGCCTTCGACCGGAGCATGAAAGCGGCGAAGGTCGACTCGGTGAGCCGGGAGCGGGTCCGTTCCCTCGTCACTCCGCGCGCGCTGCTCGCGCTGCGACAGCAGATGGCCTCTCCCGCCGGCATGACCGCACGGGGCCGGGTGCACCGGCTGGGTCTCGGACCGGTCAGGATCGGCTCCCGGGACGCCGTACTGCGGATGGAGCTGATCCCGGGAGAGCCGAAGTTCGACGGGCTCGACCACAGCGCCACGTTCCAGGACAATCTGGCCGCCGCCGAGACGATCGACGTGGCGCAGACCAAGGGCGTGTCGAAGGCGCTCGGCGTCTCGGTGTCCGAGGGGATCCGCACCGGGAACGAGAAAGCCACGGCCGTCACCCCCTCGTACAGTGAGTCGGGCAACTCGTCCCAGCAGACCTCGGTCACCACCTCGATCACCCGTCTGAAGGGCTTCACCTTCTATCCGAACGAGCCGTACGCGGACTTCCTCACGCCCTACCGGATCCGGCTCACCCTCGACTTCGGTGACGGGAGCAGCATCGAGGAGTCGGGCGACGCGGGGACACTGCGCGAGCAGGTGCCGCTGAGCCTGTCCGCCCCCCGGATCCAGCACGAGGACGCACCGGACGGACCTGATGACCTCGGCGAACCCGATGACCTCGGCGATCCGGAGGTGGTCGATCCGGTCCCGGAGGTCACGTTCTGGCCGTCCGCCGCGGTCACCCCGGAGTCCGTCGCCGCCTGGCAGTCGACGAAACAGCCCGACGGTACGACCCGCCCGTTCTCGCTTCCGTCCAACGGGTTCCACGTCCGTCGTGTCACCAATCTGCCCACCATGCGCCAGGCCGCGGACCTCGCCATCGCCAAGGCGTACGGCACCGGACTGCCCGACGCCGAGAAGTACACCGGCGCGCCGCTGGTCACGGCCGTGGGCAAAGCCCGCCGATCCGGTCTGGTCCGGCCGGGCACGGCCGCCGCCCAGGCGGTGACCGACGGCCTTCAGCCCACCCAGCTCGCGGCGTTCTTCGGCGACAGCACCGACGAGGACGGGTACGTGGTGGCCGGGCTGTCCGAGAACACCTTCGCCGGGGGTGCCAACGGCAGCTACCGCCTGTACTCCAAGCCCCACCTCGACCGGGCGACTCTTCTGACCGTGGCGCCCGAGAGCACCATGGAGAGCCCGGAGCGCTACACGGAGGGGTCCGACACCACGATCACGCTCGGCGGCACCGAGTCGTCGACGCTCGGGCTCCAGCCGAACCTGGCGACCCCGGCGGCGGGTTCCACCGGGCCCGCGCCCGCCGGGAACGGCATCAACGCCGGTGAGGGCACCGGCAACAAGGCCACCGACGCCACCGGCTCGCAGTTCAACGTGAAGCCCAGGACGGGCCGGTCCTTCCTGTTCTCGATCCCCACCGCCTGGCTGGGCGTGGCCGAGGTGGAGCGCAGCTTCAAGGACAGCTCCGCCGGCGCGTGGATGGGCAGGGCCCTCGGTCCGTTCGGCTACACCAAGCCGGGCCCCCAGGCCGTCGAGTTCGAGACGCACGTGCTGGCCTGGGTGCGCGAGGACGTGGCACGGCAGTACGGGCTCATCGGCGACGACTCCTTCCCCGAGTCGGTCTCCGACGCCTGGACGGCGGTGAAGGACGCGACCGGTGCCTGGGTCGACGCCGACAAGAAGTACTGGGCGGCGCGGCGCGAGATCAGCGAGATTCCCTCCCTGACCGAGATGCGGAACGAGATCAACCGGCTCGAACGGGAGCGGGCCGATGTCCGCAGGGCCCGGTCGCTGGCCGGGTACACGGGCCTCGCCCAGCCGGGCACCGCGGGCGACCGCTCACCGCACGACCTCGCCACCGCCGAGGAACTCGCCGCACTGAACGCGAAGTTGAAAGCGGCCAGGAAGGCATTGCGCGACCGGCCCGCCGACGTGGCGGAACGCGACCGGCGGGTGACCGCCCTGGCGGATCTGCTGGCCACGGCGGACGAGGCGGCCGCCGAGTTCCACCGGATCCGGGCCGCGGCCGACCGGCTGACGCGCTGGCACCGGCTGCCCGCCGACAGGCGCGAGGGCCTGACCGCACCCGAGGCGGTGACCTACGAGCCGCCCGCCACGGCCGAGGAGCAGGCACGACCTCCGGTTCCCAAGTACACCGGTACGGCCTTCGACACGGACACGGACGAGACCGCAGGTGCCGACTTCGGTCCGGCCACCCTCGTCTCCCCCACCGGGGAGACCTACGTCCTGAACGACGTGCCCGAGGACGGCGACGGTTTCTACCACGCGCTGGCGGAGTCGCTGCACCACACCGCCCCCACGTCGCTGAGCGACCAGGTGCAGGCGACCGACCGGGCGTCGCTCGTCACCGGACTGCGCGCGCTCATGGCCGGTGCGGTCCAGCACCCGCGCAATCGCAGTCTGCTGAAATTCGTCCTGCCCGACCGGCCGGACACCTTCACGCAGGAGGAGTTGGAGTCCGGCGGGCCTCGGTTCGCCCAGGACTCCCCCGAGGGGCGGGAGTTCGAGAAGCTCGGCAGGATCCCGTTGTACGCGACGCTGCCGGATCCGCGGGAGCGCGCGGCCCTCGCCGCCGCCCAGCTGAAGCGGCCCGGTGCCGCCGCCGGCAACAGCGGCTGGGACCACGGTGCCGCGGACCTGCTGCCCGCGCTCGCGGCGCGCACCTTCCGGGCCCGGGTCACCGTCGTGCGCGACGACGGCACCTTCCAGGAGTTCGCCCCACCCACGGACTCGGACTCCGCGGCACCGCACATCGTGCTGTTCCTCAAGGACAGGCACTACCGGTGGGCGGCGCTCGACGGCGTGCCCCCGGCGGGGGACGGTCCGCCGCTGCCCGCACCGGTCGCACCCGTCACGAAGGCCTCCGTCACTCCGAAGGAGGCCACGCCGCCGCGGCCTTCCTGGACGACTCCGCCGTGGAAGCGCCGAGCCACCGATGAGCCGGACCGATCGGGCCACATCGTCGACGCCCGCGCGATGACGCTCACCGACCCCTCCGGCATCGTCCATGATCTCGTCGCGCCGACCGGCCCCGGCAGCGGTACCGGTCACGGCTTCTGGTCGGCCCTGGCCCAGGCACTCCCCCCGAGCCCGACGGGCACCGCCACCGCCCTGGTCGCGAACCGCTCGCTGCCCGAGTCCGTCGGAAAGGACCTGCTGGAGGAACGCCGCTGGAACGACGGGACGACGCAGACCGCGATCCGGCTCGCCGCGGACGGGCGCGGGATCACGATCGTCGTGGTGAACGAGGACGGTACGTCCCGCACCTACGCCCCGTCGGACCCGGACTCCCTGGCCGACGAGCGGAACAGGCCCGTGGTGACGCTGTTCCGACGCGGCTCGGACTTCCTGACGGCCCGGCCCAGACCACCGGTCGGCCCTGCCGAGGAGACGACCACCGGAGTGATCAGCGAGAGCGCCGACGACGACCCGAGCACGCCGGACCCGCTGAGCCGGTTCCTGGACGAGCACGGACTCAGGGACATCGAGGTCGGGGATGCGCAGGTGCGCCGCCTCGGCAGGGAGGGCAGGCCCCTGCTCACCGCGAACACGGGCGTGAGCGCCACCCTCGCCCTGGGTGCGAAGGTGAAGATCGCGGACCTGGACATCAAGGACGTCCAGGTGCGCGCCCTGCTCCGGCGCAACGCGGATCTCCTCCGGGACCGCCCCGGCGTACTGGAGGGTCTGAACAGCATCGGCAAGCACGAACACGGCCCCGGATCGGATCCGCAGCCGTCGACGTCCTCGTCTCCCCCGCCCACGCCGTCCACGCCGCCCACCATGGTGTGGATGCCGGGCTACGCGACCGGCGACCAGTTCGGCATCGCTGCCATGCTCATCGGCGACCCCGAGCGGTACTGCCTGATCGTCACCGGGCCCGAGCGCGGTGCGGAGGGGCACGACCCGAGGGACAAGGGCCCCGCCATCCGGGATTTCCTCATCCGAAGCGGTATCTCGCCCGACCGTGTCCTCCTCTTCCGGACCGATTCCGTGAAGGCGGGAAAGAAGGTCGTGCAGGAGCAGTTCAGGATCAGGTTCCCCGAAAGCAGGAATCTCTCCAACAAGAAGCTCGACGCCCACGTCATTCCGGTCGGATCCGGCACGACGTGGATCGGCGAGAATTTCGACGAAGACATACGCGACCGGATCCGCGCCGCCTGGAAGCTGAACGACGACCACTTCTCCGAAACCGACCGGACAGCCGTGGAGACCTGGCTCCGGAACCGGGACATCGAGGTGTCCGAGGACCGCGAGACGATCGTCCTCTGGTCGCGCTTCAGCGGAAAGAAGGGCGACATCCACAGCGAGCACGACACCAGCTACACGGGCATGACTCAGCTCCTGGAGGGAATACGGCGGCAGGCGGCGGAGCAGGGCAGGAACCCGCTGGTCATCATCGCGGGCGATGCGTACGCGGACCCCCGGCACCAGGGCAAGTACGTGGATTCCGTGCGGAAGATGCGCGCACAGGGACTCGATGTCCACAACCTCACCCATTTCTGGGAGGACGCGTCGGCCTCGCACGCCGCCTGGGGCGGTGACACCCGTATCGGACAGATGCGGCTCTACGAATATCTGCACCGCAACAGCGCTCCTCTGCGGCACCTCGGGTTCCGCAGCGGAAACCTTGAGGCGATGGCACTGTCCGGACACGAGGTCCGCTACCTGGAGGAACCCGGCAGCAGCGGCGGCGCACGGATGGAGAAATGGCACGACGCGAACTCGAAGAGAGCACATCTGCCGAAATCGATATCCATCGGATACGAGCGCATCATTGTCCACGAACCCCCCACCCGCACCGGCAAATATCTCGTCGGGAAGCGTGCGTCGCAGACGGACGGCTCGGAACTCGGCTGGAACGTGGAGCGACCTCCGTTCGTCTTCGGGTATCCCGGGCCGCGCGCCGAGAAGCCGAAGGAACTGAAGGACCTGGAAAAGGGATTCATGACCGAGGACGTGAAGAAGATCGTCGACTATCTGCTCGGTGCGTCATGACGGACCGGAGCGATGAGCCGGGTCACGAACCGGAGTCCCGGGTGCGGCCGGACGGATCGCCGCTGCCGCCGGTCCCGGACCACATCCGCGAGGCGGCCCGGCAGGCGCCCGACCACTGGCTCGGCGTCGTCGACCCCGGCTGGACCGATCCGGCCCCGCCGCCCCCCTGGGCGGTGGCCGGGGAGTGGCGTTCCGGGCCCGACGGCGAGGTCGTGGAGTGGCGGCCCAATGACAACTACCGGCCGTCGCCGCCGACCCTCGGCTGGGCGGAGCCCACCGACCCGGTGGACGCCGCCGTACAACTGGCCGTCACCGGGTACGGACTCCTGGGTGACGCCGTAACGGCTCTGGCCGACGCGGAAGTGACGGTGCTTCGGGCACCCGACGGCGGTCCGCTGACCGTCGCCGGGGAGGACGGGGAACCCGCGGTACCGGTCTTCACCTCGGCACCCCACCAGGTGTTCGAAGGCGCGCTGGCACACGATACGGTCGCTGTCGCCGAACTGGTCCGGCTCATCGCCCCCGCCGACGGCCGCATCTCCGTCAATCCCGCAGGCCCCGCTCGTCTGTTGCTCGACGCGCGGCAGGTGCTCGACGCCGTTGTCCCCACCGGGTCCTCCCCTGCCGCGAGTTCCGCCGAGCCCCCCAGCACCGCCCCCACCAGTCCCGTCACCCAGAGGACCCCATGACCACGTCCAGGAACGAAAAGACCGCGGCCGCCTCCGAGGCGGAGGTCCCTGCCACCGCCGAGGCCACCGGATCGGGCGAGACCTCGGTACGGACCGCTCCCGCCGCTCCCGCGGAGGGAACGGCCGCGTCCGAGGCCGCGAGCACGACGACGGGCGGCGCCGAGGCGGGGAAGCGGGCCGGGAAGAAGGCGGAGAAGGAAACGGGGCAGGAGGGCGAGAAGGAAGCCGGGAGCGAGCCCGCGACCACGCAGTCCGCCACCGCCGAAACCCCGGCCACCGCCGAAGCGGAGACCGCCACCGCCGAATCCGAATCCGAAGCCGAAGCGGAGACCACCGCCACCGCCACCGCCGCCACCAAGGCTCCCGACAAGGCCGGCCGGCCGAACAAGGCGCTCCTCGCGGGCGCCGCCATCGCCGGGGTCCTGCTGGTGACGGTCCCGTTCCTGGTCCACGCGGGCGGGGGCGACGACGGCAAGCGCGCCACGGGCAACAGCGAGGCACCCGGTACCGTTCTCGGCTCCGGCACGGGGGACATACCCGGCGCGTTCGCGTCCGCGGTGCCCTCGCCCCGCGAGGACCGGAGCAAGCACTCACCGGTCGGCAAGGGCGTCAAGGAGGACGGCGGCCCCTCCGTCGACGGTGCGCACCGATCCGGACCGATCAACGAGGGCGGGGGCACCGCGGGAGCCGACGCCACCGACCGGAAGCCGGACGAGGGCGGAAGGACGACCGGGAAGACTTCCACGACCGGGAAGACGACCACGAGCGGAAAGACGACCGCGACCGGGAGCGGGAGCGGCAGCGCATCGACCGGCACCACGCAGAAGACCGCGCCGCAGTCGACCGTGGTCTATACCGGCGTGGCCGGTCATGGCTGCCCCACCCCCGCCGGCGGCGGCTTCCAGCAGGACGGCTACTACAGCGACGGCAGCAACGGCTGGAACACCCGTTCCTCCGGCGGCTGGACGGGCAACGGCTGCAACGGGAGCTACTCCGCCGTCCCCATGTCCGGCGACACCGACCAGGATCACGACGCCCGCGTCAAGTGGTGGTGGAACCCCGGCACGAAGGCCCGTACCTGTCAGATCTCCGTCTTCATCCCGAACAGCGGCACCATCCTGAATGTGGGCGGGCACCCCACGACGTATCACGTGCTGGTGAACGCCAACGACCGTACGACCAAGTACAGCAGTTTCAGGATCAACCAGGTGGCTCACCGCGGCCAGTGGGTCGATGCGGGCACCTTCGCCATGAAGGGCGCCACGATCGGAGTGAAGCTGCTCGACCGGGGTGACGACTGGTCCGACGGCTGGGAGAAGGCCCACCACGCAGCCGCCCAGATGAAGGTGACCTGCCGGTCCTGACCCACCGGGGCCGGCTTCTCACATGAGGCCGGCCCTGGTGACGAACACGGCGATCACCACGACGAGGATCCAGCCCAGCACGGTCTCCAGGAGCTTCGGTCCGTCCGCGGGACCGCCGGTCCGCGCACGGCGGCGGGTGACAGGGGCGGTGGCGGCTTCGGCAGCAGTCGCGGTCATGGCATCTCGCTCGGTCGGCGGTGGGTGTCCCCCGAGGACCCGACCACTGTGCCGGAAACACGGGCCCCGGGGGTAGAGACGTCCGTCACCGCCCCGGGGCCCCGCTCCGTGTCGGTGGACGCCGACGGACGGCCGGATCCCGCTCCGGGACCGGTGGCGGGTACGCCGGAAAGGACGGGCCGCGGACGCCGCTTGTGGCGCAAACCACACCACCGCCGAGATCGCGGCGCCCACGCCGTCCCGGCTCACAGCAGGCCGAACGACCTCAGAACCCGGCGCTGAGCCGGTGTCGGACGAGCGGGCCAGTAGAGATAGCAGACACCACCCGTACCGCTTCTGACCTTGCCGTTCGCGTCGTAGCGCTTGGTGCGGAGCCAGATGTTCTCCCACTCCCGGCGCTTGTAGACCCGGCGCACGGCCTCGTCGTTCGGCGAGGCCGGGTCGTTCGCGATCACGTCACCGTCCGCGGTGAACCCGATCACGGTCATCAGATGGCCGGAGGTCCCGTAGCCCGCGCCGGTGAGCTCCTGCTTCAGGAAGGACTGTGACGTTATGGCCGGAATGCCGGCCCGGATCAGCGTCTCCAGGTCCGTCAGCGAGCCGAGCCGGGTCACGGCCGCGCTCATGCCGTGGTACGTCGCCGCGTACGCGGCGTTGAACGGCCAGTTGCCGCAGCCCTCGTACTGGTAGTCGTACGTGAACCGGGCGGCGTGACAGACCTGCGGGTCGGCCAGCCCCGGCTCCACCCAGGCGAGGTCCTCGGCGGTGGGCCGCCGTCCCCAGTACTCGATGATCATCTGTGAGGAGGTGGGGCTGCACCAGGCCTCGCCGCCGTTGTCGTACTCCGGGTACTGGCCCGCGTGGATGTTCTGCGAGTAGCGCGGCACCAGGAGTTCCCGAGTGAGGCCGGGGGTGCTGGCGGGCACGGTGAAGCGGTCCGGGACGTCGGACGCCATCGCGCCGATCCGCCACACGGTGGGGGTGAGACGGGTCCCCGGTGTGCGGTGGAGCGTGAGCCGCAGTCGGTAGGAGTCCAGCCGCAGCCCGCCGGCCGCGTCGTCCACCGAGAAGGTGTCGGTCCAGATGGAACTCCTGCCGTCGCTCTGGTCGTCCACGGACGTCCGGCGGATGTCGCCGTCGCCCGCCGCCCAGCGGCCCATGACGTACCACGGTGTCGAGGTGGCGTCCGAGTAGCGACCCTGGAGTTCGATCTGGATCCAGGTGCCCTCCGGGGTGTCGGCGTTCCACGAGGCGATCACCTCGGTCGCCGGGACGGCGGACCGGTGGACGGGCGAGGTCCAGGTCGCGTACTCCCAGGTGGCGGTTACGCCGGTGTGCGGATCCGGGTAGTCGGTGCGCCCCTCGGCGTGGCCGATCACCAGGCCGGGGCGACGGCCCGCGACGGCCCGTGTCCCGGCGCCGGAACCGCTGCGCCAGTCCCTGTACGTGTGCCAGGAGTGGTTGTCCACGGACGGGGCGGCCGAGGGGGCGCGGGGCGGGGCGGCGGAGGGGACGGCGGCGTGCGCGGAGCCGGACGACACCGTACCGGCGGTGGCCGCTGCCGCGAGCGCGGCGGTCAGCACGGTCCTGCGCGAGGTCAGTCTGTTCATGGGCGAGACCCCCGGTCGTAAGCGGAATGGGGTTGCGGGTGCACGACAGTGCGCCAACTATCGCGGGTCGCGGCCGGATTCGGCCAGCGATTCGCCTCATGCCAGGAAACCAATATTGGTCTGATCCACTGGCGTGACCTGCGCTTGTTTCCGAGCGGCTCGTAGGCTGGGGCGTATGAACGACCTCGCCCCCCTCGCCACCCGGCTCCGCGCCCTGGCGCCGTCCTGCGGGCCGGTGCGGCTGATCGCCGTCGACGGCCACGCGGGATCGGGGAAGAGCACCTTCGCATCCCGCCTCGCCGCCGCGCTCGACGGAGCCCCCGTCCTGCATCTGGACGATCTGGCCACCCATGAGTCCTTCTTCACCTGGGTGGACCGGCTGCGGGAGCAGGTGATCGGGCCGCTGTCGCGCGGGGAGCGCGCGCACTACGCGCCGTACGACTGGACCGCGCGGACGTTCACGGCGCCGCGCGCCCTGGAGCCCGCGCCGGTGGTCCTGATCGAAGGGGTGGGAGCGGGCCGCAGGGCGCTGCGGTCCCACCTGGCGCGGCTGCTGTGGATGGATCTCGCCGCCGCGGAGTCCTGGGAACGGGGCCGCCGCCGGGACGGGCCGGCCCTTTCGGCCTTCTGGGACGGGTGGACTGCGGCCGAGGCGGAGCATTTCTCGGCCGATCCCTCGCGCTCCCACGCGGATGCCCTGATACGGCAGTTGCCCGTGGGGTACGAGTGGCTGGAGGGGCCCGGCGCGGCAGCAGGAACGAACCATTCCGTCACGGATCGTGAGCGCGTCGTCCCCCTGTCCTGAGTGCCCGGAAATCGGCTCGGAAGTACCTCAACTCCGCTTGACCCGAGGGCGGTACAGGTCTTACGTTCTCAATGTGCGGCTTTTCGGAGCCCTCCCAAACACGAAGCCCCCGGTTGTTCCCCCGTGATCGGGGGCTTCGTTCTGCCCTCGCACCCCCTCCCCTGCGCCGGTTCGACGGATTCCGCTCACCCTCGGTCACGGTCTCCCTTCTGCCTACGACGCTCTTAGTCGCGCACTCCCTGCGCAGGTACGATGCCTCTCGGTGCGGTCAATTCCCGTCCGTGGCCCAGTGATTCGGCGCGCCTCGGCGGGCGGGTCGTGCGGCGGGACATCCTGGGGGCACGGTTTGTGGGGGACCAGATGGACATCGGCACGCAGGGCGCACAGGCCCCGGCCGACCTCGCCTGGCTGCGCGGCGTGGACGCCTACACCATGGGCGCCTACCCACAGGCCGAGGAGGAGTTCAGGGCTGCGGTACGGGTCGATCCCGGCATGGCGGACGGCTGGCTCGGCCTCCATGCGCTGAGGATCGACACCACGACGGCGCTGCTGCGCATGTACCGTCATCGCGACCGCTTCGGCGAGCAGCGCACCCGCCATCGGCGCACGCTCAACTCCTGGTACTGGCTGGGCTGGTGGGTGCAACCGGTGCTGGAGAGCCCGCGCGATCTGCTCCTCGCGCACGCCTCGCACTGGCTGGACGGACGCCATGTCCCCGAGCTGGACCGCGCGCTGGCCGGCCTGCCGCCGGTGGACGCGGACCCGCAGGTGCGCTTCCTGCACGCCTGCCGCTCCTATCTGGTCAAGGACTGGGAGCAGCTCGTGCGCAACACCGAGCAGCTGACCGACGATCCGATGCTCGGCATCGAGGCGGGGCTGTTCGGCGGGATGGCACGGGTGCGGCTGGAGATGTACGGACAGGCCGAACCGCTGCTCTCCACCGCCCTGATGCGCTGCCGGAGCGAACAGCCGCAGCGCAAGGAGCTGCGCTACTGGCTGGCCCGCGCGCACGAGGGCACCGGCCGCAGCGCGGCCGCCCTGCCGCTCTACCGGGCGGTGCACCGCATCGACCCCGCGTTCATGGACACCTCGGCACGGCTCGCCGCGATCGCGGACTACGACGGTCTCGAAGGCAGCGACGAGGCCGGTCTCACCGCCCTGTCCCTGGCCGGATTGGGCACGGACACCGCGGCGGAGGCGCAGCCGGACGGGGAGTCGCTGCTCGGCACCGATCTGGTGGACGGTCGGGAGCTGCGGCCCGGCGGCGAGATCCCGGGGCTCGTGGGCAATGGAATGCCGCCGTCCGACGGAACCCGGCGCAAGACGGCGGTGCCCGGTCAGCCGTCGGCGCCCTTCCCCGCCGGGTCCAGCGATCCGGTGCTGCTCGCAAAAGCGCTGGCGGAGCTGGAGCGCATGGTCGGCCTGGAGCCCGTCAAACGCCAGGTCAAGGCGTTGTCGGCGCAGCTGAACATGGCACGCCTGCGGGCGGGCCAGGGGTTGCCCGTGCAGCCGCCCAAACGCCATTTCGTCTTCTCCGGCCCTTCCGGGACCGGTAAGACCACGGTGGCCCGCATCCTGGGCCGGGTCTTCTACGCACTCGGCCTGCTGGGGGGCGACCATCTCGTCGAGGCCCAGCGCGCGGATCTGGTGGGCGAGTTCCTCGGGCAGACCGCCGTGAAGGCCAATGAGCTGATCGACTCGGCCCTCGGCGGGGTGCTCTTCGTGGACGAGGCGTACAGCCTCTCCAACACCGGCTACAGCAAGGGCGACGCGTACGGCGACGAGGCCCTCCAGGTGCTCCTCAAACGTGCGGAGGACAACCGGGACCATCTCGTCGTCATCCTCGCGGGCTATCCGGAAGGCATGGACCGGCTGCTGGCCACCAATCCGGGGCTCTCCTCACGGTTCACCACCCGGGTGGACTTCCCGAGCTACCGGCCGCTGGAACTCACCTCGATCGGTGAGGTGCTGGCCGCGGAGAACGGCGACGCGTGGGACGAGGAGTCCCTGGAGGAGCTGCGCTCCATCAGCGGCCATGTGGTCGAGCAGGGCTGGATCGACGAGCTGGGCAACGGGCGGTTCCTGCGCACGCTGTACGAGAAGAGCTGCGCCTACCGCGACCTGCGGCTCTCCGGTTACGCGGCCGAACCGGGCCGGGACGACCTGGCCACGCTGCGGCTGCCGGACCTGATGCAGGCGTACGGCGAGGTGCTGTCCGGCCGTGGGCCGGTGGACCGGGGGCCGCAGGAGCCGCCGACGCTGTGACGTGGGCGATGCCGGAGGGCCGGGGTCGGCCCTCCGGCATCGCGGAGCACGGCGTGGTCAGCGGACCGCTGCGGTGAGTTCGCCGTGGCCGGTGGCCGTCTCCGCCGTCCGGCGGGGTACGGAGACCCGGTGGGCCGGGTCGCGTACCTCACCGACCAGCATCTCCAGCACGTCCTCCATGGCGACCAGCCCCAGGACCCGGCCCGACGCGTCGGCGACCTGCGCCAGATGCGTCGCCGCGCGGCGCATCACGGTCAGGGCGTCGTCCAGGGGCAGCTCGGCCCGCACGGTCGCCATCGGCCGCCACACGTGCTGGGGGACGGCCCGCTCGCCGTCCTCCAGGTCCAGCACGTCCTTGACGTGCAGATAGCCCATGAACGGGCCGCCGCCCTCCGCGCACACGGGAAAACGCGAGTAGCCGGTCCGTACGGTCAGCTCCTCGATCCGGCGCGGGGTGACGGAGGGGTCCACCGTCACCAGTGAGGCCCGGCTGAGCAGCACATCGGTGACGGGCCTGCTGCCCAACTCCAGCGCGTCCTCAAGCCGCTCCTGCGCCTCGGGCTCCAGCAGCCCGGCCTGACCGGAGTCCTCGACGAGCCGGTTGAGCTGCTCGCTGGTGAAGACGGCCTCCACCTCGTCCTTCGGTTCGACGCCGAAGAGCCGGAGCACCAGCCGGGCGCAGGCGCCCAGCGCGGAGGTGACCGGGCGGCAGGCACGGGCGAAGCCCACGAGGCCGGGGCTGAGCCAGAGCGCGGTCTTCTCCGGCGCCGCCATCGCGAGGTTCTTCGGGACCATTTCGCCGATGACGAGGTGGAGGAAGACCACGAAGACCAGCGCCAGGACGTAGCCGAGCGGATGAATGAGGCCCTCGGGCAGGTGGATCGCCTGGAAGACCGGCTCCAGCAGATGGGCCACGGTCGGTTCGGCGACGGCGCCGAGGGTCAGCGAGCAGACGGTGATGCCGAACTGGGCGGCGGCCATCATCTGCGGCAGGTTCTCCAGCCCGTACAGCGTCCGGCGGGCCCGGCCCGAGCCGGCCGCCGCGAGCGGTTCGATCTGGCTGCGCCGTACGGAGACGAGCGCGAACTCGGCCCCGACGAAGAAGCCGTTCGCCAAGACGAGAAGCCCGGCGAAGATCAGTTGGACGAGGCTCATCGCACGGCCTCCAGTGCGTCCTGGGACAGCGGGGCCGCGGTCACCGGATCGGCCGCCTCCACCGTGCGTACGAAGCGGACCTTCTCGGCGCGGTAGTGGCCGACCTGGCGGACGGAGATCCGCCAGCCGGGCAGTTCGGCCCGGTCACCGGGGGCGGGGATGCGTCCCAGCAGATCGGCGACGAGTCCGGCCACGGTCTCGTACGGGCCGTCGGGTACGTCGAGTCCTATCCGGCGCAGGGTCAGGACCCGGCAGCTGCCGTCGGCGTCCCAGGCCGGGCGGCCGTCCTCGGGAGCGGCGGGGGCCAGTTCGGGCCGGTCGGCGCCTTCGGCGTCGTGCTCGTCCCGGACCTCGCCGACGAGCTCCTCGATGATGTCCTCAAGGGTGACCACTCCGGCGGTGCCGCCGTACTCGTCGACCACGACGGCGATCGGTTGCTCGTTGCGCAGCCGCTGGAGCAGCTGTTCGACGGGCAGGGTCTCGGGCACCAGCAGCGGCGGTACGGCGATCCGGCCGGCCGAGGTGCGCAGCCGGTCCTGGGCAGGCACGGCGAGGGCGTCCTTGAGGTGGATCATGCCGATGACCTCGTCGATGCGCTCCCGGTAGACCGGGAAGCGGGAGAGGCCGGTGGCGCGGGTGAGATTGAGGACGTCCTGCGCGGTCGCCGAGGACTGCAGGGCGCTGACCTTCACCCGCGGGGTCATGACGTGCTGAGCGGTGAGTCCGGCGAGCGACAGGGTCCGCACGAAGAGATCCGCGGTGTCCTGTTCGAGGGTGCCGGCCTCGGCCGAGTGGCGGGCCAGGGAGACCAGTTCCCCGGGGGTGCGGGCGGAGGCCAGCTCATCGGTGGGTTCGACGCCCAGCAGCCGGACCATCCGGTTGGCGACGGTGTTCAGCAGGCTGATCACCGGCCGGAGAGCCGCGGAGAACCGGTGCTGGGGGCCGGCCACGAACCGGGCGACCTGGAGCGGCCGGGAGACCGCCCAGTTCTTCGGCACGAGTTCGCCGATGACCATCTGCACGGCGGAGGCCACCATCATCCCGATCACCACGCTGATGCCGGACACGGCACCGTCGGGCAGACCGGTGGCGGTGAGGGGGCCGTCCAGCAGCTGGGCCAGTGCCGGTTCGGCGAGCATGCCGACCACCAGCGAGGTGATGGTGATGCCGAGCTGGGTGCCGGAGAGCTGGAAGGAGAGTTCACGCAGGGCTTCGACGACGGTGCGGGACCGCGGGTCGCCCGCCGCGGCGGCGCGCTCGGCGTCCGGCCGCTCCACCGTGACGAGCCCGAATTCGGCTGCCACGAAGAATCCGTTGGCGAGGATGAGAAGGAACGCTGCGCCGAGCAGCAGCAGGGGGATGGTCATTCCGCCGCCTCCGGGGAAGGGGCGGCGCAGGTACTACCGGACGATCCGTCCATTGCTGGAAGGAGTCACTCCTTGGGTCGCAGGAAAGCCCCGCCGGCCTCATGGACCTCTCGTGCGGGGCGGGGCGCGCGGAGCGCCGCCGTCCTCCAGAGTAAACAAGAAGCGGCCCTGCGGGGCAGGGGGCTCAGCCGTTGTCCGTACCGGTGCCGCGGTTCTCGGCCAGGGCGCGGAGCGTGTGGGCGTCGCGGATGGCCTGCTGCTTGGCGATTCCCGGCTGGATGCCGAGGGCGGGCATGCTGGTCCCGTCGCTCAGGTCGAGAAAGACCCAGGGGTCACCCACGCGCAGGTTGACACGGAGGATCTCGGCCCAGGACAACCGGCGCGTTCGGGTGAGATTGACCACGGTCACCCCGTCCTCGTGGGCGACCACCTTCGGGCGGCTGAGCAGCGCAAGCACGCCGAAGAAGAGCAGCGCGGTGAAGACGAAGCTGGACCGCTCCCCCGCGCTCAGCTGTTCCAGGGTCATGGCGATGACGGTGATGACGACGAACATCGCCGCCCCCACGGTCAGCAGGACCACCCGGGTTCGGGTCGGCCGGAACGTGACCGGGAGTGCGGGGAGTTCGGGCCGGGGCGCGGGGGCGGACATCGTGTTTCTTCTGTCTTCCGGTGGTCGCCGGCCGTCAGAGGCGGCAGGCGTGGATGGCGGTGGTGAGGATGGCGCGGGCCCCGAGGTCGTACAGATCGTCCATGATCCGCTGGGCCTCCCGGGCGGCGACCATGGAACGGACGGCGACCCAGCCCTCGTGGTGCAGCGGGGAGATGGTCGGCGACTCCAGGCCCGGGGTGAGGGCGACCGCGCGCTCCAGGTGCTCGACACGGCAGTCGTAGTCCATCATCACGTAGGAGCGGGCGACCAGGACGCCCTGGAGGCGGCGGAGGAACTGCCGCACCTTGGGGTCGTCGTCCGGAGCGCCGGTGCGCCGGATGACGACGGCCTCCGACTTCATGATCGGCTCACCGATGACTTCGAGCCCGGCGTTGCGCAGGCTGGTGCCGGTCTCCACGACGTCGGCGATGACCTGGGCGACACCGAGTTCGATGGCCGTCTCGACCGCGCCGTCGAGGTGGACGACGGAGGCGTTGACACCGACGTCGGCGAGGTGCTTGGCGACGATGCCCTCGTAGGAGGTGGCGATCGTCTTGCCGTCGAAGTCCTGCGGGCCCTGGGCCGTGCCGGGCTTGGTGGCGTAACGGAAGGTGGAGCGGGCGAAGCCGAGCTGGAGGATCTCCTCGGAGTCGGCGCCGGAGTCCAGCAGCAGGTCCCGGCCGGTGATGCCGATGTCGAGGCGGCCGGAGCTGACGTAGATCGCGATGTCGCGGGGCCGCAGGTAGAAGAACTCGACCTCGTTCTCGGGGTCGACGAGGACGAGTTCCTTGGACTCCTTGCGCTGCTGGTAGCCGGCCTCATGGAGCATCGCCATCGCAGGCCCGGAGAGTGAACCCTTGTTGGGGACGGCGATGCGCAGCATGAGGTCAGGTTTCCTTTGCGAGGAGGGAGTCTTGTCCGGGTATGCGATGTGCGGTCGTACGGAGTGCGGTGCGAAGGCCGTGCTCAGAGATGGGCGTAGACGTCGTCGAGCGAGATCCCGCGGGCGACCATCATCACCTGGACGTGGTACAGGAGCTGCGAGATCTCCTCGGCGGCGGCGTCCTTGCTCTCGTGCTCGGCGGCCATCCAGACCTCGGCGGCCTCTTCGACGACCTTCTTGCCGATGGCATGGACGCCCTTGTCCACCAGCTCGGCGGTGCGGGAGGTGGAGGGGTCGCCGTCGGCGGCCTTGAGCTGCAGCTCGGCGAAGAGCTCTTCAAAGGTTTTGTTCGCCATGATGGTCCTTAGGGTACGGGGTCCACCCCCTCCACTCAGCGCCAGGGCTCGCTGACGGTGCGCAGTGTGGCGGCGGTGGCGACGGCCGCGGTGACGGCTTCGTGCCCCTTGTCCTCGTTGGACCCTTCCAGCCCGGCCCGGTCGAACGCCTGCTCCTCGGTGTCGCACGTGAGTACGCCGAAGCCGACCGGGACTCCGGTGTCGACGGCGACCTGGGTGAGACCGTTGGTGACCCCGTGGGACACGTATTCGAAGTGCGGGGTGCCGCCGCGGATGATCACTCCGAGGGCGACGATCGCGTCGTAGCCCCGGCCTGCGAGGACCTTGGCGACCACCGGGAGTTCGAAGCTGCCGGGTACCCGGAGCAGGGTCGGCTCGTCGATGCCCAGCTCGTGCAGGGCGCGCAGGGCGCCGTCGACGAGCCCGTCCATGACCTTCTCGTGCCATTGCGCGGCGACGACCGCCACGCGCAGGTCACCGCAGTTGCGTACGGACAGTTCGGGTGCGCCCTTGCCGCTCATGTCTCTCCCACCACTCGTTTCCGTGATCGTTCACTGGTTGCCGCAGGTCGACACCGGGGCGGCGTCGAGCCAGGGCAGGTCGTGCCCCATGCGGTCGCGCTTGGTGCGCAGGTAGCTCAGATTGTGTTCGCCGGCCTGGACGGGCATCGGCTCGCGGCCGGTGACGGCCAGACCGTGCCGCAGGACGGCGGCCGTCTTGTCGGGGTTGTTGGTCATCAGCCGCAGGCTCCGGACGCCGAGGTCCTTGAGGATCTGGGCACCCGCCGCGTAGTCCCGGGCGTCGGCCGGCAGACCGAGCTCCAGGTTGGCGTCGAGGGTGTCGACGCCGCGCTCCTGGAGTTCGTAGGCGCGCAGCTTGGACAGCAGACCGATGCCGCGCCCCTCGTGACCTCTCAGGTAGACGACGACGCCGCGGCCCCGCTCGGCGATCCGTCGCATGGAGGCGTGCAGCTGGGGCCCGCAGTCACAGCGCTGCGACTGGAAGATGTCGCCGGTCAGGCACTCGGAGTGGATCCGCACCAGGACGTCGTCGCCGTCCGCGATGTCGCCGTGGACGAGCGCGACGTGCTCGACGCCGTCGGCCGTGGAGCGGTAGCCGTACGCGGTGAACGCGCCGAAGCCCGTCGGCAGCCGCACCTCGGCCTCGCGGCGGACGGTCGGCTCCGAGGTGCGGCGGTAGGCGATCAGGTCCTCGATGGAGATGATCGTGAGGCCGTGCTTGCGGGCGAACGGGATCAGCTGGGGCAGCCGCAGCATCACACCGTCCTCGCCGGCGATCTCGACGATCGCTCCGGCGGGCCGCAGCCCGGCGAGCCGGGCGAGGTCGACAGCGGCCTCGGTGTGGCCGTTGCGGACCAGCACACCGCCGGAGCGGGCGCGGAGCGGGAAGATGTGACCGGGCCGTACGAAGTCGCCGGGGCCCGCCTCGCCGCCGGCCAGCAGCCGGAGGGTGGCGGCCCGGTCGGCGGCGGAGATGCCGGTGGTCACGCCGTGGGCCGCCGACGCGTCGACGGAGACGGTGAACGCCGTACGCATCGACTCGGTGTTGTGGTCGACCATCTGCGGAAGTTCGAGCCGTTCCAGCTCGTCGTTCTCCATGGGGGCGCAGATCAGACCGCGGCACTCGCTCATCATGAACGCGACGATCTCGGGGGTGGCCTTCTCGGCCGCGAGGACGAGGTCGCCCTCGTTCTCGCGGTCCTCGTCGTCGACGACCACGACGGGCCGTCCGGCGGCGATGTCGCGAATGGCCTGCTCGACGGGGTCGAGCGTGAGGTCCTCGACGGCGCTCCCGTGGTCCCGGTGCAACCAGGTGGGCTGGGCAGTCATGCCGTGGCTCCTTCCAGAGCGGGTGTCCGCGAACGCAGCCACCAGTCGCGCATGCCCCACAGGACAAGGGCGCCGTACACGACGTAGATGAGTCCGGAGAAGGCGAGTCCGCTGTGGAAGTTCAGCGGTACGCCGACCAGGTCGACCAGCAGCCAGGCGAACCAGAACTCGACCATGCCGCGCGCCTGGGCGAACATCGCGACGAGCGTTCCGGCGAATATGTACGCGTCCGCCCACGGGCTCCAGGAGAGCGAGGGGAACGCGGTGAACAGGCCGCCGACCGCGAGGGTGCCGAGGGCGGCGCCGCCCAGCAGGAAGCCGCGCTCGCGCCAGGTGGCGAACCGTACGGCGATGGAGCCGTCCTGGGCCTGCCGCCTGCCCCGGGTCCACTGCTGCCAGCCCCAGACGGCGACGGCGATGACCACGAGCTGCTTGCCGACGCTGCCCGCCTGGTGCACGGACACGTTGGCGGCGACCAGGACGACACCGGACAGGAGCTGGGCGGGCCAGGTCCAGATCGAGCGGAGCCAGCCGAGGGTGAGCGCGATCAGACCGACCGTGTTGCCGATCATGTCGGACCAGATGATGTGCTGACCGAAGACGGTGAACGCCTGCGAGTTCAGCCAGTTCAGCGCGGTCACTTCGCCGGCTCCTCGGGCTGCCGCGGAGTGTGGCCGAGCAGCCGCTCGACGTACTTCGCGATGACGTCCACCTCCAGGTTGACCGGGTCGCCGGGCCCCTTGATGCCGAGCGTGGTCAGCGCGAGGGTGGTGGGGATGAGGCTGATGGTGAAGTAGTCGGGTCCGGCGTCCACGACGGTCAGGCTGACCCCGTCGACGGTGATCGACCCCTTCTCCACCACGTAACGGCTCAGGTCCGCCGGGAGGGAGATCTTCACGATCTCCCAGTTCTCGGAGATCTTGCGCTCGACGATGCGCCCGGTGCCGTCGACATGGCCCTGGACGATGTGGCCGCCCAGCCTGCCGCCGACCGCCATGGGGCGTTCCAGGTTGACCCGGGATCCCGTTTCCAGGGCGCCGAGGCTGGACCGGTTCAGGGTCTCGGCCATCACGTCGGCGGTGAACTCGCCGTCGCCGAGGTCGACGACGGTGAGGCAGACGCCGTTGACGGCGATGGAGTCGCCGTGCTTGGCGCCTTCGGTGACCACGGGACCGCGCAGGCGGAAGCGGGAGGCGTCGCCGAGTTCCTCGACGGCGGTGACCTCACCCAGTTCTTCGACAATTCCGGTGAACACTCAGTTTCCCTTCCGGGCAGGGCCGGGGACGGCGGTGATGCGCAGATCGGGGCCGATTCGGACGGTCTCGGTCACATCGAGGCGCAACGCCTCGGCGATGGTGGAGATTCCGGCGTCGGCGAGGGCCGCGGGGCCGGCGCCGAGCAGTACGGGTGCGAGATAGCCGACGACCTTGTCGACCGTTCCCGCGGCGACGAACGACCCGGCCAGGGTCGGGCCGCCTTCGAGGAGTACGGAGCGGACGCCGCGCCCGTACAGGGCGGCGAGCAGGGCGGGGACGTCCAGGCCGGGGCCGGTGGCGGCGCGCGGCAGCCGCAGGACGGCCCCTTCGGGGAGACGGCGGGTGTCGGCGTCGTCGGCGACGGCGATCAGGGTGGGCGCGGTGTCGTCGAGAACCCGGGCCCCGGGGCGTACGGCGGTGGCGTCGGTGTCCACGACCACCCGCAGGGGCTGCACCGCGCCGTCGACGCCCCGTGCACCGAGCTGGGGGTCGTCGGTACGGGCGGTGCCGGAGCCGACCACGACCGCGTCGGCCTCGGCGCGCAGCCGGTGGACGTCGGCGCGGGATTCGGGAGAGGTGATCCAGCGGCTGGTGGCGTCGGCGGCCGCGATCCGGCCGTCCAGGGTCGCCGCGTACTTCCACAGGACGTACGGGCGACCGAGGCGCACCGAGGTCAGCCAGGCCGTGTTGCCGGCCGCGGCCTCGTCCGCCAGTAGCCCCTGCTCGGCCTTGATCCCGGCCGCGCGCAGCGTGTCCGCACCGCCGGTGGCCTGCGGGTTCGGGTCACCGACCGCGTAGACGACCCGGGCGACACCGGCCTCGACGAGAGCCTGGGCGCAGGGGCCGGTGCGGCCGGTGTGGTTACAGGGTTCGAGGGTGACGTAGGCGGTGCCGCCCCGGGCCCCGTCGCCTGCGGCGCGCAGGGCGTGGATCTCGGCGTGCGGCCCGCCGGCGCGCTGGTGGAATCCTTCCCCGACCTGGTGTCCCGCGGCGTCGAGGACGACACAGCCGACGACCGGGTTGGGACTGGTGGAGCCGAGACCGCGGGCCGCGAGCGTGATCGCTCGGCGCATGGCGGTGATGTCGGCTGCGGTGGCCACCGGGTCCTCCTGCCTCTTCGGGCACGGACTCCGGGGCCTGTCGATGACGACAGAAGAAAGCGGGAACGCGACGCGGGGACGCCCGAATGCCGGAACAAACGGATGGATCGGTCGCCCGAAAACCATCCGCCGACGGCGGCGTACCCGTGAAACGGCCCGCCGCGCACTGCCTCCCATCCGGACTTTAACCGTCGGTCCAGGAATCCCACCTGGTCAACCGGCCGCTGGATGCGGACGGGTCGCGGACTATAACCGCCGGTTCGGAATTACACCGACCCCGGAGTGCGCTGCTGCTGGTACACGATCAGTGTGCCATGCCCACCGATGGGCCATATGGGTGAGCGCCTGTGGAGTGGCTCACAGGCGGCGCGGAACGCGGGCCGCAACGGAACCTCCCCGGCAGGAACCCGACGTGCTGTCCCCCACCAGCCCCGGCGGTGGCGGTTGCAGCGCCCCCCGCCCGGAGCGCGGGCTCCGAGTACGGCGCCGGTACGACGGTCGGCCACGGCTCGCACCGGCGGAAGGCCACGTGCCGGCCGGAGGGCGAGACGCCCGGATCCACCGGTGAGCGGGGGGCCCGGCAGGACCTCGGGGCCTGTTGGCCCTCCCCGACCGCCCTGCGGTGACCGGTTCGCCATCGGCCACCGCCGCGTCCACCCGCGCTCGGACGGAGCAGCCCCGGCCGCGGGCGCCCGGACACCAGCCGCCCCGGCACCCGGCGGCCAGGGGCCTGCCGGACGGTGGGGACCTCTCCCGGCCCGGAACGGACGGCGGGGAAGGCGCTGTTCGAGTGCCTTCCCCGCCGAGCGGCTCAGCCGGCCGGGGCGAACAGTTCGTCCTGGGCCGACTCCCGTGCGGCGAGCAGCGCGCCGCGGAGCACCGCGGCACCGCCGAGCCGCCCGGCCCTGACCTCGGTGCGCAGCGGGGACATTCCGGCCAGCCGCTCCTCGACCCGTGCCGCGAGCGCGTCGCCGCCCGCGTGGCCGACCTCGCCCGCCAGCAGCACACAGCCCGGGTCGAGGACCGAGGCGATCGCGGCGGCGCCGAGTGCGAGCCGCTCGGCGAGGGCGTCCAGGAACGCCTCGCTCTCCCCCTCCCCCGCCAGCGCGGCCCGCACGGCGAACGCGGCGCCCGGTTCCTTGTCCCCGTCGGACGTCTCAGCAGGCGCCGCGATGCCGTGGGCGGCGGCCAGTGCACAGACGGGGGCGGAACCCACCAGCGAGTGAAAACCTCCGTCGCAATTGACGGCCGACGGGGCGCCGATCGCGCCGGGGACCGGCAGGAATCCGATCTCGCCCGCGCCGCCGGAGGCCCCGCGGCGCAGCTTCCCGTCCAGCATGACGGCCGCGCCCACGCCGTGCCCGAGCCAGAAGAGGACGAAGGTGTCGCGTTCGCGGGCCGCGCCGATGCGGTACTCCGCGACGGCGGCGAGATTGGTCTCGTTCTCGACCAGCACGGTGGCGGGCAGCCGTTGCTGGAGCACGCGCACCAGTCGCCGGTGCCAGGCGGGCAGTCCGGTGGTGTCGCGCAGTTCGCCGGTGACGGGGTCGATCAGGCCGGGCGCGCCGATGCCGACGCTGTGCAGCGGGGCGGCGCCCGCCTCGCGGACGGTGCGTTCCAGCAGTGCCGCGGCCTGTTCGGCGGCGGCCTCGGTGCCGGTGTCGCCATCGATGGGCAGGGTGGCCTCGGCCAGCGTGGCGCCGAGGAGGTCGGCGACGACCACGGCGACGCTGCCGGTGCGCACGTCCAGCGCGGCGAGGTGGGCACGGTCGGCGACGATCCCGTAGAGCCGGGCGTTGGGACCGCGGCGCTCGGCGCCCGACTCGCCGACCACCCGGACCAGGCCGGCCCCCTGGAGCCGTTCGAGGAGGTCGGCGACGGTGGGGCGGGAGAGACCGGTCAGGGTCTTCAACTGCGTGGCCGTCAGCGGGCCGTCCTGCTGGAGCAGTCGCAGGGCGAGCCGGTCGTTGATGGCCCGGGCGGTGCTCGGTGATGCGGGCATGCCGGGATCCTTCCAGATCGCTGCCGCACCGGTGGAGCGGGTGGGCTATTTATCAGGCAGGGTTCCTGATAGTTTACTGCGCGCACCGCGAAGACGGGCACCGGGGTGGCCGGTGACAGAGATTCCCAGGGGAGGGCACGGCGGTATGACAACGGATTCCACCGAGACGGTCTTCGGCATGGAACAGGTGCGGCGGGCCAGGTTCGCCGTGGCCGCGGTCTTCACCGTGCACGGCGCGGTGACCGGCAGCTTCGCCACCCGGGTTCCCTGGATCCAGGAGCATGCCGGGGTGAGCGCCGGGCAGCTCGGTCTCGCCCTCGCCTTCCCGGCGATCGGCGCCTCGCTCTCGATGCCGCTGGCCGGCGCGATCAGCCATCGCTTCGGCGCCAGGACCGCGCTGCGCGGACTGCTGGCCCTGTGGACGCTGGCGCTGGTCCTCCCCGCGCTGGCACCGAATCTGCTGACGCTGTGCGCGGCGCTCTTCTTCTACGGCGCGACGGCCGGCATGTCGGACGTGGCGATGAACGCCCTCGGCGTCGAGGTGGAGAACCGCCTCGACAAGTCGATCATGTCCGGGCTGCACGGGATGTGGAGCGTGGGCGCGCTCATCGGCTCGGCCGCCGGTACCGTCGCCGCGCATCTGGGCGCCGACGCCCGGCTGCACCACTCCCTCGCCTCCCTCGTTCTCACCGCGCTCGGCCTGATCGCCTGCCGCGGCGTACTGGATCTGCGCAGCGAGCCGGACGAGGAGCCGCCGCCGCGCTTCACGCTGCCGCCGAAGTCGGCGCTGATCATCGGCGCGGTGGGCTTCTGCGCGGTGTTCGCGGAGGGGGCCAGCCTGGACTGGTCGGCGGTCTATCTGCGGGACATCATGGACACCTCCGCCGGGCTCGCCGCGGCGTCCACGACGGCGTTCGCGCTCACCATGGCGGTCGCCCGGATCGTCGGCGACAAGGTCGTCGACCGTTTCGGAGCGGTCAGGACCGTGCGGGTGGGCGGCGCCCTGGCGACGGTGGGAGGACTCCTGGTGGTCACATCACCGAGCGCGCCGCTCGCGATGTGCGGCTTCGGTCTCCTGGGCCTCGGCGTCGCCGTGGTCGTCCCGCTCGCCTTCGCGGCGGCCGGGCGCAGCGGGCCGAACCCGAGTCAGGCGATCGCGGGCGTCGCCACCATCACGTACACCTCCGGGCTCATCGCCCCGTCCGCGATCGGCTCGCTGGCCGAGGCGACCTCGCTGGTCGTGTCGTTCGGCCTGGTGACGGTGCTGGCGTTCGGCCTGGTGCTGGGCGCCGGGGTGCTGCGGGCGGGTGACCGCCGGACGGTGTCGTCGGTGTCGTCCTCGGACGCCGGCGCTCCGAGCGCGACGGCCGCCGAGCCGCGCCCCTGAGCCCTCGGCTCCGCGGGGCGCGGCGGGCGGTTCGGCCGGCGGTCGAGTCGAGCTGTTCCGCTACGAGCGCTGCGCCCACAGCTCTCCGTCGGGCGGCGCCCGGAGCCGTCCGAGGGCGGCGCGGGCCTTCGCGTCGCCGGTGTCGTCGGCGGCGTGCACGTTGTCACCGGCCGCGTGCCGGTGGCACTCGGGCTCCGGGTGGGGCCAGGGGCGGCCCCCGTCGCGGCGGGCAGCGGACGGCCGACCGCCTCGGACAGGCTCTGTCCCTGCGGCCCTTCGTGCGCGGGGCGGCCGGTCCACAGCCCCGCCCCGCCTCTGCGGCCCTTCGCGCGCGGGGCGGCCGGCCCGCAGCCCGGCCGTGAGCGCGGGGCGTCCCGGCATTACCATTGCGCTGATCATTTCTGCGGTGAGCACCATGCCGGGCGAGGCACTGGACTCCGCACCTACACACAGGGAGCGACCATGGGCCTCGGCGTGCGCTGGACCTTGCACGGCGACGGGAAGACCCCCGCACCGGGGGCCGTGGTCCGGCCGGACGAAAGGCTCTCCTGGCCCCGTACGTTCGGGCTCGGCGCCCAGCACGTGGTCGCGATGTTCGGTGCGTCGTTCGTCGCCCCGGTGCTCATGGGCCTGGACCCGAACCTGGCGATCATGATGTCGGGTGTCGCGACGGCCATCTTCCTGCTGGCCACGCGCGGGCAGGTACCCAGCTACCTCGGCTGTTCGCTCTCGTTCGTCGGGGTCGCCGCGACGATCCGGGCGAGCGGCGGCAGCAGCGCCGTGGTCACCGGCGCGGTGTTCGTCGTCGGTGTGGTGCTCTTCCTCGCTGGTCTCGCCGTGCAGCGGTTCGGCGCGCGGATCATCCATGCGGCGATGCCGCCGGTGGTCACCGGCGCCGTCGTCATGCTGATCGGGTTCAACCTGGCTCCGGTGACCGCGTCGACGTACTGGCCGCAGGACCAGTGGACGGCACTGCTGGTGATGCTGTTCACCGGACTGGCCGTGGTGTGCCTGCGCGGATTCTTCTCACGCATCGCGATCTTCCTGGGCCTGGTCTTCGGGTACGCGCTGTCCTGGGTCCTCGACCGGATCTTCGGCAAGATCCACTCTCCGGCGGGCGGCGCCGAGGCCGTCGACCACTGGCGGCTCGATCTGTCGGGCGTCGCCAAGGCCGACTGGATCGGGCTCCCGTCCTTCCACGCGCCGAGCTTCGAGTGGTCGGCGATCCTTGTCGCCCTGCCGGTGGTCATCGCTCTGATCGCCGAGAACGCCGGGCACGTCAAGGCCGTCGGCGAGATGACCGGCGCCTCGCTGGACGACAAGCTGGGCACCGCGATCGCCGCCGACGGCGCCGCGTCGATGCTGTCGACGGCGGTGGGCGGTCCGCCGAACACCACGTACTCGGAGAACATCGGCGTCATGGCCGCGACCCGCGTCTACTCCACCGCCGCGTACTGGGCCGCCGCCTGCTTCGCCCTGCTCTTCGGGCTCTGCCCCAAGTTCGGTGCGGTGGTCGCCGCCATCCCCGGCGGTGTGCTCGGCGGCATCACCGTCATCCTGTACGGCATGATCGGCCTCCTCGGCGCCCAGATCTGGCTGAACGCCAAGGTCGATCTGCGCAACCCGCTGAACCTGGTTCCGGCCGCGGCGGGCATCATCATCGGCGTCGGCGGGGTCGGTCTCAAGATCACCGACAACTTCGAGCTGAGCGGCATCGCGCTGGGCACCATCGTGGTGATCACCGGCTACCACGCGCTGCGGGCCTTCGCCCCGGCCCACCTCAAGACCCAGGAGCCCCTGCTGGACTCGGGGACGTCTGCGTACGACGAGCCGACGCCGACGGACAAGGCGTAGTACGCCACGGCGTACCCGGCCGGACCGGTGGGTGTCACGGCCGTTCCCCCGTTCCGACGACCGCCCGGCCCTCAGAAACAGTCCCCGTACCAGTGGACCGCGCCCGGTGCCGTGACCGTGGCCCGGACGGCTTCGGCGGTGGCGTGCAGCGGGCGTGCCATGCCCACGTGCTCCGCCACCGTCCGAGGGTCGGCCAGCAGAGCCGGCAGGGCCGCCCGTACCTCGGGACCGTCCGGGAGCCTGACCCTCGCGCGGGTCAGCCCTGCGGCCCGGCCCCGCGCACCGACGGCGGCCAGCAGCTCACCCAGGCACTCGGGCGCACCCGCGAATTCGCGCACCTCCACGTACTCCCCCTCGTGCTGGGCCACGATCCAGCCGACGAGCGTCCCCGTCGCGGGGTCCACCGCGACGAGCGAGCGATCGGGCGCGCCGTACCAGGCGGGGACGCGCACCGCCCAGTCCTCCGGTCCGCGCAACGAGCTGAGCGGCCTGTTCGCGTTGTACGCGTGGTGCAGCGCGGTCACCTCCACGGCGTCCCGCGCGGTGGCCCCGCGGACCAGGAACGCCCCGGAGGCGGCCGGGGGCACCAGCACCCCCTCGGTGTACGTACTGCCGAATTCCTGCCACCCCGAGCCCCGGTAGACGCCGGGCGTCCCGGTGAACAGCAGGGACCAGGCGCATCGTTCGGCCGTCATGGTGCGCTCGGCCTCCACCAGCAGCCGCCGCACCAGCCCCTGGCCGCGGGCCTCGGGGCGGGTGGCGACGCTGCCGATGCCGCCGACCCGCTGCGGCGTGCCGTGCGCGTCGCGGATCAGCCTCGGCACATAGACGACAACGGCGTCGATCCTGCCTTCCGGACCGTTCTGCGCAACGAACGTGTGGCGGTGGCGGTCGGGATCCAGCGCGTGCAGGCGGGGGATCTGGGGAGCGTCGAAGCAGCGCTGCCACAGCGCTGCCAGGGCCGGGTCGTCGGCCGGGGTCGCTGTCCTGACGACGGCGGTCACAGGGTCAGGTTCCCGTCGGTGCGTACGGAGTCGCCGTTCGCGGGCATCGCGCTGCGCCGGGTGCCGTCCTCGACGCACGCGGTGTGCAGGACCGAGTCCAGGGCTTCCGGGGCGAGGTGGAGCGTGCCGCCGGTGAAGCGGCTGCCGGTCGCCGCGTAGTGGTTCGTGCCGTCGGCGATGCGCACGTGCGCGGTGTCCGGTCCGGAGGCGGTGCTGCCGAGCGCGGAGATGTCCCAGGTCACCTTGCCGGGCCCGACCGCGCGGCCGAGCAGCGCCTTGGCCTTGTTGCTGCCGGTGAGCCGGGCGCCGCCGGTGACGGTGATCCGCTGGTCGCGCACGGCACTGAGCTCGATGCCGGTGTTGTCGTAACTGCCGCCGTCGATCCGCAGATCCGCCGATCCGACCGAGAGCGGGGCCGCGTCCTCCAGGCCGGTGACGGTGCAGTCGGTGAAGCGGACGGGCCCCGCACCGCGCAGGATCGCGCCGTCGACGCCCTTGAAGACGCAACGTACGAAGTGGACGGGCGCGGTGACCGGGGTCTGGACGAGGACGGCGCCCGCGGGCGGCTCGAAGGAGCAGTCGCTGATGGTGGTCGGCCGGGTGGAGCGGGCGGAGCGCTGGGCGACGGCGAAGGTCTTGGCCGTGCAGCCGCGGACCTGGGCGCCGTCGGCGTTGACGGTGAGGGTGCCGGCCTGGTCGAAGGTGGGGCGCGCGATCACCGTGATGTCCTCGAGCGTCAGATCGGTGATCTTGGTGTTGGCGGTGAACCAGGAGCAGACATGTCTGCGTACGGTGATCCGCTTGGCGGAAATCCCCCACTGCGCACCGGAGTTGGCTATGTCCATCAGTCCCGAGTTGCCGTCGAAGAGCAGGTCGTGCTCGTACTGGCCGTGGGTGGTGAAGGGGTTGCCGCCCGCGTCGTCGCCGTCGCCGTGGCAGTTCACGACGGTGCAGTAGGCGGAGGCGGTGAGGTCGTTGAGATGACGGACGTTGCTGGTCGTGCAGTCCGCGACCCGTCCGTACAGGCAGTAGATCTGCTGAGTGAGGTAGCCCGCGCCGCCGTACTCGACGGTGGGCGGGTTCTTCAGGGAGCAGTCCTCGGTGCGGAACCGGGTGCACCAGCGGCGCATGATGACCGGCCAGAAGGTCCCGGTGGCGTGGATTCCGGAGACGTCGCAGCCGACGGCGTACTCGAAGCTGACGGGGTGCGAGCCGGTGTACTCGTCGGGGCCGGCGCCCTCGAAGACCATGTTGCGGACGTGGCTGTCACGGACCGGCTCGACGCGGGTCCAGGTCAGGGTGCGGCCCGCGGCGAGCTCCCAGCCGTTGAGGTAGCCGATCCGGATGTGGTGCGCGTCGACGATCTCGGTGATCTCGACGAGCTTCTGCAGTTCGCGTTCGTCGCGGCCGCCGCCCGCGACCGGATCGACCTGGACCGACCACCACTGGCCGACCTCGAACGCCTTGGCGTCGGGGACCGGGAAGGTGTCGGTGAGTTCGATGACCTTGCCGGAGAGCGCGTGTTGGACGGTGGTGTCGGTGACGGTGCCGCGGAAGGAGAGGACGGCGCCGAAGGGGTTGTCGTGGGTGTTCTTCTCGATGCCTTCGGTGCGTATGCGGTGGCCGCCGAAGTCGAGTTCGATGTGGGAGCGGTCGAAGAGGTGGCGTTCGGTGAACAGGAGGTCGGTGTGGGCCTCGATGCGGTGGATGCTCTTGTCGTCGATCATCGCGTCGAGGGCGGCGTCGGCGGGTTCCTCGGCGTCGAAGTGGCCGAAGGTGCGGAAGTCGACGGTGCCGTGGTGGAGCTGGTGCCAGCGGCCGGACTTGGTGTCGGTGGGTGCGATGACCGTTCCGCCGTTGTGCGCGGCGTCGGACTTCTTGTTCCAGCGCACGGCCATCGCGCCGCCGTCGCCGGGGGCGTGGTATCCGGCGATCAGGGCCTGGGTGCCGTCGTCGAGCGGCCTGGTGTTCAGCGCGCGCAGTTCGGCGACCGTGTCGAGGCACAGTACGTCGCCGGTGTGCGACGGTGCGGCCTGGGCCGTGCCGGAGGCCACGGCCGAACCGGCCATGACCAGACCGGCCAGACCCGAAGCCCGCAGCAGCGTACGACGCGACGAGGCGGAGGACGGGTTCGGGGACGATGCATTGACGGACATGGCGGAGGTGCTCCTCGCTGTGTCGATGCGTGCTCGGTGAGGACCGACTGCCGGTCGGTCGCGGTCGGATCGTGTTGCGGTACGCCGGGACGAGGCGCGGCCGTCGGGCGGAAGCGGGGTGCGGCAGGACGAGGCGCGGACGTCAGATCGTGTTGCGGTACGCCGGGACGAAGCGCGGACGTCGGACGGAAGCCCGGTGCGGCGGGACGAGGCGCGGACGTCAGATCGTGTTGCGGTACGGCGGCATGAAGCGCATGCGCGGCATCTGGTCGGCCAGCACTCCCCCGTCGACGACGATCCGCGCCCCGGTGAGATACGCCCCGGCGTCCGAGGCGAGCAGCAGCAGTGCGCCCACGCATTCGTCGGGCTGTGCGTACCTGCCCAGCGGGATGCGCTCGCGGTAGGCGGATTCGAAGGCTTCCCGGTCGAGGGGGAACTCTCCGTCGATGGGGGTCTCGACCATGCCGGGGGCGAGGGTGTTGGCGGTGATGCCGTGCGGGGCGAGTTCGACCGCCAGGGTCTCGGTGAGCAGTTGGGCGGCGGCCTTCGAGGCGTTGTAGTGCGCCAGGCCCGCCTCAGCCACCAGGGCGTTCTTCGAGGTGATGGTGATGATGCGGCCGGCGACGGCGTCCGCTGTCATGTGTTCGGCGATGCGCTGACTGAGGAAGAAGACGGCGTCGACGTTGACCCGCATGATGTGCGACCAGCTCGCGGGGGTGATCTCGTTGAAGCGTTCCAGCGCCGCCGTTCCCGCGTTGTTGACCAGGATGTGCAACGGTCCGGCCTCGGCGCGTACGGCATCGACGAAGCCGGGCAGCGCGTCGATGTCCGCGAGATCCTGGCCGTAGGTGCGGGCCCGGCGGCCGAGCGCCTCGACGGCCGCCGCGGTCTCGGCGACGCCGTCGGCACCGGGCAGGTCGACGAGGACCAGATCGGCGCCCGCCTCGGCGAGACCGACGGCGAAGGACCGGCCCAGACCCCGGGCTGCCCCGGTCACGACCGCGGTGCGGCCGGTCAGGTCGAAGCGGTCGGTTCCGCGGGGCGGGACGGCTGCGGTCATGACGGGGTTCCTCCAGACGGAGAGGTACGAAGAGAGGTGCGGTGGTTCCGGCCCTGGTCCGCCGGAGGGGTCCGGGCCGCCGCGCAGGGACACTGGGGTGGGAGCGCGGCGGCCCGGCTGCCGGCCGGCGCCCTCGGACAGGGGGGTGGCCCCGGGCGTCGGCCGACAGGTTCGTGGGGAACGGCCGGGTCAGCCGCTCAGCCCCAGCAGGTCCAGCGACGGCCGGTGGATGATCTCCTCCACCGCGTCCACGTCGAGCGGCGGCAGTCCGGGGATGCCGGGGATGCGGGCGATCTCCCGCAGCCCCTTCACCGAGTCGTCGACCGTCGTGAACGGGTAGTCGCTGCCGAACATCAGCTTGTCGAAGACCCCGTAGTCCTGGACGAGCCGGAGGCTGTGCCAGAGCTGGAAGGGCCGGTAGTGCAGAGCGCTGATGTCCGCGTACACGTGCGGGTGCTTGCGGATGACCGCGATGCACTCGCCCTCGAAGGGGTGGCCGAGGTGGGCGAGGACCATCCGCAGTTCGGGGTGGCGGATGGCGACCGCGTCCAGGTGGCGGGGCATCGCCCACTCCAGGGGCGCCTTCGACACGAAGGTCGTGCCGGTGTGCACCAGGAGCGGGAGTCCGTGCCGTTCGGCGTAGCCGTACAGCTCGTCGTACTCCTCGGCGGCCGGGTCGAAGCCCGCGTACATCGGCATCAGTTTGATGCCGCGCAGACCCAGTTCCTGGTGGCCGTAACGGAGTTCGTCCTGCCAGCCGGGCTGGGTGGGGTCGAGGGAGAGGTAGCCGATGAGCCGGTCGGGGTGCTGTCCGACGTACGAGGCGACGGCCGCGTCGTCGACCCAGAGCCCGCTGCGCCGCGCCTTGCCGCCGACGACGATCGTGCGGGTGCCCTCGGGCGCCGTGGCGGCGTACTCCTCCCACTTCACCGTGAGGTCGACCTCGCCCGCGTGGGCGCGGGCGGAGTCGGACTCGAACGGGTCGGTGAAGTCGTGGCTGTGCCGGAAGAGGTGCGAGTGGACGTCGACGATCATGTCCGGTTCCGCTTCTCCCAGCCGTCCGCGAACATGTTCCAGAAGCGGTGGCTGGGCGGGTGTTCCTCGAAGACCTCGTCGACGAGTTCGACACCGAGCCCCGGAGCGGTCGGCAGGCCGATGTGGCCGTCGACGATCGGGAGGGTGCCCTTGAGGGCGTCGAAGACGTAGTCCTCCAGGAGCCCGTCGAAGGTTTCGAGGATCTTGAAGTTGGGGATTCCGAGCGTCGCGTGCACCGAGACGGTGGTGCAGAGCGGCGAGTTGGAGTTGTGCGGGGCCACGAGCATGCCGTGGGTGTCGGCGATCGCGGCGAGCTTCCTGACCTCGGTGAAGCCGCCGGCCATCGAGAGGTCGGGCTGGATGATGTCGACCGCGTCGGTGGCGAAGAGCTGCTTGTACTCGTACCGGTTGTGGAAGTGTTCGCCGCCGGAGATCGGGAACGCGGCGCGATGGCGCAGCTCCGCGTAGCGCTCGATGTGGGTCCAGGGCATCGGCTCCTCGAACCAGCCGATGTCGAACGGTTCCAGCTCGCGCACCAGTCGGGCGGCGGTCGGCATGGCGAACCGCGCATGGCCCTCGATGAACAGGTCGACGTCCGGCCCGATCGCTTCGCGGACGGCGGCCACGAGGTCGATGGAGCGACGCAGTTCGGCACGCTCCAGCTCGTGCAGCCCGGGGCCGAACGGGTCGAACTTGAGGGCGGTGAAGCCCTTCGCCACGGTCTCCTTCGCCTTGGCGGCGAAGGTCTCGGGCTCGCGCTCGCCGGTGTACCAGCCGTTGGCGTACACACGGACGCTGTCGCGGCAGGCTCCGCCGGTCAGCCGGTACGCGGGGACGCCGAGCGCCTTGCCCATCAGGTCGTACATCGCCTGGTCGAGGCCGGACAGGGCGACACCGCCCATGTCGCCGCCGCGCAGGAAGTCGCCCTGGTAGACGCGGAGCCAGAGTTCCTCGATGTCGAAGGGGTCGGCGCCGATGAGATGGCGCCGCGCCAGTGCCTCGGTGAGCTCGCAGACCTCGCGGACCCGGTAGGGGTGGGTGATCTCGCCGATGCCGGTCAGGCCCTCGTCGGTGTGGACCCGGACGTAGCCGAAGTCGCGCCAGGAGGTGCCGAGCATCAGGGTCTCGACGCGGGCGATGCGTCCGGCGGGGCCTGCGGGGCGGGTGCGGTTGACGGTCAGCATCAGCGGGTCGCTCCGCCCATGGTCGAGGTGTTCTCCAGGTCGCGGGCGCCGCCGTCGGCGAGGACGGCCCGGACCGCGGCCTCGGTGCCCTCGATCAGGCGGTCCACGTCGGCATCGGTGTGGGCGTAGCTGATGTGGCTGCGCTTGAGGTTGAGCGGCAGCTCGAACAGGCCGTGGTCGAGGAGCTTGCGACGGTAGCCGACGAACAGGGAGGCATCGTTGTTCAGCAGGTCCGCATAGGTACGGGGGGTCTCGCCCGGCATGAAGTAGCTGACGAAGACGGAGCCGTAACCGGTGACGACGGCGGGGACGCCGAGGCGCTCGTAGAGTCCGGTCAGTTCGGTGCGGACGCGCTCGCCGAGCCGGAAGACGTGCTCGTGGACCGGTTCCTCGCGGAGCTTGCGCAGGGTGGCGAGGGCGGCGGCGACCACGGACGGGTGGCCGTTGTAGGTGCCCGCGAAGAAGGCGGGGGCGCCGGGACGGGTGGAGAAGAGGTCCATCAGGTCGGCGCGGCCGCCGATCGCACCGACGGGGGCGCCGTTGGCGATGGCCTTGCCGAGGGTGGTGAGGTCGGGGGTGACGCCGGAGATCTTCTGCCAGCCGCCGATGTCGTGCCGGAAGCCGGTGATGACCTCGTCGAAGATCAGGACACTGCCGGCCCTGGTCGTCTCCTCGCGCAGCGTGGTGAGGAACTCCTGGTACGGCAGGAGTGCGCCGACGTTGTGCGGAACGGGTTCGACGATGACGGCGGCGATGTCGGCGCCGTGCTCGGCGAAGGTGCGGCGGACGGCCTCGCTGTCGTTGAACGGCAGGACGAGGGTGGCTTCGAGGACCTCGGGCAGGATGCCGGTCGAGATCGGGTCGTGGCCGCCGACCTTCTCGGGGGCGGAGATGACGTTGAGGCTGACCGCGTCGTGCCAGCCGTGGTAGCAGCCCTGGAACTTGACGACCAGACGGCGGCCGGTGGCGGCGCGGGAGACGCGCAGCGCGTGGAACGTGGCCTCGCTGCCGGTGCTGGTGAGCAGCACCTTCTCGATCGACGGGATCAGCTCGGTGAGCTGTTCGGCGAGGAGGACCTCGCCCTCGGTGACGCCGACGCCCATGTGGCCGAGGGCGGCACCGGCCTCGGCAGTGGCGCGGGCCACGTCGGGGTCGTTGTGACCGAGCAGCGGCGGGCCGAACGCCGAGTGGAAGTCGGTGTACTCGCGTCCGTCGGCGGTACGGAACCGTGCGCCGTCGGTCCCGGTGACGACCAGGTCGGTCAGTCCGGGAACGCTGCGCTGACCGCTGTTCACGCCGCCGGGTACGACCTGGCGGGCGCGCTCGGCGAGTCGGGCTCCGGAATCGTTGCCTACCGGGCCTGAACTCATATCGCTTGCTCCTTGCGTCGAAAGTCGTCGGTTTTCGCAGGCCCTGCCCGGCCCGTGAGTCCCTGGCGCCATCCGCCCGGCAGTCGCCGCAGGAAGAGGTTGATCCGTGGTGCTTGGGTGGTGCGTCTCGCTTTTTCCGAACACTGTTCTGTAGAGCAGAACAGTGTCTGGATATTACGTGCGGCACCGGGGCCGGTCAACCCCCCTCCAGGCATCGAAAGGCCGACTGTCGTGCTTTTTTCACGACGAAAGCGCCTTCCGGCTCCCCCGAAGGCACTACGCTGTTCTGCTATGACGAACAGCTCTGCCACAGAAGAACCGAAGTACTGGGTCAAGAGCGTGGCCAGGGCAGCGGACATCCTCGAAGCGCTCGCCGCCCCCACGCAGGGCAACGGCCTGAGCGTCACGGAGGTCGGCCAGGCCTGCTCGATCTCCAAGAGCGCCGCCTTCGGCATGCTCCAGACCCTGCGCGCCTACGGCCTCGTCTCGGACGACGGCGAGGGCATGAACCGCCGCTACCGGCTCGGCATGAGCCTGGCCCGGCTCGGAGACCGGGCCCGCTCCCAGGTCTCCCTGCGCGGGGTGGCCCAGCCCGTGCTGAGCGAGCTCACCCGGACCACCGGCATGGCGTCCCGGCTCGCCGTGCCCGAGGACGGCCACGCGGTCGTCGTGGACCAGGTCGAGCTCGACCAGCGCGTCCGGCTCGATCTGCGGATGGGCCAGCGCGAGCTGCCGCACTGCACGGGGCTGGGCAAGGCCCTGCTCTCCGCCATGCCGCAGAGCGAGGCCGCCGCGGTCGTCGAGCGGTTCGGGCTGCCCCGGCGCACCTCCCGCACGATCACCGACCCGGCCACCTTCCTGTCGCATCTGCGGGACATCGCCCGGGTCGGCTACGCCCTGGACGACGAGGAGGACGCCGAGGGCATCATCTGCATCGGTGCGCCGGTCTTCGACGACCGGTCGGTGTGCGCCGGGGCCATCTCCATCACCGGTCTCAAGCTCGGCCTGCCGGCCTGGCGCTACCAGGAACTGGGCGGCCAGGTCCGGGACGCGGCCCGCCGGATCAGCGTCTCGCTCGGCTGGGTCGACGACGCGGAGGACGAGGCGTCCGACGGTGACACCTCGAATTCCGACGGATTCAGGCCTTGACCGATCGATGTAACCCGCCGTAGGTTCCCTGCCAACCGCGGTGACATTCTTTCGTCACTGGCGATTTACCCCTTCCGGCCCGCTTCCGACGCCTGCCCGTCGCGTCATGGACATTCGACGGCCGGACCCTTTTCAGCCATCCGCCTCACGGCAGTCCACCGCAGGAACGCTCCCTCACTTTCGGCACTTCTCGGAAGGCGAAGTCCGCATGAGCGTTCCGCACCACCACACCTCCGCCTCGTCGCGTCGTACGCTGCTGCGGGCTTCGGGTCTGGCCGGTCTGGTCATGGCCGGTTCGGCCGTGGCCTCCGGCACGGCCCAGGCCGCGCCGTCGCACACCGGCGACGTACTGTGCCTCGACACGGTCGCCGAGCTGCGCGCGCTGAGCACCAGGCCGCTCGACGACGGCACCCAGGTCCTGATCGCCGGATACCACGCCCCCGGCGACGGCGGCGCGATGGCCGTGCGCTGGAACAAGAAGTCCGACGCCGCGCACAACGGCGGAACGGTCATCGCACCCACCGACACCAAGTCCGGCCGCTGGCACCAGCTCCACCACGGCACCGTCGACTTCCGCACCTTCGGCCACTTCGACGCCGAGGAACCCGCCGACGCCGCCCTCGACGCGATGATCGACGACAAGAGCATCCACCGCATCGAGGCCCACACCGACCTCCTGTTCACCGAACGCCACCTCTTCGACCGCTCCCACATCGAACTCGACTTCGGCGGCCACCGCATACGCACCGAAGGCATCGAGAAGAACACCCACGACAACCCCTTCGGCGCCGTCCTCTCCTTCCGCGGCACCGTCACCGACACCACCGTCCAACACACCCTGAGCGCGGCGATGCCGGACCTCTCGGACCTGTTCGAGGTGGGCGACTCGTCGAAGTTCGCCGTCGGCCAGTGGTGGGCCGTGGAGATCAACGCCCTGGCGGGGAAGTACGAGAAGGAGATCCAGCGCCTCGTCCAGGTCACCGACGTCGTCGACTCGACGCACGTCCGGGTCAACTACCAGATCGGCTGGGACCTGGCCGCCGGCCGCACCCTCACCTGGACCCGGATCGAACCCGTCGACCGCGCCCATGTCCGCAACATGGTCTTCGAGGGCTGGGGCGACGACGAGATGACCGGCTCGCACCCGGTCGCGTACGAGTACGCGGTCCGCTGCGACGTCTCCGGCATCGAGGCGATCGGCACCTTCTGGCCGGTCGTGATGCGCCGCTGGTGCACGTACTACCGCACCGAGCAGTGCTCGCTGACCAACCCCAAGTCCGTCACGTACGGCGGCGCGGGCTACCTCACCCAGCAGATCTACTGCCTGTACGGGCACGTCGAGGACTGTCACACCTCCAACGCCCGTCATCTCAACGACTTCACGGCCTCCGCCTACTGCTATGTCACCAACTGCCACGGCGACGGTGACGACGAGGGTCCGTTCGTGACGCACGGCCAGTTCGAGCACGACCTCGTCTACACCGGCAACTCCGGACTGATGACGTTCGCCAACTCCGGTGCCGCCTGGGGCGGCAGGGCCAAGCGGATCACCGTCCGCAGACATGCCTGCTCCTGGTTCGTCGCCCGGGTCAAGATCACCGATCTGACGCTGGAAGACGTCCTGGTCATCGGCAAGAAGTCGCTCTCCGGCTCCGGCATGCTCTGGGTCAACGCCGACGGTGTGCAGATGCGCGGCTGCACCGCCACCGGTCCGCTGATCGTCTCCCGGGCATCCGACCTGTCCGCCCGCCCCAATGTGATCGCCGACTCCTCGTTCGCGTTCTCAGCGGGCGCGGAGATAACCCAGGCCAA
Organism: Streptomyces sp. NPDC093149; assembly: GCF_044754145.1. NCBI lineage: Bacteria > Bacillati > Actinomycetota > Actinomycetes > Kitasatosporales > Streptomycetaceae > Streptomyces > Streptomyces sp. NPDC093149. Next base: position 107,510 of record NZ_JBIVON010000018.1, read on the forward strand.
TGTGACCGCGCCGCTCACCCTGCAGCGCAGCACACTGAAGGGCGTCGACGGCGCGGTCTTCAACGGCACCGGGCCGCTCGTCCTGGACCAGTGCACCCTGACCGGCTCCAAGGACACCGCCCCGGTCTCGCTCGCGCACACCGACATCACCGTCCTCGGCGGCGAACTCCGCGACTCCGGGCTGAAACTGACGTCGTCCAAGGACCAGCGACTGCGCGTCGACGGCACGCGGCTGACCGGCACCAACAAGGACGGCGCCCTGCTGGCCCGTACCGGCTCCGGACGGACCGTCGACTGGCAGCTGACCGGCCTCGACTCGACCGCGCCCAAGGGCACCGCCCATGTGCTGGTCACCGAGGGCCCCAACCGCTACCGGGCCACCGGCTCCACCTTCACCGGCGGACGGCTCGAACTGCGGCCCGCGGCGTTCGGCGGCACCACCAGCCATCTGCTGCACACCGGCTGCGTCGAGGACGGCACCGAACGCACCGCACTGCCCGACGAAGGCGACCGGGTCGCTCACACCGCGGCCACGCTGCGCTTCTGACCACCTCGGGCACTCTCGTTCGGATCAGGCCGGGCTCCCGAGGTCCGGCCTGATCCAGACGGAAGACCCCAACCCATCGAGCACCAGGGATTCCCGTGTCCACGCATACCCCGATCACCGGCCGCCCCGTACGGGTCGCGCTCGTCGGCGCCGGCAACCGCGGTCTGACGTACGCCGAGTGGATCAAGGCGCACCCCGAGCGCGCCGAACTCGTCGCCGTCGCCGATCCGCGTCCCGCGGCGCGGGCCGCCGCCGGCGCACCCGTCGAGTTCGACGACTGGCGGCCGCTCGTCGACAACCGCATCGCCGACGCCGTCGTCGTCGCCACCCAGGACCGTTTCCACGTGGAGCCGGTACTGGCCCTGGCCGAGGCCGGATACGCGATCCTCGCCGAGAAGCCCCTCGCCCCGACCGAGGACGAGACCCGGCGGATCGTCGAGGGTGTGGAGCGGGCCGGGGTCCTCTTCGCCGTGTGCCACGTCATGCGGTACACCCCGTACACCGATCTGGTGAAGGAGGTCGTGGACTCCGGCGTGCTCGGTCAACTGGTCTCCCTCGACCATCTGGAACCGGTCGGCTGGTGGCACTACGCCCACAGCTATGTGCGCGGGCCCTGGCGCAGCGAGAAGGACTCCTCCCCGATGCTGCTCGCCAAGTCCTGCCACGACCTGGACTGGATCACGTACGTCATGGGCGGCCGGATCGAACAGGTCACGAGCTTCGGCGGACTGAAGCACTTCCGGCCCGAGAACGCCCCGGCCGGGTCGGCCGACCGCTGTCTGGACTGTGCGGTCGAGTCCGGCTGCCCGTACAGCGCACTGAAGCTGTACCTGCCGACACTGCGCGAGAAGGGCGCCGTGTGGCCGGTCACCCATGTCACCGAGGCGACCGACGAGGCCGGTCTCGTGCAGGCGCTTCGCGAGGGGCCGTACGGCGTCTGCGCGTACCGCGGCGACAACGACGTGGTCGACCACCAGGTCCTGGCGATGCAGCTGACGGGCGGGGTGACCGCGACCTTCCAGATGGTGGCGTTCACCGAGCAGACGCACCGGCAGACCCGGATCTTCGGCTCGCACGGCTGGCTCATCGGTGACGGCGAGCGGGTCACGGTGCAGGACTTCCGCACCGGCGAGACCACCGTCCACGAACTCGGCGCGTCCGGGTCGAACGCGGCCGACGGGCACGGCGGCGGGGACGCCGCGCTCGTGGAGGCGTTCGTCACCGCCGTCGCCACCGGTGACGCCGGGGCCGTCCGCTCCGGTCCCGCCACCTCGCTCGGCAGCCATCTCGCGGCGTTCGCCGCGGAACGTGCCCGGCACACCGGCACCGTCCAGACGGTCCCGGCGCAGTGACTCCCCCTGAAGAGCCTGTCGTTCCGACCGGACCGGGCTCGCCCTCTTCCCGCCCCACCCTCACGTCCTCGGAGGACCACCTCATGTCCCGTCTCCTCAGCCGCCGTTCCAGAGTGCGCGCCGTCGCCGCCCCCGTCCTCGCCACCGCCCTCGCCGCCGGCGTGCTGGCCGGCTGCTCCGGCAGCGGCGGCGGCGGCGACAACACCGTCACCATGTGGACCTACCCCGTCATCTTCGACGAGGCCAAGAACAAGGCCTACTGGGACGGTCTGATCAAGGCGTTCGAGAAGAAGCACTCGGGCGTCAAGGTGAAGGTGGAGACCTTCCCGTGGGCCAACCGCGACACCGCCCTGGCCACCGCGATCGCCTCCGGCAAGGGTCCGGACGCGGTCTACCTGATCCCGGACCAGCTGCCGAAGTACGCCAAGAGCATCGTCCCGGCCGACGAGTACATGCCGTCCGACGCCAAGTCGGACTACACGGACTTCGCGCTGAAGTCCGTCACCATCGACGGCAAGGCGCTCGCCACCCCGATCCTGACCAGCGCCAACCCGCTGATCTGCGACAAGCGGGTGTTCGCCGCGATCGGCGAGAAGAACTACCCGACGAGCTGGGCGGACCTTCAGGCGCTGGCCCCGAAGCTGAAGAAGAAGGGCTACTACGCCACCACCTATTACGGCGACACCCAGCAGACCCTCAACATGACCTTCTACCCGCTGCTGTGGCAGGCCGGCGGGGACGTCTTCTCCGAGGACGGCAAGACCGTCACCTTCAACGACGCGGCGGGCGTCAAGGCCCTGACGTACCTGAAGGAGCTCGTCGACGGCGGCTACACCGACAAGGACCTGGTCACCACCACGCCCAAGCTGGAGCAGACCCCCACCGCCAAGGGCAAGATCGCCTGTACCTGGCAGAACACCCCGGCGGACGTCGAGCCGTTCTGGGGCAAGGAGAACATCGTCGTCCAGCCGCCGCTGAAGGACGTCGAGTCGGTCGGCTACGGCACCGTGGGCGCCCTGTCGATGCTGAAGGGCGCCGACAAGAAGAACACCGGCGACTGGCTGAACTTCGTCGCCGAGTCGAAGAACGCGGCCGGTCTGCAGAAGACCGCCGGCTACTTCCCGGCCCGCAAGTCCGGCGGCGACCTGTACCCGGACGACGCGCTGCAGACGGCGGTCGGCGCGACGCTGCCGAGCATGACCGTGGGTCCGCTCCAGGACAAGGCCCGTGAGGTCCAGGGCGTGCTCGCACCGGAGATCCAGGCGGCGCTGCTGGGCAAGAAGAGCCCGCAGGAGGCGCTGAACGCCGCGCAGAAGGCCGCGCAGGCGATGCTCGGCCGCTGATCACACGCGGGGCCGGGGTCCGGCCGCACCCGGACCCCGGCCCCGCACCCTCCGGGGGAGCACGCTCCCCCGGCCCCCCCGCAATTCCCCCGTACCGCAAGGAGATCCCCGTGGCAGTCGTCGCGGAACCCACCCGCCGGGGCCGTCGCAGCGGGCCGCAGGCGCGCCGCGAGGCCCGGATCGGCCTGCTCTTCGTCCTGCCGTGCTTCCTGCTCTTCCTGGCCTTCCGGTTCGGTCCGGGCATCGCCGGTGTGCTGATGAGCTTCACCGACTACTCCCTGACCGGCGGCGGCAGCTTCGTCGGGCTGGACAACTTCACCCGCCTGTGGGACGACCCGCTGTTCTGGCAGGCGCTGAAGGTCACCGTTCTGTACACCGTGCTCGCGGTGCCGGGCACGCTGATCGTGTCGGTGTCGCTGGCGCTGATCACCCGCCGTGCGTTCCGCGGCGCGAGGTTCTTCCGTTCGGTGTTCTTCCTGCCGGTCGTCACCTCGCTGGTGCTGGCCGCCACCGTCTTCGTCTGGATCTTCTCGACCGGCGGCCCGTGGTCCACCCTGATGGGCTGGTTCGGGATGTCGGAGGGCTCCTGGCTCTCCGACGACGTGCTGGTGCTGCCCGCGCTCGCGATCGTCGGCGTCTGGTCCCGCTTCGGGTACGGGATGCTCATCCTGCTGGCCCGCATGCAGGACATCCCGCGCGAACTGGAGGAGGCGGCCCTCACCGACGGCGCTGGCCCCTGGCAGCGCTTCCGGCACATCGTGCTGCCCCAGCTCAAGCCCGCCCTGTTCTTCCTCGCCGTGATCGAGACGACGGCCTCGTTCCAGGTCTTCGACGCGGTCTACACGATG
>NZ_JBIVON010000019.1:0-97672 GCF_044754145.1 Streptomyces sp. NPDC093149
TCCTGCCCGAGTACACGGCCGCCGACCCGGGCGCCCCGGCCCCGGAACTGCCGGTCGCCCTCGACATGCCGGGCAAGGTCGCCGACTTCCTCCGCGCCGCCGAGCTGGAGCCCGCCGAGCGCGTCACGCTCGACCAGGGCGTGACCGTACGGCGCGGACAGGGCTACACCCTGCGCGTCACCGCCGTACCCGCGGTCCACCGCCAACTCCTCGACCGCTGCCAGCCCCTCGACGACACCGCGGCGATCCCGGCACAGCGCAAGGCCCGCCGCGAGTACGAGAACCGCGTCAACGCTCTCGGGACTCACAACGGGAGCTGAAAAGACCCACCAAGATCAAGAACTGGCAGCTTTTGGGCGTACCTCGGCGCTACCCCATTCCCACGCCTCGGATGCTGCCGAGGCCCACAGAGGGACCAGCCGGCCCCCACAGACACCGCCGCCTGGCAGCAGACGGAGCCCGACACCGCCGCTTCGTGCCGCTGCCGGACTCCCGGACTTCGGCAGCGGCAGGCACTCAGCCTTTCAGTTCGTGGCACAGGTTGAGGAAGAGATCGGCGTTGGGAATGTCCGCGAGAGGCCTGGACCCGACCGCGAGGCGTTTGTCGTGGCCGTCGAACGAAACGCGGCCGTCGTAGGTTCGCACCTCGCCGATCCCCGACCAGGCCACGCTGCGCTTGCCGTCCCGCAGGCCGTGGCGGTCGGCTGTGAAAGGCCCGAAGCCCATCGCCTCACCGCGCGCGATGCGGCTGAGGACCCCGGGCAACTGCGCCCGGGTGATGCCGCGCAGCAAGTAGTCCCCCCAGTCGCCCGGATACAGGAACGGCGCGCCGTGTACCACCTCGGTGATCCCCAACTGCTCCTTCTGCCGCTGGAGGAAGCCCCGGCTGCCCGGACCGATGTTCAGCGCGTGACCGCTCGGGGCGATCAGGGTGTAACGAGCGTTTACCAGGGCGCCGTTGACCCGCCGGTAGTAGCGCAGTGCCCGCGTCGTGGGCCAGTCGTAGGCAGCCTCGAAGCCGTCGAAGCTGCTCACCACCAGGCCCCCGGTGTGGACGTAGAGCCGCCAACCCCGCCACTTGCGGTACATCCACCCCTGCTTCGAGGCGAACGTCTGGACCCAGTCGCCCAGTCCTCGTTGCCCGGCCAGGGCGGCGGCAGACGCGCTCGGCCGCTCGGAGAAGATCTCGTCCATATGATGCCCCCGTGTTTCGCTTCCGGATCACGGTAGCCGCAACCGGTAGCCAGGGCGGTACTTGCCGGAGATCTCGGCGGACCCACGCCGACGCCCCGTCCCGGTCCCATACGGTCCGAGAACGTTCGGCTTCGCGGACGCGTTGCTGTGTTGGGACGGCTCCGGTGGGCCTGACACCGGTGGCGGAGCACCGGCGCGGGCACGGCGCAGCGTCCCGGCAGCACGAGACTGCGATCAGCCGCCATACGGCGGGCGTGGCCGTGCCGTCGGGGTGTTCGAGTACGGCGAAGGAGGCCGGGCGGTGCGATCACGTTTCCGGGCACGGACGCCGTGCGGGCGGTGAAGAACAGCCGGAAGTCGCGGTCGTGCAGCAGGCCGAGCTCGTCCTGGCGCGTCAGTCGTCATCGGCCATGGCTCGTTCGATGATGCCCGCGACCACTTCGGACTTGGCGTCGGCGTAGTTCTGCATGTACTCCCACGATTGCCGGGCCAGGGCGCGCTTGGTGTCGGCGTACAGCTCACGGTCTCCGCTGTGGCGGCGCAGCCGGTCGCGGAAGCGCAGCATGCGTCTGTTCTCGGGGCACCCGGTGGACAGGACGTGGAGGTTGACGGAGTCGGCGCTGGGGTCGATGTCGTACCGGCGCAGGACACGGTGCTCGTACCACTCGGGTTCGCGGATGGCGAGCTCGTAGCCCAGGGCTTCGAGGGCGGGCACATAGGACACCTCGTCCCCGGAGTCGGGAACGATCAGGAGCATGTCGATGATCGGCTTGGCGGGGAGGCCTGGTACGGAGGTGGAGCCGACGTGCTCGATCCGGTGGTCCAGGTGGCCCAGGCGCTCCTTCATGCGGACGGCCTCCCGCTCGAAGGCCGCGGACCATTGCGGGTCGTGCTCGCGCAGGGTGATCTGGCTGTTGAGTTTGGGGGCCGCGCCCAAGTTGGCTGCCTCGATCTCCTCGGCGGTCATGGCGACGCGCGGGATCTCCTGTTCGGGCATGGATGGGCTCCTGCTCTCTGGCACGGTGGTCAAGGGGTACTTGTCATCAGATCAACTCCAGTAGACCAAAGGCTTGTTAGCTTCCGCTCAGCCGATGAAAACGGCCATGGCGACTCGCGGGCCGATGTGGAGGACGAGACCGTGTGCAGCATCGCGGAGCTGAACATGAGCAGGTCCCCGGCGTTCGGGTGGAGGGTGAGCGCGGGGGCTCGATCGTTGCGGTGTCCAGCCCCTCCACGGCGAGGAGGGGCTCCGCCTCCTCCTCGTCCGGCTCGCGCCAGGCCATCGTCTACTACCAGGTACCGCCACTGACGTCGATCTTCGCAGATCGGTCTGCCGGTGGAGTCGGTAGACCGATTGCGGAAGTTCTCCAGGGCACGCGGGGTACGTGACGAAGCCCTTCCCTCTCGCGGAGGGAAGGGCTTCGTGAGCGAGCGCTGGGCAGGCCTTGCACCTGCATTTCCCCGCAGGAAGCGGGGTGTCTTTCCTTGGACCACCAACGCAGCGTCGGTCGCCGTGAGTTACGGCTGACTTCCAAGATCAAATTTAGCACATGTGGCCGTCGACCGGCCCCGGCGATCGCGGAGGCCGGTCGAGCGGCAGACCAGGGCGATGCGCGAGCTCGGCCGACCTGCACCGAAGTGGCTGCCCAGGTGGAAACCCTCCAGGCCCAGCAGGAACCGAGTGCGCTTTTCGAGCAGTCTTGAGGCCGGCGTGCGCGCCGCGCTCGCCTGCAAACGCCGTTTCGGGCACGGCGTCTTACCAGGACCTGCCGCCCGCCGCCCTCGCTCGGCCTGCACGTCATCACCGCCCAGCAGTGGCGCCGATCGCCACCGACCGGAGTGCTTACGGGCCTGGTGCACGATGGCGAGCGGGCTCCCGACGTCATGCGGCTTGCCTCCGTCGTCGTCGGCCGACGACGCTCCGCGTCGCCCCCCTCCTCCGCCTCGGACCCGAAGCCGCATGACACCGCTCGCCGATCCACTCCCAGCCGTGCACCAGGCCGTTACCTCGAAGCCCGCCGGACCGGAACACCCGGCTGATCAACGACGGCGCAGGTCAACCCCGGGCAACCGGCGCAGCGCTCTCCAGGTGACAAAACACCACCCAGCGGGCCCGAACCGGGCAGGGCCTCAGAACGGGGGATCGTCGTGCCAGGTGCCGTGCGACAGCTCGGGCGGCCGGGAGGTGCGTCGCTGGAGGACGGCCAGGGCGTCCTCGACGCGGCCGAGGTCGATGAGGTAGCCGGCCAGGTCATGGCTGTTCGCGGAGGCGTGCTGTTCGAGGACGGTAACGGCCTCCTCGGTACGTCCGGCGCCGGCGAGCAGTTCGGCGATGTGCGGCGCCGCGTACGAGGTGGCGCCCTCGGGATGGGAGCGGGCCTGTGCGATCGCTTCGTCGACGCCGTCGCGGGCGGCGATCAGCGGCAGCCGTATCCAGTACAGGTCCCACTCCTCCTCGCCCCCGCGCGCGGCGGCGAGGGCGTCGAGGTGCGCCAGGCCGACCTCGGGGCGGCCCTGGTCGAGACACAGGTCGGACAGAGCATGGAGGACCCAGTCGTCCCCCTTGCGGGCGTCGGCCTGAACGCGCATCACGTCGATCGCTTCGTTCCCCCGGCCGTGCCGGGCCAGGAGCCACGCGAGCTGCACCGTCATGCTGACCCGGCGAAGGGACGAGTCGCCGGTCTGCCGGTACACGGCGATCGCGCCCTCCGCGTCACCGCGTTCCTCCAGCAGTTCCGCGAGGCGCTGCCCGGCGTACCCCAGCTCCTCGGTCGCCGCACAGGCACGCAATTCCCCGGTCCGGCCGTGCCGGGCCAGCAGATCGGCCAGCTGGTCTTGGCCGTTGACCGAGATGGCGTCCCGGGTGCGCAGCAGGACAATCGCCTCGTCAATACGGCCTTGGCGCTCGTGGATCGTGGCGAGCAGCCCGATCGCCGTGCCGCGATCGAGGCCTCGGCAGCACCACGGGAAGTCGGAACACCGGTGCTCGGCCCGGGCGGCGAGCAGCGCGGCGGCTTCCCCGTCGCCGTCGGCAGCGGCCGCCACGTCGACCAGCGCCACTGCGAGGGAAAGCTCGCCGATGTGCGGGCGCAGCAAGGTGAACGCCTCCTCGCTGCGGCCGTGCCGGGCGAGCAGGCGCGTGTAGAACTCCAGCGCCATCGGGTGTCCGGCCTCCATGCGGACCCGGGTGATCTCGATCGCCTCGTCGACCCGCTCCCAGCCCTCCAGCAGCTCGGCCGCGGCTACGACGGCCGTCCACCAGCCGGTTACCAGGTACGGGGCGAGCACCTCCAATGCGTCGCCCTGCCGGCCCTGCTCACCCAGCAACCGCGCCCACGCCAGCGCGCAGAACCACTCCCCGCGCCCGGCCTGCAGCTCCACCACGTCGACGTGGCCGCGTTCGAGCAGCCGTGAGACCAGCTCCGGCGGGATGCAGCCGGACCGCGCCCGGGCCCGGTAATCAAGATCAGCAGCGTCCACGGCCACGCACCATAGCGCTCGCCGCTGACACCTTGCCGAATCGACCACTTCGTCCCCCTCGAAGAAGCCTGGCGCTCCGGGGCCTCGGAGTGGGCGACGCCCGAGCGGCGCGCCTTCGCGAACGACCAGGTCCACTCGCAGCTCGTCGCAGTGTCGGCCGGCAGCGACGAAAGGCGGCGAGCGCCGCCCACCGGTTGGTGCTGCGCCCGCAGTGGTCCTCGTTCCGTGGCGCCAGAAGCTGGCGAACCGGGTCCACCTGACGGCGACGGACACGGACCTGGAGATCGGAACCGGACCGGAGGCGACCGGCCCCAGCCTCTCCCTGCTGCTCGCCGTGTCGGGGCGCCGGGCGGCACTGGACGACCTCTCCGGGCCGAGTGTCGCCACGCTGAAGGCGGGTTCCTGACCGCTCGTCATCGGCTCCCTCTCCTCCCCTCGCCCGCTCCCTGCTCCCTTGCTCGAACAACCCTGTCGAACGGCGCTGTCAGTGGCGCGCGGTAGCTTCGGGATTGTTCGGGATCACGGGGTGAGAGGGGTGAATTCGTGGGTGTCAGGCATGCGTTGAGCGTCGTCCTGGTCGACGTCAACGACGAGGTGGTGACGGCTTGGCGGTCCGCGTTCGCGGACACGCCGGAGGTCGAGATCAGGCGGGGTTCCCTTCTCGATGTGGACGCCGACGCCTGGGTCTCTCCCACCAACGAGCGTGGCCGGATGGACGGTGGGGTCGACGCCGTCGTCAAGCGGTACCTCGGTGCGGGCATCCAGGTGCGGGTACAGCGGGCGATCCGCGACCGGTTCGGCGGACGGCTGCCGGTGGGCAGCGCGGTGTGCGTCCCGTCCGGGGCGGACATACCCCGGTACCTGATCTCGACGCCCACCATGCGCCAGTCGTCGCAGAACGTCAGCCACACGATGAACGTGGCCCTGGCCTGCGCAGCCGCCTTCCAGGCGGTGCATCTGCAGAACCGGGCGAAGCCGGGCAGCATCCGGTCGGTGGCCCTCGTCGGAATGGGCGCGCAGACCGGGCGGGTGCCCGCGAAGGTGTGCGCCAACCTGATGTGGACGGGCTACACCCTCTTCCACGACCACGGTTTCGCGGACTACGACGAGTTGCGGGCCGCCGTACTGGGGCAGCTCGACGACATCGAGGGAGCGGGGTCCGCACGGCGGGTCCGGATCAACGTGCCGCAGCGGCCTTCCTTTCGTCACTGACCCGAAGACCTCGCAGGCCGGTGCCGCCCAGGGCGCGGACACCGGCGACGACCCTGCCGCATCTGTTCAGCATGCCGGGGCGCCCGCGGAGGCGCCCGGTTCGAGTGCCGGGAGTTCCACCCTCGTGAGTGATGTCGACGTGACGGCCGCGGGCGATGCCGGTTCCCCGGCCGCGGATCCGCTGGGACTGGCCGACCTGTTCACCGGTGGCGGCGAGCCATGGCTGCCGCTGCTCGGGCCGGTGATCGAGGCGCAGCCGGGAGCCGCCGACTTCATCGGCCCGAAACGCAGCCCGGAGGTCGTTCCGGTGCGCGAGCTGACGTTCCAGGCGTTGAAGCCGCATCCGCCGGAGAAGTGGAAGGTGGTCGTCTTCGGACAGAACCCCTATCCGCGGGCGGAGAGCGCGACCGGCATCGCGATGTTCGACAACACCTTCAACGACTGGAAGGACAGCCAGTTCGGCCGGGTCGTCAGCATCCGCTGCCTCATCAAGGCAGCCGCGATGTGGAAGTACGGCATCGTCAAGAAGACCCCGATCGCCGACGTCCGCGCCCTGCTGAAGAAGGAGGACACGGTTCAGCCGCCCGAGTGGTTCCAGGCGATGCTCACCCAGGGCGTGCTGCTGCTGAACGCGTCCCTCACGGCGAGCGCGGACGGGGCGATGGCGACCGATCGGCACACATCGTTCTGGCGCCCTGTGGCGGAGCAGATCGTCGAGGAGATCCTCCGGGCGAAGCAGGACACGGCGGAGGAGGACGACAGGGGGGTGGTGTTCGCCTGGTGGGGCGTGCACGCCCGGAGTCTGAAGAGGGTCGTCCAGCGGCTGGAGAAGAAGTACCCGGGGGTGCAGGTCCGTCACCTGGACCACGCCAATCCGGCCGCGCAGGGGGATCTGTTCTGCGAGGGCGACCACTTCGCCCAGGTGAACGACGCCCTGGCGGCGGTGGGGGCCGAGCCGGTCGACTGGCTGCCGCGGAAGGGCTGGGACCAGGGGACGGGCGGGGCCGGTGGGCCGGAGGACGGTGATGTCGCGCAGCGGATGGGGGCGTTCATCGCGTCCACGATGGAATTGCATCAGCTGTACCTGGAGCGGCTCACCAGCGTCAAGGACGAGGGCCTCGTCCTGCCGCCCGTCACCGGGGTGTTCGACACGCCGCTGATGGACTTCCGCAAGGCCGTCGAGCCGGTCTCGCGGGTGCTCGCGCACCTGGATCGGCACATCGATCTGTCGAGCCGTTTCGGGGAGACGAAGGCCGCGGAAGCGGCGTCCGCGGGCGCGCTGCCCGGGGAGGCCGTGAGTACCTTGTCGGCCGACGCGATCTCGGCCCTCTACCTGTACACGTGCGAGTCGGGCTTCTACCGCGAGATCAACGCCGTGCTGCGCTCGTCGGACCGCGAGCGCGTGGTGCCGTACCTGCCGTACCTGAGGTTGCTGTTCTCGGCGATGGAGGCGTTGCCGGCGCAGACGCGGCCGCTGTGGCGTGGTGTGGCGCTGGATCTGCGGTCCCAGTACCCGCTGGGGCGGACGGTGACGTGGTGGGGCGTGTCGTCGTGCACGTCCGAGGTGGGTGTGGCCCGTGCGTTCCTCGGCGGGCGTGGCCGGCGGACGCTGTTCGAGGTGACGCCCGCGCGGGCGGTGGGGATCCGGCGGTTCTCCGCGTTCACGGGTGAGGAGGAGTACATCCTCGCGCCGGGGACGCAGCTGAAGGTGACGGAGGTGAAGGCCGAGCGTGGGGGTCTGTGCACGGTGCGGCTGACCGAGCTGGAGGGGGCCGGCCTGGTGTCATGACGCCCCAAGCCGGGCATACGAGGCCCCGTGCCGGGCCTGAGCCGTGTCGTGGAAGAGGACTGGAAAAGCCGTAGTGCGCTCCTACCAGTTGCACGCCGCTCTCGGTGGGCAACTGGCAGGCCGGCTCGGTCACCTGAGCCCGCTGCAGGAGCGTGAAGGCGCTCGGCGTCCTGAGCGGCCGCGGTCTGCCAACCCGGCCAGCCGCTGCTCGGCGAACCGGCCCCGCCACATTCGCACGGTGTCCAGGCGCACCCCGACCTGCCGGGCGATGCGCGTGTTGGCCCGGCCGCGTGCGGCTGGCAGCACGATCTGCGCGCACCCGCGCCCGGTACTCGCTTCGGTGGCCCCCGGCCACCTTCTTCAACCGGTGCTCGGCAGCGGTCACGGAGAGCGAGCGGGCAGTGGTAACGGGCGTGGCAGACAGGCCGATCATGAGAAGTGGATCAAGACAGTGCCAGGCTGCCGTATCCCCGATGGCCATGGCGAACCGTCCATCCACCGGACACGGCATCCGGACAGGGCAGGATGGCCGCCATGCCCACACCCCTGAATCCACCAAGATCCCACTGGCCCAGAGGCTGACCGGTCGTGCCCGCACCGCCCGGCAGCAGCCGGGCCCGACCGGAGAGTCTCAGCTGGTGGCGACCTTCGCGACCAGCTCACTGATCTGGTCGACCGCGGCGGAAGGACCCGGGAAGAACCGATTCTTGGTCAGCGCGAAGGAAATACCGGTCGCGGTGTCGGCATACGCCGCACTGCCTCCCATGCCGGGCATGCCGAAAGTGCTCAGCGTCTCCTGCGGGTTGGCTCCGGGCCGGCCGAGGTTGTAGCCCAGCGCGCGCGGCATCGGGAATCCGACCATCTGGTCGACATCGGCCGTGGCCAGGGCCGTGACCTCTCGCAGCCGCTCGTCCGAGACCAGCCGGACGCCGTCCACCTCACCGAGCAGCGCGGCGTACATCTTGGCCGCCGCGCGGGCGGACATCGTGCCACCCGAGGGAATGTCCGAGGTGAGCACCACGGGGTCGTTGCCGTACTTGGCGCTGGGGGTCACGGCGGGCGGCGTGGCCTTGAGCAGCGGCATGTCGGCGGGCATCGCTGCCATCATCGCGGCGGTACCGGGCGCCTCCTCGAGTCGGGCGAGCCGGCCGAGCTCGGACTCAGGGACGCCGAAGAACAGCTCGTCGGCGATGCCCAGCGGAGCCGCCACCTCCTGCCTGAGTACCTGCGAGATCGGCTTTCCGGTGGCCCGGCGCACGATTTCGCCCATCACGAAGCCCCAGGTCATCGCGTGATAGCCGGTCTTGGTCCCGGGCTCCCACCAGGGCTCGGAATCGGCGATCAGGGCACACATCCTGTCCCAATCAGCAAGGTCCTGCACCGTGAGGTCGGACGGCACTGCGGGGACGCCGATGGAGTGGGTCAGAGCGTGGCGGATGGTCGCCCTGCTCTTGCCGTGGGCACCGAACTCGGGCCAGAGCTCCACGATCGGCGTGTCGTAGTCAAGGGCACCGCGGTCTGCGAGGACGTGCACCACCGTCGCAGTCACACCCTTGCCGGTGGAGGCGCTGTAGAACGGGATGTCCGAGGCGACCGTACGGCCGCTGTCCGGATCGGCGACACCCGCCACCGCGTCCACCACCAGCTCACCGTGCTGGTACACCGCGACCTGGACACCCAGCTCGGCGCCCGACTCCACCAGCTGGTCAATGACCTGTTGCACAAGCTTCTGCATGATGCTCCCTCTCGATTTCTGGCTGCGGCGCTCGGGGCACCGTTCACCCGGGAGTCGGTACCAGCGGTGAGATCTTGACATCTGCACAGCACTACTCGGCGCTGCCCGACCACCAGCTGGCCAAGCCCGGGACGGTCCGGGACGAGTACCCGAACGAATGGGCGCATGCGCCGCCCATTCGCGGCCCGCACCGGCCCACCCGGCCGTCTCCACCGCATGGCGGACCCGGCGGCGTCAGCATTGGCCGGGCGCTTCAATCCGGTCGCCGGGCGGCCACCCGTCCCGGGAGGCCATGACGATTTCGTCACGGCGTGGTCCGTAGCCGATGACCTGCCCAGGGCGGAGCTGCGGCCGTGGGCCGGTGCCGGATTCGCAACGGCTTCCCTCCATATGAGCGTGAGGGCGCCCCGCCCAACTCCATCGGCCACCTGTCAGCGGCAACACGCTTGCGCACCCGCCGCAATTCGCCCGGACGTCATGATCCGACAATGAGGTAAATTCCGGCGAACAGTCCGGAAACGCTTGGCTTTTCACGTATGAGACGGCTTGTTGTGTGCGTATCTACGCGCGTATCTTGAGCCGACTTCCGGTGCTCCTCCCTCAGAGCCCGTGCATCACGAATCCATACCTGACGTCCGCAAGCACGTCCGCAAGAAAGAGCTCACCGTGCCGCCTTTCATACCCCCGGCCCTGCGCGGCCGACGTGCCAAGGCCATTGCCATTGCCCTGCCCATCGGTCTCGCCGGGTCGCTCGTCGCGCTGCCGTTCACTGCGCAGGCGACCGCGTCCTCGGACGCCGTCATCTCCGAGGTCTTCGGCGGCGGCGGGAACGCCGGTGCCAGTCTCACCAATGACTTCATCGAGCTCGGCAACGCCGGCGACGCTCCCTTCGACCTCACCGGCTGGTCGGTCCAGTACTTGAGCGGCTCGCCCACCGCCACCTCCAAGTGGCAGGTCACCGAGATCAAGGGAGCCATCCCGGCCGGTGGCAACTACCTTGTGGAGGAGGCCAAGGGCGCCGGCGGCGACACCGCGCTGCCCACCCCCGACGCGGTCGGCACCATCGGCATGTCGGCGAGCAGCGGCACCGTCGCGCTCGTCCACTCCACCACTCCGCTGACCTGCCTCACTGCCGCCGACTGCGCCGCGGACAGCAGCATCAAGGACCTGGTCGGCTTCGGCACCGCCGCCGTACGGGAGACCTCGCCCGCCACCGGCGCCGACAACACGCACTCGGTGAGCCGCGATGCCGTCTTCACCGACACGGACAACAACTCCGTCGACCTCTCCGGCTCCACGCCGAGCCCGCGCAACAGCGCCGGTACGGGCGGCGACGGCGGCGGGGACCCGTCCCCCACCCCCTCGCCCACCGACACCACCCCCGGTGACGTACGCATCCACGACATCCAGGGCGCCACGCGGCTCTCCCCGTACGCGGGCAAGAACGTCACCAACGTCCCCGGCGTGGTCACCGCGGTCCGGGCCACCGGTACTTCGCGCGGCTTCTGGATCCAGGACACGAAGCCGGACAGCGACCCGGCCACCAGCGAGGGTGTCTTCGTCTTCACCGGCTCTTCCACCCCGCAGGTCAAGGTGGGCGACTCGGTACTGGTCTCCGCCAAGGTCACCGAGTACTACCCGGGCGGCAAAGCCTCCGGCTCGCAGTCCGTCACCGAGCTGAGCGGCCCGACGACCACCGTCCTGTCCTCCGGCAACGAGGTGCCCGAGCCCGAGGCGATCGACGCCAGGACGCTGCCCGAGGCCTACGCGCCGAACGCGGGCGGCGGCAGCATCGAGCCCCTCGATCTGGAGCCGTCCAAGTACGCCCTGGACTGGTTCGAGTCCCGCGAGGGCATGCTGGTGCAGGTCAAGGACACCCGGGTGGTGGGTGCCACCAACAAGTACAACGAGACCTGGATCACCACCAAGCCCGAGCAGAACCCGACCCCCAGCGGCGGCACCGTTCTCACCGGCTACGACGACCTGAACTCCGGCCGCCTGCTGGTCGGTTCGCTGACCGCCGACCAGCTCAAGGCCAACGTCGGTGACACTCTCACGGGTACGACGACCGGCCCGCTGGACTACGCCAACTTCGGCGGCTACAACCTCCAGGCCACCACCCTCGGCAAGGTCAGGTCCGGCGGCCTCAAGCCGGACGTGGCGAAGCCCGGCAAGGCCAACGAGCTCTCCATCGCCACGTACAACGTGGAGAACCTTGCCCCGCAGAACCCGCAGAGCAAGTTCGACCAGCTGGCCCAGGGCATCGTCAAGAACCTCGCCACCCCGGACGTCGTGAGCCTGGAGGAGATCCAGGACAACAACGGCGCCACGGACGACGGCACGGTCGCCGCCGATCAGACGCTCGCCAAGTTCACCGACGCCATCAAGAAGGCCGGCGGCCCGGCGTACGAGTGGCGCTCCATCGACCCGGAGAACAAGACCGACGGCGGCGAGCCCGGCGGAAACATCCGTAACGTGTTCCTCTTCAACCCGAAGCGCGTCAGCTTCGTGGACCGTCCGGGCGGCGACGCCACCACCCCCGTCAAGGTCGTCGACAGCGGCAAGAAGGGGATCACCCTGTCGGCCTCTCCCGGCCGTATCAACCCGACGTCCGATGCCTGGAAGAGCAGCCGCAAGCCGCTGGTCGGCGAGTTCACGTTCCAGGGCCAGCAGGTCTTCATCATCGGCAACCACTTCAACTCCAAGGGCGGCGACCAGCCGACCCACGGCGTCTTCCAGCCGCCGACGCTGGGCTCCGAGACGCAGCGCCTGTCCCAGGCCAAGGAGGTCAACACCTTCGTCTCCAGCCTGCTCGCCAAGGACAAGAACGCCAAGGCCGTCGTTCTCGGTGACATGAACGACTACCAGTACTCCACGCCGCTCACCACGCTCACCCGCGGCGGTGTCCTCACCGACCTGATCAACAAGCTGCCGGTGGGCGAGCGGTACAGCTACGTCTACGACGGCAACTCGCAGACGCTGGACCACATCCTCGTCACCCCGGGGATCCACAACCCCGGATACGAGCTGGTCCACGTCAACGCGGAGTTCTCCGACCAGACGAGCGACCACGACCCGCAGGTCGTTCGCATCAAGTAACGCGGAGATCCCAGTGATCCGTGGCGTGCACGCGTTCGACGCGTGCACGCCACACGTGCGTTCAGGCCGCTCGGATCGCCTTGCCCGGGTCGAGGATGACGTGCGGGCCGAAGACGGACTTCGGCCGCCGCTGCGGAGCGAGGCTGTCCGGGACGCGGTCCTTGAGCTGTCCGTGAATGCCTGCCGCTCGTATGAGGGGACCTGTCCAGGTGCGGGGGAGTGGGCGGAGCCGGCATCGGCGGTGGGCTGTGCTGTCGTGGATCTCGACGGTGGCCGCTGTTGCGTTGATGTCGATGCCGCGGATAGGCGCGAGCCGGCTGATGTCTGCCCCGGTGACCGCGTGGATGGTCACGTCGTGGGCATGAATTCGGGCAGGGTGAGGGCCGAGTGGGCCGGTCGTCCTTCCGCGGAGGGCATGGCGCCGAGGTTGCGCAGCATGGCGTTGCGCTGCTCCAGGGCCCGGGCGGTGGTCGGGAAGAGTGCGGCGTCGCCCTCGCCGACCAGCTCCTGGTTCAGGGTCACAAACTCACGGGTGTTGCGTTCGTAGGCAGCGAAGCCCGCGGTGTGGTCCCGGTCGGCCAGGGAACCGGCGAGCATGTACGCGCCGACGAGCGCGAGGCTGGAGCCCTGTCCGGTAAGGAACGAGGGCGAGTACGCGGCGTCGCCCACCAGCGCGACCCTGCCGCTGGACCAGCGGGGCATGCGAATCTGGCTGACCCCGTCGAAGAACAGGTCATCAGCGTCGCGCATGGCGGCAAGCATGCCCGGGACCTCCCATTCCGCGTCCGCGAAGACCGTGGCGACCAGGTCCCGTTGGGCCTCCGGGTTCCGGAACGCGTCGAACGGCGGTTCCGGGTGGGCGAAGTTCAGGAAGGCGTGCACTTCGTCGTTGTCCTCCACGGCGTAGAGTGCTGCGGCTCTGCCCGGGGTGTTCCACATCATGAGCTCGTGGGAGAGCCCGAGGGTGTTGCGCATGGTGAACCCGGCGAAGCAGTAGCCGAGGTATCGGTGGAACTGCGCTTCGGGGCCGAACAGGAACTCGCGGGTAGGTGAGTGCAGACCGTCCGCACCGAACACCATGTCGAACGTACGCCTGCGGCCCCCGCGGAAGGCGACGTCGACCCCGTGGCCGGACTGGTCGAGGGTTTCGATGGAGTCGTTGAACAAGAACTCCACGTCGTCACGGACCGCCGCGTGGAGAGCGTCGGTCAGATCTCCGCGCCGTACCTCGATGTCCCGTCCGGCGACGCCGCCGGTGACAGTGTGCGGGGCGACCGAGGCCACCTCGCTGCCGTCCCTGCCGAGGAAGGTCAGCCGGCGCAGGTCGATGTGCGCGTCCTTCAGTCGAGGCAGGATTCCCATCCTCCGGACGACCTCGAGTGCGGTGCCGCGTACGTCGATGGGGTAACCACCCCCACGAAGTGCGCCCGCTTTCTCGACCACCGTGACCGCGAATCCGTAGCGGTTCAGCCAGAACGCGAGGGCGGGCCCCGCGATGCTGGCCCCGGATATCAGGACCTTGCGCCTCGGCGGGGTGCGGACACCTTTCAACGGATCAATGCGGGTCATTCCTTGGTTCCTTCGCTCATGGTGCGGGTGACGAGGAGGGACAGCGCCGTGACGGCGCCGGCTATGACGAAGCCGGTGACGAAGGCCGATTCGGCTGGGACATCGGACCCGGTAGGGGTACCGGCGGTGAGGATCGCACCACTGACCTGCACACCCACGGCGTAGCCGACCACGCGAGTCACCAGGACGAGGCTGGTGGCGACGCCGGTGTCACCTTGATCGACGGATGTGGCGGTGCTGGTCACCAACGCAGTGACGCACAGGCCGTTCGCAAGCGCGATCAGCATCTTGCCGATGACGAGATGCCAGGCCTCGGTGTGCACGACTGCCAGGGCGATCAGGGCGGCGGCCATGATGACGATCCCGGCGGTGACCACGGCACGCGAGCCGAAACGACGCGCCCCGATCCCACCGATCGGCCCGGCCAGCGACGCGGCCACGGCGCCGGGCAGCAGGAAGAAGCCGATCTCGGTGGCGCCGGCCCCGAATCCGTATTCGTCGGCGGACACCGCGAACAGTTGCGGGACGAGATGGACCGCCACCGAGGTGCCGAAGCAGATCACGAACGTCAGCACGCACGACTTCCACACCGCGGGCCGTGCCAGCATGCGCAGATCGACCATCGGCGAGGCCGCACGACGCTCAACGGCTGTCCATCCGATCACGAAGGCGGCCAGAACCACCATGAGGGCGCCGAGCACGAGTGGCTGCGAGCCGATGTCGGGTGCGAGCGCGAGCGCGAGCATGAGCGTGGCCAGCGTCCCGCTCAGGAGAACGAGGCCCGGCCAGTCGACCCCGGCGCCGTCCGACCGGCTCGGCGGATCATGCGGCATCAGCCTGTTCACCAGGATGGTGGCCCCGATGACCGCGATCGTCGGCAGCGCGAACATCCAGTGTCGGGACAGCTCTTCGGCCACGGGCCCGGCCGACAGCGTTCCGGCCATCCCGCCCCCTACGAACAGTCCGCTGACCACCCCGATGGCCACCTTCGACTCTCCCGCGGGGAGGTGTTCGCGCACCAGGATGAACGACAGGGGCAGCGCGCCCACCATCGCACCCTGCAGTACCTGACCGAGCAGCAGCACCGGCAGGTTCGGCGCCAGGGCCGACACCAGACCACCGGCGCAGACCACCGCCATCAGCCGGATCAGGATTCGTTTTCCGCCGTAGCGGTCGCCTAACTTGCCCGCGACCGGTGTGACGAGCGCGCCGGTGATGAGGAGCATGATGCTGAGTAACGCCCCTTCGGCGGGACTCATGTCCAGCTCGCGTTGCAGGAGCGGGAGCGTCGGCGTCACCACCGACTCCAAGGCACCGGTGGCGACCGCCAGCATGCCGAGGGCCCCGACAGCGGCCTTACCGATACGGGCCGGGGAAACCAGAGTTGCGGTCATGGACATCCTTTCCGTCATTGCCGGGCCCGGCGCGGACACAGCGGTCCTCTCCCCGGGCCCCGAACTACACTACACCGTGCAGTGTAGTTCGGTTAGGATGTGCCCCATGCCGACCACGAAGACACTGCGCGAGGGGTCCACGCCGAAGCGGGCCGCCATCCTCTCGGCGGCCCGGGAACTGTTCCTCGCCGACGGCTTCGACCGGTCCAGCGTCGACGCGGTCGCCGCTCGGGCCGAGGTGTCCAAGCGGACGGTCTACGACTACTTCGGCGACAAACACAGGCTGCTGCAAGCAGTCGTCGACGCCGTCGGCGAGTCACTGATCACCACGATCCGGCGCACCCTCGACGACACCCTCACCGACCTCGCAGAGGACGCCGACCTTGAGGACGCCCTGGTCACGTTCTCGATGCGCATCGCGACCGACATGCTCGGCTCAGCGGAGTACGCGACGCTGCAACGACTGGTCCGGACGGAATCCGGCCACTTGCCGCACCGGGGCTACAACTCCATGGCCGACACCCCCGACGAGGCACTCGCCGAGCGGCTCGCCGCCCTCGCCGCGGCCGGGCTGCTCGACGTCCCCGACCCCCGGCTCGCGGCCGACCAGTTCATCGCGCTGACCTTCGGCGTCACGCTGGACAGACTCGGTTCCGCGAATGCCGCGGAGGACCCCCGCGTCCGGCCACTCGTCGTCGAGGGAGTGCGGACCTTCCTCCGGGCTTACCGAACCATGTAGGAGGCTGCGCGGCACGAAAGAACACTGCACCGTCAGCCCCGGCCACGAAGCCGCCGCCACTTTCCGGGCGACACCCCCGTACGCCGCCGAAGCCGAGCAGATCGTCGCCCGGGCGTGTCTGTCCGAGACGCCCCTCGCGCGGCACACCCCGACGTCGTTCCGCGACGACACCCCGCTGCCCGCGTACGGTCCGCCATCGGCTCATCGGCTCATCGGCTCACCGGCCCGCCTGCCCACCGTCCAGACCGGCCGACGCGGACGTACGGCGGCACCGAGGAGTACGACGTAAGGCCGGCGCCGAGGAGTACACAGCAACAAAAGCCGCAGAAGCAGGCCACGCAGCAACGCCCCCCCCGTGCCCGCCGAGGAGATGTCTGTCGCCCCCGTGCACGCCGAGCCGCACGCCCGTACCCCGGAATCCCCTGACCGACCACTCAGGTCGGTTTGAGTATGCGCGCTCATGCCCGGCGAATCCTCGCGCGGGGAGTATCGGCACAGCGTCGGATCAGAGCGGCGCGGACCCGATTCAGTGCTGAGACAGTTATGGAGAATCCCATGTCCCGACGTGTTGCCTTGTCCGTTGTTGCTGGTGTCGTTCTTCTCGGTGGTACCGGTGCCTTCGCTTTCGCCCAGGCTGCGGAGCAGGCTCCGGTGCTGACGCACAGCACTGTTCGCCACACCGCTCCCGACGGGGACCGGGACGGCTCGCTGGCCTTCGCCACCGATGTCACGGCTTCCTCCGGTGTCAAGAGTGTGAAGGTGCTGGCCTGGCCGCAGAACTCGTCCCTGGCCAAGAAGGGGCTGACCGCCAAGGACATGGCCGCAGTGGAGTCGGCCGTTTGCAAGCCCTCCGGGCAGGACACCGTGCGCTGCACCTATACCGCCGAGGTCACCAGTGCCGACGCCGAGTCGTCCCCGCGCGGTGCCTGGCATGTCGCCGTCCTGGCCACCGCGCAGGACGGCACCACGACCTTGGACACCGAGGCGGCCGGTTTCACCGTCCGGTGACCCGGACGCGCACGGGGTCGAGAGCAAGCGCCGCCGACGACGCAGTGCAGAGCGGGAGAGCCGGTCGGGCCGGGCCACCTTCAAGGTGTCGCTCTCGCACGGCAGTTGCATGACGAGGTCGAGCTTCGGGCACTGCTCTCGGGTGTGCCGGGCGGGGTTCTCCTGCAACGGCGCCCGGCCGCGGCACGCCCGACGATTCAGCCCTGGAGGGAGGCGAGCCAGGAGGTCAGCAGACGGTTGACCTCCTCGGGACGCTCCTGCTGGATCCAGTGCCCGCAGCCGTCCAGGATGTGGGTGGAGGCCAGGCCGGGGAGGGTGGCCGGGTAGGCGTCGATCGCGTCGGACATCCAGGTGGTGGAGGCGTCCAGGGCGCCGCCGATGAACAGGGACGGCTGCTTGATCGGGGCGCCGCGGTGCGGGGCGAGGTCCTCCCAGTCGCGGTCCATGTTGCGGTAGCGGTTGAGGGCGCCGGTCATGCCGGTGCGCTCGAACTCCCCGGCGTACACGTCGAGGTCGTCCTCGGTCAGCCAGGCGGGCAGCTTGCCGCCGGGGAAGCGGTCGCGCAGCCGGCCGCCGGCGCGGGCCACGAAGTGCGGGTCGGGCTCGCCATGGGCGGGCATGGTGTCGGCGGACAGGGCCGCGTAGAAGCCCGCGAGCCAGCCCCGGACGTCGGGCTCCATCTCCGCTTCGGCCCGGCCGGGCTCCTGGAAGTAGGAGACGTAGAACTCCTGGTCGCCGCCCATCTGCGCGAAGATGTCGGTGGGGCGGGGGCCGCCGGGCGGCGCGTAGGGGACGCTCAGCAGTCCGACGGCGCGAAAGACCTCGGGGTGGAGCAGGGCGGAGGCCGCGGCGATGTTGGAGCCCCAGTCATGGCCGACGACCACCGCGTTCTCCTCACCGAGGGCGCGCACCAGGGCGACGTTGTCCTCCACCAGGTCGAGCATCCGGTAGGCGTCGGTGTCCGCGGGCTTGGAGGAGCGGCCGTAGCCGCGCACGTCGAGCGCCACGGCTCGGTATCCCGCTGCCGCGAGGACCGGGAGCTGGTGGCGCCAGGAGTACCAGGACTCGGGGAAGCCGTGTACGAGCAGGACCAGCGGGCCGGTGCCCTGCTCGACCAGGTGCAGGCGCCCGGCGGGTGCCTCGATGGTTCGGTGGCGCAGGTCGGCGGACGGCTCGGGGTGCATGGACTTCTCCTCGGTTCGCGGGCGGACGCGGTTACCCACCGATCATGCGGCGCGGCGGCCGCCCGACGCGAGCACCCTTGCCATTCTGGCAAACTGGCAGGACAGGCCGGTGGAGGCGGCACGGCCGGAGGGAGTGGGGCGATGGTGACGGACGACGAAACAGCCGACACGCTGGCGGCGATGGGCCCCCGGCTGCGGGCCGCGCGCGAGCAGTGCGGCGCCACGCTCACCGCCGTCAGCTGTGCGACCGGCATCTCGCTGAGCACGCTGTCGCGGATCGAGACCGGCCGGCGCAAGCCGACTCTGGAGGTGCTGCTGCAACTCGCGAAGGCGTACGACATCTCCCTGGACGAACTGGCCGGCACCGCCCCCGCGGCCGAGCCTCGCACTTCGATGCCGCAGCGTTTCGGCGACGACAAGGCGGTGCTGCCGCTGACCCGGTACGTCGGCGGCCTGCACGCCCACAAGCACGTCCTGCCCGCCGTCGACGCGCCGCCGGCGCGGCCGCGGCAGGTCTCCCACGACGGCTACGAATGGCTGTGCGTCCTGTATGGGCGGCTGCGGCTCGCACTCGGCGAGCAGGACCTCGTCCTGAGTGCCGGGGACGTCGCCGAGTTCGACACCCGCACCCCGCACGGAGTCGCGAACGCCGGCCCCGGAGAACCGGTCGAATACCTGATCATGTTCGGGCCCCAGGGAGAGCGCCTGCGACCGCGCACCCCTCCAGCCCCGGGCCGCGGGGCCCGGTAGTGCGGAGCACAGCGTCCTGGACCCGCTCCCCCCCGTGACGGTGCCTTCTGACCAACAGGGTCCTCCAACAGGGGAGCGGAGCGGCGAGGAGGCTTCCAAGCGCGGACCGGACCCGGTCGGCCCGAGAGCCATGTCCGTAAAGGAGCCGTCCGTCCAGGGGCTGAGCGAAAGGGAGTGGCCCGGCACCGCAGGGTGCCGGGCCGGGGATCCACCGTTGGGGACCACGGTTCCTGCACCACGGAGGAGCGGGAGTTTTCAAAGGTCACCCGGTGTGCTGGAGGCGGGTTACCACTGGCAGTGGACGTGGGTTTCGTGGTTCTTGTCGCCCGGCCCGAGGACCAGTGCGGCGCCGAGCTTCCGGCAGGCATTCATGAGCCCGCGGTGATCGGCCTTCTTGCCCACGTGGCGGCCGTTGATCCAGGTCACGTCGACCGCGCGGCCCGCGTAGTGCTTGGAGGTGCGGCTGTGCTTTCCGCCGACGAACTCGGAGATCTCGAACTTGTAGTGGTATTGGGTGCCGAGCTTCAGGACACCGTTGAGCATCCGTGTGTCGAGCGCGACCCGCGCACCCTTCTTGTGGCCCCACGGGCTGGTCTTGGCCAGGTGCCCGTTGGAAACGTCGACCAGATTCTGTTGTGGGAGAGACGCCTTGTCGGTATCGCTCACGTGCGCCTTGGCGTAGGTGATGCCCTTCGCGTTCAGGATGGAACGGGCCAGCCGGGCCGACTCGCTCGCCGGCTTCGCGGGCGCGTGGTGCCGGGCTGCTTGCCCGTGCCGCCCGGGAGAGGGGTCCGCCGTCGCGGCCTGCCCGGCGGAAAGAGCGATGGCTGAGACAGTCACAGCGGCGCAGACAGCGAGACGATTCATGGATGGAGCCTCATTCCTCTGTGGGCGGTAGAGCTGATCAAGAGGAAAGCAGGCGACCGGACGGCCTCCGGCAGTCCAGCGGGATTCCCACCTGATCGGGGTACAACTGCGTCAACATCCTGTCGCGCACGGGAGGACACCGTGTGACGTACTACAGCGACGCGAGTAGCTACACGTACGGCAGAGCGATCGGGGCCATCTCGGCCGGAACGCCGGCCCGGATGCAAGCATCTCCGGGGAAAAGTGGTGCAAGGGAACCTTCCTGCAGGCGATTTCTGTGGCGTGTGCGCCCCGGCCGCATGTGCCCGATTCCGGTGCCGGAGTCGTTGACCGGCCTCCTTGGCGAAAGGCCGGCTCGGCGCAGTCGGGGCAGTGGATGAGCAGTGTGACGAAGGGCGTATGGACATGCGGAAGTCGCACCAGGCGGTACACGAATTCGCCGCCTTCTGGCAGGGGGTGGTTCGGCTTCACCGTGTGGGCCGCATCGGGTGTTCCTGAAGTAGTCGCTGTTGTTTCCAGGCCATGGCCGCAGCGAGTGTGGTCGTGGCGACGAGCAGGGAGCCCATGGCGCGTGTCGCACGACGGTTGCGCAGGGTGCGGCGGTGTGTGGCCATGCCGGCGGCGAGGAAGTCTGATTCGAGGGGCGTGAGTTCATCCCGACGGGCATGTGAGGTGTGTGCGTCGAGCTGGGCAAGGCGAACCGGTGAGATCCGCACGCCGGGCTCCCGCCCGACTGCTTCCCAGGCGTCGGCGGCCTCGGTCAACCAGCGCTGAAAGCGAAGTTTCTCGCGGTCCTGCTCGATCCAGGCGCTCAGTCGGGGCCAGGCGTTGATCAGGGCTTCGTGTGCGAGGCCGGCGGTGGCCCCGTCGAGAGTGATCAGCCGGGCCCGGGTCAGTGATTCCAGCACCTTGTCTGCTCTCTGGCCGCCGCCCAGGGCTGCAAGTTCGGCCCGGGTGACAGAGCGACGGGTGTCGGGGGCGCCGTCGGCTCCGGGGGTGATCATCCGCAGCAGGATCCGCCGTGCAATGTTCGCCTGGATGGTGTCGAGCCGCATGTAGACGCCCTCGGCGCTCTGGGCGATCGCCCCTTGCAGACCGCCGGCCTGTTCGTAGGAATCCAGGGTGAGTGTACGGCCGCACCGGCGGTTCCAGGTCTCCAGGAGGGCATGAGACAGCAACGGCAACGCGAAGCCGTTGTCCGCGACATCGGCGGTGAGCCGGGCCGTCAGCGCACGTTCGACGACCAGCCCGTGTACCCGCGCCGGTCTGACGATGGCCTCACGCAGTTCGGCAGGGCTCATGCGGGTCACGGTCAGGCTTGCATCGCGGATGACCGAGGCGAGGCCGGAATACTCCAGACAGCGCGAGGAGAAGTCCGCGCGGACACCCAGGACAACGCGGAGACGGCCGGCCGGCCCCCGGGCCGAGAGGAGAGCCGCGACGAACTCCTCCCGCTCGACCGGATCTTTGCACAGCGTGAAGAGTTCCTCGAACTGGTCCACGATCAGGCAGGTTTCGGACGGATGGGCGTCCGCGGACGACAGGAGCGAGCGGTGCGTGGCGAGCGGGCGCTCGCCGGGGGTGATGATACGGATCGCCGCAGGGCGTGCCGGACCGCTCTCCTGCTGTCGCAGCCGGGGCACGAGTCCCGCACGGAGGAGAGAGGACTTACCGCTCCCCGAAGGGCCGAGAAGCGCTGCCACACGTTGCCGGCGGGTGAGGGCCCACAGGTCGTCGGTGAGTCGCTCACGGCCGAAGTAGAGAGCGTGGTCGGTGTGGTCGAACCGGGCGAGTCCCTTGTACGGGGGAATCCCCTGACCGAGGTGCTGTGCCGTGAGTTCCTCCGACGCGTGGCGCCAGCGCGCCTCCCACGTGTCGGTGCTGCCGCCGCATGCCTCGACGTAGGCGAGGAGGACGGCGAGGGTGGGCAGTTGCTTCCCGGCCGCAGCCCGGGACAGGGTGGCGACCGAGTAGGAGCAGCGACGGGCCATCTGGTGGTACGGGGGGCTGCCGGAGTCATGACGGAGCTGACGCAGGGCGCCCGCCAGCGCGGCGACCGGGCCCGCCGAAGCGTCGAGCGGATTCTCGTGTCGGCCCATGGCACTCCTGCCTTCCCCCATAGCGGCCTCTGAATCAATCGCGCCGCGGTGTCGCCCGCAAGAGGAATTCGCGCCGTGGGCGGGCCGGTTGCACGCACTGTCCGCCATCGTCGACAGCGGAAGATTGTTTCATCGCGCGAGAGGGCCTGCGCAACAAACTTCGGCAGCACGACACTTGGACGCGATGGGGGACCGCAGGACTTCCACCTGCCAGGAGCACGGGCTCTCGACCGGGCGCAGCCGTGGATCCATTCACGTTCGACGCCTCGATGGCCCTCGCTCTGTTCAGCGGAAACAGGATTCACGCATTCATATGCGGACCCAGCGACTCGGCACAGGGTGAGCACCAGCGGCTACACGGCTCCGGCCCGTGCCAGGCGACGACCGGTGGATCCAAGGGAACGGAGGACACGGATGGACGGGGCGGATCTGGCGGCCGCGGCGGTGGACGCGGTGGCGCGAGCCGCGGCTGCCGCGACGACCGCGGCCGGCGGAGCGGCCGGCGGCATGGTCATCGACCTGGTGCGCGGCCGACTGCGGGACGTGGCCCAGGGAGAGGAAGCCGTATCGGAGGTCGAACGGACACCGGACGACTCCGATGCGCGGTCGCGGTTGCGGGAGAAACTGTCGGAAGTACTGGCCGAGGATCCGGCGTTCGCCGCGTACCTGGCGAGTGTCCTTGCCCCGCCCAAGCCGACCGAGCAGCCCACCAACGTGGGTGGCATCAACATCGACCGCGGGGGCCGGGCCCGTGGCACCTTCGTGCTCGGCAACCAAGCAGTCACCAAGATCCGCAAGGGCGACCCGGGCGCGCTCGTGGCGGTCGTCGCGGTGGTCGTCGTGCTGGCCCTGGCCGTGTACGGGCTGGCCCGGCTCGCGACGGGCGACGAAGGCGCGCCGGTTCCCGGCGCCGGGCACCGGGTCACCGTGC
The DNA here is from genome assembly GCF_044754145.1 of Streptomyces sp. NPDC093149. Taxonomy (NCBI): domain Bacteria; kingdom Bacillati; phylum Actinomycetota; class Actinomycetes; order Kitasatosporales; family Streptomycetaceae; genus Streptomyces; species Streptomyces sp. NPDC093149. Next base: position 23,051 of record NZ_JBIVON010000019.1, read on the forward strand.
TCAAGGACCCCGCGACGGTCAAGGCCGTCGCACCCGACCTGCACGCCATGCCGACCGGCTGGACCAGCACGTCCACGACAAGTCTCGCGTCAGGTGGCGAAGCCTGCTCCGAGATGTCGGAGAAGCAGCAGTGTGCGGGGATCCTGAGCGTTGCCCAGTCGGCCTTCCACAACCCCTACGACCAGTCCGCCTCCTTCGCGGTGATCGCCTGCGCCTCGGCCGACGACGCCCAGCGCGTCTACGACGACATCGAGCAGCGGATGGGACGAAAGAGCGAGTCCAAGCCGCTGGCGATACCGGCCTTCGGCGACCAGGCGTACGCTCTCGAACTCTCGAAGGGGGAGGGGCAGGCGTTCGTTCGCGTGGGCACCGTAGTCGCCGCCGTGCAGGAGGAAGGTGCCAACGGTGACTACGAGGTCGCCACGCTGGAGGTGCTGGCGCAGATGGTGGCGGAACGCGCCCAGGAAGCCCAGGACGGCCACACCCCCACCGCACGGGCGCAGGCGACCTGACAACGGCCCGGTGGGAGGCCTTCCGACGCGCGGTGCCCCAGCACCGACACGGCGTAGCGGCTGCCGGGGGCTTTGTCGGACCTGCTGGAGCGTGGGGGCCGCGATGCGGTCACGACCCGGGCGGTCGCCGGCGCCGCCGGCCTGCGGCCGCCGGCCCTGTACCGGCTGTTCGGTGGCAAGGAGGGGCTGCCGGACGCGGTGGCCGAGTACGGCTTCACCCGGTTCCTGGCCGCCAAGCAGCAGATCGATCCCGCCCCGCAGGACCCGGTCGAGGAACTGCGCGACGGCTGGGACACCGTGGTCGAGTTCGGGCCGGCCAACCCCGCGCTGTACACGCTGATGTACGGCGAACCCCCCGGTCCACCGCCGTCTTCCGGATCGGCCTCGAACTCCTCATGGAGCGAATCCGCCACATCGCTGCTGCGGGCCTCTTGCGTGGGGAAGAGGGCCTCGCGGCCCAGATCGTCCACGCCACCGCCGCCGACGCCGTCCTGACCTGGCTGTCCGTGCCCGCCCCGAGGGTGCGGACGTCCACCTGTCGGCCGATTGATGAGCAAGATCGATCAGCGGAGATTCGCGGCCGGATCAGGCCCATCAATCAGTGTCAAAACGTGGGCGTGCACAAGGACGGCGCCGCCGATCTCCTCGCCCCTGTTCCGGCTGGCTCTACAGAGCAGTAGTCAACGTGTGGTCGTGCTGCTCGTGACCGACGGGGCGCGGTGTCGTTGCCTGGTTGATCTGATCTCTGACTGACCCGGAGCGTGTTTCATGTCTTTTACCGCAGCTACCCGACTTGCCGCAGTGTCCTCCGCTGCGATCGCCGCCGTGTCGGTGTGCCTGGGCGCGGCCTCGGCTGCCGAGGCCGCCGAGCCCGCGCAGGTGCAGGCGGTGGAGCAGAGCGCCGCCCCGGTCGGCGACGACCCCGGGGCCTCCGTTCACTTCGTCCCGCTGGGCAGTCTGCTGTTCTCCGACCGGGCCGTAAAGACCAGCGTGAGCCCGGTGCGATGGGATCGCTGACCGAACGCCTCCACCGCGCCCGGACCGCCGGCATTCGGGCCTACCGGGCGCGCCTGCACCCCGACACACCCAATCCCGCCGGAATTACGTCTACAGCCTCCGGGGAAACAGTCGCGGAGGCGGGTGACGGCGTGAACGGGTTCGACGTCCTCGCCGCGGTGACCGGCCTGCCGGTGAGCACATGGCGGTACCGGTGGGAGGACGACAAAGTGCGCCACCTGGGGCCGATGGCACAGGACTGGCGGGCCCACTTCGGACTGGGAGCCGACGACAGGACGATCTGCTGCACCGATGCCAACGGCGTTGCGATCGTGGCGATTCAGGCACTTCACCGGCAACTCACCGACCTTCAGGCTGAGGTCAGGGAACTCCGCGCGCAGAAGGCCGAACAGGCAGCACACGCGCCTGGTGCGGAGACCCAGCGGGTCTGATCGTCTCAACCGCCGCGCCTTGCTGTGGTTGGGTGCAGCGGCTGCAAGCCGCTCGTCCAGGGCCGGCAGTTGGGTGTGGGGGACGGCGGCCTGGGCCAGGCGCAGATGGCCGGGCCAGCCGGGCCGGGAGGGATGGGGCACGGCCATCTCGGCGCGCGGCCGGGCCGCGTCCACGGCCCGGGTGCTCTCCTCGCGCAGCACGGCCGCCGCCACCGACCAGGTGGCCACATCCAGGGCGATGGTCAGTTCCGGGCGCACCGCGCGGCCGTCCTCGCCGACGGCCATCACCTCCAGGCGGGTGGTGTCGACCTGTACCTGCTTGCCGGCCGCAGCGCCACCGTCGGCGTGAACGGCCGCACCGGTGGTGGCGGTGCGGGCCGGCTCCTCCGTTCCGAAACCGTGAGGGCCAACACTATTGCGTCGGTGCAGCCGCGCCGACTACCTTCTGAACATGTTCACTGAACACGTTCAGGAAACTCGTGCCGAACGAAAACAGCGGACCACCACCCGCATCATCGAGGCCGCCGAAAGACTCTTCCAGGAGCGTGGCTTCCAGGACACGACGGTGCGGCAGATCGCGGCGGAGGCGGGTGTTTCCGTGGGTGCCGTCATGGCAGTGGGGGACAAGGAGTCTTTGTTGAGCCTTGTCTACGACCAAGCCATCGCCGCCCGCATCCCCGCGCCACCGGCGGCGGAGTCCGCAGCCTCCGCAGTCGACTACCTGGCCCATTACTTCGACCCGTTCCTCGATTTGTTCGCCGAGAACGACGAACTTGCGCGTTCGTACTTCCGGACCCTGACCCGAGGTCAACCCGAGAACGCGGCCCTCGGCGGGCTGCGCACGCTGACCGAGGACAATCTCACCGCCGCGATGGTGAAGGCGGGAATACCCGCCCCTCGCGCCCGGCACGGTGCGCAGGTGATGTTCACCAGCTACCTGGGTGAGCTGATGCTGCTTGCCGCGGGATCCACCGACCGGCAGCAGGCGGCAACCGGGATCCGGCGCACCGCCGAATTCATCACCGCATACGAAGAGAATGACCGATGACCCTCTCTGAACTCCCGTCTCCCGTCTGGCCAATCCTGATCCTGCTCGGGATACAGGCAGGCGACGCCGCAATGATGCTCCGTCCACCGGGATTCATCGTCGACTGCCTGGACGGCGTACGGTTCCCGCGCGACTGGTGGTGGGTGCTGATCACCTTCAAGGCGGCCTCCGTAGTGGGGCTCATCGTCGGGCTCTGGGTGCCCGGCGTCGCCGTGACGACCACTGCTGCGATCGTCGTCTACTTCCTGGCGGCCGCCGCATCCCACATGCGCGCGCGAGCCTTGAACTCCGCGTTCTGGGTCAACTGCCTGGGCATGCTGCTGCTGTCCCTGGCTGTGCTCGTGGTGAGCTTCGTGCGGTTGTAACTCACCACGGGCGCTGTCGTTGTGGCAGTGTCGGGATCGCCCTCAGGCACGAAGTCACAGGGGGCCTCCATCAGTGGTCTTCGCGTTCGTCGCAGGTGGCCTGGAGCCGGGTAGGGCTCGGTGCCGGTCTGGAGCAGCGTGGAGCGGAAGGTGAGGCGGTTCGCGATGGCCGCGCAGAGCCGGCGGTCGTCGTACGTCTTCTCCCACTCAGCGAACGGGGAGTTCGTCGCGACCGCCGTGTCCTTGCGTTCTTCCCGCTCCGTGAAGATCTGGAACAGCAGCCTGGAGCCCTTCTTGTCCAGGTTCGCGTAGCCCAACTCGTCCAGACACAGAAGTCGACCTTGCTGTAGCGGGCGATCACCGACGAGAGACGCTTGGCGGCCTCCGCCTCGGCAAGCTCGTTCACCAGGGCTTGCGTGGTGGTGCAGCGAACGGTCAGTCCGGCCTCGGCTATCGCGGTGCCGATCCAGATGGGCAGATGAGTGGCTTTATTGATGAGTCGTGAGGTCAGGCGTTCACGGGTTTGGGAGGTACCCAAATCCACGGTCGGGTGGTGTTCACGAGTTTTACAGCACGGAGGTACTTGCCTGGTGGCCTGGGTGGTATCGAGGTGCTCCTGGTGAAAGGCCCTGATTATGCCGCGGATGTTGAAGATCGAGCTGTACGGCGGGATCCGGTGCGACCACCGTGGCGGCATGGCGATGCGAGAGATCGAGCGTAAGTACAACATGTCGTGGCGGACGGTCAGGAAGGCCGCGGACTGGTCTGGCCGGAGCCGAGGAAGAAGCTGCGCTGCGGCCGACCGCGCTGGATCCCAGCCGGTGATTCACGGGACCCTGCGAGCGGATGGACGTGCCGCGCAAGCAGCGGCACACCGCATACTGCTGACTCGTTCCTCTCAGGGAATCGAGCTTCCATCAGACCCGTTGCGGTTCACCACCCTTTGAACCGCGCAGGAGGTGCCCCCAGCATCTGACGCCGCGCGCTGATACCCCGACAACGCCTCGGGACAGCCCTCGCGGCAGGTCAGACGAGCGCTTCGAAGCCGTTCAGCATCGCCGTGAGGCCGATGTCGAAGTGCTCGTCGATCTCCGTGTCGTCCGCCGCCTGAGCCAGGATGTTGTACGAGGACGAGCCCGGCGTGGGCTTCCGGCTGCGGCTTCGCGCACCGAGCCGGATCACCGCGAGACTCAGCGCGTGTCCGACGGTGAACTCCCGCAGGCAGCGTGAGATCTGCAGCGCCTGGGCCGGAGTGAAGCCGGCCGTCTGGAACCCTTCGATGATGCGCACGCCGGTGTCGATCGACGCGGGGGAGCGCACGGGCCGGGTGGCGAAGATCGACACCGCGTGCGGATGGGCGAGCAGTGCCTCGCGCAGCCGGAGGCAGTACCGCTCGGCAACCTCGCGCCAGGTGCCGTCCCAGGGCAGTGAGTCGACGTCGAGCTCGTCGAAGATCGTCTCGGCGATGGCGTCGAACAGATCCTCCTGGTCCTGGAAGTAGCGGTAGACAGCCATCGGGTCGACGCCGAGCCCCGTGCCCAGCTTGCGCATCGAGAAGGCCGAGAGACCGCCCGCGTCAATCAGTGCCAGGGCCGCGCTCGCGATGTAGGGCCGGCTCAGCGCCGGTCTCGCGGGCGGGGACGGCCGGGTCCCGGCGGTGGTTGCCTTGTCGGTCGTCATGAGGGCAGTCGGTCCAGGATCGTGGTCAGCCGCTGGGTGAATTCCTCGGGGAGTTGCTGATAGATGGTGTGTCCCCCGGGAAACTCCTCGCATGGTACGCCCACCAGCTCGCTCAGCACGTGTGCGGGACGGTGGTAGGGGCGCCCCACACTGTCCCTGCCCGTCGCCAGGCACCACGGCACCCCGGCCCGACGCAGGGCGTCCAGATCTGGCCGGTGGCGGAAGCAGAACTCCGGCAGCTCCCGCTCGATGAGGAGGGTGGAGTTGGACAGGATACGGGTCATGGTGTCCGGCTTCCGGCCGGTCACTCGCCGCGCCGCCCGGCCGGTGGCCAGCATCAGATGGGAGGTCGCGGCGATCACCGCCTGGCCTCGCGGGGAGAGGAAGATCCGGGGCGGCTCCGGCAACGTCATCGCCCCGAAGGCGGCCTGCGCACGCATCGGTCCCTTCTCCCTGCCGAGCCGGTCGATGTCCTCGAGGGCGCGCCGCTCCGGACTGTCCTCGGGCAGAAGTTGCACCAACGGCGGCTCGTGGACCACGGCGGCCTGCACCCGCTCCGGGTGCCGGGCCAGCAGGTCCAGGGCGATGATCGCGCCCCCGCTGGTGCCGAACACCAGGGCCTTGTCGATGCCGTGATGGTCGAGGACCGCGACCACGTCCGCCACCTGCTCGGGCACCCCCACGGGTGTCGACGGGTCGGTGAGCGGGCTGCGTGAGTTCCCGCGCCGGTCGTAGGTGATCACCGTGTACCGCTCGGCCAGTAGCCCCGCGACGTCCTCGTACACCCCGGCGTCACCGCCCCCGCCGGGGATCAGCACCAGTGCGGGGCCCTGGCCTTGCACCTCCGTGTGCAGCCGCGCACCGGAGGTCAGGGCGGTCGCCGTGCGCGCGGCGACCTGCGGTCGGGCGCCGGGCTTCTGCTCGCTCATCTGAATCGCCATTTCGCTTCTCACCGGAATTGTGATTGTGTCTACGCTGTAGTTTACCTAACAGAAAGTCTACGGCGTAGTCGATTTATGATCCGATGGGAGATTTCTGGTCATGGGTGCGGAAACGACGGGCCGGGGGACCGTGCCGTCGCCCACGTCGGACGGGCGGGGGCGACGCAGGCGGGTCCATGGACGGGCGTACGCGGCCTTCATGTACACCGTGACCGCGGCCTATTTCGGACAGGCCGTGCTGGCGGGCCAGTTCCTGTCGGGCAGCTATGACGCGCTGCGCTGGCATCGGTACGGGGCCACGTTCACCGACGGGATCCTCTTCTGCGCGCTGGTCACGGGCGCGCTCCTGCGCTGGCACGCCAAGGGCAGGCGGTGGCCGTTCCTCGCGGCGCTCACGCTGCTGCTGGCCAACCAGGCGCAGAACGGCGCAGGCGCGGCACGGATGGTGTCCCTGCACATCCCGCTCGGCGTCGCCATGATCGTGGGAGCCTTCGTGGCGGCCCTGCAGGCACGGCACGCCGGTGCCCCCGCCGACCGGGAGGCCGGGGCATGAGCGGGCGTCTCTCCCGCCGCTCCCTGCTGCTGGGCAGCGGCGCCGCAGTGCTGGCCGTGGGCGGCTCCGCCGTGCTGACCCTCGGCTTCCGCGGCACGACCTCCACCGGCACCCTGCTGCGCAGCGAGATCCCGCTGCCCGAGCCGTTCCGCAAGCCGCTCACGGTGCCGCCCGTGCTGAAGCCGGTGGACTCGACCCGGGATACGGACACGTACGAGATCACCCAGCGCGCCGTGACCGCCGAGATCCTCGACGGGCTGCACACCCCGATCTGGGCGTACGAGGGCATCCTGCCCGGCCCCACCCTTGTCACCCGGAAGGGGCGGCGCACCGTCGTACGGCACCGCAACGAACTGCCCGTGCCGACCGTCGTCCATCTGCACGGCGGCCGGAACGCGCCGCCGCACGACGGCTACCCGACCGATCAGATCCTGCCCGCGCACGGCACCCACACGGCCACTCACCACGGTGGCGACCTCAGCCACGGCGAGCGCACCTATGTGTACGACACCGACCAGCGTGCGGCCACACTCTGGTACCACGACCACCGCATGGACTTCACCGGGCCGAGTGTGTGGCGGGGCCTGGCCGGGCTGCACCTGATCACCGACGACGAGGAGCGGGCCCTTCCCCTTCCGGACGGCGACCGCGACCTTCCATTGATGATCATGGACCGTTCCTTCGCCGAGGACGGCGCCCTGCGCTACCCCAGCGTCGACGAGAACCTGACCAGGACGCCCGGCGTGACATCGCCGTACGAGGCGGGCGTGCTCGGCGACACGATCCTGGTCAATGGAACTCTCTGGCCGTACAAGGAAGTCGACGCGGTCCGGTACCGGCTGCGCATCCTCAACGCCTCCAACGCCCGCCGCTACCGGCTGCAGCTCGACCCGCCGCCGGACGGAGTGGCCGAGCCGTTCGTCCAGATCGCCTCGGACGGCGGCTTGCTGGGCCGGCCGCTGACCCACCCGTACCTCGACCTCGCGTCGGCCGAACGCCAGGAGGTCGTGGTCGACTTCTCACGCTACCGGGTCGGCCAGAAGGTGCGGCTGGTGAACGACTTCGGCGAGGGCTCGACCCGATGGGTGATGGAGTTCAGGGTCGTGCGCAAGGCGAAGGACGACAGCCGGGTGCCCGGCACCCTCTCGGAGATCGAACCGCTGAAGGCCGAACAGGCCGCCAGGGAGCGGGACATGGTGTTCCGGTCCGATTCGATCGGCGAGCACCGCGGCTGGACCATCAACGGAGAGGCCTTCTCCGTGGACCACGTCCACGCCGCGCCCCGGCTCGGCGACATCGAGATCTGGAACCTTTACACGGACTTCCACCACCCGATCCACCTTCATCTCGTCCACTTCCAGGTGCTGGGCCGCGGCACCGGCGATCCGGGACGGTTCGACCACGGCTGGAAGGACACCCTCGACCTGCGGCCCGCCGAACAGGCCCGGATCATCACGCGGTTCGACGGGCACCGGGGCAAATACGTCTTCCACTGCCACAACCTGGAACACGAGGACATGATGATGATGGGCAACTTCGAGGTCCGATAACGACCTGGGTGTATTGCCCTGCCCTTCCCTGCGCCCGCACCTCGGGCGAGCTTCCGCCTCGTAGACCTCGACCGGTATGCCGTGGACGTGCAGGACGCGGGCCGGCGTGAGTCCGCCGAGCCCGGCTCCGGTGATCGTGACGTGGTGCATGACGTCCCTTTGCTCTTGCGGCCGGCGTCGGCCCACCACGCGTTGGTGCGCTGTTCCGAAGTGGGACCGTACGCCAGTTTGGTACGGCGCACCAATTTGGATCGCTGCACCAAATGCGGCATCGTCGAGGCATGACGACGCGAGCGCGCCGACCACAGCGGCGCAACCAGGTGCTCTCCCGGGAGCAGATCATCGACACTGCCGTCGAGATGCTCGATGCGGGCGGCGAGAGCGCGCTGACCATCCGGGCGCTGACCGAACGGCTGTCCACCGGCTCCGGGGCCATCTACTACCACGTGGGCACCCGTGACGAGCTGCTCGACACGGCGACGGAAACCGTGGTCGGCGCGGCGCTGGCGACCCGGCCCGCCGGGGCTGCGGCCACACCCGGGGACGAGATCCGTGTCGTCGCACTGGCCCTGTTCGACGCGATCGCCGCACATCAGTGGCTCGCCACGCGGCTGACCCTCCAGATCATCCGGAATCCGGTCGGCCCGGTGACGGTGGGGATCTTCGAGCGGATCGGCGCGCAGATGGGCGCCCTGGGTGTGCCGCGCGCCTCATGGTTCGACGCGGCCTCGACGCTCGTGCACTACATCCTCGGAGCCGTCAGCCAGAACGCCCGCATCGAGGGGGACACCTCAGGGATCGACCCAGACGGGGATCGCGACGAGTTCTTCGACGCGGCGTCGACGGCATGGCAGGGGCTCGACCCAGAGGCCTACCCGTTCATGCACGCCATCGTCGGCCAGATGAGAGAGCACGACGACCGCGAGCAGTTCCTCACCGGCATCGCCGTCATCCTCGACGGCCTCACCCATCTGTGCTGACCCGGCCGATCCGGCCGGGTGACCCCATCGTTCGTTTCTCGAAAGGACACCTCTCATGCACGACGTCGTGATCGCGGGCGGCGGCCCGGTCGGTCTGTTCCTGGCCGGCGAGCTGGCCCTGTCCGGCTGCTCAGTGCTGGTCCTTGAGCGGGACCCGGAACTCACCTCGCCCCTAAAGGCATTCCCGCTCGGGCTGCGGGGCCTGAACGCCGGGTCGGCCGAGACGCTCTACCGCCGCGGCCTACTGGAAGCGATAGCGAATGCTTCCGGAGTCAACCCCGAGAAGGCCGGCGCGGATCCGGAAGCGGTCGAGGCCCCCGACCCTCGCGAGCTGAGCCATTTCGCGGGCATGACCCTCAACGCGGCCGACATCGACACAGCAGCCCTCCCGTCTCGGCTGCCCAGCCCGGCGACGGAGGGGTTCATGACGAGCCTGGAAGCGGTCGGATCGGTGCTGTCCGAGCGGGCTACCGCACTCGGAGCCGAGATCATCCGGAATGCTCCCGTCACGGCCGTGGCGCAGGACACCGAATCTGTCCTCGTCACGGCGGGCGGCCAGGAGTACCAGGGACGCTGGCTGGTGGGCTGCGACGGCGGGCGCAGCGCCGTACGTCAGCTCGCCGGCTTCGAATTCGTGGGCACCGAACCGCTGTTCACCGGCTACGTCGCCAAGGTCACCTTCGCCGACCCCGAGCAGCTGCCGCTCGGTTTCAACCTGACGCCGAACGGCATGTATCTGCGTACGCCCCTCGAAGGGCACCTGGGCATGATGGACTTCGACGGCGGCACCTTCGACGGCTCTCAGCCGCTGACCCGCGAGCACCTCCAGACGGTCCTGCGCCGTATCAGCGGCACCGACGTGACGCTGAGCGAGGCCCATCTCGCCTCCAGCTTCACCGACCGCGCGATGCAGGCGACGACGTATCGCGAGGGCCGTGTACTGCTCGCCGGCGACGCAGCACACATCCACTCGCCCCTGGGCGGCCAGGGCCTCAACCTCGGCATCGGCGACGCCGACAACCTCGGCTGGAAGCTCGCCGCCACCGTGCGCGGCTCCGCTCCCGAGGGCCTGCTCGACACCTACACCACCGAGCGGCACCCCGTCGCCGCCGCCGTCCTCGACTGGTCCCGCGCCCAGGTCGCGACCATGAAGCCGGGCCCCAACGCCCCCGCTCTGCGTCAACTCGTCCACGATCTGATGGGCACCACCGACGGAACGACCCACGTGTACCGGAAGACGTCGGGGCTGTTCAACCGCTACGACATGGGCAGCGAACAGCCCCTCATCGGCTGCACCGCCCCGGACTTCCGCTTCGAGGACGGCACCCGCCTCGGCGAACTGCTGCGCCAGGGACAGGGAGTTGTGCTTGACTTCAGCACCGACCGTGCGCTGCAGGTCGCGGCCAAGGAGTGGGCAGGCCGGATCCACTACGCGGCCGGCCCGGCGCGCAACGACCTCGGGCTGGGCGCCGTGTTGATTCGGCCCGACGGCGTCGTGGCCTGGGCGAGCGAGCCCGCCCCGGATCGCGACGCGTTCGAGCAGGCGGCTGCCCAGTGGTTCGGCGCGCCGCAGAGCTAGTGCCGTATCAGGCAACGTTCGCCCTGTCGCGTCGCCAGCGGGCGCGTCCGGCACCGACTGATGTGGACATCGACGCGGGTCGGGGTCTCATGCGAGCCCTTGACCTGTGTAAGGACGTACCCCATGACTATGCTGACGGCACATGGACGCGATTTTCCGGTTTCCGCCTCAATCCCCGCTGGCCGCGGCTGTTTCCGAGGACTGGGGTTTGCTCCCGCTGCGCGTCCCTATGGGCTGGAATGTCATCTACAACACCTTGTTGGTCCGACGCCTGCCGGATGGAAGGGTTGAGGCCAACGACTCTGAGGACCTGTACTGGGCACGCACTGCACGACCGCCGTGGCTGACCGCGCAGGAGGCAGTGCGGAAGGGCGGCCTGCAGGCCCGGGAGATCAGCATCGACGCTGGCTGGTACCACGGCTGCGGCTTCCGCGTTGTCGTCCTCGACCCTGACTGGGACCATGAGCGAGCCTCCCACACCACCTCCGACCTCGAAGAGTTCGTCGCCACCCTCGAGGGTTGGATGCGAATGATCACCGAGCGGGGGGAACTCCCCAAGTTGTGAGGTCGACTTCCGGGCTGTTTCCTGGTACCGCGTCAGGCAGCATCAGCGCCAGTGCACCGTGACAGTTCAGAGGCTGACTCACGCGGCGCTGTGGGCCAGGCTGTCCAGGTGGCAGAACGGGTACGCGTCCGCGAGATCGATGATGACGAGGGTCGACGCCTGGTGAGGATCCTCCGCCGGGGCACCGGATCGGTGGTGACCTGGCGTCGGGCTCAAATGATCCTGCTGTCTGCGCAGGGCATGTCGGTGGCGAAGATCGCCGAGGTGGCCTTCACCAGCGCGGACCGGGTCCGGGATGTGATCCACAACTTCAACACGGACGGCTTCGACTCGCTCTACCCGAAGTACAGGGGAGGCAGGCCCAGGACCTTCGCCCTGCCCGAACGCCGGGAGATCAAGAAGATCGCCAAGTCCAGGCCGGTCGAGCACGGCCTGCCGTTCTCGACCTGGAGCCTGGCCAAGCTGGCCGACTTTCTGGTCGCCGAGGGGGTGGTCGACGACATCAGCCACGAGGGCCTGCGGGTCCTGCTCCGCGAGGGGGGCGTGTCCTTTCAACGCATAAAGACCTGGAAGACGTCCCGCGACTCCGACTACCCGGCCAAGAAGGGCCGCGTCGAGCACCTCTACGCGATCGCCGACGGCGAGGTCATACCCGAGGCCGGCGAGCCCGATGTCGTCTTATGCCTGGACGAGTTCGGCCCGCTCAATCTCCAGCCTCACCCCGGGCGGCAGTGGGCCGAGCGCGGCGGACGACACAAAGACCCCGACCGGGAACCCAGGCCCCGACGCCGGGCGACTTAGGATTCCTAGCAAAATGAACGGTTGTTTCCTTGGAATGACAGGCCGTCAGTTGGGGTTGTGCCTGTAGCCGATGGATCGGGGTGGGCATGGGCCAGCGGAGGCCGTGGGAGGTTGATGACGGGCTGTGGGAGCGGATCGCTCCGCTGCTGCCGGTGGTCGAGCGGCGCATCCGTTATCCGGGGCGCAAGCGGCTGGATGACCGACGGGTGCTCAACGGGATCCTGTTCGTGCTGTACACCGGGATCCCCTGGGAGTTCCTGCCGCAGGAGCTGGGCTTCGGCTCGGGGATGACGTGCTGGCGGCGGCTGCGGGACTGGAACGAGGCGGGCGTGTGGCAGCAGCTGCACGAACTCCTGCTCGCCGAACTGCGCGCCCGCGACGTGCTCGACCTGTCCCGCGTCTCCGTCGACGGCTCCCATTTGCGGGCCTTGAAGGGCGGAGACGCCACCGGGCCCTCGCCGGTGGACCGGGGCAAGACGGGCAGCAAGCACCACGTCATCGTCGACGCCAACGACATCCCGCTGGCCGCCACCGTGACCGGCGGCAACCGCAACGACGTCACCCAGCTCCTGCCGTTGATCCACGCCGTGCCGCCGATCCGCGGCAAGCGCGGACGCCCCCGCCGCCGCCCCGACGTGCTCTACGCCGACCGCGGCTACGACCACGACATCTACCGACGCCAGATTTGTGAGCTGGGCATCCGCCCGCTCATCGCCCGCCGCGGCACCGAGCACGGCAGCGGCCTGGGCAAGAACCGCTGGGTCGTGGAAGCAGCCTTCGCCCTACTGCACTGGTTCCGCCGACTGCGCATCCGCTGGGAGATCCGCGCCGACATCCACCAAGACTTCCTCACCCTGGGCTGCGTGATCATCTGCTGGCGACGCCTGAAGCCGTCGCTTCAGTGAAGTCCCCACCCGGCTGCCTCTTGCGAATTCTGACACAAACCGCGCGATGCGGGCGTGCGTCTTCAGTCGGTACGGCACCCAGTACTGACGACGCTCAGGCTGCTCACTGCCGTCACCGCCCGTCGAATCGCTCCAGCACAGCACGCACGTGCCTGTTCATGGCGGCACTGCCCTTGTGCCCGGCGTCGTCGAAGACCACCAGTTCCGCGCCTGGCCAGGCCCGCGCGAATTCCCAGGCGGCACCGAGCGGGCAGCTCAGATCGTGCCGGCCATGGATGATCACACCGGGGATCGCGGCCAGGCGCCCGGCACCTCGCAGCAGCGCGCCGTCTTCCAGCCATCCGTCGTTGGTGGCGTAATGGGCGCAGATCCGCGCGAACGCCTGCACGGCGTCCGAGGCGTGGTCGCTGTAGGGGGCTGGTTTGCCATTGGGCTCCAAGGAGAGGACGGCGTCCTCCCAGGCTGCCCAGTTGAGGGCCGCCTGCGCCCGCACCGCCGCGTCAGGGTCTTCCAAGAGCTTCACATAGGCAGCGACCATGTCACCATCGCGCTCGCCTTCGGGCACACCGTTCCTGAACCGCTCCCACGCCTCGGGAAAGAGCCGCGCGACCCCTCCGCGGTACAGCCAGTCCACCTCCGAACGGCCCATCATCCAAAACGCGGGAAGCACCATCTCCGACACTCGTTCCGGATGCCGTTCGGCGTAGGCGACGGACAGCGCCGAGCCCCACGACCCGCCGAAGAGCAGCCACTGTTCAACCCCCAGGTGCGCACGCAACTGCTCCATGTCGCGAAGGAGCAGCTCAGTTGTGTTGAGACGCATGTTCGTCGCAGGATCGCTCGCATGCGGCGTGCTGCGTCCGCAGCCCCGCTGGTCGAACAGGATGATCCGGTAGCGCTCGGGGTCGAATGCCTTGGGAGTGCCGGACGGACTCCCGCCCCCGGGTCCGCCGTGGACGATGAGCGCGGGCTTGCCGTCTGGATTGCCGCGCACCTCCCAGTACACGAGATTGCCATCGCCAGTGTCCAACATGCCGCGGTCATGAGCTTCGGTCGAGGTGAAGGCAACAGGCATGCAAGAGCTCCTACTTCGGCGATACGGTTGTCCTGGACGGTACATGCCTCCCCGCCGCCGCCAAGGCGGGCTAACCGACAGCCCATCAGCTTGGTCGCATTCTGTTAGCACTCCTTATACCCGCCCGCACGGGGTGGGCTGTGGCGCGACGAGGACTTCGCCGACTGGTACCCGCGTGACGGGCGACCGGGCCTGTCGCCCGCCCAGCTGGCCACCGTCTGCGTGCTGCAGTTCCTGCTCGGCCTGTCGGACCGGCAGGCCGCCGAGGCGGTCCGCTGCCGCATCGACTTCAAGTACGCCATGGCCATGGAGCTGGGTGACCCCGGCTTCCACCACAGCGTGCTGATCGACTTCCGCAACCGCCTCACCGAGGCCGACCGGGCCGACCGCCTCCTCGACCTCGCCCTGGCCCGCCCCAAGGAAGCCGGCCTCGTGGGCGAACGCACCACGCAGCGCACCGACTCCACCCACGTCCTGGCCGCCGTCCGCGACCTGACCCGCCTGGAACTGATCACTGAAGCGGTACGTGCCGTGCTGGAAGAGGTCGCCGGCACCGCCGGGCACCTGCTGGACGGCCTGGCAGACGAGGAGCGGGGGCACCGCTACGGCCGGCCGGTCCGCCTGGGCAAGAACCCCACCAGGCCCAGGACCAGGATCCTCGCCACCGGCGACGACGCTGTCCGGCTCCTGGAACACCTCTACCAGCACGGGACAGGCCGGGCGTCCGGCCCCCGCGTCCAGGCCCTGCGCCAGATCATGGTGCAGAACTACTACCGCGACGCCGCGGGCCGCCTGCTCTGGCGCACCGACGAGGACGGCGGACCGGGGCTGCCGTCCTCGTCCCGGGCGATCGTCTCGCCCTACGACACCTCGGCCCGCTACGCACGGCACGGACACATCATCAGCTGGAGGGGATTCTCCGCTCATCTGACCGAGACCTGTGCCCCGGACGCCCCCAACGTGATCACGGACGTGGCGACCACCGCGGCCACCACTCACGACAGCCGGGTCCTGCCCGGCATTCACACCCGCCTGCGCCAGCGCGGTCTGCTGCCCGCCGAGCACCTGGTGGACAGCGGCTACACCTCCCTGGTCCACCTGGAACAAGCCGCCCGGGACCACCAGGTCACCGTCACCGGTCCCCTGCCGGGAAACCCCACCCGGCAACATCGCCGCGCCGACGGCTTCGCCCGCGACGACTTCCACATCGACTACGACCGCCAGCAGGTCACCTGCCCCCAGGGACAGGTGAGCCGGGGCCGGCACGGCCCATACCCGACGTCCTCACCCACCGCGGCCCCGCTGATCGTGGCGAAATTCACCAAGGGCCAGTGTCAGCCCTGCCCCGCCCGCACCCAGTGCACCACCTCACGGGAAAGCGTCCGCACCGTGGGTTTTCCCCCACGCGAACTCCGAGACGTGCAACTTCGCGTCCGCGCCGAGCAACAGACCCCCGAGTGGAAGATCCGATACGCCGTGCGCTCCGGAGTGGAAGGCACGGTCAATGAGCTCGCCCACGGCCATGGCATGCGACGCTGCCGTTACCGAGGCCGGAGCAAAGCCCACGTCCAGCACGTCCTGACCGCGATCGCCGTCAACATCGAACGCCTCAGCGGACTACCGTCGGCCGAAGGAGGCCCCCCCGCCCCGACAGCCGACGGCCTTCCAGAACTACCTTGACCAGCACAAGATCCCCCGGCTCACCTCCTGGCGAACCCTCGGCAGATGAACTCCACACCTCCAAGATCCCCGACAGAGTCAAGCTAGAACGAACAGCGGCTCCCCGGCCCCGTTCCAGACGCGGTGCCGTTCACCCGCTGCGGATCGACCGACTTCCCCTGCGCCGGAGCATCGGTTCGGTCTGGAAGCGCAGGACCGCGAACGAGGCCCAGGCCCCTCCACCGCATCAGGCAACCGCCTGACGCCGAACTCGTCGAGCACCAACACCCTCAAGCACCGCCGCAGTACCCGACAGCCGAAGGGAAACGACCGTGAACAAAGCCATCAACACCCCCTCCAGCTCCGAAGGTTCGGCCCCGCACACAGTTGCATGGGTTCGCACCTGGGGCGCCTCCCCGCAGGCACCGGACAACTCCGTCAGCTGCATCGAGCCCTTCGAGAACGCGACGCTGCGGCAGATCGTCCGCATCACAGGCGGCGGACACCGCATCCGCATCCGCGCGTCAGCAACGAGTACGGAACCGCACCGCTGACCATCGGCGCCGCCCATGTCGCCATCACGGACACCGACGACGGAATCCAGCACGGAAGCGATCACGCGGTGACCTTCAGCGGCCGGCCGAGCACCACCGTGCCGGCGGGGGCGCCGATCCTCAGTGACCCCATCGATCTGCGGACCGCCGCGCTGTCTCGGCTGACCATCAGCCTCTACCTGCCTGACCGAGTCGACACCGCAACCTGCCACGGGACCTTCCACACGCTCGGCTGGCTCATCCCCGGCGACGCGACCGCCCTCGTGCCGCTGCCCGCGGGCGCCGCCCCCTTACCGGCACAAGCCCTGATCACGGCCGTGGAAGTACAGCCCTGAGACACCGACCCGGGCCATCGCCGTGATCGGCGACTCCCGCGTCGATGGCATGGGAACCACCCCCGGTACCGACCGACGCTGGACGGACGGGCTCGCCGAACGTCTGGCAGCCCGCGGCGGACAGGCGCTCTGTGTGGTCAGCCAGGGCATCAACGGCAACCGCATGCTCACCGACGGCATCGGCGCCGCCGCCCTCGCCCGCTTCGACCGCGACATCCTCGCCACGCCCGGCCTCGGCCACGTGGTGATCGCCGTGGGCAACGACCTCATCTTCTCCTTCGCCCCACGCACCGAGGAGACCGCCGGATTCCTCTCGATGTTCCCCGGCTCACCCGTCGGCGTCGACGACATCATCGCCGCCCACCTCCAGCTGGCGGCACGCGCCCGCGCGCACGGCGTGAAGGTCTACGCCGCGACCATCGCCCCCTACGGCAGCTCGGAAATGTACTCAGCCGAGGGTGACAAGGCGCGCGAGCAGGTCAACTCATGGATCCGCACGAGCGACACCTTCGACGGTGTACTCGACTTTGACGCAGTTTGGCGCGACCCCGTCGATCCCAGCCGCATCCGCAGCGACCTGCACACGGGCGACAACCTCCACGGCAGTGACGCGGGCTATGCCGCCCTCGCAGAATCCATCGACCTCTCCCTCTTCGACTGACCTCTGACCGAGGCGGCTTCCGAGCGACCTCGCGGCAGAAGGAGCGTCCTCCCGGACGCACCCGACAACGCCGCGGCGTTCGGCACATGCGGTGATCGCACACGCCGAACGCCGTGGCGGACCGTCAGGAGCCGCCCGGTCAATCGTGCTGTATGAAGGTCGCCATCGCCGGGCCATACGGACTCGGCGGTGCCACGAGCACGGGACGGGGCGGAGCGGTCTGCTTGCTGTGGCCCCGGCCCTTGTGTGGACGGTGGACGGTGACGGCCTCAGCGGGGTCTGCCTCGTTCACGTCGGCATGCCCTCTCGGTGGTGGTCTGGGCTACTCGTCGCTGGTGTCGTCTCCTGATACCGAGCCCGCGCCCGGACCGGGCCGACGTGGGGCGGCGGCCGGCACCACCGCCCGCCATCACCGCCCCGCCCCCGTCACTTGTCCGGTGTGCCTGCCCCCGCGACGGCCCCAGCCAGTTCGGGCTGTGCGACAGGTGCGCCGTCGTCGAGCGTGATGCGTACCGTGTGCTGGGTTCCTCTGTCGACGGTGTCGAGCTCGTTGGCGAACCGGTCGTACGCGGTGGCCGCCAGGGCCCAGTCGGCGGTGAGGAACTCGGCCTCGTCCCGGGTGTCCCACAGGGCGATCAGGAGAGCGATCAGCGACCGCCCGGACAGAGCGACGCGTACGCGCCCGTCCTTGATGTCATCGACGTTGGGCGGGGTACGGAAGTGCGTCTGGTTGGTGCTCAGGCCGGTGAGGTACTCCCATGTGTCGCGGTGGCACACGAGCTCCGCCAGAGCGACACCGGCCGCCTTCATCAGCCGGACACCGTGCTGCACCTCCGGCGCGAGCCCCTCGGCGGAGGGCTGCTCCTGGTGGCGGTCCTGCGGCGGGATCAACGGGCCGGACTGCGCGGCGGGTGCCGCGCCGCGGTACGCGGCTGCCGCCGCCCGCTTCAGCGCCTCCTGGCCGTTTCCGGTCTCGGGGCCGGCCCCGGCGGGACGGATGGCGGAGGCGTGAGGGACCGGTCTGGGCTCGCTGTGGTTCATGGGCTCCTCTTCGGATTCGGCAGGTGCGTCGGTGTCAGACAGGGGGCGGGTCTCGGCCGCCGGTGCGGCGGTGTTCTCCGGCGGGGGAGAAGGCGCGGCAAGCAGTGCCTGGGCGAGCTCTGTGCGGACTGTTGACACGTCTTGCCGTGCCTCGGCGACGTCCGAGATCAGTTGCTCCTGGCGGCGGCGCAGCTCCCGGTTCTCCTCGCGCAGCCCGGAGGCGCCTGCCTGGACGGTCTCCAGGATCTTCAGGTACTGCTGGCGTATCGCTTCCTGCCCGTCCGTCACAGGCTTCAGCCGGCTCCCCAGCTGTTCGGCCAGCTCCTTCTGAAGCTCTTGCAGGGCATTCTCGAAGCGCGCTTTCCGCATGTATCCGTCCGATCACCTTCTGTTGATGACGGTCGGATCCTCCCCACCCCGCAGGTCCGGTAATGCGATGATTTCCGGCCGCTCGTACCCGGTCCCGGAACGCGTCGTGCGGGAATCAGAGGAGTCTGCACCGGGCCGCCATGGCACCCGAGCTGGCCGGGCACGTCGCGGTCGTCGGCTTCGGCCTGGACTCCGGCCGGCTCACCGTGTGCCCGGAGTCGTCGGCGTGGGCGACGAAGGCCCGCCTGGAGCAGACCCGGGTCATCGAGATCGCCAACAAGGCAGCGGGCCGCATCTCGTTCGCGCCCTGCGGATCCTGCCGCCCGGCGCCGTACCCGTACCCGAGCCGGTCGACGTTGCTCTGGTGGCCCCGACCCACGTCGCCGTGAGCCCGGTGAGGACGCGGGAGATGGCATCGCCCGGCTTTCAGCAGGCGCTCGCCGCTCACCGGGCCACCCGGACGGACCGGCACATCGACCAGGGCATCGCGGAAGCAGTCGGGCAGCAGGCCTGCGCGATGCGCGAGCCGAGTCGGCGCGCGTTCCCGGCGGGCCAGGCCGGTGACCGTGCGGTGACGCCCGTCTTGGCGGACCGCCCGGTCAATGCGCCTGTGACAGAACGAAGACGTCGCGGAGGACCGCCCGTGACTCCGTGCGAGATACAAATACTTCCGACCACACGCACCGCGCTACTCCCGGGGGAACACCATGAAGTACACCCGTATCACTGCTCTCGCTGCCATCGGCGTCGCCGCCACCCTCTCGCTCACCGCCTGTGGCAGCGACAGCTCCGGGAAGGACTCGTCCTCCAAGGGCTCCTCGTCCTCGTCCTCGTCGTCCTCGTCCTCGGACAGTGGCTCGAAGTCTGAGGACAGCTCGGGCTCCGGCGGATCGGGGGCCGGAAACGCGAAGTCGGGCTCCGGTGAGGGCACCAAGGCAGAGACAGCCGCGAACGGCGCGACGACGACCGGCGGCAAGGTCACGTTCTGCAAGACGGAGGACCTGGCCATCGACGCCAGGGACGCCGCACCCGACAAGGACTCCGGCAGGATCGACATCACCATGATCAACCGGGGTTCGACCACCTGCTCGGCGACGGGCTTCGCGGGCGTCGACATCAAGGACGCCGACCACACCTCGAACCCCATCGAGCGCGGCCACGCCCAGCCGCGTATCACCACCCTGAAGCCCGGCGACGCCGCTGTCTTCAACCTCGCCTACGACATCGACACCACCGGCGGCAGCCTCGCGTCCCCGACCAACATCCTGGTGACGCCCCCGAACGAGACCCACACCGTGAACCTGAAGTGGCCCGCGGGCGCGGGGGAGATCAAGGGCGCCTACACCGACGTCGAGGTCTACCCCACGCACACGACCAAGTAGGGGTGGTGCCCGCGGCCAGCCCTGTCAGGAACTGTGGATCGAGGGCCATGCGCGGGGTCCGACTTTGGTGCCGTTGTGACCACGCATCAGGACGGGCCGCGACAGCGCCGGCTGATCGACAATGGTGAAGACGCCGACGACGCAGGCTGCGCGGGAGACGTCCCGCAGGCGGCGCTCGCCGGCGCCGTTCCCGCGCTGGTCGACCGCGACGATCCGATACCGGGAGCTCGAGCGCCGTGCCAGCAGCATCCTGCGGAGCGGCCTCGGTCTCAGGGGAAAGAACGACGGCTGAGCTCGTGTGTCGCAGCGGTCTGCCGCTCCACCAACCAGTCCCGCGCCGTGCCGACGCCGTGACCTGCGTCCCCTCATCGACTCCGCCCGACAGGCAGTAACCCATGGCCGCGGTTCCGTCCCGGAGGCGCACGGCCAGAAACGGCAGTAGCCCCCGGTCCGGGACCGGTTGGTCCAGGCACCGGCCCCGGGTGAACCTGGAAGGGGGAGCAGTGCACCGGTACGGGCGCGACGAGATCCTCGGCCCGGCGCACTCCGACCACAATCTCGTCGTGGTCCTGGAATCGGCGGGGACTGCCGACCCGGAGACGGTCCTGGACGACCCTCCTTGGGTGGGGCGGCGGGGAGGCCACGCACACGAATGGACCGAAGTATGCAAGGCCGGCCAAATGCGTCAGCAGCGCTCGAAGACGTAGGCCTTCTTCGTCGGGGACACCAGGTTGCGGTCGCGCAGGATCGTCATCGCTGGGCGACTCTTCAGCGCGCACACCGAGGACCACTTCCGTCCGATGTTGTCCGAGTACTCGATGTCGATTACGTGCTTGCCGTACGCCTTCGTGTACGCGTCGCACTCCTGATACTTGACGCACTCCTCGGCGACGACGAAGTCGAATCCGGTGCTCTTCCGGCCGGAGGTACCAAGTTGAGGGGTGTTCTTCTGTCCGGCGGCGAGCCCGTCGCGGTGCGCGATCCGCACGAGCGACTTCGCCAGTGCGAGGTTCCCGGACCGTGTCAATGCCCCGTGCGACCGGGTCCACGAGTCGAGATTGTCGAATTCCACGGCGTCGAACCCGCGGTCGGCGCAACGGGCGATCGACTTCGTCAACACCTTCGCGATCGTGGCGCGCTTCGCTGTGGTCGTGGTGTCGAGGAGCATTTCATCCGGCCAGCCCGGGTCGGACACAGGGTTACCGTCGGAATCCCTCAGGATCGCGGCCGGGTACTTCGACTTCCACAGGCCAGCGTCTTCTGGCTGGGTCTGGAACCCGTTGACGTAGCAGATGTTGTACTTGCCCTCCGCCGGGTGCGCAGTGCTGTCCCGCTCCACGATCGTCACCCCGGCGGGCGGTGTGTACGGCTGGCCGAGCTGGTAATCCGGCACCCCCGAGACGGGCAGGTTCGTATGTTGGATGTTGGAATCGTCAGAGCCGGATGTGGCACTCTCAGCGGCACATCCGGCGATGCTGGGCACCGCTACGAGTGATACCGCCACGGTCAGCAAGAAGGTATGGGTTCGCACGTCAGTAAGCCTCGCATGTCTGACCCCGCGCCCGAACACGCCATGGGTTCCGGGGGATCGGCCACGACATCCCCGCGGCCCGGCTATGGAGTCGCGCTGTCCAGCGACGGTCCGACTCCGGTCACGTCGCGGCCGGCTCCGGAACTTCGAGCGCGCCGGCGACCTTTTGAGCCATCGCGGCCACCTCCGGCGGGAACCGGCCTTGGGCGGCCTCGTGGGCGCCTCCTGCTCCGAGGGCAGCGGCACGACGCCGGTCGCCTCCAGGAGCGCGCTGCCCGCCCGTCAGCTTCTGTCAGACGTTGTGCTCGCGTTGTCGCTGTAGCCATCACCCGATGTACGTCCCATGCGCGGTCAACCCGGGTGGCTCTGTTCACGAGTTGCGACAGCAGATGTACGCCTCACCGAGCAGCGCGTGGATGGCGGCGTGTTCGATGTTCATGAGAAATGACAGCGGCCGTGGGGCGGCTGGCCCCGGATTTGCATCCTCCGGTCGAGGACTGTGCTCGATCACAGCCTGGTGGCCAGCCAGATGGTCATGGCCGCGGTGGCGGTGAGCCCGACGTTGAGTGCGATCCGGCGGTCTTCGCCGGTCAGGTGGACGGCGATCGCACCAGTCTGCAGGAGGACGAAGCCGGTGGCTGCGGCCGGTGCCAGCGAGGGCGCGATGCCGGTCAGCGGTGGCAGGACCAGGCCGGTCGCGCCGAGTATTTCGACCGTCCCCAGCGCCCTGAGGGCGGGCAAGGGTATGCGGTCGACCCAGGCCATCATCGGCCGGAGTTGATCGCGGCTGCGGATCACCTTCAGCGTGCCTGCGTAGAAGTAGAAGAGGGCGAGCAGTCCCGCGACGATCCAATAGGCGATGTTCATGGTTCCCGTTCATGGGCCACCGGTTCACGGGGCCCTCGATTGCGTCGATGGCCAGAAGAGCCCTGGAGAAGGCATGGTCCGTCGTCCGAGGGTCGGACCCGCCGGAGGACGGGAGTGGCACGGCCCCGCGGTCGAAAGGAGGGCGGCCGGGCCGTTCCATTCGTCGACTTCAGGCGAGGCCGGTGGCGGGCTCGGTCGCGTAGCGGCTCATCGCGTCGATGTTGGCCTGTCGCGTCAGCGGCCGGCCGTCGGCGAGCACCTCCTGGAGGTCTCGGAAGTACTGCACGTACAGGTCGGGGGTGAATGTGCTGAGCATGACGGCAGGCTGGTCGGTCGGGTTGGCGAAGGTGTGAGGGGTACCGGGCGGAACCATCACGAGCGTGCCCGTGGTGGCGTCGTAGTCCTTGTCCCCGACGGTGAACCGCACGGTGCCGGAGAGGATGTAGAAGCCTTCGTCGTGTTGGGCGTGGCGGTGCTGCGGCGGTCCCTGGGTGTGCGGGGCGAGGACGGACTCGGCGATCGCGAGGCGGTGCCCGGTGTGGCTGCCGTCCTCCAGAACGCGCATGCGCGTGGTGCCCAGAACGATCGTCTCGCCGTCGCCGGGACCCACCACCGATACGGCGGGGTCGGCCTGCGGCTCGCTGGTCTTCGCTTCTTCGGTCATGCTCACGAGTACACCGCCGGGATCCCGCCAGTGTCCAAGACCCATCCCGCAGCGCCGATACCCCACGGGTATCGTTGCAGCGTGGAGCTACGGACCTTGCGCTACTTCGTGGCGGTCGCCGAGGAACTCCACTTCGGCCGGGCCGCCACCCGACTGCACATGAGTCAGCCGCCGCTGAGCCGGGCGATCAAGCAGTTGGAGGCCGATGTCGGGGCCCTGCTCTTCACTCGCTCGCCCAGCGGCGTCACGCTCACTTCGATGGGCACGGTGCTGCTCGACGAGGCGCGGGCCCTACTCGACCACGCCGACCGCGTCCGTGTACGCGTGAGCGCGGCGGCCGGCGTCGCGACCATCGCTGTCGGCATCCTGGGCGATGGCACCGACCCGGGAGTGTCCAGGCTGGCCGCCGCCTACCGCCGAAGCCACCCCGGCATCGACATCCGCATCCGCGACACCGACCTGACCGACCCGACATGCGGGTTGCGCGCCGGGCTGGTCGACATCGCCCTGACCCGGGCGCCGTTCGACGAGACTGCCCTGACGGTGCGTGCGCTGCGAACCGATCCGGTCGGCGTGGTCCTGCGCGCCGACGATCCGCTGGCCCGCCGCGACCGGCTGCGGCTGGCCGAGCTGAGTGACCGCCGCTGGTTCCAGTTCCCGCAGGGCACCGACCCCATCTGGCAGTCGTACTGGAACGGCGGCCGGCCGCGCGAGGGCCCAGTGGTGCGCGCCGTCCAGGAATGCCTGCAGGCCGTGCTGTGGAACGGCACGGTCGGCCTGGCCCCGCTCGGACACGACCTGCCCGCAGAGCTGGCCGCGGTACCGCTGATCGACATGGCGCCGAGCCGAGTGGTCGCGGTGTGGAACGAAGGTGACACCAACCCGTTGATCCGACCCTTCGTCGAGATCGCGACAGCCGCGTACCGCCACTGAGCACCGGGAACCGGCGCTGCCGCATCCCGTGAACAATTCGAACGCCGCGGCCCTCGGAACTGCCTCGCAAAGCGGTGAACATCTGCCTTCTCGCGTACAG
This sequence comes from Streptomyces sp. NPDC093149, assembly GCF_044754145.1. Classification (NCBI taxonomy): domain Bacteria; kingdom Bacillati; phylum Actinomycetota; class Actinomycetes; order Kitasatosporales; family Streptomycetaceae; genus Streptomyces; species Streptomyces sp. NPDC093149. The sequence goes on from NZ_JBIVON010000019.1 coordinate 47,149, forward strand.
AGCCACCCCGGGCTCCACGTACGCGAGCACGCTCTCCTCCACGAGCGAGCCCTTCCCCGTGACGGGCGGGCGGACGGCTTTACGTTCATCCCGGGTCCGGAAGCTCGCAACCAGGCGGGAGCGCCGTTACCCAGGGGGACCGTGGACGTCCCGACGTTGATCCTTTGGGGGCGGCGGGCGGTCTGCTGCGCGGTGCCTTGGACTTGTACACCCGATTCGTCTCTTGGCAGGCCGACCACCGGACTCCGCGGGGCCTGCAGCGACGACTTTCCGAGCCCCACAGGCCTTCGTCTGCGGCCTGCCACGGTTGGGTCAACTCCTGTGTCAGACAGCTCAGATGACGCCGGGAGATCCGGGTGAAGGGCCGATTCGTGAGGACCGCGCAGCCGGCTCAGGTCGCTGTTCGCCCCGCCCTTGTTCGCCGAATTCGACATCACGGGTTGTCCCCGCGATGACAGTGATCCCACATGTCACCGCGGGGCTACGGCCAGTTGTGGAACAAGGTAGCTGTACTCCTCGCCGCCGAGCCGGCCGTCACCATTTCCGACGCCTGTGCATCACTCAGGGCCGCGCTGGCCACAGCCCCACGCGCTCTGGCTCAGCTGCGAGAAGATCTCGGCAAACGTTCCCAGAACTCACCTGCACAACCAGGCATCCTCACACCGTCCGCGGAGCCGGGGGTGTTCAGGCGACGGCGTAGTGGGTGAGCGCCGCTTCGAGCATGTCGAAGGCACTGTTCCCCTCCGCGGTGATGGTTTCGGTGATCTCGTGCTCGGGGTGTCCGGCCAGGGTGAGGTCCTGGATGCGCTGGAACAGGATGCGGTGGACGGTGCCGAGCAGTCCGGCGGCGGTCCGGGCGGTGATGTCGTCCGGCGGTGCGTCGGTGGCTGTGGCAAGAGCTTGGGCCAAGGCGCTCTCTCGTTGGTCGTGCAGGCCGCGCAGGCAGGCCGTGAGGGTGGGGCTGTCGGCGATCATGCGGGCGAAGGCAGGGCCGGAGAACCCGGAGACCGGGTCGGCGGCCGCGGCGGCGGCGGCGAAGGCGCGGCGCAGTGCCGCCAGGGCGGACTCGCCAGGCCGTCGAGCGGTCACCGTGTGCGCCAGGGAGGCGATGAACGCGTCCTGGTGGTCCAGGGCCAGGTCCTCCTTGCGCGCGAAGTAATTGGTCACCGTCTTCTTGGCGACCCGTGCGGCGGTGGCGATCTCGGCGATGGTGGTCTGCTCGAAGCCCTGGGCGATGAACAGGCGGGTGGCATGGTCGGAGATGAGCTGCCGGGTCTCCTGTTTCTTGGATTCCCGCAGGCCGGCAGGTTGCGCGGACGATGTGCTGTCGGTAGCCATGAGGCAATCTTACCTCCGTTGTATTTTTATGTTGACACTCGTGAGATCTGCAGGATAATTTTATCTCTGTCGTAAATTTGCGACGACGGAACGAAGAGGAGAGCCCATGCTCGAACTCAACCGCACCGCGGTATCCGCCCCCACCATCGACCTCGGCGAGGTCCTGGCCGGGGGCGACGGCCGCAGCGCCGCGCCGCCGTGACGGGCGGCTGCTCGCCCAGATGGCCGCCGCCCGCGCCCGGCGTATCACCCCGCCCGTCCGCAGCCTGCCGCGCCGCGGCGGCTACTGACCCGCACCCGCAACGGCACCGACGGCCACGCCCGACCGCCTCGCCGACCGGCGGCGACAGGCTCACCGAACCAATGAGGAGAACCGTCTTGCAGATCACCGCGTCCACCGTCTCGCTCACCGTCGACGACGTCGCCGCGTCCCAGCGGTTCTTCACCACCCACCTCGGCTACGTCGAGCAGGCGGCTGCTGATGGATTCGCCTCCCTGTCGCGCGACGACGCCGCGGTGGACATCGTCCTGCTTCGGCGCGGCATCGAGGTACTGCCAGCCGACCAGCGCGACCAGCGCGCCTCCGGCCTGATCCTTGCCTTCACCAGCACCAGCATCGAGACCGAAGAGAAGCGGCTGCGCGCCGAGGGTGTCGAGATCACCATGCCGCTGCGCGAGGAGCCCTGGGGCGAACGCCTCTTCCAGGTCACCGACCCCAACGGCGTGATCGTCCAGTTCGTCGAGTGGGTCGCCCCGTCCGGACCCGAGAACGCCTGACAGCCCCACCAGGTCAGGTCGCCCCGGGCCCTGACCCGGCAACGCACGGCCCGGACTGTATGCGACATTCCGCAACCACGACACCTTCCCCCTCTCTACGACGGAGACACCTTGCCCGTTCGCATCACTGCGCTGACCGATCCCGACCGCGGCCTGTCCAGCCACCGCCTGGCGTGGCTGGCATCGGACACCGATGGAATCCCCGTCGGGTCGGCATTCCTGCGTCTCTTCACCAGGGCCGGGCAGGAGCACCTCGCTGAATTGGATCTCCACGTCCATCCGGCCGAGCGGCGCAACCGCACCGGCTCCCGGCTCCTGGAAGCGGCCGTCGCCGCCGCACGCCAGGACGGCCGGCGCTGTGTCATCACCCAGGCCGAGGCCGGCTCCGCAGGCGACCGGTTCCTGACGGCCCGGGGCTTCCGCAGGGTCATGACCCTGACTTTCACCCGGCTGCCGTTGGCCGAGGCGGACATCACTGCTCTCGCCGAGATCACCGAACAGCCACATCCCGGCTATCGGCTGGCGTCATGGGAGGGTACGGTCCCTGACGGCCTCGCCGAAACATTTGTCGCGTCGCGCCGCGCCATGGACGACATGCCGATGGGCAGCACCGACTTCGGCACGGTGACCTGGGACCTGGCCCAGGTCCGGGCCGCAGCGGCGGTCATCGAAAAGCGTGGCGACCTGTTGCACACCGTTGTTGCCATCGACGAGTCGGACGGCTCGATCGCCGGGTTCACCGAACTCGTCGTCCCCGGCGACGGCAAGGGTGATGGCCAGCACTACGGCACCGGTGTCCTGCCCGAGCACCGCGGGCACGGCCTCGGCCGCTGGATGAAGGCCGCCTCGATCCGACAGGCGCACGAGCGACACCCGGACCTTGGCGGCCTGCTCACCGACACCGCCGACAACAACCCGTACATGCGGCACATCAACGACGCGCTCGGCTACGCGCCAATGCGCACGACATTTGAGTACCAACTCGATCTCTAGGAACGACGGGGGCCGGGCCATCGTCCTGACCCGGCCCCCACAATCGCGACTTCTCCTGGCTTCCGCGTCGTGCCTGCCTGGACTCCCTCTCGGCTCGCCCGAGAAAACCGTGGACTACGCCTTCGGCCCCTACCTTGGCGACCCCATGCCCTGACCAACACTCCTCCACGGACTTCTGCGGAGACTGTAAATCGTTCGGTGTAACTCCTGAATGACGTCCTCATGCTCGTCTGTGACGGAGTCAAGGGGCTTACCGAAGCGGTCGAGACCGTCTGGCCGCGAGCGACCGTCCAGACGTGCGCGGGTCACCTGCTGCGGAACTCCTTCCGCTATGCCGCCCGCCAGGCCTGGGACAAGATCGCGTGTTTCCTCAAGCCCGTCCATACGGCGGCGACCGAGGAAGCCGCACCGGAGCGGTTGGCTGATTTCGCCGATGCCCGGGGCAGGAAGTATCCGGCGATCGTCCGGCTCTGGGAGAACGCCTGGAGGAGTTCACTCCGTTCCTCAGCTTCGACACCGAGATCCATCGCATCGTCTGTACGACGAACGCGATCTAGTGCCTCTCCCGGCAAGCTTTGCCCCGTCGCGCCGTCCAGCACGCACGCTCGCGGCGTTGGCCAAAAGTCCTGGTAGCTCCGCTACAAGGACTTCCGGCCGCCTTGCGATCGCACGCACTGGACGACACTCCTCACGGGGCAAAAACTGCCGGTCACGGCACTAGTCTGTGAACGCCAGGATCCGCCGGGCGGTCAAGGACCGCGGGCACTTCCCGAACGAGACCGCCGCCTTGAAGCGCGTCTACATGGCCATCAAGTCCCCGGACCCCACCGGCAGGGGCCAGGCCCGCTGGACCATGCGCTGGAAGACCGCACTCAACGCCTTCGACGTCACCTTCGACGGCCGCCTCTCCGCAGCCCGTCAGTAGGCCCAACCACCCTGGTTGCACAGCTCGTTCGGCAGACCCGAGCGTGGCGGCATTCCGCCATGGCCCACATCCGCCCCACTCGGTCCGTTGATCCTGCCCGGACCCGACTGTGAGATTGGCCAGGCGGCTCAGGTGTTCTCGTGTCTGCGGGCTTGGCCGCACGGTGATGTTTCACTCCTTGGTTAGGAGCACGATGAAACGAGGAAGACGAACAGGTGTGATTGCCGCGGCGTCGGCCGTGTTGATTGCCGCGGCGCTGACTGGGCCTGCGGCCGCAGCCGCCAACCCGACCAGCCCGACTGGCTCCGAGAGTGCCGGCGCGAGCAAGGCCGAACCCGCTGATCCCGACGGGCCACAGGGGCCGGGTCGGTCGCCCGTTGCCGGGCTCGACGACCGGGCCGGGCTCGACGACCCGGATTCGATCTACAGGGCGGGGAAGACAGACGGGTTCCAGCCGCTGACCGACGATTCGCTGTCGGATACTGCGGCCGAGAAGCTGGGCAACGCCGACACCAGGCTGCTGCAGCAGGCGCAGGCGTCGAAGAAGAAGTCTGTCACCGTGTTGATGCTGGCCCGGAAGGGCGCGACTGAGGACGTCGTCGCCGCGGTGGAGAAGGCCGGCGGGACCGTCGGTTCGGTGACCGGAAAGGTCGGCTACATCCGGGCGACCGTCCCGACCGACAGCGTGACCACCTTGGCCGGCCTTCGGTCGGTCGCGGCGATCGACCTGAACCGGACATACAAGATCCCGGGCCCGGATCTGGGCGCCGCGGGTGCGAGGACGGCCGCAACGAAGGCCGCGAGGCCGACCGCGCCCGGCGCGGACACGCCCGCCGACAACCCGTACCTGCCGATCAACGAGACCGGCGCCGAGGCCTTCGTCAAGGACAACCCGGCCTGGGACGGGCGCGGCACGGTCGTCGGCGTGCTGGACACCGGCATCGACGTCGAGCATCCCGCGCTACAGACGACCAGCGACGGCAAACCCAAGATTGTCGATTGGGTAACCGAGACCGATCCGGTCACCGACCGCGACGGCAGCTGGGTGCGGATGTCCACCACCAAGACGGGGCCGACGTTCAGCTACCTGGGCAAGACCTGGACGATCCCGGAGGGCACGTTCCAATTCGGCGTGTTCTACGAGAGTGCGACGGCCGGGAGCGACTTCGAGGGCGACCTCAACCGGGACGGCGACACCCTGGACTTCTACGGGGTTCTGTACGACCCGACCACACACAGGATCTGGGTCGACGGCAACAACAACCAGGACCTCACCGACGAGACACCGATGGCCCCGTTCGCGGTCGACCGCCAGGTCGGCCACTTCGGGAGCGACGACCCCGCAACACCGCAGAACGAGCGCATCCCGTTCGTCGTCGAGTACCGCGACAACGTCGATCTCTCCCCGCTCGGCGGCAGCAACGTCGGCAAGACCGCGAACTACGTGTCTGTCGGGTTGCCGGTCGCCTCGCACGGCACCCATGTGGCGGGGATCACCGCCGGCACGTCGATGTTCGGCGGCCGGATGCACGGCGCCGCACCGGGCGCGCAGATCGTGTCCGCCCGCGCCTGCACTTGGGGCGGTGGCTGCACCCAGGCGGCACTGACCGAGGGCATGATCGACCTGGTCACCAATCGCCATGTCGACGTCGTCAACCTGTCCATCGGTGGGCTTCCCGCGTTGAACGACGGCTCCGACGTGATCGCCGCGCTCTACGACAAGCTGATCGACAACTACGGCGTCCAGATCGTCATCGCCGCCGGCAACGACGGCCTCGGCACCAACACCGTCAGCTCGCCGTCCGTGGCGGGCAAGGCCATCTCGGTCTCCGCGTCCGTCAGCTCCGGCACATGGTGGGCCGACTACGGGTCGAAGGTCGCCACCAAGCAGGGCATCTTCGGCTTCTCCTCCCGCGGCCCCGCTGAGAACGGGGCGATGGCGCCGCAGGTGTCCGCGCCCGGCGCCGCCATCTCCTCGATCCCGATGTGGCTGTCCGGTGAAGCCGTCCCCGAGGCCGGGTATTCGCTGCCGGCCGGGTACGGCATGGCCAACGGCACCTCCATGGCGGCCCCGCAGGTCGCCGGAGCGACGGCGCTGCTGCTGTCGGCCGCCAAGGCCCGTTCGCTGACGGTCAACCCGGCGGCGCTGAAGACCGCCCTGACCGGCACCGCCGACCCGATCCCCGGCGTCCCAACCGTCGCGCAGGGCGCCGGCATCATCGACACCGCCGCGGCCTGGAAGCAGCTCAGCGCCGGCATCAGCACCAATGAACTCACCGTGTCGGCTCCCGTTTGCAGTTCGCTGTCCGGCCTGCTCGCGACCCCGAACACCGGCGTCGGCATCTACAACCGTTGTCTGCCAACGGAAGGCGGCCAGGTGACCGGTGCGCAGAAGACCTACAAGGTCAGCGTCACCCGGACCAGCGGTGCCGCCGGGAACGTCATGCACCGGATCGGTTGGATCGGCAACGACGGCACGTTCAGCGCCCGCGCGGCAATGCCCCTGCAGCTCGGAAAGGCGGCCGATATCACGGTCACCGCGACCGCGACGACCTCCGGCGTGCACAGCGCGATCCTGACCATTGATGACCCGGCGACGGGCGGCATCGACCGGTTCGTCGCCGTCACCGTGCTGGCGACCAAGCCGCTGGCCAAACCCGACTACGCGGTCACCAGCTCCGGCACGCTCGGCCGAACCGGAACCACCTCGCTGCTGGTACCCGTTCCCGAGGGCGTCGAAGCACTGCAACTGACCCTGGGCGGCCTCGCCGACGGCAGCCAGGTCCGCGCATTGCCCATCGACCCCGACGGCATGCCCGCAGAATCCAACGCCAGTTACCACTGCTACACCAACTACACCGACCCGACGGACTGCAACGCCACCGCACGACCGGTGTACCGACCCAAACCCGGCATCTGGGAGTTCGTGATCGAGTCTCGCAGGACGTCCCCGGTCGAACAGAACCCGTACACAGCGACGGTTTCACTGCAGGGCATGTCGTTCGATCCGGGGACCGTCACAGTCGACAAGGTGACGATGAACTCGCCGACGAATGTCGGCTCGACGGGGACGAACACCTTTGGCCCCGCGATCGCCCATGTCGCAACTGGCGAGATCGGCGATGTCCGCAATCTGTTCTCGACGGTCTCGCAAGGCGAAATCACGTCCAACATGCTCTATGTTCCGCGTCGGACGACCCGGCTCGACGTGACGCTGACGCCCAGAGACGCCGCCGATCTGGACTTCTATGTGTACTTCAACGGCAAGCCGACAGGCCAGAGCACCACGACCGGGAACTCGCCCGAGCACATCGTCATCGATGATCCACAGCCGGGTACGTACTTCGTCGTGGTCGCGGGAGTCGCCGTGCCCGGAGACAACGTCACGTTCGACTACCACCAAGAGATGTACTCGAAGGGCCTCGGCACGATCACGCCGAAATCCGACGCGAAGTACACCGTTGCCACAGGCCAGTCGATGCCGGTCGACGGGGCAATGATCGTCGGCGCTCGGCAGTTGACCAAGGATCCCATGGTCGGCCGGGTCCGAGTGGCCAACGAGCACGGCACGATCATCGGGGCGGCGGACGTCACGATCGCCACTGTCGATGTCCCCGAACTCGATCTGGTCGCGTGGGCCCCGCCATTCGTCGGCGCGGCTCTCAATGAGAGCGGCGTAGTCGCGGGGGATCGCCAGTACAACTCCAGGATGACGCCGACCAGCTGGACGGCCGCCGACGGCTTCACCAACCTGGATCTCGCCGGGGGCAGGTACGGATCGGCTCTGGACCTGAATGACGGCCAGATCGCCGTCGGTATCGCGACGGACAGCGCATTGCGCACTCTTCCCGCCCAATGGGCCAAGGACGGATCGCTCACCGTGCTCGGCGTCCCGGATTGGCGGCCCTATTCCAGCGGCTATGCGACCGCCGTGAACAACAAGGAGGTGGTCACCGGATTTTCCGAAGCAATCGTCAAGGAGTCTGACGGCAAGAACCACAGCTACAGTGACGGGTTCGTACGGACGCCGGATGGGACGTTCAGCAAGCTGGCCCACCTGTCCTCGGATCTGACGGGAACCCAGCCGCGCGCCATCAACGATGCCGGAACGATCGTCGGTGCCTCGCACACCGATGGCCATGTGCCGCACGCGGTCACCTGGGAAGCGACGTCAGGTCATATTCAGGATCTCGGCACGCTTCCGGGACAGTATTCGGCCCAGGCGAACGATGTGAACGCCTCCGGGACCATCGTGGGGACCAGCGGGGACGACGCGTTCGTGTGGACCAAGGCCGGCGGAATGCGGCGCCTTGCCGACTACGGATACAACGCGACCGGCGAGAAGGTCACCGACGACGGGTGGATCCTCGGAACTGTCGAACTTTTCCCGGACGTCGCGGTGTCGGCGATGTGGGACCCGCAGGGACGGCTCTGGGATCTGTCCGGCATGGTGCCGCTCTCTGCCGGTGATCGATTCACGCCGACCTACAGCTTCGACATCAACGATCAGCACCAGCTGATGGTCTACGGCGAGGGCGGCCCGAACGCCGCCTGGTCCAGCTCGGTGATGCTGAGGATCCCGGCAGGTCTGGGCAACTAGTGCCTCTCCCGGCAAGCTTTGCCCCGTCGCGCCGTCCAGCACGCACGCTCGCGGCGTCGGCCAAAAGTCCTGGTAGCTCCGCTACAAGGACTTCCGGCCGCCTTGCGATCGCACGCACTGGACGACACTCCCCACGGGGCAAACACTGCCGGTCACGGCACTAGGCCCCGGCGCCACCTCGTCCCGTCGAGCCACCGACTGCGGTGGCTCGACGGGACGAAGGCGCTCAAAGCCGGCCCCGGTCCCGTGCGTGCCAGCCAAGCACCACGCGCCGATGCCCGAGCGCGCACGCCAGGCGGTGGCCGTCGCGTGCCAACCGACGTTTCCTCCACGATGACCAGGGGTCAGTGGACTTCTTGGCTCTGTCGCGGGTGAGTCGGACAGGTCGGCTGCGAAGGCCCCGATCGGCCGAGCACCGGCGCGGACAGACTCTGCCCTGGTGCAGACGGCCTGTCAGGCCGGGACGGGGAAGGAAGGACCGGTCGTGACGGCGGCCCCGGCAGGATGAGGCACCACGCGCGGGGCCGATTGGGCATCGTTCAGCTGTCACGGCTTCGCAGAGTGAGATAGCCGGCCAGCAGGGCGGCGGCGGCCCAGGCAGCGAGGATCAGCAGCCCCGTTCCCGGGCTGAGGTCCGGATCGGCCCTCATGACCTCGGCACCGCAGTGGTCAGGCAGGTAACGGGCGGCAGTACGCAGCGCCGGGATGACGTTGGCCACCGGCGAAAGCACGAAGACGAAGGCGAACAGCAGCGAGAGCGCGAGCGCCGTACTGCGCAGCATCGTCGCGATACCCAGCGAGAACAGACACATCAGGGTCAGATAGAGGCAGGCCCCGAAAGCCGCGCGAAGCGCTCCGGGGTGACTCAGCTCGACGCCGTGCGGGCCCAGGGCCGCCTGGGAGGCGAGGAAGGCGAGGAAGGAGGTCGGTACCGCCACGACCAGGGCCACCGTGGTGGCGGCGATGATCTTGCCGAGGTAGAAGAGGCCGCGGCTGGGTACCGCGGCGAGCGAGGTGCGGATCATGCCGCTGCCGTACTCGGCGCAGACCAGCAGTACCGCGAAGGCGATCAAGGCCAACTGGCCGAACTGGACGCCGACGAAGCCGGCGTCCACCGGATTGAAGTCGGGGCGGAGCATACTGCTGCCCTTGTCGATCGCCGAGCGGGCCGAGGCGCCGTTCAGCACGCCGATCCCGATGCTGACGATCAGTGCGACGAAGAGCGGGACAAGCGTCGACCGGACCGTCCGGATCTTGGTCAGTTCGGCCCGGACCACGGCCGTCGGGGAGTTAGCGGACATGCCCGCTCCTTCCCGTGAAGGCTCCGGCCCGGTACTGAGCGGCGTCACTGGTGAGGCGGAGGAAAGCGTCCTCCAGGGACGCCGTACGGGTGGCCAACTCACCCAGGACGAGTCCGGCCTCGGCCGCGATCCGACCCACCTTCTCCGTTCCGGCGTCGTCGACGACCACGGCGCCGCGCTCCTCCTGGTGCGCCGTCAGTCCGGCGCGGGCCAGGACGCCCAACAGCCGGTCCGGCTCGGAGGTACGGACCAGCGCCTGGGAACGGCAGTTGGCGGCGATGAAGTCGTCCATGCTGGTGTCGGCAAGCAGCTGGCCGAGCCCGATCACCACCAGGTGCTCGGCAGTGATCGCCATCTCGCTCATCAGATGGCTGGACACCAAGACCGTTCGGCCCTCGGCGGCCAGCCCCTGCAGCAGCGTGCGGACCCAGCGCACGCCCTCCGGATCGAGGCCGTTGACCGGTTCGTCCAGCAGCAGCACCTGAGGGTCGCCGAGCAGCGCGCCGGCGATGCCGAGCCGCTGGCCCATGCCGAGCGAGAAGCCGCCGGCCCGGCGGAAGGAGACGGACTCCAGCCCCACCATCGAAAGCACCTCGCGGACCCGGGCGCGGCCGATCCGGTTGGTCTGGGCGAGCCAGAGCAGGTGGTGGTAGGCGGTGCGGCTGCTCTGCACGGCCTTGGCCTCCAGCAGCGCACCGACGTGCCGCAGCGGCTCACGCAGCTCGTGATAGGCCTTGCCGTCGTAGCGGACATGGCCCTTGTCGGGGCGGTCCAGTCCGAGCATCATCCGCATGGTGGTGGACTTACCGGCCCCGTTCGGGCCCAGGAAACCCGTCACCCGGCCGGGTCGGACGGTAAAGCTGAGTCTGTCGATCGCGACGGTGTCGCGATAACGCTTGGTCAGTTGCTGTAGTTCGATCACGCCAGCAGGCTGCCGTGGAGCGACCCCGCGGCACATCAGCCGGCGATCCGAACCTCCACCTCCACCGGGCGGTGGAGGCCGCGCAGCTCCATCGTCGCCGTTTCCTACCGCGGTCGGTCATTCCCGCGGCTGAGGCGCCGGTGTGGCCGAGCGCCTACTGTGACCGCATGGCTCAACTCCCGCCGACCTGGCTGACGCTGTACCGAGGCGGTGCCGTCCGCCCCCTGCGCCAAAGCGAGTTGGCAGCCGTTGACAGCCTGGTGGCCGTGATGCTGACCGCGCTCTTCGTGGCTTTGCCCGGCCCGGAGTGGAGCGCCTACGGCGGGTGGCCGGTTCGGATCGCGCTCGCGGCCGCGATGGGGCTGCCACTGGCTCTGCGGCGAGCCCGCCCGGGTGTGGTCTGCGCGGTGGTCACGGCGGCCTCGGCGGTGGCCGCGGTGGCCGGCGCCGTCCGGGAGCCGTGCCTCGCGGTGGCCTTCGCGCTCTACCAGGTGGCCGTCACCGCCCCGGCCCGGCGGGTGCCCACCCCGGTGATCGGGACGGTGAGCGTCGGCGTGTTGGTGCTGGCCCTGATCTCGGGTTCCCCCGACGGTATCGGACAGGACCTCGTGCTTCACCTGGCTGGCATGGCGCTGGCCGGGATGGCCTGGGTACTCGGCCGAGCGGTCCGCGAGCGGCGTGCGTATGCCGCCCGCTCAGCCCGGCGGGTCGTGGTGGAGGCCGTCGCCGAGGAACGACTGCGGATCGCCCGCGAGCTGCACGACATCGTGGCGCACCACGTCGGGGTGATCGCGGTGAAAGCAGGCGTGGCCAACCATCTGCTGGCCACCCACCCGGAGGGCGCCGGTGAGGCCTTGCGAGTGATTGAGACAGCCAGCCGCTCGGCTCTGAACGAGATGCGGCAGATGCTCAGTGTGTTGCGGGCCGGCGAGTCCGAGCCGGAGGCTGACAGCGTGGACGGGCTCCGGCCGGCGCCCGGGCTCGCGGCGCTGCCTGAGTTGGTGGCCGGTGCCAACGCGGCCGGACTCATCGCCGAGCTGCACACCGAGGGGACTGCCAACCTGCCGCAGGGGGTGCAGAGTTCGGCCTACCGGGTGGTGCAGGAGGCCCTGACCAATGTACTCAAGCACGCCGGGCCGACCAGCTGCCGGGTCGAGCTGGTCGCCGACGGGCGGGAGCTGCGGATCGAGGTGACCGATGAGGGTGTCGCCGCGGGCCGCAGCGCCCGCCGACCGGGCCAGGGCGGGCGCCTGACCAGGCACGGGCACACCGAGGCACCTGAGCACGGGAGGGGGCACGGCCACGGCCTGATCGGCATGCGGGAGCGGGTCGAGTTGTTCGGCGGACGGTTCCAGGCCGGGCGGCTTTCCCGAGGCGGCTTCGCTGTCCGTGCCGAACTGCCCTACCGAACCGCGGAAACCGCGGGGGAGGAGACCTGAACAGGACCGGCATGATGAATCCGACCGGGGCCGGAGCACCGGACCGGCCGGGCAGGCGTCCCACGCCCGCGCGGAACGACTGAAAGTGTGGAGGACCGTGTGACCAAGCCCGTCCGCGTCCTGGTGGTGGACGACCAGGCGCTGCTTCGTGGCAGCTTCCGGATGCTGATCGACGCCGAACCCGGTCTGACCGTGGTCGGCGAGGCGGCCGATGGCGCCGCTGCGGTCGAGTTGGTTGCCGAGCAGCGGCCCGATGTGGTGCTGATGGATGTGCGGATGCCAGGGACGGACGGCATCGAGGCCACCCGGACGATCTGTGAGCGGAACCCGGGTGTGCGGGTCCTGATGCTCACCATGTTCGACCTGGACGCGCACGTCTTCGCGGCACTACGGGCCGGAGCCGCCGGGTTCCTGCTCAAGGACATCCCGCCTGCCGAACTGCTGCAGGCGATCCGGGTGGTGGCAGCCGGGGAGAGCCTGCTCTCGCCGAGCGTCACCCGGCGGCTGATCTCGGAGTTCTGCCGTCACCCGGCCACCGAACCGGCCGGTCCGCCGCCCGCACTGGACGGTCTGACCGGCCGGGAGCGACAAGTGCTCGAACTGGTCGGCGTCGGACGGTCCAATACAGAGATTGCGCAGGAGCTGCACGTCTCCGCGGCGACGGTGAAGACGCACCTGAGCCATCTGCTGGGCAAACTCGGCGCCCGGGACCGGGTCCAGCTGGTGATCGTCGGGTATGAGAGCGGCTTGCTCACCCCACGCCACCGCGTCTGACCGGCCGGTGCCGTCCCTCGGATCGAGAGCCCCCTGATAGCGGCGATTCGCCGCGGGCACGAAGCGACACCCACCCCGGGAAGCCGTGAGCCAGCAGAAGCCCCATGCGGGTCATCGTCTCCGTGCCGCTGCTGCGGTCCGGCTCTCGCCTGATGACTCCAGAACGGCGCAACCCGCCCAGCCCGTGCGACGTGGTGCTGTACATGGACCCGATCAACGAGGTACACGTGAAGGAGCCAGGGCTGGTCGTCATCGATGTCGCGGCCGCCTGCGGCGTTCCGGGGCAGATGGGAAGCCCCGTGCGGTCACCGACCCTCGCGGTCACGCAGATCGTGCTCGGTCCCGGCGACCGCCGGACCCCAGGTCTCCTGCAAGCGGGAGGCAACCAACGCTGCAGCTTCCTGCGCCGTGCAGGAAGGCACCGTCCTGGAGCGTGTCTGACGGGTCGCGTCATGCAGACCGTTCCCACCCCCAGAGCTGCCATCGCTCCGCGGTCCGCCCCGCCTTCCCAGTCGGCCGCGAAGGCCTTGGGCGGGCCGGATCAGCGGCCCCGCTCCCGACAGCCATGTCACCAGAATGGCGCAGCATGATGTGCCACTCACATGGGCGAAGCTCAAGCTGGCTAGTGCCCCACCGAGGCAATCCGTGAAAGGGGAACCAAATGCGCATTCGACGAATCCTCGCCGCCGTCATCGCCACGGCAGCCCTCGCCGGACTCGGACTCACAGGCGCCGCCACCGCCACCGCACAGGGTGCCCCATCCGTCGTCAGCCCTTCTGAGTGCAGGCAGGGCGGCGGAGAGCCCCGGATCGACTTGCCGGGCAACCCCTGCGTGGGCGGTACGCACAACGGGGAGTCGGTCGACTAACCCCCCCCACAAGGCGCCCCGCGGCCACGCGCCACGCGCCACGCGCCGCGGGGCGCTCCCGCGCGAGCGGGGAGGCCGAGTACGTCGTCATCGACGTCAATCGGCTTCTCGCTGCTGCTGGTGTGGCCGGCTTGGCGGAGCTGCGGATCGACGTGAACGACGATCTCGCCGCGAGTGCTGCCGACATGCTGGAGGGAGCGCAGCGCTGATCGCGAACATCCATCGTGTGAACGTGCCGCCGCTCGATCAGGCGAAGGCAATCCAGGAGCTGGTGGGGTGCATGGCTCGCAGGGCAAGGTGGCCAAGCGCCTCGGGAAGACTGCCGCGTGGGTTTCGCAGCGCCTTGCGCTTCTGGAGCTCACGCCAGAGCTGCAGGACAAGGTGGAGGCGGGCGAGCTGAAGGTGGAGCCCGCTCGCCGTATTGGTCGGCTGCCGAAGGAGCAGCAGGCGGCAGCGGCGGCGGAAACCGTTAACGCCGTTAATACCTCTGCCGCGGAGGCGGCCGACGAGACCTCGGCTGCCCCGACCGTTAACGCCGTCAATAGTGGGGGGAGTGCCTGCCGGATCGGTTCCGCTCGATATCTCTCCGGTGTCTCCCGCGGATGTGGTGGACGCGCTGGTCGCACGGCTCTCTCCGACTGACCTTGCGGCGGTTGCGGAACTGCTGCTGGATCGACTCGGTGACGATCACAGCAACGCTCCTGGTCGAGAATCAGCGATGGTGTAGCCCTGCCGACGTAAAAAAGCGGCCCGCGCCCTGGGAGTACCAGGGCGCGGGCCGCTTTGTGGTCAGGGTGCCTCGGTGGTCTCGATCTCGTACAGGTCCGTGGTCGTCATGCGCTCGCTCCGGTGCTGGTGGGGCCGGCCGTCTTGAGTACACGTGGCAGATGGACATGGAGGTGTTCGACGTCGACCTGGCGGCCGCGGTCGCGAAGTGCTCGGGCAAGGAGTTCAGTGAGACCGCTTGCACTTTTCCGAACTAAGACCGACCGGCACATGGGGGGTGGGAGAAGGAGCGGGGCTGGGTGCGTGCGTCTGCAAGGCGGAGGAGGGAGGCAACGCGGAGCATTGTTGACCGACGACAACGCCGCAGATGTGCGTGCCCAGCCCCGCGACGCCGCCCCCCATTTGCCGGTCGGTCTAAGGAAATGGCGGTCGACCGTGACGCCCCCACATCCTCTGACAGGGGGGATCGCGGCCGGGTAGGTTCTGGCCATGGTTGATGACTGGCGGATGGATCGGATCGGGAGTGCCCTGCGAGGCGAAAACCCCGCAGTTCTGCGGCGCTTGAACGCGGGGTTCGCAGCGATCGGCGATGTGCAGTTCCTCTCGGGCTACTCGGTGCTCCTGGTGGACGATCCCAAGGTGGAAAGACTGTCGGACCTGCCAAGGGACAAGCGGTTGGCCTTCCTGTCCGACATGGACCAACTCGGAGAAGCAGTAGAGCGAGTATCCCGTTGCATGGACACGGCCTTCCGACGGGTCAATCTGGAGATCCTGGGCAACACCGACGGGTTTCTGCATGCGCACGTATGGCCCCGGTTCGAATGGGAGCCGACCGACTTGGTGCAAATGCCGGTGTGGCTCTATCCCCGCGACAGGTGGACCGACAAGCAGTACTCACTCGGCCCGCAGCACGACCCGCTGCGCAAGGCAATCGGAGACGAGCTGGACCGCCTGCGCTCGGCGAGCTGACGGCAGGCAAATCATGAGTCGGCCATCTTCAGCAAGCGGGGGAGGTGGATGCGGAGGTACTCGACGGCGATCTCGCGGCTCCGGCCCCGCAGCGCTCGCGCAAGGAGTTCTGCACGTGCGCCGGCCCTTTTCCGGACTAAGAAAGTGATCACGTGGGCTGCGGGCCCTCACTAAAGTCGCCTGCATGCCTGATCTCTCCTACCTCGCCGCCGTCCGGGAGTCGTACGACACGGTCGCCTCCGACTACTTCGAACAGGTCAAGTCTCCGGCGGAGCTGGATCCGCTGTCACGAGGGATGCTGAACGTGTTCGCAGAACTGGTGCGAACGGCCGGCCTCGGGCCCGTCGCCGACCTGGGATGCGGGCCCGGCAAAGTCACGGCCTACCTTGCCGAGCGGCAAGTGCCTGCCTTCGGCATAGACCTCTCGCCCGCCATGGTCGAGCTGGCCCGTAGTGCCTACCCAGATCTGCGTTTCAGCGTCGGCTCGATGACCTCGCTCCCGATCGAGGACGACAACCTCGGAGGCATCCTCGCGTACTACTCCACCCACCACACACCACCGACGTTGCTGCCGGTGGTGTTCGGCGAGTTCCATCGCGCTCTCGCGCCTGGCGGCTGTTTGATGCTGGCCGGCCACGTAGGGGCCGGCCAGCATCTACGCCCCACACAGGCATACGGCGGTCATCCGGTGTCTTACGAGTCCTACCTGCTTCCGCCTGATCGGATTGCCGAACTCCTGAAGCAGGCCGGGTTCGTCCTCACCGCCCGTCTGGTGGAGGAACCCAGCGAAGGGGCTGAAAGGACTTTCGCCACCTTTCTTGCCCACAAGCCCGAACGGCCTTGAGGCTCGAATCCGTCTGGGGTGGCGAAGCGGAGTCGGCAAGGACGGGCAAACCGAGGTCGACCAGCTGTGGTCGGCCGTCGGCCGGGGCCCGGCCGAGGCTGTTGAGCCTGGCGGTGGCAGCGTCGAAGCTGACCTGGCACCCCTCGACTTCTCCGAGCCAGCTGTTGCCGCGGGCTTCGCGGATGCGTTCGCGGAGGTTCTGGATGATCTCGATGAGACGGCCCCGTTGGCGGGGGCCGATCTGGAGGACAGGGCAGCGGATGCAGGCTTCTCTGAACATTGGGGCCGTGCCAGAGCCTCTGATCTGCAGCTCTCTGAAACCGAATCGGTGATGCCAGAGGAATCACAGCGAGATGTCTGCCCCGGAGAGCAAGACCGCTCCGCCCGCCGTCTCAGTACTGTGGCTTCGCATGACTGGCACCGAGATCGAGATCACTACAGACCTGGTCCGCGACCTGCTGCAGGAGCAACACCCAGACCTTGCGGGGCTGGCCATCCGCGAGGTGGCGGGCGGCTGGGGCAACCAAATGTGGCGCCTCGGGGACGAGTTGGCCGTGCGCATGCAGCGTATGGACCCCACCCCGGAGCTCCAGCTCAAGGAGCGGCGGTGGCTCCCCGTGCTCGCCCCGCGCCTGCCTCTCCCGGTACCGGTCCCGGTGCGGTTCGGCGAACCGTCCGTGCGCTTTCCCAAGCACTGGACCGTGATGACGTGGGTTCTCGGCGAGCCGCTGGACCACGGCTCGATCAGCCGCGGCGCCCACGCGGCCGACACGCTGGCGGGCTTCCTCCAGGCGCTCCATGTGGAGGCGCCCGCCGAGGCGCCGATCACTACGGACCGCGGTGACCATCCCAGGAACTGCACGGACAGCTTCGAGAACTTCTTCCAGGCCGTTGCCCCCGACGACATCGCTGCCGACGTCCGGGCCGCCTGGGACGACGCCGTTGAGGCCCACGCATGGGAGGGCCAGCCGGTGTGGGTGCACGGCGACCTCCATCCCGCGAACGTCGTCGTCTCGGACGGAACGCTCTCGGGCATCGTCGACTTCGGTTGCCTGTTCGCCGGCGATCCGGCGTGGGACCTCGCCGCCGCATGGGTGCTGCTACCCGCGGGCACGGCCTCACGGTTCTTCGACACGTACGCGCATGCAGACGAGGCGGCGATCCGGCGCGCCCGCGGGCTGGCCGCTATGAAGAGCCTCTTCCTGATGCTCATGGGGCAGAACGGAGATCGGGGCCTTCCCGGCGGCAAGCCGAACTGGGGACCTGCAGGCCGGGCGGCGCTTGATCGTGTTCTGAAGGGCGTTTAACAACTCGCGCGAATAGGCGGGTGTCATGGTCGGCGGTGGGGGCGTGTATCCCAGCGGTGGGTGGTCCAGGTCTGGCGGATCAGACTACGGACGGTGATGATGGCGTCGGCGAGGTCGAAGAAGGCGTCGATGACATGGATGCGCCGTTCGTAGCAGCGGGTGAGCCGGTGAAAAGCGTTCTGCCAGGCATGAGTTCGCTCGACATGCCACCGTCGGGTGGCCTGGATGGGTGCGTTGGTGCCTTTCTGGGCGATCCGGCTGCGCAGCCCTCGCTCGCCGAGCAGGGTGCGGGACTTGTCCGAATCGTATCCAGCGTCGAGGTGCACGCTGATCTCGTCGGGCAGCGGCCCGAGCTCTTCGAGGAGGTCGAGGGTGGGGGCGAGGAGGGGTGAGTCGTGGCGGTTGGCGCCGGCCAGGACGCGGCCGAGGGGGATGCCGTGGCCGTCGGTCATGCCGGGGCGTTTCATGCCCTGCTTGCCCCGGTCGACGGGTGAACGTCCGGCCGCTTCACCCCCGCCGGGGGCCTTGGTGATGACCCCGTCGATCGCGATCTGGTCCAGGACGAGACCGACGACGCGGTCGTAGGCGTCGAGTGCGATCTGCTTCAGCCGGGCGAACAGGCCCAGGCGTATCCACTCATCGCGGCGGCCCGGATCGTGCTGGCCGAGCAGGTGGCATCCGCGATGGCCTCGTAGGAGCAGCCGAACCGCAGGACCTGCAGGAGCTTGTCGAAAACGGTCCGGTCGCTGATCCGTCGACGGTGGCAGCCCAATGGGTGGGTGGGATCGAAGATGGGCCGGTTCGGCAGGAGAGCGGTGAACTGGTCCCACAGCGGTTCGGTCAGCCACGACGGCAGTACAGGCACATCACTCCTTAACGGTCGTACGGCACCGTGAGTGCGGTGATCGCGGTGCTGGTGGTGTTCGGACGATGAGCCGCAGTCGTATGAGGGCGGGGCCCCAGGGGGTGTGGGCCGTGGTGGCCCAGGGCACCCTGGTGGCGTGGTGCGACGTTCGTCCCGGTTCTTCCGGCTGAGCTGAGGTGAGGGCTGCGGCGGTCGAGGGTATGCATCCGGCCCACCCTCCGCCTGGCCCGCAGGTTTCTGCCGCCGCGGGTGACGTGTGCTCTTTGCTCCGATCCGGTTGTGCTGAGCGGCCATGCCCCCTCTTGGGGAGCGTCGAACGGCACGACAGCGTCGCTTGGTGAAGTTCGGCGCGGTGTCTGGGATCAACAGGGGGAGAAGCGAGCGAGTTCCCAGTCGAAGCCGACCATCAGCCCTCCGTCCGGTGTCACCGTTACCGCGTGGACAGGCAAGGGGAACGGCAGGAAACCGATTTGCTGGCTGCTAGTCAGGTCCCACATCCGCAACGTGCCATCCCAGCCGCTGGTGACTGCGACTGGCAGGCCATCCACCGCCGTCGTCGCCACCGCCCACACCGCGCCGGTGTGGCCGGTCAGGGGCCCACCGACCTGCTGGCCGGTGCTCAGGTCCCACACCCGCACCGTGGCGTCGGCGCTGGTGGTGACAACAACCGGGTGGCCATCCACCACCGCCGTCGCCACCGCGTTCACCTGAGCGGTGTGGCCGGTCAGGGGCTCGCCAACAGGTTGGCCGGTGGCCAGATCCCACACCCGCACCGTGGCACCGGCGCTGGTGGTGACTGCAACTGGTCGGCGATCAACCATTGCCGCCGCCATCGCCCACACCGGTCCGGTGTGGGCGGTCAGTAGCTTGTTGATGGGCTGACCGGTGGTCATGTCCCACACCCGCACCGTGGCATCGGCGCTGTGGGTGACGGCGACGAGCCCGCCATCTACTACCGCCGTGGCCACCGCCAACACCGGGCCGGTGTGCCCGGTCAGGGGTTCGCCGACCTGCTGGCCGGTGGCCAGGTCCCACACCCGCACCGTGGCATCGGCGCTGCCGGTGAAGGCGACCGGGCGGCCCTCCACCACCACCGTCACCACCGCCAACACCGGGCCGGTGTGCCCAGTCAGGGGCTCACCAATGGGCTGGCCAGTGGCAAGGTCCCGCACCCGCACCGTCCCATCCCAGCTGCCGGTGACGGCGACGAGTCGGCCGTCTACTACCGCCGTGGCAACCGCCAGCACCGTGCGGGTGTGGCCAGACACGGGGTGGCCGACCTGCTGGCCGGCGGTCAGGTCCCACACCCGCACCGTCTTATCGCGGCTGCCGGTGACGGCGACGAGTCGGCCGTCTACTACCGCCGTGGCAACCGCCAACACCGTGCGGGTGTGCCCGGTCAGGGGTTCGCCGACCTGCTGGCCGGTGGTCAGGTCCCACACCCGTATCGTGTTGTCGTGGCTGCCGGTGACGGCGACGAGTCGGCCGTCTACTACCGCCGTGGCAACCGCTTCTACCCAGCTGGTGTGGCCGGTCAGGGGTTCGCCGACGGGCTGGCCGGTGGCAAGGTCCCATACCTGCACCGTCCCATTGCTGGTACCGGTGACGGCGACCGGGCGGCCCTCCGTCATCGCCGTCGCCACCGCACCCACCCCACCGGTGTGACCGGTGAGAAGTTCGCCGACCTGTCGGCCAGTGGTCAGGTCCCACACCCGCACCGTCCCATCGCCGGTACTGGTGACGGCGACCGAGCGGCCGTCCACCACCGCCGTCGCCACCGCAAGCACCGCGCCGGCGTCACCAGTCGGGAGCTTTCCGATGGGTCGGCCAGCAGCGAGATCCCACACCCGTACCGCGCCGTCCCGACCGCCGGTGACAGCGACCGGCCGACCCTCCAGCACCGCTGTCGCCACCGCCTGCACCCGGTCGGTGTGGCCGATCAACGGTTGGCCGATCTGCTGACCGGTGGCCAGGTCCCACACCCGCACCGTCCCATCCTCGCCGCCAGTGACGGCAATCGAGCGGTTGTCCACCACCACCGCCATTACATACACCCAGCCGCTCTGGCATTCCAGGGGCTTGCCGATCTGCTGGCGGGTAGCCAGGTCCCACACCCGCACCACGTCGTCGTCGCTGCCGGTGACAGCGATAGGCCGGCCGTCCACCACGGCCGTCGCCACCGCACGCACCCCGTCGGTGTGCCCGGTGAAGGTGTGCCGGAGCTGCGGGGCAACCAGGCCGCCCGTGGCCCAGTCCACCCCCCACCGCGCCGCCGCCTCGTCCTCCACCGGCACAGCCGCGAACCGCGCCGCCAACCCGCGGTCCCCGTACCGGGCCGCGTCCAACGCCAGCAACTGCCGCCGCACCCCCGCGTCAGCATCCCGGTGCAGATGCGCTGATGCCCGGTACACCGCGGCCGCCAACACCTCCTCCCGGCCCGTCGCGCCGTCCAGCGCTGCCAGAACCCGTCCCGGGTCGGCGTTCACCAGCCACTCCGGATCGGTCAGCCGCTTGTCCACCGCCGCAGCCTCACGGCCCCGACCGCCACTTTGTAGATCATCAGACATGACCGGTACGGTAACCGCCCCACTCAGGCCAACCTGCTCGTCTATACGCACCGAGGCCAACTCCAGTAATAGACGCGTACTTCTACGCACGCCCCCCACCAGCCCCACCTCTGGCCACCAGACAGCCCACGCCGACGTGCAGGGACCAGGCCACCATCACACCCCAACCACCAACACCCAGCACCATGAACAGAACCGCCTCGCCTGTCGGCCGACCACAACGGCGGCCGTTCCAACCACCCTCAATGATCACAGTGAGTAGCGGCCTCCCGGGCCGCGGCAAGACCCGACCGGTTCCCCCAACCCGCACCTATTCGCGCGGGTTCTAATACGCGCTACTTCGAACTTGCTCTCGATCTCGGTTGAGGGCCGTGCGGCAGCCCACCTTCGTGGGTTCATCGATCACCACGCGTAATGGGGACGCCAAGTCCACGGCCGTATGCTGCCCGTCGCAGCCTTGCTGACGGAGTTGGCCGATACCGGTGAGCGGAAATCCTGGAGTGGCTATCAGGCGTCGTTCTGGGCGGTGCTGCTGACCTTCTCCGGCGCCGAAAGCGATCGGCCTGCGTCCGATGGACCACGTCTGCCTTCGGGTGCGGCGCCCATGCAGTGGTCGCCCGATGCCAAGCGGCGCTACTTCGAAAGCCGTCATGCCCTCCGTGTCGGCGTACGACCCAAGCTCCCCAGCCGTGTACGGATGAACGTCCCCAGCTATGTTGCGGGAAGCAGCACGGTTGAGATCGTCAGGCTGGCCGGAGACACGCACACGATGAGTCGTAGCGCATCGCCCGAATCTTTCGAACGAGCTTGGGACGGGCCGTGGTTTCGGGTTCGCATGGAAGCCTTCGAGGCATCGTTCCTGCGCAGCTCGGACGAGGAGTTGGACTCGGTGTGCAACGTCGATGTCTTCGTGGACCTCAAAGACGGCTCCCGGTGGAGCGCGACTGTCTTCACGGTCGCCGAAGTCGAACGCTTGATGGAAACCTGGGCAGGCGGCGACGAGGCTCTCGGCGGCCGCTACTTCTGGGTCTCAGACGGCCTGATCGTCCGGGATCCCGGTATCGACAACATGACCCATGTGATCGCCGGCCTGATCGAGACGGACGAGTTCGCCAGGATCTTCCAGCGACTCGACAGCGAGTGACCACGCCCTCGGGCTTGACGAAGCAGCGTGACAGGCCACGTCTGTGTCCTGCTCGATGGCCTTGAGCCGGTTCTTCAGCCGGTAGCTCGGTCCGTTGATGGAGATCACGTCGCAGTGGTGCAGGAGGCGGTCGAGGATGGCGGTGGCGAGGACTTTGTCGCGGAACACCTGTCCCCATTCACTGAAGGTCTTGTTCGAGGTCGGGATGATCGAGCCCTTTTCGTAATGCTTTGAGATGGCCTGGAAGACCAGATTCGCTTCTCCGTGTTCGAGGAGCCCACCTCGTCGACCACGAGGACGCCTGGCCGTAAGTAGGTGCCCGGCTTGTTGGCCAGGCGCCCGGCAGCTTCGGCGGCTTTGAGGTTGCGGACCATGTCGTCGAGGCTGGTGAAGTAGACCGAGTAGCAGGCCCGGCAAGCCGCAGCGACGAGAGAGACGGCGATACGCGTCTTGCCCACCCCCGGCGTTATCGCTGGTTGGATTGCTGAAACCGCTCAACATGGCTGCGCATGACGTTCCTCCGATCGATGTGAGGTGGCCCGAGGAACTCGTTTGCCGAGACAACCAGCTGCGTTGAGAATCGCTTTGTGAATGATCATGCGCAGGCAGACTTTTCCGTCAAACCCACGCTTGTTGGGGAGAGGGTGCTCCTGCGCCCGTTCCTCATGGACCAGGACGCTTCCGTGCTTCGCTCGTTGCTCCAGGATCCGGAGGTGGGCCGCCTGACCGGCAGCAGCCATGGATCGGCAGATCGTGAGCCTTGGGACGAGGCCGCTGAGGAACGGATG
This sequence comes from Streptomyces sp. NPDC093149, assembly GCF_044754145.1. NCBI lineage: Bacteria > Bacillati > Actinomycetota > Actinomycetes > Kitasatosporales > Streptomycetaceae > Streptomyces > Streptomyces sp. NPDC093149. The sequence continues at coordinate 70,296 of NZ_JBIVON010000019.1, forward strand.
CATGCGTGGTATGGCACCCGCCACGAGCAAGCGGACCGGCTGGACCTGGCCGTCGTCGAGCGGGCGACCGGCGCCTGCGTGGGCGAGGCGGTGCTCAACGAGTGGGACAGCGGCAATCACAGCAGTAACTTCCGGATCGCGCTGGCTGCGGCTGGCCAAGGCCGGGGGTTCGGGACCGAAGCGGCGCGGTTGATCGTCGGATATGGCTTCGAGGACCTCGGTCTGCACCGGATCTCGCTTGGGGTGTTCGCCTTCAACCCGCGTGCCCGACGCGCCTATGAGAAGGCGGGGTTCGTCGTGGAGGGCGTCCGACGCGACGCGCTGCTGTATGACGGTGCGTGGGTGGACGACATCGTGATGTCGATCCTCGCTCCCGAATGGGAGCGTCACCGCGGCCATCCGAAGGCTGCCCAGTGATGACGCCGTATTCTGCTGGGCAGGACATCAGCAGGGTCCGATGACTCGGACTTGTGGCAGTGGGGTGTCTCCGCCGCGGCGGGCGAGCTCGCGGTGGAGGTCGAGGTTCTCGCCGTAGGCCTGTTCGAGCGCGTCCCGCGGCGCGTCCGGCCGCCCGCGGCCGCTCACCAACACCGGCGAACGCTATGTGTCCACCGGTTACGGTGAGGGCAGGACCGAGGTGCCCATTGACCGCCCTGAGCTCGGCCGTCCTGCCCTGGTGGAGGTCGATGTCACTGGCGAGAGCATCTTCGACGTTGCGCCCGTAACGCGCACCGAGGATCGGACCGATACCGGCTACGAACTGGTCTCCATCTTCAGGGACGAAAACGGGTACCACGGCCGTCGCTACCTGCCCGCGGACTTCACCCACCTGCGTGTCACTACCACCGGCGGCGACGACCACCGTTGGTCGATCCGCCTCGCCCCGCTGTCCGCCGCGACCTTGCTCGCCTCTGAACACCACGGCCAGGGTGACGAGGTGCTCCGCTACGACGGCGGCCCGGCGGTGCTCACCATCCAGTTCCCATACGACGGCTCGTGGGAGGTCGGATACGTGTGCCAGTGCCTGCGGTCCGGTTCTGACTGCGATTGCCCCCACCCGCATGGCCCGAGAACACCCCTGGTGACGACTGGGACCTTGTCGTCTTCGGGACGGGCGACGGGCGCCGTACGCTGCGTCTGCCCCGCCCCGGCTTCTTGATCGTTGAGGGCCGCGGCTCCTGGTACCTGACCACCCAGCCGCTGGACATCCCTCCGCCGTCCCCGCCCCGGCGCGGGCGGCACCACTGATCCAGCAGGGCCGGAGCGGCGCAGCCGGCGTCCGCCCCGGCGCCGGCACCGTCGGAAAAGCCGGGAGCCCACACAGTCGAAGAAGTCTTCCCCCGATCTCGCATCGGCGCTGCCCTACGGCACGTAGTCATGCGCGCCGTTGCACGGCCGACTCGGCAGAGCGACGGTTCGTTGTGAGGAGTGCGGCGAGGCGTGCACGGTGTCCGGGTCGTCGGGCGCGGCCCGGTCCGCGTCGGCGGGGGAGTGGATCAGGTCGAACACGGCGGTGCCCCAGCCGGTGTTGGGGGCCGGGATCGCCGGCCGTCGCGCGCCTCTTCAGCTCGGCCAAGGGCTCGCCGGTCACGACAAGCACATGCCAGGGTTGGAGGTTCCCCCTCGACGGAGCCCGCGTCGCTGCAGCCAGCACTCGTCCGAGTACCTCCTTGGACACCGGCTCATCGCTGAACGCCCGCACAGCCCGGCGACTGTCCACGGCCTCATATACATCCACGTCTACTCGTCGTTGGGCTACTTCTTGACCGTTCCGCAAGCTGGCTCGGCAGCAGGGCGGCGAGCACTCCTCACTCCATCCCGAGGCCGTCTCCGCGGTCGCCCGCGAGGCCGCCCCGACCTCCTGATGGGGCGGGCGACGGCGGGTAGTCGTCGACGGTCACGGAGTTGTAGAGTCGCGCGCTCTTGGTAGTGAGGCGGACGAGGGCGCGGCTGGGGCCTGCGGGCAAGGCGGAGATCAGGCGCGCGCCCTGGGCCAGTCCCCACACGCCGAGGCGGGACGTGGGGATCAGGGTCTTCGCCGCGCTCAGCGCGACCGCGCGGCTGCCGCGCACGTGCTCCGCCATCACGCGCTCGTAGGCGGGGAAGGCGCGCTCGTGGTCGCCGCCCGCCCGTGCCAGCTCTCCGGCGAGGACGTACGCTCCGACGACGGCCAGGCTGGTGCTGCCGCCGACGGCCGGACCGGGGCAGTAGCCCGCGTCGCCGACGAGCGTCACCCTCCCCCGCGACCACGTGTCCATGCGGAGCTGGGTGATGGAGTCGAAGTAGAACGCCGGGGTGCGGTCGAGCTCGTCCAGCCAGCGGTCCACGTGGGCGTGCATGCCGGCGAACGCACCGCGCAGCAGCTCCTTCTGCCGGGGCACGTCGCGGTGGTGGTAGTCGAGCTCGCGCTCGCTCCGGAACAGGAACAACGCCCGCGCGTCGCCGAGGTGCCGCGCGCCGTACATGCCGGCAGTGCGGCCGACGCCGACGTGGATGAGGAGCTCGCCGTCGAGGCCGGAGACGTTCGGCAGGGTCAGCACCCCGAGGTAGGCCCCGATGAAGGCGTTGAAACGGGACTCCTCGCCGAAGACGAGGCGGCGCACGTTGGAGTGCAGCCCGTCCGCGCCGACGACGAGGTCGAAGCGGCGCGGCGCGGCGTTCTCGAACCGCACCTCGCCGTCGGGCGAGATCGCGGTGATCGAGTCGCCGAAGACGTACTCGATGTCGTCGCGTGCGGCGTCGTAGTAGATCTCGCTCAGGTCGTCGCGCATGATCTCCATGTGCCGGTCGGAGGTGGCGCTGAAGACCTTGGAGAGGTCCGCCCGGACGGGACGCCGTGAGCCCTCCCGGTAGACGGTCATCCGGTTCGTGCCGGTGGCTCGCTCCTCGACACGCGGGAGCACGCCCATCTTCTCCGAGATGTTCATCGCGGGCCGAAACAGGTCGACCGCGTGGCCGCCGGTCTTGCGCGGAGCCGGCGCGCGCTCGACGACGGTGACGGAGAAGCCGTGCCTGGTGAGCCAGTAGGCCAGAACCGGACCGGCGACGCTGGCGCCGGAGACGAGAATCCGCATGACACCCCTCCTTCTTTTCATTCAGACCGACCGGCAAATGGGGGGCGGCGTCGCGGGGCTGGGCACGCACATCTGCGGCGTTGTCGTCGGTCAACAATGCTCCGCGTTGCCTCCCTCCTCCGCCTTGCAGACGCACGCACCCAGGCCCGCTCCTTCTTCCACCCCCCATGTGCCGGTCGGTCTCAGTCCATCCGTACGGCGTGGATCGCGGTGAAGGCCAGCAGGGGGGTGGCGGTCCGCGGCGGATCCTCGAGCAGGGGCGAGTGCCCGAGACCGGGCAGCAGCTCGACCTGGGAGCCCGGAACGGCGCGGTAGTCGGAGGCGGATGAGGATCGCCATCTGCGGTCGTCCTCGCCGAAGATCACCAGTAGCGGCTTGCCCAGAGCCGTCAGCCGGTCCGGCAGCGCCCGCTGCTCAAGGTAGGAGCGGGTGGCCCGCATCGTCGTGGTGAACGTGTGGGAGGTCATACCGCGCACATCGTCCAGTAGCGCTTCTGGGATCTGGTAGCCCGCGCGGCTGAAACCCGTGCTCGCGAACCGCCGGAGCTGCTCGTCGGTCGGCGGCCACTGCGAGGGGCCGGCTGCGGCGGACTCCGGTGCGATGAAGGCGTCCAGGCTGGGTCCGGTGTTGACGAGCGCGAGCGCGGTCACCAGGCCGGGCCGCTCTTCGGCGAGGGCGGTGGCGACCGCGCCGCCGCTGGAGTGACCGACGACCACGGCGTGCTCGACGCCGAGCCGGTCCAGTACCACGCCGGCCCGACGTGCCTGGTCCGGGAGCGCGTAGCTGTGGTCGGCCGGTTTGGCCGACCGGCCGTGCCCGAGCAGGTCTATCCGGATGACGCGGTGAGACCTGGTCAGCAGCGGAACCATCGGGCTCCACGACCGGGCCGAGGATGCGGACCCGTGGATGAGCAGGAGTGCGGGGGCGTCGCAAGGGCCGTCCTGGCACACGTAGATGTCGCCGTCGTCCAGCGACAGGGTTGAACTCCCGGTGGCCTCGGCGCCGCCGTTCGCGTACGGATCGCCGTCAGAAACAGTCATGAGCCCACTGTCTCCGCCGGAACGCGCCGGTGGATTGGACGATTGTTCCCCTCAACCGGCTCACCTAAGGGCTGTCCCGTAACCCCTGGCGGAGCAGCGCGCGGCGTCGGATGCGGTGCATCGCAAGGCGGAGGGGCATCCGCATACTGGATGTATGTGGACGTTCCGACAACGCGGCGAGGTGCCGTAGCTGTCGTCGTGCGCCCGCCAGGGGTTACGGGACAGCCCTTAGCATGGGGCGATGCGGACCTTCGGGCACGGTGCGGGTGTGTGGGGCGTCGAGTGCCCGCAGCGGTCCAGCCAGGTGACCGGTGTCACCATGGCCGGGTTCCATGTCCCTGACCTGGAAACGCTCCGGATAGTCCCGCACCCGACCGTGACGCTGCTCCTGGAGTTCGGCGCCGGTTCGCCCGTCCTTGACTCTCCCGCAGGGGGGCAGCAGCGGGGAAGCATCGTCGCCGGGCCCGGGCTCGGGTCCGGAGGCGCGGTCCGGGCGCGGGGAGAGAACGTCGAGTGCGTGCAGGTGCGCCTGTCCCCGGTGATCGCACGCGCGATTCTGGGCGCCTCCCCTGCCGATCTCGACGGCGCCGTCGTGTCGCTGGGCGACCTGTGGGGCCGGGAGGCGTCACGGATCCGCGAGCAACTCGGCGATGTCTCGTCGTGGCAGGATCGCTTCGTGTTGACGGACGCGCTGCTTGCCCGCCGGCATGAGGCGGGGCCGCCGGTGGACCCGGAGGTGGCCTGGGCCTGGCACCGGATCGTCGTCAGCCGTGGAGTGACCCGGGTCGACGAACTCGCTGCCGAGGTCGGGTGGAGCCGTAAGCGGCTGTGGTCCCGGTTCCGGTCTCAGCTCGGCCTGCCGCCCAAGCGTGCTGTGAAGCTGGTCCGCTTCGACCATGCCGCCCACCGCCTGGTCGCGGGTGAAGGCGCGGCCCAAGTCGCGGCCGAAACCGGCTACGCCGACCAGTCCCACCTGCATCGGGACGTCATGGCGTTCACCGGGGCAACCCCCGCGACCGTGGCCGGCGAGCCGTTTCTCGCCGTTGACGACATCGCATGGCCCAGCCGCGGAACAACCGCCATGCTCGCGTCTCCAGGGACCTACGGCTCGGTCACCGGCCGGAGGCGAGATGGCTACCGCTGTGAACGTCGCCGACCGTCGGGCTCCTGCAACCGTGCGTCGTGAAGCTCAACTTCACCGGCAACCCTGGGCACTCCAACGGGGCCCTGACCATCGTCGCCACTGGGGTTCCACTCGCGGCCACGCTGACGGGCGGCAACCGCAATGACGTGACCCGACTGGTCCCGCTGCTCCAGGCAGTCCCGCCCGTGCGCGGCAAGCGTGGCCGGCCCCGGTAACCGCATTCCTTAGGGGTTCTAAGGAAACGATCAAGAGTGAGGGCTCGTTGTCCCTGAGCGTCCCAGTTGGCCATTGTGCTCCGGTTGGCCAACGTGACGCTCAGCGGCGCGGTGCGGCGATGGGCCGGCACCGCGTCGGCAGGATGTCGGCCGTCCGGCGGGACTGTCGGTGATCCATAGGCGATGTGTCGGTGGCCGCTGCAACCGTGGGTGTCGAGTTGCCCGAGGGAGCAGCTGCAACCGCCTTCAACAGCAAGGGAGTCCCGTCGCCATGTCGCCCACCCCGCCCTGGAATGTCCAACGACTGCCGGGTGCCGATGGCCGCTTCTTCCTGGTCACCGGCGGCAACGCCGGCATCGGGTACTTCGTCGCCGAGCAGTTGGCGGCAACCGGAGCCACCGTCGTACTCGGCAGCCGGAGTCCCGCCAAGGCCGAGGTCGCCACGGCCTCGATCCGTGCGCGTGTCCCCGGTGCACGGGTGCGGGCCGTACGGCTGGACCTCGCCGACCTCTCGTCGCTCGAAACAGCGGTGGAATCAATGGAGGTGGAACGCCTTGACGCGGTGGTCCACAACGCCGGCGTCGCGCTCGACGACCCGCCGCGCAGGGAGACCAGGGACGGTCACGAGCTCATGTTCGGCACGAACCACCTCGGGCACTTCGTCTTGACCCAGTGGCTGATGCCGCTGCTGTCGGCTGCGCCGGCGGCCCGCGTTGTGACCATGGGCAGCTTCGCGGCGAAGTCCGAGCGGCTCGACCTGGACGACCTGCAGTCCCGGAAGGACTACCAGCCCAAGCGCGCCTATGGACGCTCCAAGTTGGCACAGATGCACTTCGGCGTCGAACTCGATCGCCGCCTGCGTGATGCCGGCAGCACGGTGGCGAGCGTGGTGGTCCATCCCGGCGGCGCGCTGGACTCCCTCACCCCGTCGCGGCCACCGGTCCATGTGCGGACTACCGGCGCGCGGCTGAGCGCGGCACCTGCGGCCCTCCTCGTCCAGGGCAAGCACGCCGGCGCGTGGCCCGCGGTCCGGGCGGTGCTCGACCCGGCCGTGTGCGGAGGCCAGCTGTGGGGACCGCGCGTCTTCGGACTGCGCGGCGAGCCCCGACGCGAACCGGTGTGGAACCACCTGGCCGACGCCTCCGTTGCGGCACGGCTGTGGGACGCAAGCTGTGATCTGACCGGCGTCGACCTCAGCGCCATGTCCGGACAGCTCAGGCAGGCGCGCGGTGGCCAACAGGTTGTCGAGCAGGTCGCGGGTGGCAGCCGACCCGGCAGCAACTCGCGAGCACCTGGAGTTCTTGGAGACTGAGATGCAACGGCGGTCGCCGGTGCGGCAGGGTGCCGCATCACGGTGATCGGGACGGCCCCGGCCTACGAGCACGGAGGGGGCGGCGCACGCGCGAGGCGTGGCGGGCTGAACTGTGGATGGGGTGGGCGGCCCGGGCGCCGGCCGCCCGCCCCGGCCTGGGCTACTTCGCGAACTTGTCGTTGAACGCGAAGTAGTTGATGGACGCGGCCATGGCCTTGTCCTGTCCGGCAAGGAACGCGCGGGCCGCGTCGGCGGCGGCGGTGTAGGCGACCTGGGCGATCGCCGTGCCGGCGGAGTACCGGGACACACCGGCCTCGCGCAGCTGCTCGGGGGCGGGGGCGCCGGGCAGCCACATGGCGTTGACCTTCAGGCCGGTCTCGCGCGCGACCGTGCCCAGCGCGTCGAGGTCGAGCAGGCCGGGGACGAACAGGCCGCAGGCGCCGGCTTCCCGGTAGGCGTTCCCGCGGGCGATGACGTCGGCCAGCCGGCCGTCCTCGTCGCCCACGCCGAGGAGGAACACGTCGGTGCGGGCGTTGATGAACAGGTCGACGCCGGCGTCGTCGGCCGCCGCGCGGGCGGCCGCGATGCGCTCGGTGGCGGCCGCGGTGCCGTAGAGCGGCCCATCGGTGGCGCCGGAGTCCTCCAGGTTGATGCCGACGATGCCGGTGGCCAGGAATTGCGCGATCGTCGCGCGCAGGTCGCCGGCACTGTCGGCGTAGGCATTCTCGACGTCGGCGCTGACCGGCAGGTCGGTGGCCGCCACGATGCGTTCCAGGTTCGTCAGCACGTCCGCCTCGGCCAGCGAGCGGCCGTCGGCGACGCCCTGCGACCAGGACTGCGCGCCCGAGGAGGTCGCGATGGCCGTGGCGCCGGCCTCGGTGGCAAGACGGGCGCTGCCGGCATCCCAGGCGTTGGGCAGCACGAGGAAGTCGTCGTGCAGGCTCCGGAACAGCTCGGCACGCTCCTGCTGGGTTCGGATGTCGGACATTTGTCGTTCTCCTTCCGGACCGAATCTCGGCCACATCTGGGAGACGCGCCCCGGCCTGTAAACGTGAGGTGCCGGGACAAAAAGTCTTTAAGAGCTGTTTTCCGGTCACAGTCCACGACCGGAACACCGATACCAAGCTTCGGTGGCTGTGCGGCGCCGCCAGCGCCGCACACAGAAGGGGAGGCGCGGCTAGAACAGTCGTCCGGCCCGTGTCTCGGCCGGCTCCTCGAGGTCCAGCAGGGTCTGTTTGCGTTCGAGCCCGCCGCCGAATCCGGTGAGTTTGCCGCCCGCGCCCACCACCCGGTGGCAGGGGATGACGATACTCACCGGGTTGCGCCCCACGGCCTGGCCCACGGACTGCGCGAATCCTTTGCTCCCCAGCTCGACCGCGATGTCGCCGTAGGTGATCCGCTTGCCGTACGGGATCTCCCGCAGCTGCGCCCAGACCTGCTCCTGGAACTCGTCGCCGTTCGTCACCGCCGGAACGTCGAACACCTGCCGCTTTCCGGCGAAATACTCGCCGAGCTCGCTGTGCGCCTGTGCCAGGACCGGATCGGCCGATGTGTCGGCGCGGCGGCCCCATGCCGAGGGCGGGGGCGTGTACCGGTAACCCTGGAAGTACAGTCCCACCAGCGCGTCGTTACCGGCGACGACCAGGAGCGGCCCCACCGGGCTGTCCACATAGGCGTGTCGGACGTCCATTTTGATCTCCTGCCTGCAAGGTGCTGCCTGTCCCGTAGTGAAGACGCGCGGGTGCCCTGAAACGTGAGACGTATTCCGGCCGCGACCGGCCGGGCAGGACGGCGAGGCCGCCGAAGGCTGCGGCCAGGGCCGGATTCTCGAAGGACGTGGATGCGCGGGATCACGAGGCGTGCATGGACTCCCTGGGGGTGCGGCGTCTGGGGCGGTCGTGTTCATCGGGGTGCGGGTTTCCCCGGGGAGTCGGCCAGGCCGGTCATGCGCAAGGTGATGCTGACGCGGCCGGCGGTCGGAGCGCAGCCGGCCGGGGCGGTGTCGGGGTGGATGCGGGGCGGGTCTCGACCCGGCCGGCGCGCGGCCCGGCTCCGGCGGCGGCGTCCGCGCCGGGAGTCGACTTCTTCATCTTCGCCCTGGCTTCGACGACGGTGGTGACGGTCATGCCGCGGCCTCCAGTTCCAGCAGTGCGGTCTTGGCTTCCAGGCCGCCGATGTAGCCGCCGAGGGTGCCGTCGGTGCGCAGCACCCGGTGGCAGGGGACGACCACCGGCAGCGGGTTGGTCGCGCACGCCGTGCCGACCGCCCGCACCGCCTTGGGGCTGCCGACGAGCTCGGCGACCTGGCGGTAGCTGCGGGTCTGGCCGTAGCCGATCTGCGGCAGATGCTGCTGGACCAGCTGCCGGAAGCCCTTGGACAGAGACAGGTCCAGCGGCAGGTCGAACGCCTGCCGACACCGTTCGAAGTACTCGTCCATCTCTCGGGCGGCCGTGTCCAGTCGGCCGGGGGCGTGCAGGATGCGCGGGCTGACCTTGTCGGCCAGGGTCTGCAGGACCTTGTCGTGGTCCTCGACCGCGTAGGCGACGCGGATCAGGCCCCGGCCGGTGGCGGCCAGCAACAGCCGGCCGACCGGAGAGTCGACGACGGTGTAGGCGATGTCGACCAGCGCGGCGGCCTGGGCCTCGGCCTCCAGCCGGCGGTGCAGCCGGGCCAAGGTCTCGGCGTCGACAGGAGCCGACAGCACGCTCAGGACGTCATCAGGGGATCGGGTGCCGCTCATGTGGATGCTCCTCTCGTGGTCGCGCCCGGATAGTGTTTTCGTAGATTCTTCAGACCGTCCGCCGCGGCACGCCGCGCCGCCGCGGTGTTCCCGCCCAGGACCGCCGCGATCTCGTCGTACGACATCCCGGCCAGATAGCGGAACGTGACCGCCTGCCGCTGCTTGCCCGGAAGACGCCCCACGACCTCCCACAACTCCCGGTCGTCGGCGCCCGGCACACCCAACGGGCTGGGCGCCTCCGGCAATTCCTCGACCGGCAGCGGCTGGCGACCGGCGACGCGCAGCACGTCGATCGCCTTGCGCCGGGCGATCGTCACCAGCCACGCCTCCACGTTCGCCGTCTCCGACAGCCCCGGCCAGGCCCGCATCGCCGCCAGAAACGTCTCCGACCAGGCGTCGTCGGCGTCATGCGTCCCCAACAGCGCTCGACACACCCGCAACACGGTCGCGCCGTGCTGCTCGACCGCCTTCTCGAACGGCTCCCTCATACTCGCCCTGTCGTAGACCTTGATTCCGAACCGATGTGTTCGAAATCTCAAAGCAGCCGGCCGGTCGCGGCCGGCCCTGGCCCCTCCGGGCCCGGCAGTCTCCGCTCGGCCTTCGGACCTTCGCCGCGCACGGCCGCCTTCTCCACCGGCCATCTCACCTGGAAGACGGTGCGGATGCCGTGAATGTGAGATCCGAATTCACCTGCCGGGGAACAGACCTCGACCTACCGGCGACGCGGTGCTACCGGCACATCCCGGGCGGCGGTCACCCGGGACGATCGCGCAGGCAGACCTCGGGACGGTGCAGCCTGGGCACGGCCACGCCTCCCGGCGGGATGCGGCAGCAACCGATCCGGTGGGAGCCTTCCCGGCGCGGGCCGCAGCCGGAGCCGGTTCCGTTCATCCAACGGACGGGTGCAGGACAGGTACGTACCCGGTGGCCGGCACCCGCACCGTCACCTCGGGGGTGAGCACTTCCACTTGAAGGTCCGAGGCGATCGCCTGCGTTGCGCCGTACCCGGCCATCGACCAGGGCCGCCGGCGCCCCTGCCGCATCAGCCCGATCTCGCCGTCCGGGCGGATGAACGCTCCGTCCGGCAGGTCGCCGGCCACCGCCTGAAAGGTGCGCTGCCGCCCCTCGGGCGTTCGCCGGTCCGCCTGCAGCCTGCGGTCCATCTCCGGCGCGCCGGGCAGGCCGTCTCCCAGGGCGTCGGCCCAGCTCCGCTGAAACCGCCGGTAGTCCGGGACGCGGCACAGCCCGCACGGCCGGTGGCCGGCGGCGAAGGCCGTGGCCTCGTCGAGGAAGTACAGCTCCGTCAGCTTGCCCGGCTGCCACTGAACCCGCCGCCAGCCCTTGAAATCCAGCACACAGCAGACCCAGGCCCGCGTCGACGGCTTGCGGGTCGGCTGGCCGGCGGCGCCGAGCCGCGGGCCCCGGTTCCCCCAGAACAGCCCTCGCCCCGGGTCGGCCACGATCTCGCCGTCGGGCCGCACACGATTGCGTCGACCCGTGCGGACAGGCTCGCCCGCCCCGGCCTGGCTCCTCTGCTCGATCAAGCCTTCTTCCACCGGCATGATGCGCTCCTCGCTTCAACGGACGATCGGCGGGCCGGCCGCGGCGGTCGTTCGCGTCGCGGGCGCTCGGCGCCACGGGGCTGTTACGCCACCGCCTCACTTCCGGTCCCTTGGTACGGGGTTCCGTTCTAGGCTGCCTGCTGTGGATGCTGGACTTTCCGGGCTCATTGGGGCTCTTGGTGGAGGTTTCATCGGTGCTGCTGGGGCATCACTGGCTGCGTGGATCGCCTTTCGTGGAGCCCGCTACCAGGTGGACCGTCAGAACGCAGCTGCACACGAGCAGTGGCTTCGTCAGATTCGCCGAGACTTGTACATCCAGTTCACTGCCTCTTGCCGGGCTTGCTATGAGCAGATGCGCGTCGCGGTGAACGATGACGGGCAGGTCGATGCGGCGAAGGTCGATCTGTGGGTGGAGGCGGCGGAGGCCGTGACTGAGGCCTATCGGGCGATGGAGCTTGAGGCCCCCGACCCGTTGGTACGGCTCGCGGAGCTTCTCAGGAACGTGAGCGCCCCGGACCGGTCGGTCGTGGAGGCCGCGAGAGCAGGTGGGTCGCTCTCGATCCAGCACAGCCTTGAGGAGGAGCAGCGGTTGATCCGGTACTACGAGCTGGTGAAGCGGTTCGTAGTGGAGTGCCGGGAGTCTCTCCAGGGCGAACAGCCGCCCGGCTCTTTCAGGCCCATCAGGCTCTGAGAGCAGTGTCTGACGGTGGCGGTGTCGTCCCCAGATGTCGGACGAAGCGCGTCCAGCGGTGCCGTCCATGAGCCGCGGTTGGGTCCGAGCGCGCAGACGATGTGCAGGGTCGACTCATCTGGCTCGGCACCGGGCTTGTACTGCAGCCGGGCCCAGAAGTCGGCGTCGGCCGGGCGCTGCACGTACGTGGGGTCGTCGGGGGCGAAGTCGTACGGCGATGCGTCCAGGCGTTCCGGGAACAGGCCGAGCGAGCGGGTGCGGGCCGGCGCCGCTTCGCAGGGCCGACTGCTGCCGACGTAGAGGTACTGGTCCCAGCCGACGTGCACCGCGAGCGCTCCCTCCGTCTCAAGGCGGCACCAGGCGCCGCTGTCGCGGAGCATGGCCCGGACGAGTTCCAGGCCGACGGCGATCGGCACCAGCGCGCCGTCGTGGAAACCGGTGGGGCCCGCCGGGAACAGGTTGGCCAGGCCGTGGTCGTCGACCGGTGGCTCCAGGCCGAAGTGGGCGAAGCCACTGAGCTGCGGCTCGCGGATGGCCAGTTGGTCGACGCCGGTGTCCCCGGCGAAGGCGGCAACGGCGTGCAGGTAGGCGGCTTCCACCGGTCCGTGGTCGCTGGTCGCGGGCTCGGTGCCGGCGTAGTGGCCGTGCTGATCGCGGTCGGCGGGGTCGTACTTGGTGACCCGGTAGACGTAGGGCAACACGTCACTGCCCGCTGGAGGTCGAAGGCGCGGGTGCGTTCCGGTGGTGTTCAAGGACGCGGTAGACAGTGGCGCGGCTGACGGAGCAGAGTTCGGCGAGGACGGCGATGGTGTGCTCGCCGGACTGGTGCTGCTGCACCAGGTGGCTCTGCTGGCAGGCGGTGAACTCGGGCTGCTTCCCCTTGAGTTTGCCCTTGGCCCGCGCCACCGCCATTCCTTCGCGGGTGCGCATGCGCAGTAGGTCGACCTCGAACTCGGCGAACGTGGCCGGGATGTTGAAGAACATCTGGCCCATTGGGTCGGTGGGGTCGTAGAGGGTGCCGCCGAGCGAGAGCTTGACGCCGCAGGCGGTGAGGGAGTCGCGGGCGTCGGGCACCGAGCGTGCGAGTCGGTCGAGCGCAGGGCTCGAGAACCCAGGGTTCCATGGCCGCCCCGCCCCCATTGTTGAAGATTGAACGTGACGTCTGAATACCGCCGGACCCGCAGGGCGTTCCGGTCTTGGATTGAGCGTGTCCAAGACCGGAACAAGGAGTTCTACGGAGATGACGATGAACGGTGCGACGACGCTCGACGGCAAGGTGGCGCTGGTGACCGGCGGCGGCCGGGGGATCGGGGCGGCGGTCGCGCTGCGGCTGGCCGAGGACGGCGCAGACGTGGCGCTGACCTACCAGGGCTCGGCCGAGTTGGCCGAGGAGGTGGTCGCCAAGATCGCCGCGATGGGGCGGAGCGGCTGGGCCGTCCGCGCGGACAGCGCAGACCCGGAGGCGGTGCGCGGCGCGGTGGCGGCGGTCGCCGAGCGGTTCGGGCGGCTGGACATCCTGGTGAACAACGCGGGTGTCGGCGCCGTCGGGCCGATCGAGGCGGTGACATGCGACCAGATCGACCGGGTGCTTGCGGTGAACGTTCGCGCGCCCTACCTCTATGCCCAGGCGGCGCTGCAGTACCTGGTCGAGGGTGGACGGATCGTGAGCATCGGCAGCTGCATCGCCCAGCGCGTGGCCTTCGGCGGAAGCGCGCTCTACGCGACCAGCAAGGCCGCGATGATCGGCTTCACCAAGGGCATGGCCCGGGAGCTCGGCCCGCACGGGATCACCGTCAATCTGGTCCACCCGGGCCCGATCGACACCGACATGAACCCGGGCGACGGCGATTCCGCCGACTTCCAGCGCGGCTTCACCGCGCTCGGCCGCTACGGCACGGCGGCGGAGGTCGCGGACGCCGTCTCATACCTGGCCGGCGAGAGCGCCCGATACGTCACGGGCGCGGAGCTGGCGGTGGACGGTGGCTTCGCGGTCTGACCGTGGAACCGGCCCGGCTTCGACGACATATGGGGGAGCGGTCGCCATGGGCCGGCCAGTCCGACGTGGGCGCTGACCGTACACGGCAATGGCCACGCTCGGACCAAGGGAAGCGGATCCGCTGCCCGTCGCCGACGTCCAGCAGGCCCTGTGCGTACGGCGCGTCGGAGGAATACGGCTCGGTCATCGGCGACTCCCCGGGAACGTGCGGCCGGGTGCCGGGCGAGCCTCCTCGCCGAGCCGTCAGTGCCGGTCCTGTGGCAGCAGGGCCGCCAGGCCGTCCAGGATGCGCTCGACGCAGAACCTGAAGCGGGCGTCGAAGTTCGGCTCGGTGAGGTCCCCGGCCAGCTCGACCAGGTTGGGGAAGACGCCGACAGGCAGGGCGCGGAAGCGGTCCCGGACCTCGGCGACGACGTCCAGGCGGCTGGCGCCGCCGGAGTGGGCGGCCGACATCGGCGACTGCTCCTGCAGCACGAAACCCTGGACGAAGGAGCTGAGCAGGTAGGAGGCCAGGGCGGCGTGCTCATCGGAGAATCCGGCCGCGCGCAGCCGGTCCAGCTGGTCCTCGAGCAGCTGGAACTGGTGCGGACCCGGGGCGAAGCGGCCGGCGATGATCTTGACGGCATCGCGGTTGTCGTTCAGCAGTCGACGGTAGCGCCAGCAGTAGCCGCTCAGCTGGGCCCGCCAGTCGCCCTCGCGGGGCGGCGGCTCGGCCGAGGCCATGATGGCGTCGTTGAGCAGGTCGAGCAATTCCTCCTTGTTGCGGACGTGCCAGTACAGCGAGGCCGCCTTGACGCCGACCTCGGCGGCGACCTTGCGCATCGACAGTCCGGCCAGGCCGTCCCGTTCCAGTACGCGTAGTGCCGCCTGGGCGAGGGCTTCCCTGGTCACGGCGGGTGTTCCGGCATGGTCCGCCGGTGCGGCGGTGTCGTTCTCCGGCATGGCTGTGTGGACGCCTCCTAGCGGTGTCGTGGGGGACTCCGGGAATCCCATTTGCAATCTAACACCGTTAGGTGCAATCTGTGACTGCCGAAAGCGCCCCTAACGCCGTTAGGGACCTCGGAGTCAGGAGGGAATCCATGGAGGAGTTGAGTCCACGCCGCAAGCGGCTCGCGTTGCTCACGCTCTGCATCACCATGTTCATGTCCATGGTGGACAACGTCATCGTCAACAACGCCCTGCCCCGCATCGGGCAGGACCTGGACGCCGGCATCAGCGGCCTGCAGTGGGTCGTCGAGGGCTACAGCCTGGTCTACGCCGCTCTGGTGCTGACCGGTGGTGCGCTCGGCGACCGCTACGGCCGCACCCGGGTGTTCCGGCTCGGCCTCGGCCTGTTCACGGTCGGCTCCGCAGTGGCCGCCCTGGCCGGGTCGATCGGCGTGCTGGTCGGTGCCCGGATGCTCCAGGGCGTCGGGGCCGCGCTGCTCACCCCCGGCAGCCTCACCCTGCTGCGGCACGTCTTCACCGACGAACGCGAGCGCGCCAAGGCGATCGGCACCTGGTCCGGGGTCTCCGCGCTCGGTCTGTCGGTCGGCCCGGTGCTCGGCGGCCCGATGGTCGAACACCTCGGCTGGGCCAGTGTGTTCTGGATCAACGTGCCGATCGGCGTGGCCGGACTGCTGCTGGCCGCCTGCGTCCTGCCGGACATCGCCGCGCGGCCGCGCCGGATCGACCTGGCCGGCCTCGCGCTGTCCGCCGCCGGCCTGGCCCTGATGGTCTACGCGCTGATCGAGGGCCCCTCCCGGGGCTGGACCGACACCCGGGTGCTGGGCTGCGGAGCCGCGGCCGCCGTGCTGCTGGTCGCCTTCCTGCTGCTCGAACTGCGTCTCGCCGAGCCGATGCTGGAGCTGAGGCTGTTCCGTGACGGCCCGCTCGTCGGCGCGATGCTCAGCGGGTTCATGGTCAGCTTCGGGATGTTCGGCGCATCGTTCTTCCTGCCGCTGATGATGCAGGGCGTGCTCGGCTGGTCCCCGGCCGCCGCGGGCTACGCGGGGCTGCCGATGACCGCGATGCTGGTGATCGCCGCACCACTGGCCGGCCGGCTGACCGCCGTGTACGGTCCGCGGCTGCCGCTGGTGTTCGGCCTGGCACTGTGCGCGGTGGGCCTCGGGGGCCTGTCGCTGTACGGCGACAACGCCCACTACCCGGCCTATGTGTGGACGCTGTTCGCGATGGGCCTGGGGATGGGCATGACCTTCACCCCGGTGTCGATCGGAGTGATGCAGCGGGTCTCCCCGGCGCAGATGGGGATGGCCTCGGCAACCATCAACACCCTGCGCGAACTCGGCGGCGTACTCGGGATCGCCGTGCTCGGCGCCGTCCTGACCAACCGGATGAGCGACTCGCTGACCTCCGCCCTGCGCGGCCTCGGTGTCGCGCCCAAGGATCTCGGCTCGATCGCGGACGCCCCGGCCGGCGCGTCCTACGGGTCCGACGGTACGGTGCCCGCGCTGCCCGGGCCGGTCCAGGCGGCGGTGGACGGCGCCTTCCTCGACGGCATACACGTCGCCGTGCTCAGCGGAGCGGGCGCGCTCGCCGCCACCGCCGTCCTGGTCGCCGTGCTGCTCGGCCGCGCCCGGCCGCTCGCCCCGGCCGGCTCCTCCGGCCGGCCGCAGCCGGAGGAACTGACCGAGGCCCGCTCCGCCCGAGCCTGACACAGTCGGAGATCTTGACGGTTGCGGTCAGCTTCGACCCGGTCGCCGACCGATGTTCCCCGGCCAGGCGATGACCATGGCCGGCTCCGGTGGCTTCGCACGCATGCACCTTGGCCGACGACAACATCAAGATCGCCTCGATGCCAACCGCCCTGGGCCTGCTGGGAGTGGGGACGGGATTCACGATGGCACCGTTCTTCAACGGCCCAGGGCAGTAACGACACGCTCCGCCGGACACACGGGACGGTGATTGTTGGCCACCGCGAACGGACGCGGGCCGTATCGACACGCCCGGAGATCAGCGCACAGCGCAGGCGCCCGCGCCGCTCACTTCCATCCCGCACCCAGGCAGCAGAACGAACAAAGCAGCCACACAGCAACTCACAAAGGTAGGGCATACATGACAGTGAGGACATACAGAGCTCAGGTGACAGGCCGGTTCGACGGGCTCGAACAGCCGCTCCGCGCACGACTGCTCGCCGAGCAGCGCGAGCATGACCTGCAGTTCGCGGCCTTCACCGAGGACGGAACCTTCACGTATACACCGACCCTGACCAGATTCACGTTCCGCTGTCGCATCGAAGCCGACGCGGACACCGCTGTCGAGGCCGACGAACTCGCCGCAGTGGAGGCCGAGGTCATGGCAATCGACTACCTGACATCCGAAAAGATCCCGTTCAAGCACCTGAGAACCACCACGACCTGCTTGGACGACGTAAAGATCAAACGCCCCCATCCCCAAGGGCGACGCGACCAACACCACGTTCACGAGGAGTAAGCGTGCCCATCGCCGACGTCCCTTCTGGGGCTTCTGTCGCCTACGACACCTTCGGCGACCCCGCCGATCCACCCGTCCTGCTGGTCATGGGCTTCGGAGCCCAGATGATCTCCTGGCACGAGGATTTCTGCCACATGCTCGCCACGCGAGGGCGCTACGTGATCCGCTACGACAACCGCGACAGCGGCCTGTCCACCAAGTTCGACGCCCATCCGGTCGACATGACGCGGTTCATCGAGACCGTGAGCGCCGGCGACATCCCCGCTGCTCAAGCGATGATCCCCTACACGCTGCAGGACATGGCCGACGACGGCCTGGGCCTGCTCACCGCCATGGGCATCACTCGCGCCCACATCTTCGGCTCGTCGATGGGCGGGATGATCGCTCAGACCATGGCAATCACCCACCCCGAGAGGTGCCTCACCCTGACCTCGATGATGTCCTCCACCGGCGAGTCCGAATACGGACAACCCAGCCCCGCAGCCCAGCAGGTGCTGTTCGGCCCCAAGCCCGCAGACCGTGCCGGATACATCAACGCATCCGAGAAAGAAGCCATCTGGGCGTCCCGGCGTTACACCGATATCGACGGCATCCGAGAACTCGCCGCCCGTAGCTACGACCGCGCGTACTACCCAGCGGGCACAGGCCGTCAGCTCGGAGCGATGATCCTCGGAGGATCGCGCGCCGAAGCACTTACCTCCCTCACCGTCCCGACCCTCGTGATCCACGGCCTCGACGACACCCTCATCGACCCGAGCGGAGGGAAGCGAACAGCCGAACTCGTGCCCGGCGCGGAACTGCTCCTGCTCGCCGACATGGGCCACGACCGACCACGAGAACTCTGGCCCGCAATCATCGACGCCGTGGCTGCTCACACGACGCGCACGTGAGCAGGACACGAGCACTCGAGCCGACGGATCCGGATCCTGGGCGCCACCGCGCATCCCACCGCGTCCTGGGTGGCGCAGGCGGCGAAGAACCTCGTCATGGACCTCGAGGACGCGGGACGCCACGCGCGCCACATGATCCGGGACCGGGACGGGGAATTCCCCGCCTTGTTCGACGCGATCCTCAACGGTGCGGGCATTGAGGTCGTGCTCACCGGAGTCCGCATGCCCCGCATGAACCCAATCATGGAGAGATGGGTGCAGACCTGCCGGCGCGAGCTGTTGGACCGGACCTTGATCTGGAACCGGCGGCATCTGCTCCACGTCCTGCGCGAGTTCGAACAGTTCCACAACTCCCACCGACCCCACCAGGGCATCGCCAACGCCCGCCCACTGCGTCCCTTGCCGGCGCCGATCACCGATCCGGACCAGATGGCCCGCCTCGACATACGGCGACGCGACCGCCTGGGCCACACCCTCCACGAGTACCAGCATGCGGCCTGAACTGGGCGGATGAGGTTTTCGGCAGGCGTAGGGCCGGCAGGCCGGAGTGGGGCTGATCGACGAGTGCGTCGGTCGGTTTCCGTGAACCCGCGGGGCTCAGGTCGAAGTGCGCCCGGTTCTGGCCGAGGTCCCGGTGATGTGCCCTGCTGAGTGGACGGCAGGCAAACGCATCGGGCCCTGGGACTGCTGGCTCAGAACGAGTCGCCATGCCAGTGGGTTGCTCCCGTGGCCTGCAAGGTGGCGCGTATCGCCTCCGGCGGGGCAAGGAGAGAGCGGGCCATACCCACCGTCTGCGTCCGCTCCCGGGCCTGACCCTGGGCGAGGAGCCGGGGCAGGGCAGCGCGGACGGCTGGGTCCTCGGGGAGGTGGGCCCGGCCGACTGCGGCGCCCGCCGCACGGGCCCGGCGGGCCACCGCAGCGAGCAACTCACCGAGGGCCGCCGGTGCGGCTTCCGTCACCGCGCACTCGCGGACCTCGACGGCCTCGCCGATGTGCCGGGTCACGGTGTAGCCGACCGCCGTCCCCCCGTTGTCCTCGGCGATCAGCCATTCGGCGCCGGGGCCGTACCAGGCGGGCACGCGGTGGATCCAGTCGTCGGCCGTCCGCACCGCGGTGAGTGGGCGTGCGGCGTTGAATCCGGCGTGCAGTTCTGCCAGCCGCGGGGCGTCGGTCGGGGTGGCCGCACGGATGCGGAAGCGGGGCTCGGGTGGGTCGGCAGTGGCGAGCGGGCCCTCGGCCCAGGAGGTGCGGAAGCCGGTCCAGCCCGAGCGCTCGTAGACCCCGGGAGTGGCCGTGAACAGCAGGGACCATGCGCAGGACTCGGCGGTCATGGCCTCGGCGGCAATGGTGAGCAGTCGGCGAACCAGGCCCTGGCCCCGTGCCTCGGGGCGGGTGGCGACATTGCCGATACCGCCCACCCGTTCGACCCGGCCGTGGGCGTCGCGGAGCTGCCGCGGCACGTAGCAGACGACGGCGTCGACCGTGTCACCGCGCGCGGCCACGAAGGTCCGACGGTGGCGGTCGGGGTCCAGGGCGTGCAGCGCCGGGAGGTGCGGGGCGTCGAAGCAGATCGCCCATAGCGCGTGCACGGCTGCCTCGTCGGCCGGGACGAGGGTGCGCAAGGTGTGTGTCATGGCGTCAAGTCTCCTTCTGTGCTGACCCGGTCACCAACGGGTGGCAGAGCTGAGTGTCGTACGCCGCGTACGCGGCGGGGCAGATGAAGCGCATCCGGTGCATCTGTTCGGCGAGCACGCCGTCCACGATGATCCGGGCCCCTTGATGTACGCGCCCCGGCGTCCGAGGCGAGCAGCGGCAGCGCGCCCACGTTCTCGTCGGGCACCGAGGAGCAGCCGAGCGGAATACGCTCCCGGTAGGCCGTCTCGAACTCGTCGCGGTCGAAGGGGAACGCGCCGTCGATCGGGGTCCGGACCGTGCCGAGTGCGAGGGTGCCGGCGGTGATGCCGTGCGGTGCGAGTTCGACGGCGAGGGCCGAGCGCCGCATCGATGACACCGGGCCACGGCGTACGGTCGCCGTGGCCCGGTGTCCGCGCGTGGGTGTCACCCGCGCCTGGTCTGTTGAAGGCTCACCGCGTCGACGTATCCGGTCATGAGGTTCCACGCGGACGAGTACAGCGAGACGCGGACCGACGCCGTACCAGGCGGAGCCGTACCACTCGCCTGCGCGTCAATCCAGCGCCGCTGGTCCGCGCCGCGGAGCGGTGCGCTCGCCGTCCGGCCGACCGGCTGGCCGGCCCCGTCGAGGAAGCTCAGCAGCAGCACCGAATCGTCGGTGCTTCCGTCCTCGATGTATACCTTGGCACGAGCCCGGTAGTACGCCCCCGCGGCAGCCGGCACCGGCTCACTGGTCAGCTCCGCCGACGCCTCGGGGCCGCTTTGGGCCGCATCGACGATCTTCATGCTGCGTCTGCCGGTGTACGCCCGCTCTTGGGAGAGGGCGAACAGGGTGCCACCGCCCTGCCACCCTGGGACGGCGCCGTCGCCCCGCGGCGCCACCTCGAAGCCGGCGTTGTCGACGGCCACGGCGCCGGTCAGGCCGTGGCGCACCGGGATCATCCGCAGCCGGGACTCCGCCGTCTTGCCGAGGAAGTAGACGTTCTCGTGGCCGTCGGCGTCCCGGGCCAGGGTCATGAAGGCGACCTCCTCGTCGTAGTCGCCGAGTGTCACGTGGTCCATGGTCTTGGGGTCCACAACGGTGAGCTTGCTGGCCAGGGTGGTGTACAGCAGGCCGTCGGCGCCCCAGCGGAGGTAGACCGGCCGCCACATGCCGTAGTTCTTCACCTCGGGGTAGACATTCTTGTACTTGACGACCTGGAGGGTGTCCGGGTCCATTGCGAACAGGAATCCGTCGGCCGCGCCCCACAGCAGGCCGTCGCGGCCGAAGCTGAGACCGCTGATCATCTTCGGGCTGTCGAGGCCGGGGAGGTCGAGGGTGAACTCCTTGATCTTGCGTTCGCCGGCGACACCCCAGACGAACATCTTGGCCTCGGACTCGGTGGCGTCGGTCCCCAGACCGCCGTAGACGGTGGTGGAGCCGTAGATCCGTCCGCCGCGCTGGGCGAGCCCGGCGACGCTCTGGTTGTGGACGATGTCGGGGTAGGTCTTCTTCTCCCCGTCGTCGGGGTCGTAGATGGTCAGCGCGCCGCCGAGCCTGCCGTAGTCGGGGATGGAGCCGATGAGCAGCTTGCCGGCGTGGGCCTTCATCACGTACGGCCGGTCCTGTTCGGAGCCGAGACGGAACTTCTCGGAGACGGCCGGGGTCGCCTCGTCCAGCTTCGCCGAGGAGATGATGCCTCCGGGGTAGATGCCGAAGTACATCGTGTCGCCCAGGCCCGCCATGCCCTCGGCCTGGCCCATCGGGAAGCGGGTGGTGCGGCCGGTGCGCGGGTCGAAGCGGGACCCGGTGCCGCCGGGGTAGCCGCTCATGAACAGCGTGCCGTCCGGCGCCGCCTCCAGGTTGTGCAGCGGGTTCGGCGCGCCCTGCACCACCGAGGGCAGCGCCTTGCTCCGCCGTGACGCGATGTCGAAAGCGGTGATCCTGCCGCCCGACTGCAGGGTGACGAGCGAGGTCCCGGGGAGGTCCGGATCATCGAGCGGTATCCAGGCGGCACCGCGCAGCGAGGTACCGAAGGCGATTCCGGTCGAGCGGGACTCCAGCGTCGCCGTGTCGATCTCGTACAGCTCGCGGTTGTTGGTGACGTACACCTTCCCGTCCCGCGACTGAAGCTGGTTGAAGGAGAAGGCCCCCGTGTCCGAAGGCGTGTTCTTGCCGACGGACTTGTCGCTCCACTTGCCGGCGTCGAGGTCGTAGAAGAGCAGCTTCATCTGCGGGTCGGCGAACTTGACGAACAGCCAGCCGTCGACGACTGCCATGTCGTAGGCGAAGGGCACCTTCTGGGGCTCCACTCCGAGGAGCGCCGGGACCTGGTCGGAGATCTTCGTCTTCGTACCGGTGGCGGTGTCGAGCCGGATGACGTCACCGACGGAGCCCACGCCCGCGTAGACGGATCCGTCGTGGTAGGCGATGGAGCGCACGTACTGCTGGCCGGGCACCATCTGCCCGTAGTCGTGGAAGTCCTTGCCCTGCGGGTCGTATCTGAACACCTTGCCGTTGGGGAAGGTGCCGATCCAGACGTTGCCCTTCGGGTCCGTGGTCATCGACCACAGCGACTTCTCGCCCGGAACGGTGCCGAGCTTGCGCACTTCCTTGTCGGCCGGGCTGTAGCTCCACAGCTCTCCCGTCTGGCCGCCGGTGATGGCGGCGATGTAGACGGTACCGTCGGGGCCGATCGCATGCCGCCAGGACTGCTGCACGCCGGGCAGCGTGAACGAGCGCAGCAGCCGGTTGTCCCGGATGTCGATGACGTTGAAGATCGCGTTCTCGGCGGAGACCGTCGCGTACATCGTGGGCCGGCCGTCCTCCGTGCCCACGACGGCGTCGTTGATGGAGACCGTTTCCTGCTGGACGCCGAGGTCGGCCTCGGGACCGAACCACGTCCGGTCCAGTGCCGATCTACTGGTGCCGCCACCTCCCCGGGCCGCGGCCAAGGGTGCAGGACCCGCGACCAGAACGGTCAGGGCGAGCAGCAGGATGAGGAGCGGTCTAAGGCGATTTCGGGGCACCGTGGTCCTTCCAGGTTATGAGAGTCTTCCTCATAAGTAGGCGTTCTGTTCGCGGACTTTAGCGACCTCAGCGTCCACATGACGCTTGACCATCGCAATATTTTCGTGGACTCTCTGATTAATCCCTACGGCTGAAACGACGTCAAGAGGACTACATGGACGCATCCCGACCCGTCGGCGGTGACTTGGCGCAGCTGCGTCGGCTCAACGCGTTCGGCGCGCTGCGGGCACTGAGAAGTGCCGGCGCGCCGGTGACGCTGACCGAGCTGGCCACGCTCACCGGTCTCTCCCGCGCCTCGGCGGAGGACCTCGCCACCGAGCTGGCCGACCAGGGGTGGGCGGCCGAAGTCCCGCCCGCGCCCGGCTCGGTGGGGCGGCCGGCCCGCCGATACCGGTTCCGGGCCGAGTCCGGTTACGTCTTCGGGCTGGACATCGGCGCCCACAGCGTCCTCGCCGTGCTCGCCGACCTGTGCGGCACAGTCGTCACCACGGCCCGCCGAACGGTGCCGCCGGACATCCGGCGCGCCGACCGGCTTGCCGCCATCGGCGACGTGATGACCGAGTGCCTGGACGACGCGGGAATCGACTCCCACCGGATCTGGACGATCAGCGCCGGCACCACCGGCGTCGTCGGCCCGGAGGGAGACGTCGTACTCGCGGGAGCGGCCGCCGACTGGACCGGCGTACGGCTCGCCGAGCACCTGGACGAACGCTGCGCCGGGGCGGTCCTGGTGGACAACGACACCCGGCTGGCCGCACTCGCCGAGCAACGCCTCGGTGCGGCACGGGACATCGAGGACGCCGTCTACATCCACGCCGGTCTCGGCCTCAGCGCGGCGCTGATCATCGGCGGCCGGGTGCACCGGGGATACGGCGGCGCGGCGGGCGAGATCGGCAGCTTCCCCGTCACGCCCTGGGCGACCGCCGCCACCCGCCTGGCATGTTGTCCCGCCGTCCCGCCCGACGTACCCCCGCGGAACGCCGCTGCCCATGTGCTGGCCGCTGCCCGCCGGGGCGACACCGTCGCCGTGCGCGCCGTCGACCGCTACGCCAGCGACGTGGCCCTCGGCCTCGCGGCCATGGTGCTGACCGTCGACCCGCAACGGGTCGTGCTGGGTGGGGGACTGGCCCAGTCCGCCGACGTCCTGCTTCCCCGCCTCCGTGATCGTCTGGAGCCGCTGTGCATCCGGGTCCCCGATCTCCAGCCGTCCTCGCTCGGCGACGACCGGGTCGCGCTCGGTGCGATCTGGCGAGCCGTCGAGCACGTCGAGACGACGTATCTCGCGCACAACCGGCGGCCCACGGAGGCGAGCCCGTGAACGGCCGTTCCGGACCTCCCGTCAACGACCCGGGCAGCGCGTGTTCCGGATCGCAGAGACCACTGCACGGTACGCCTTCCGGCTTTCAGGCGGCCCCGGTACGCGCCGTATGCATCCGCAGCCGGCCCCTGTCAGCTCTCCGTACCCGGTAACCGTTGACGGCTGCTCCGCGTCCAGGCATCGCCGCGGGAGACGCCTCCCGGCCCCACCTACGCCTTGTCCGTCGTGTGCCTCTCCTTCACCTCCAGGGAGCTCTTGGGAATGTCCATGCACCTTCCGATATCCGATCGGCCCGTCCGCGTGGCTCTCGTCGGCGCCGGCAACCGTGGCCTCACCTATGCCGCGTGGATCAAAGCCCACCCCGAACGCGCCCGCCTCGTGGCCGTGGCCGATCCCCGGCCGGCGGCCCGCGCCGCGGCCGGGGCGGAGCTCGAGTTCGACGACTGGCGGCCGCTCGTCGAGGGGGACGCCATCGCCGACGCCGTCATCGTCGCCACCCAGGACCGCAATCACGTCGAGCCCGTCCTGGCGCTGGCGCGGGCCGGGTACGCGATCCTCGCCGAGAAGCCACTGGCGCCCAGCGAGGCCGAGACACGCACCCTCATCGAGGGCGTGGAGAAGGCGGGCGTGCTCTTCGCCGTCTGCCATGTCCTGCGCTACACCCCCTACACCGACCTGGTGAAGGAGGTTGTCGGCTCGGGCGTGCTGGGCGAACTCGTCAGCGTCGAGCACCTGGAGCCCGTCGGCTGGTGGCACTACGCGCACTCCTACGTCCGCGGGCCCTGGCGCAGTGAGCAGGCGTCCTCGCCGATGCTGCTCGCCAAGTCCTGCCACGACCTGGACTGGATCTCCTACGTCACCGGGGAGCGCATCGAGCAGGTCGCCAGCTTCGGCGGGCTCAAGCATTTCCGGCCCGAGAACGCCCCGGCCGGTGCCGCGGAGCGCTGCCTGGACTGCGCCGTCGAGGACGGCTGCCCCTACTCCGCACTCAAGCTGTACGTGCCGACGCTGCGCGAGCACGGCTCCGTCTGGCCGGTCACCCACGTCACGGACTCCACGGACGAGACCGAGTTGCTGACCGCGCTACGCGAAGGCCCGTACGGCCTGTGCGCGTACCGCGTCGACAACGACGTGGTCGACCACCAGGTCCTCGCCATGCAGCTGTCCGGCGGCATGACCGCGACGTTCACCATGGTCGCTTTCACCGAACAGACCGACCGCCAGACACGGATCTTCGGCTCGCACGGCTGGCTGCGCGGCGACGGCAAGCGCGTCACCGTCCACGACTTCCGCACCGACGAGGTCACCGTCCACGAGGTCGACACGAGCGGTTCCAACGCCGCCGAGGGACACGGCGGCGGAGACACGGCGTTGGTCGATGCCTTCGTCCACGCCGTCGCCACCGGCGACCCGGCCGCGGTCCGCTCCGGCACCAAGGCCACGCTCGGCAGCCATCTGGCGGCCTTCGCCGCCGAACGCGCCCGCCTCACCGGCTCCGTACAGAGCGTCCCGGTGCGCTGACGAGCAACACCGTTCCCCGCTCATCCCCAGGAGGTTCCCGCTCATGTTCCGTATCGCCCGTCGCCGGCCGAGACCCCGTGCCGTCACCGTGCCGCTGCTCTCAGCTGCCCTCGCCACCACCGTCCTCGCCGGCTGCGGATCCGGGACCGGGGACGGCAGCAGGACCATCACCATGTGGACCTACCCGGTCATCTTCGACGAGGCCAAGAACAAGGCTTACTGGGACGGCCTGGTCAAGGAGTTCGAGAAGAAGCACACCGGGACCGAGGTGAAGGTCGAGACCTACCCGTGGGCCAACCGCGACACCGCACTCGCCACCGCCATCGGCGCGGGAAAGGGGCCGGACGTCGTCTACCTCATCCCGGACCAACTGCCGAAGTACGAGCGGAGCATCGTGCCCGCGGACCAGTACATGCCGGCCAAGGCCAAGGCGGACTACACCAAGTTCGCCCTTGACTCTGTGACCGTCGACAGCAAGGTGCTCGGCACCCCCGTCCTCACCAGCGCCAACCCGCTCATCTGCGACAAGCGCGTCTTCAAGGCCATCGGCGAGAGCGAATACCCCACCACCTGGGACGAATTGGCCGGCCTCGCTCCGAAGCTGAAGAAGGAGGGGTACTACGCCACCAGCTACAGCGGTGACACCCAGCAGACCCTCAATATGACCTTCTACCCGTTGCTGTGGCAGGCCGGCGGGGACGTCTTCTCCAAGGACGGCTCGAAGCCCGCCTTCAACAGCGCCGCCGGCGTCAAGGCGCTGACCTACCTCAAGGAATTCGCCGACCGCGGCTACACCGACAAGGACCTGGTCACCACCACGCCGAAGGTGGAACAGACCCCGGTCGCCCGGGGCAAGGTCGCCTGTACCTGGCAGAACACCCCGGCGGACGTCGAGCCGTTCTGGGGCAAGGAGAACATCGCAGTCCAGCCGCCGCTGAAGGAGACGGCATCGGTCGGGTACGGCACGGTCGGGGCGCTGTCCATGCTCAAGGGGGCCGACGTCAAGGCGGCCGGAGAGTGGATCTCGTTCGTCGCCGAGGCCAAGAACGCCGCCGGACTGCAGAAGCAGTCCGGTACCTTCCCGGCCCGCACCTCCGCCGGGAACCTCTATACCGACGACAAGATCCTCACCGCCGTCGCCGACACACTCCCGGCCATGGAGGCCGGGCCGCTGGAAGAGAAGTCCCGTGAGGTGATGGGCGTCCTCGCCCCGGAGATCCAGGCCGCGATGCTCGGCAAGAAGTCTCCCCGGCAGGCCCTCGACGACGCTGCCAAGGCGGCCGGTCCGCTGCTCGGTCGCTGACCCCGGCGCCCCCGCCCGTCCGCCGAACCACACGCCCGGCGGACGGGGGACCACCGCTCCCCGCTCCCTGCACCCCGCACCCCGACCCCGCACAGAGGAGGTCACCGTGGCAGTCGTCGCGGAACCCACCCGCCCAGGTCGCCGCAGCGGGCCGCTGGCGCGCCATGAGGCCCGCATCGGTCTGCTCTTCGTCCTCCCCTGCCTGCTGCTCTTCCTGGCCTTCCGCTTCGGCCCCGCCGTGGCCGGAGTGCTGATGAGCTTCACCGACTACACGCTCACCGGCGGCGGGCATTTCACCGGTACCGCCAACTTCCGTCGGCTGTGGGCCGATCCGCTGTTCTGGCAGGCGCTGAAGGTCACCGTTCTGTACACCGTGCTCGCGGTGCCGGGCACGCTGATCGCGTCGGTGTCGCTGGCGCTGATCACCCGCCGTGCGTTCCGCGGCGCGAGGTTCTTCCGTTCGGTGTTCTTCCTGCCGGTCGTCACCTCGCTGGTGC
>NZ_JBIVON010000020.1:0-96077 GCF_044754145.1 Streptomyces sp. NPDC093149
CCCACTCCGCATTCGTCAGATCCCCACGTCCCATCCCACCACCCTGACCTCAACACCCCACCCCTGTCAGGAGATCCGAGAAACAGACCCTAGTGCCCCTCCCGGCAAGCTCTGCCCCGTCGCGCCGTCCAGCACGCACGCTCGCACGCACTGGACGACACTCCTCACGGGGCAAACATTGCCGGTCACGGCACTAGTCGTAGGGCCGGGCGCCCCATGGGCGGCATCGGTCTCGACGCCGTCATGGCCGGGCACATGGGCGTGCCGGTCGTGCTGTTCGGCGGCGACGACGCCGCCTGCGCCGAACTGAGCGATCTCGTCTCCGCCGCGGTCATCGTCGCCGTCGAAGAACCGCTCGGCGCCGAGGGCGGCCGACGGGCGTTCCCGCTCGCAGCGCGAGACGTGCGCGGCAGCTCCGGGTGCGTGCGGTCGCTCCCAGCACACTCGCCGCGCGCGGGCGCATCAGCACCGGGTACGACTTCGCGGAGCCGTCCTTGCAGCACACTTGCCGCGCGCGGGCGCATCATGCGTGCTGAGTGAGCGCGTCCGTGTGCACGTGCATGTGCGCTGCCCGCGTACTGGTCGTTGGCAGCCGGGAGACAGCGGCGCAGGTCCCGCCCGGCCGGTGAACGCTCACCGGTCGGCCGGGGCAGGTCTCATCCGCGTGGATGGCGCAGTCGCGCCGAGACCCAGCGGGCCCGTCGGCGCAGAATGTGCGGAATGCCGAGCTGGGGATCATGCAGAACATGCATATCTTGCACCCGGCCCTGGGGGCCGCCCCCCTCATGAATGCTCGGACCCGCCGTGGCGGTCGAGCGACGGTTGCGTGCTGCGTCACCGAAGTCGTGCGTCCAGCCCATACCCCGACGTCTGCCCGTGCCTCATGGTCGGTAACCGCCCATCCGTCAGCCAATTGGCCTATGCGCCGGGCAATTGGCTGTTCGTCGGACAACTGTGCCCGTACGGCTACCGATCGGGCTCGGGATCCTTGAGCCAGTTGATGAGTTCGGCCGAGAACCCGGCCGGATCCTCTTCGTGGGGGAAGTGCCCCAGACCGTCGAAAAGTCGCCAACGGTACGGTGCTTCGACATACTCGCCGGAGCCCGCCGCGCTCCGTGTACGGATCGCCGGATCGAGTGAACCGTGCACATGCAGTGTGGGTACCCGCACCGGGCGCTTCATCCGCCGGTTGAACTGGATTCCGTCCGGACGGGCCAGGGAGCGGACCATCCAGCGGTACGGCTCGATCGAGCAGTGCGCCGTCGACGGGATGCACATCGCGCGACGGTAGACGTCCACCGTCGCCTCGTCGGGGAACTCCGGGGTCCGGGGGCCCGCCCAGTCGTGGATCAGCCGGCCCACCAACGCGGCGTCGTCCGCGACGAGCTGACGCTCCGGTACCCACGGACGCTGGAAGCCCCAGATGTACGAGCCCGCCCGGGTCTGTGCGAAGTCGGAGAGCATCGAGGAGCGCCAGCGGCGCGGATGCGGCATCGAGGAGACCACGAGGCGGCGGACCAGCTTCGGCCGCATCACCGCGGCCGTCCATGCGAGATAGCCGCCCATGTCATGGCCGACCAGGGCCGCGTCCGGTTCGCCGAGGGAACGAATCACCCCGGTGATGTCGAGCGCCAGATTGGCGGGGTCGTACCCCCGCGGCGTACGGTCGCTGCCGCCGACTCCGCGCAGATCCATCGCCACGGCGCGGAAACCGGCGTCGGCCAAAGCGGTGAGCTGATGCCGCCAGGTCCACCAGAACTGCGGGAAGCCGTGCAGCAGCAGCACCAGGGGCCCCTCGCCGAGTTCGGCGATGTGGAAGCGGGCGCCGTTGGCCGCCACGTCCCGGTGGGTCCACGGCCCGTCGAGCCGCACGGGTCCACCGGCGCCGACCGGGCCGGGTGACGCGGAGGAGCTCGGCGGGCCGGAGGGATCGCAGGAGCCGGAGGCGCTGACCACGTCCGCCCGGCCGCCCACGTCCGCCCGGCCGTCCGGGCCCGCAGCCCGGCCGTCCGGACTTACCTGACCTTCCGGGTCTACCGGTCCTACTGGTCCTACTGGGTCGGATGCGCTGGAATCGGGGACCGTCATGTGGACGAGCGTGCCACAGCCGACGCCTCGTCCTGGACCGGAGCCTTCTCCAAGGCCTTGTCCGCCCGTGTGCTGCCCGTGACGGCCGGACGGCTCGCCCCGGCCGTCACGGCGGGCCGGGGGTGCGGCTTGACGCCCTGCAGCACGGCTGCCGTCTGCTTGGCCGAAGCGATGGACTTCTCCGGCGGCTTCACCTTCTTGAACTTGGCGACGGCGAACAGCGCGAGCAACGCACCCAGAATGATGAAGGCGCCGCCCACGATCAGGAACGACCAGGCCAGTCCGAGCCCCAGGTAATGGATGCCGTACGCCGCCGCGAAGCTCAGCACCGGGATCGCGAACAGAACCAGTACGCCCGCGATGACGAACGCCACGCTCCCGGTCACGCCGCGCTTGACGTCCTGCCGCACTTCGGCCTTGGCCAGGGCGATCTCGTCGTGCACCAGTGCGGACATCTCGGCCGTCGCCGCAGCGACCAGCTGTCCGAGACTGCGGTCGGCGCTGCCCGCGTTGTTGCCGGGGTCGCTCATCCCTGACTTCCTCTCCTGCGCTCCTGCTCAACACATCTGGTGTCAGATCATGCCGGACTGTCCGGCTTGTTGCTCGCTGCCCCCGCCAGTTGGGCAAGACGGCGGTGCTCCGCCGCCTTCTTCTCGTAGATCACGGCCATGCGCAGGTGGTACTCCGGGTCGCCCTGTTCGTACACGTCGGGCACACCGTCCTCGTCCTCGTCGAGTTCCTCGGCCTCGTGCAGCGTCCGGTACTTTCGGACCCGGAGTTTGAGCAGTACAGCGGAGAGTACGGCGGCTGTCAGGGAGCCGAGCAGCACGGCGGCCTTGATCTCGTTGATCGTGTCCTCGTCGCCGGCGAAGGCCAGCTCGCCGATGAGCAGCGAGACGGTGAAGCCGATGCCGGCGAGCGTGGCGACCGCGAAGACGTCCGCCCACGCCAGGTCCTTGTTCAGCTCGGCCTTGGTGAAGCGGGTGGCCAGCCACGTTCCGCCGAAGATGCCTACCGTCTTGCCCACGACGAGCCCCAGGACGACACCGAGCGTCTCGGGCCGGGTGAAGACATCCGCCAGTGCGCCGTCGGAGAGGGAGACACCGGCCGAGAAGAGGGCGAACAGAGGTACGGCGACACCGGCCGACAGCGGGCGTATCAGGTGTTCGATGTGCTCGCCGGGGGAGCGGGTCTCGCCCTCGCGCCGGACGCATCGCAGCATCAGGCCCATGGCGACACCGGCGATCGTGGCGTGGATGCCGCTGTTGTACATGAGGCCCCAGATGACCAGGGCGAGCGGTACGTAGATGTACCAGCCGCGCACGTTCTTGCGCAGCAGCAGATAGAAGACGGCCAGACCGATGAAGGCGCCGAGCAGCGCCATGAAGTTGATCTTCTCGGTGAAGAAGATCGCGATGATCAGGATCGCGAAGAGGTCGTCGACGACGGCGAGAGTCAACAGAAAGGCGCGCAGCGCGTTCGGCAGCGAGGTGCCGATGACCGCGAGGACGGCGAGCGCGAAGGCGATGTCGGTGGCGGTGGGGACGGCCCAGCCGCCCGTGGAGCCTCCGCCGAACACCGCCACGAGTGTGTAGACGACGGCCGGAACGGCCATTCCGCACAGCGCGGCGACGACCGGGAGAGCGGCCGCCTTGGGGTCGCGCAGTTCGCCCGCGACCAGTTCCCGCTTGAGTTCCACGCCTGCGACGAAGAAGAAGACCGCGAGCAGCCCGTCCGCCGCCCAGTGCTGCACGGAGAGATTGAGGCCCAGCGACCCGGGACCGAAGTGGAAGTCGCTGACGGCGGCGTAACCGGATCCGAAGGTATTCGCCCAGACCAGGGCGGCTATGGCGGCGACCAGCAGGATGACCCCGCCGACGGTCTCGGTGCGCAGTGCGTCCGCGAGATAGTTCCGCTCGGGCAGGGACGGACGTCCCAGAAAGGTACGGCGCGAGGGTGTGGGTGTGGGGGTGGGCGCGGCCACGAGCGGGGACCTCCGGGTCGGTACGGCAGCGATGGCATGGCTGATGCACTTGCCGACCAGACTTCCCGGCACACCCTGTGGAGATTTCTTATTGCTTTGTTGACGCGCCTGCCACTGTACCCGGGGTGCGCGGATCTGTATGCGGTGATCTTCACCTTAAATGCCCGAGGGGCACCCGGCATGTTGCCGGATGCCCCTCGGGGACGTACGTGCTGCGGTCGCCATGAAAGGAGGAGGCCGGGCTCAGTCCTCGGAGGAGGAGGACGGCAACTGGGTCTGGATGAGGTCCATCACCGAGGAGTCGGTGAGCGTCGTGACGTCGCCCAGCTCGCGGTTCTCGGCGACGTCACGCAGCAGGCGCCGCATGATCTTGCCGGAGCGGGTCTTCGGCAGTTCGGCGACCGGCAGGATCCGCTTCGGTTTGGCGATCGGGCCGAGCGTGGCGCCGACGTGGTTGCGCAGTTCCGCGACGAGCTCGTCGGAGGCGGTGGCCGTACCGCGCAGTATCACGAACGCGACGATGGACTGGCCGGTCGTCTCGTCGGCGGCGCCGACCACCGCGGCCTCGGCGACCGACGGGTGCGACACGAGTGCCGACTCGACCTCGGTGGTCGAGATGTTGTGCCCGGACACGAGCATCACGTCGTCGACCCGGCCGAGCAGCCAGATGTCACCGTCCTCGTCCTTCTTGGCGCCGTCGCCCGCGAAGTACTTGCCCTCGAAGCGCGACCAGTAGGTGTCGATGAAACGCTGGTCGTCGCCCCAGATGGTGCGGAGCATCGACGGCCACGGCTCGGTGAGGACCAGGTAGCCGCCCCCGCCGTTCGGAACCTCGTTGGCCTCGTCGTCGACGACCGTGGCGGAGATTCCGGGCAGTGCGCGCTGGGCGCTTCCCGGCTTGGTCTCCGTCACGCCGGGCAGCGGCGAGATCATCATCGCGCCGGTCTCGGTCTGCCACCAGGTGTCCACGATGGGGCACTTGTCGGCGCCGATGTGCTTGCGGTACCACATCCACGCCTCGGGGTTGATCGGCTCACCGACGGAACCGAGGACCCGGAGACTGCTCAGGTCGAACTTGGCGGGGATGTCGTCACCCCACTTCATGAACGTACGGATCGCGGTCGGCGCGGTGTAGAGGATCGTGACGCCGTACTTCTGCACGATCTCCCAGAAACGCCCCTGGTGCGGGGAGTCCGGCGTGCCCTCGTACATGACCTGCGTCGCGCCGTTGGCCAGCGGGCCGTAGACGATGTACGAGTGGCCGGTCACCCAGCCGATGTCGGCGGTGCACCAGAAGACGTCGGTCTCCGGCTTGAGGTCGAAGACCGCGTTGTGGGTGTACGCCGCCTGCGTGAGGTAGCCGCCGGAGGTGTGCAGGATGCCCTTCGGCTTCCCCGTCGTACCGGAGGTGTAGAGGATGAAGAGCGGCTGCTCCGCCTCGAAGGCCTCGGGGGTGTGCTCGGCGGACTGCCGTCCGGTGATCTCGTGCCACCAGACGTCGCGGCTCTCGGTCCACGCGGTGTCCTGGCCGGTGCGCCGCACTACGAGGACGTGCTCGACGCCGTCGATACGGGAGACGGCGTCGTCCACCGCGGGCTTGAGCGCGGACGGCTTGCCGCGGCGGTAGCCGCCGTCGGCGGTGATGACGACCTTGGCGTCCGCGTCCTGGATACGGGCGGCGATGGCGTCGGCGGAGAAGCCGCCGAAGACCACCGAGTGCGCGGCGCCGATCCGGGCACAGGCCAGCATCGCGATGGCGGCCTCGGGGATCATCGGCAGATAGACGGCGACCCGGTCGCCCTTGCCGACACCGAGCTCGATGAGCGCGTTCGCGGCGCGCGAGACCTCGTCCTTCAGGTCGGCGTAGGTGATGGCGCGGCTGTCGCCGGGCTCGCCCTCGAAGTGGATGGCGACCCGGTCGCCGTTGCCGGCCTCGACGTGGCGGTCCACGCAGTTGTACGCGACGTTGAGCCTGCCGTCCGCGAACCACTTCGCGAAGGGCGGGTTGGTCCAGTCGAGCGTCTCGGTCGGCTCCGTGGCCCAGGTCAGGCGACGAGCCTGCTCGGCCCAGAAGCCCAGCCGGTCCGCCTCGGCCTGCTCGTACGCCTCCGCTTTGACGTTGGCATTGGCGGCCAGATCGGCAGGCGGTGCGAACCGCCGCTCCTCCTTGAGCAGATTGGCCAGGCTTTCGTTGCTCACGACATCTCCCATTCCCAGGGTGTCCGTTGTGTCCCGGGGCATAGCTCATCAGGCCAAAGGCCGGGTGACAAGTGTCTGCCCGGAATTGGTTTAGACCTGTGTCTCGTGTATGGAGACACGATCCCGCCTCCATGTGCGGTGCGATGTGGAGGCGGGACCACAAGGTCTCACGGACCGGATGTGCGTGTGGTTCAGACGCCGGTACGTTCCCGCTCGCCCGGACCGGAGGGATCACCCGGGACGGTGGTCTCCCCGGAGGCGTGCCCACTGCCCGAGGTGCGGGATTCGGTTGGGGGACGGGTGTGGCCGGAGGCGGAGAATTCGGCCGGGGTGTCAGTGGTGCCGGAGGCGGAGAATTCGGCCGGGAGGTCGGTGGCGCCGGAAGCGTGGGATTCGCCCAGGGCGTGTCCGCAGCCCGGGGCTCGGGCATCGGATGCGGTATGGGTGTTACCGGAGCCCACGCGGTCGAAGACCTCGTCGAGGGCCAGTCCGGCACTCGCGTCCTCCGCCAGCAGATAGGCCTGTGCCTCGCCCACGTGGAAGTACATCCCGTGCAACTGGAGCGTGCCCTCGGCGAGCCGCCTCGCCACCGATTCATGGGCGCGCAGATGGTCCAGTTGCTGGACCACATTGGTGAGGCAGAGCTGCTCCAGCGAATCGGCCGGCAGCCGACCGGAGATCCGGGCCCAGGCGTGATGCCGCGACGCCATCCGCTCCAGGCTCGGCAGCCCGTGTCTCAGCCAGCGCCACAGGGAGGTCCGCGGAGTGTCCGGATCTGGCCTGGCTCCGAGCAGCGCCTGCATCGCGCCGCAGCCGG
The DNA here is from genome assembly GCF_044754145.1 of Streptomyces sp. NPDC093149. Lineage (NCBI taxonomy): Bacteria > Bacillati > Actinomycetota > Actinomycetes > Kitasatosporales > Streptomycetaceae > Streptomyces > Streptomyces sp. NPDC093149. The sequence goes on from NZ_JBIVON010000020.1 coordinate 7,089, forward strand.
AGTGGCCACAGACGGTGATGGAATCCACTCTCAGCACATCCACCGCGTACTCGATCGCGGCGCCCACCGAGTCGTCACCCGACTCGGCGTCCGGCGGCGGTACCAGATTGCCGACGTTCCGCACGGTGAACAGATCACCCGGGCCGCTGGCCGTGATCATGCTGGTGACCAGGCGGGAGTCGGCGCAGGTGATGAAGAGCTGGGAGGGGCGCTGGCCCTCGCGGGCCAACCGGGCCAGCTCCTCGCGTACCAGCGGGGCGGTGTTGCGCTGGAACGAACTCAGGCCGTTGACCAGGTGGTTGCCCCCGGTCCGACGCGGGATGGCGGTGGGCGAGGCGGCCGTGGCGGGAGCGCCGGGGGCTCCTGACGTGGGGACGGAGGTGTCGTCGGTGCCGGGTGCCGGATTCCGGGCGGCACCTGAGGCCGGGTCCGCACCGAGGAGGCCGTCACTGAAGGGGCTGTCCGGGCCGTGACGGGTCTCGGGCGGCTGCTCGGGCAGGTCGTGGCAGTGATGGTTGCGCCACGGTGTCCAGGGGCGGCAGCAGGAGTGCGCCGCCGACGCGGGCTCGGCGATCCGGCCGCCGGACTTCCCGGTGAAGACGACCCGGCCGCCGTGGGCCGTCTGGGCAAGGCTCCAGTCCTGGATCGTCTCGTACGCCGCATGGTCCATGAAGAAGCCGTCCAACTCGATGACGGCATCCCCGCCCTGCGGCAGCTGGGCGAGAGTCCGGCTGAGGCGAGGCACCGCGAGGAACGTCAACTGGCCCCGTACGACGACCAGATGCTCTCCGCCCTGATCGATCACGGTGATCCTCGTCCGTGCCAGCCTGTGCAGGGCGACAGCCACGGCCACCGCAATGCCGATCGCCACGCCCTTGAGCACGCCGAAGAGGACCACTCCGGTGATCGTCGCCCCGTACACCAGGAATTCCCGGTGCTTATGGACATTGCGGATGTGGGCGAAACTCACCATCTGGATGCCGACCATCATGACCAGCGCGGCGAGAGCGGCGAGCGGAATCCACTCCAGCACGGTGACAAGCAGCCCGGTCGCGAGCACCACCCAGACACCGTGCAGCACGGTGGAGGCACGGCTCGTCGCCCCGGCACGCACGTTCGCCGAACTGCGCACCGCACCACCGGACACCGCCAGCCCGCCCACCAGCCCGGACAGAGTGTTGGCGATGCCCTGGGCCCGCAGCTCACGATCGAGATCGGCGCGTCTGACGGGTGGTGGGGCGGGTGCCGTGGGCGGAGCCGAGGGCGCCGGTGCGGTCAGGGACGGGGGCGGAGGTGAAGAGAGGGGTGGAGGCGAGGTCGAGCCTGGGCCGGAACCCGAGGCGGGGGGCGAGTTCGGGGACGGATTCGTACCCGGGGTCGGTGTCGAGACCAAGGCCGATCTCGTCCGCGCCCCCGAGGCCGAAGCCGGTCCGGACGCCAAGCCGGCCTTGGGCCGGGCGGAAGTCCGCTCCCCGGCGCGATCGGCCGAGAGTTTGTCCACGGCGACTGCGGCGAGCAGTGACTCCAGGCTTGCCACCAGCATCACCGTGAATACCGCGGTGGCCAGGGCGAGTACCGGACCGTGCGGCATCTCCGGCAGGGCATGCGAGCGCCAGGACGGCAGATCGACCCGGGCGATCCCGGGCGCCGCGACCGCAGCCACCGCCGTCGCGGTCACCACTGCGGCGAGGGCAGCCGGAATGCGCCGTACCACTCGACCGATGCGTCCCGGAAGCCGTGGCCACAGGACCAGAATCGCGATGGTCAGCAGGCCGATCAGCGGGGCGGCCGGGCTCACCCGCCCCAACTGGCGCGGGAGCGCGAGAGAGTTGGCGACCGCCGAACTCTGTGGCGAACCGCCGAGAACGATGTGCACCTGGGCGAGGGCGATCGCCACGCCGATTCCGGCGAGGGTGCCGTGCACGATGGCGGGGCTGACGGCGAGGGCGCTGCGCGCTGCCCGTAGCGAGCCCAGCAGGATCTGCAACAGCCCGGCGCCGATGGTGATCGCGCAGGTGGTGCGCCAGCCGTAGATCTGGATCAACTCGGCTGTTACCACGGTCAGTCCGGCGGACGGTCCGCTGACCTGGAGGGGTGTGCCGCCGAGCAGTCCGGCGACGATGCCGCCGATCGCGGCGGAGATGAGACCGGCCTCCAGCGGGGCGTCCATGGCGACGGCGAGGCCGAGCGACATGGGGACGGCGAGCAGGAAGACCGTGATCGATGCGGACAGGTCGGCACCCGCGATGCGGAATCGTCCGCCGCGTGGTGGCGGTGGCGGGCTGTGTGGTCGCTTGACTCCCGAGGCGCGGTGTGGGCGCGAACTGCGGGATGTGTGGTCATGACGAGTGGGGACGCAGGCAGACATGTTCCCGTCTCCTCCGGGGCAGCGCGGTCGCGGAACGTTGGGGACGCGGCCGTGGGTCACGGCGTGCAGCGGCGGGATTTCTCAACTCTCAGTAAACAGATCGTAATGGAGAGTAAAGGCCTGTGTCCATCATTGAGGACAAATGGACTAGTCAATCGCCCATTCAAGTGAATAGGTAGTTTTTCATAAGGTATGTCGTACTGATTTCCGCAAAACCGTGTGCGACCTTGGCCGCGAGGGTCGGGATATTTCTGCGCAAGTCACCTGCGACGAAGAGGGCGGGCAGGTGCTGGCTGTCACGAGGGGTGTCACGAAGGGAATCACCGCCGGACGGGTTGCCCTGGGCGTCACGGTCGTTGCGCTGATCGCGGGAATGGCAGGCTGCTCCTCCGGTCCGGATCCCGTCGTCGGAGCCGCCGGACCCGGCGCCGCGAAGCGGGACGCCGGGGCGCGGAAGAAGAACCCTCAAGTCGCGCCCAAGAGCCCGTTCCGGCTCATTGGCGACGGCTCCACGGCCTTCACGGGAACCCAGCCGAAGCAGCCGGTGGCACAGCGCCTGGCGCCCGGCCGGAAGCCGCCGCAGTTCGTGGTGTTCTCGTGGGACGGCGCCGGAGAGGACAGCCAGAAGCAGTTCTCGTACTCCCGCGAGGTGGGCAGGAAATACCACGCGAACATGACGTACTTCCTCAGTGGCGTCTACCTGCTGCCCGAAGACAAGCGCGAGCTCTACGACCCGCCGAAGCACAACGTCGGCAGCTCCGACACCGGCTTCAACGACACCGAGGGGACCCGGAACACCATCACCCAGGTACGGGGTGTCTGGGAGGACGGCGACGAGATCGGCACCCACTTCAACGGCCACTTCTGCGGCCCCGAGGGAGGCGTCGGCGCCTGGTCCGTCGATCAGTGGAAGAGCGAGATCGACCAGGCCAAGTCCTTTGTGAAGAGCTGGAAGACCAACGACCCCGGCCTCAGAGGTGAGAAGCCACTTCCCTTCGACTACGACAAGGAACTCGTCGGTGGCCGCACCCCTTGTCTGGAGGGGCGGAAGAACATGGTGGCCGCAGCGCGGACGATGGGGTTCCGATACGACTCCAGCGGCGTCGACAACCAGGTCTGGCCGAAGAGGAAAGGGGGCATGTGGGACCTGTCGATGCAGCTCGTTCCAGTCCCCGGGCGCGAGTTCGAGACCCTTTCGATGGACTACAACTTCATGTTCAACCAGTCCGGTACGACGCAGGGCGACCCGAGCCGGCACGCGTACTGGGGCAAGCAGATGCGCGACGGCTTGATCCAGGCCTTCGACCGCGCATACGAAGGAAACCGTGCTCCGCTGATCATCGGCAATCACTTCGAATCCTGGAACGGTGGCACATACATGCGCGCCGTCGAGGAGACCATCGCGACGGTCTGCACCAAGGAGGGCGTCCGCTGCGTGTCCTTCCGGCAGCTGGCCGACTGGCTGGACGCACAGAACCCGGCAACGCTGGCGAAGCTCTGAACCCTTGATGTCGGGCAGGCCCCGGCGAAGGGCTGGGCGGAGCTCCTCGGCGAAGCCGGGAACGCGGGGGCGGAATCCGGCAGGGGGTCGGATGCCGGCACCGCGTCGGATGTGGGCAGGGCATCGGGCGTCGGCAAGGCTCACGCGGAGTCCGGCGCGGATCAGGCCGGTCACAGCACCAGCTGATTGACATCATTCTCCGGGCGCGCTCTCCTGTCGTGCCTGTCGCCCGGGCTCGCCGACCGCGCTCGGTGGGCCCGGTCGGGACCGTCCGACGGTTGCGCAAGGCGGCTGGGTTGCGCGCCTTTCGGCCGTGGCCGGCAGGCGAAGGCGCAACGGCACCCCGGCGGGAAGAGCGCGTGCTCCAGGCCGGGGCGCCGGCCGATCAGGCAGGCTGAGCGGCGCCGGTCTGCGCGAACCGTTCGTCGAGCACGAAGGCGGGGTCGACCTGGGCAGCCAGATCGGCGCCCGTCTTCTCGTTGCCCCAGCTCTCCGCGTTCTTCAGATGGAAGTGCACCATCTGTCGCGTGTAGCGCTCCCAGTCACGTTGCTCGTACGAATCCTCCGCCGCGTTCTGCAGCGCCTGCAGGGCCATCCTGTTGTCCGCCTCAAGCAGTTCGAAACGGCCGGGCCTGCCCTTCTCCATCGCGCGTACCCAGTCGGAGTGCCCGACGCTGACCAGCAGGTCGTTTCCCACCTCGGCGCGCAGGAAGTCCAGATCGTCCTCACCCTGCACCTTGTTGCCGATGACCTTCAGTGCGACCCCGAAGTCCCGCGCGTACTCCTTGTACTGGCGGTAGACCGAGACACCCTTACGGGTGGGCTCTGCGACCAGGAACGTCATGTCGAAGCGGGTGAACATCCCGGAGGCGAAGGAGTCCGAGCCCGCTGTCATGTCGACGACGACATAGTCGTCGGGGCCGTCGACGAGATGGTTGAGGCAGAGCTCGACCGCGCCGACCTTGGAGTGATAGCAGGCCACGCCCAGGTCCGACTCCGTGAACGGGCCGGTGGCCATCAGCCGGATCTCCCCGTCGTCGAGCCGGACCGTGCGGGCGCACGCGTCGTAGATCGGGTTGTCCTCGCGGACCTTCAGCAGCCGCGAGCCCTCGCCGGGCGGAGTCGTTTTGATCATCGTCTCGACGGAGGCGATACGGGGGTTGCTGCCGCGCAGATACTCCTTGATCAGCGGTAGCTGGGCCCCCATGGCGGGCAGTGCCGTGGCCTCCTGGTCATCGAGACCGAGTGCGGCTCCGAGGTGCTGGTTGATGTCGGCGTCCACCGCGACGACATGGGCTTCATTGGCGGCAAGGTGGCGGATGAAGAGCGAGGACAGCGTGGTCTTGCCGCTGCCGCCCTTCCCTACGAAAGCGATCTTCATGTTCACCTAGGGTAGCGGCGCAATTGCGGACTGCTGTCACGTTTCGTGAAGATGACCACTCCCGGGCGGTATCCGAGTGAGGGGCGCGTAGCCTCCCTACTTATGAGTACGACTGCCTCTGATCCGCTTGCCGCCCTGGGCGCTCTGCCGGGAGTCGCCGATGCGGTGGACTCCGTACGCAAGGCCGTCGACCGGGTCTACGGTCACCGCGTCATGCGCCGCCGCAGCAACGAGGTCACCGCGGAAGCGGCCCTGCGCGGCGCCCGCGGCTCGGCGGCGCTGTCCGGTGCCGACTGGAACCTGGAGGAGGTGCGGCGGCGCACCGATTTCAGCGGCGACGGCGAGGCGCATGTGATCGGGGCCGCCCTGAGGCTGACCGCCGAAGCAGGTCAACTCCTTTCCATCTGGCGGCAGTCGCCGCTGCGGGTCCTGGCGCGGCTGCATCTGGTTGCGGCCGGTGGCGCGGAGCCCGAGGAAGCTGTCGGCCGGCCACGGCTGGCGGGCGAACCCGTGGACGAGCCGCTGATCGAAGCGCCGCTGCCGGATGCCGACGAAGTGGCCGGGAGGCTGGAGGGGCTCTCCGGATTGATCCTCTCCGGTACTGCGGCGCCCGCACTGGTGACGGCGGCGGTCGTGCACGGTGAACTACTGGCCCTGCGCCCCTTCGGCTCGTACAACGGCCTCGTCGCTCGGACCGCCGAGCGGATCGTGCTGATCGGGAGCGGGCTCGACCCCAAATCGATCTGCCCGGCCGAGGTGGGCCATGCCGAACAGGGCCGCGCGGCGTACCTGGCGGCGTTCGACGGCTACCTTTCGGGGACGCCGGCCGGGATGGCGGCCTGGATCGCGCACTGCGGGCGCGCCGTGGAGCTGGGCGTCAGGGAATCGACGGCAGTGTGCGAGGCCCTTCAGCGCGGCGCCGCCTAATGGGGCGGCGGGACGTCGACGTGCCGCAACGAGGCGGGCCCGTGGCGCATGGGTTCCATCGGCGTGGCTTTGTCTCTGTGACTCCGGAGCCCTGGCTCGGGTCCGTAACTCCACCGCGATAACTTCACCCGAGTAACTTCTCGGCCCCGTAAAAGGGTTGCGGCGGTACCGTCCTCGGTACCGCCGCTGGCATGTCTACCCAGTTACCATGCGTCCTCGATATGTGCCCATCAGGTCGGGGACTTCGCCCGTTCCCTGGTGCGGCTGGCCCGTAATCGACGGGTCGACGTCGCGTGGGTGCTCGGTTTTCATGCTCGGTCCGTGGGGCCTTCTCTGCGTTACAGGTAATCCTCTCGGATGTCCTTGGTCTCGCGGGCCGTTGAGTCCTTTGTACTCCAGCCCCGTGGTGAGCGGTAGTGCTGGCCACACTTCTTTACTTTTAGGTTCAATTACGGGCGAGTTGGACAAATGGGCTGGATGGGTGAACGGGGCCGATCGGCTGGGGTGTTCGTTGGTCGGGGGGCCGTGGAGGGAAGGGTGGGTCGAAGATGCGTTCGGAGCGTCGTTCGGCCCCGTGCTTCAGAGGGAGGAGGCGGTGGAGCGGCGGCGGGAGGTGTACCAGACGAGTCCCGCTGTGACGGCCGCCGCGCCCACCGCTGCCGCTGCGACCAGCGCGGGGCGCGGTGGCAGGGAGAACGAGGGCAGTCGTTGCTTGAGTCGGACCGGTCGGTCGAAGACGAGAATCGGCCACTCGCGGAGGGTCGCTTCGCGCCGCAGCGCGCGGTCCGGATTGACCGCGTGCGGGTGCCCGACCGACTCCAGCATCGGTACATCGGTGGCGGAATCGCTGTAGGCGTAGCAGCGCGACAGGTCGTATCCCTCCGACACCGCGAGCGCCTTGATCGCCTCGGCCTTCGTCGGCCCGTACGCGTAGTACTCCACTTCACCGGTGAAACAGCCGTCCTCCCCGACGACCATTCGAGTGGCGACGACTCGGTCGGCGCCGAGCAGCTCACCGATCGGTTCGACGACCTCGGCGCCCGAGGTCGAGACGATCACCACGTCGCGTCCGGCGGTGTGGTGTTCCTCGATGAGCGTCGCTGCTTCGTCGTAGATGATCGGGTCGATCAGATCGTGCAGGGTCTCGGCGACGATTTCCTTCACTTGTCGGACGTTCCAGCCCTTGCAGAGTGCGGAGAGGTATTCCCGCATCCGCTCCATCTGGTCGTGATCTGCACCCCCGGCAAGGAACACGAACTGTGCGTACGCGGTGCGCAGTACAGCGCGGCGGTTGATCAGTCCGCCTTGGTAGAAGGACTTGCTGAAGGTCAGCGTCGAAGACTTCGCAATGACCGTCTTGTCCAGGTCGAAGAAGGCTGCTGTGCGCGGCAAGAAGCGGTTTTCCACAAGGCAGAGCATAGGGGGCCACCATTCGGCGTAAACTCTGGCGCGTGGGTTTGCCTGAGAAGGCTCTCGGGTACACCATGGAAGTCACGGATCGTTCGCGACCGTGCTAACCCGGTCCGGCTCCTCCCCCCCCCGAGTCGGCCGTGGGGACGACCCCCGCTCTCCCCCCCGGCGGGGGTCGTCGCATGTCCGGACGCGTTTCTGCTGTTCGGAATCAAGCATTCTGCCTCCATTTCTGCCGTGACGGCCCACTTCTCGGCCCGCTCCCGCCATCATGAACCGTCACGGTGTGTAGCGGAAGGGGTGCTCTCCGGAAGTCGCCGGTATGGGCGACGGAGATATTCACAACGACGGAGTTGTCCACAGTTTTCGAGCAAGATCCACACGATTTCCCGAAGCGCTGCACGGTGATTCCAGCCGCGAAGTGCGCGGGTCGTGGAATCGCCGATCTCGGAACGCTCCGAGATCATCGCGAACCATGAGGAAGGTGCAGTGGGAAGGGGGCGGAGATCGTGGCTGATTCCATCGCACGGGATCGTCTGCCGATCGCCGAAGCGCGGCAGGGTGGACCGCTGATCGTGACCGAGGATGTGGAACTCCTCGATGATCTGCTGAGGCTGTGCGCGGCCGCCGGAGCTGAACCGGAAGTTCATCATTCGCTGCCCGAACGCAGGGGCGGTTGGGAGCAGGCGCCGATCGTTCTCGTGGGGGACGATGCCGCCCAGCGGTGCCGCGGAGCCGTGCGCAGGCGCGGCGTGATGCTGGTCGGCCGGGACCAGGACGTCCCGGATGTCTGGCGTCGCGCCGTGGAGATCGGGGCCGAGTATGTGCTGAGGCTGCCCGATTCGGAAGGCTGGCTCGTCGACCAGATCGCCAATGCGGCGGAAGGCGTGGGCCGGCCGGCGCTCACCGTCGGGGTGATCGGCGGACGGGGCGGTTCCGGCGCGTCCACGCTGGCCTGTGCCCTCGCGGTGACCGCAGCCAGGGCCGGGCGGCGGACCATGCTGATCGACGGTGACCCGCTCGGTGGGGGCATCGATGTGCTGCTGGGTGCAGAACGGGCCGAGGGAATGAGATGGCCGGATTTCGCCCATTCCAAGGGGCGAGTCGGCGGACGCGCGCTGGAGGAGTCGCTGCCCTCACTGCACGGGTTGCGGGTGCTCAGCTGGGGCCGCGACGACTGGGTGGTCATCCCGCCCCGGGCCATGCAGGCCGTGCTGGCCGCCGGGCGCAGGCTCGGCGGGGTGGTGGTCGTCGACCTGCCGCGCCGGGTGGACGAGTCGGTGGCCGAGGCTCTCTCGCAGCTGGACCTCGGGCTGTTGGTGGTCCCCGGGGAGCTTCGTGCGGTCGCGGCGGCGAAACGGGTGGCGTCGATGGCCGGGATGGTCCTGAACGATCTTCGGGTGGTCGTCCGCGGCCCGTACGCGGCGGGTCTCGACGAGCGGTGGGTGGCGCAGGCGCTCGGCTTGCCGCTAGCCGGTGAACTCCCGGTCGACGGCGGGCTCCTGGCGGACCAGGACGACGGCGCGCCGCCCGGCGGCCGTGCGCGCGACCCGCTGGCCAGATTCTGTACGGCGTTCTGGGAGCAAGCCCTCGTCCCGGAGGGTGCGGGCGGACGTGCCGGAGGAGGTGCGTCATGACGGAGACGCTCCTCGACGCCGTACGGCAACGGCTGGCGCAGAGCGGCGCCGCCCCGACCCCGGCCGGGGTCGCGGCCGCGCTGCGAGCCCAGGGGCGGCTGCTCGGCGATGCCGAAGTGCTGGGTGCGGCCGATGAGTTGCGCGGCGAACTGGTCGGCACCGGGGTGCTGGAGCCGTTGCTCGCCGACCCGGCGGTGACGGATGTGCTGGTTTCCGCACCGGACCGGGTATGGGTGGACCGGGGCGGCGGGCTCGAACTCACCGGGGTGAGCTTCCGGGATGCCGCGGCGGTGCGCAGGCTGGCGCAACGGCTGGCGGCCGTGGCGGGTCGGCGGCTGGACGACGCCCGGCCCTGGGTGGACGCTCGGCTGCCGGACGGCACCCGTATGCATGCCGTGCTGCCGCCGGTGTCCGTCGGCTCGACGTGCCTCTCGCTGCGGGTGGTGCGGCCCCGGGCCTTCTCGCTGACGGAGCTGGTCGCGGCGGGGACCGTGCCGCCGGGCGGTGACCGGGTGCTCGAGGCGCTGGTGGAGGCCCGGGTCTCGTATCTGATCAGTGGGGGGACAGGGGCCGGGAAGACGACCCTCCTGTCGAGCCTGCTGGGTGCCGTCGGGGAGCGTGAGCGAATCGTGCTCGCCGAGGACTCCGCGGAGCTGCGGCCGGATCACCCGCACGTGGTGCGCCTGGAGTCGCGCCCCGCCAATCAGGAGGGGGCGGGGCGGGTGACCCTTCGCGATCTGGTGCGGCAGGCGTTGCGCATGCGGCCCGACCGGCTGGTGGTCGGAGAGGTCAGGGGCGCTGAGGTCACCGAGCTGCTGGCCGCCCTGAACACGGGCCACGAGGGCGGCTGCGGGACGGTTCACGCGAATGCCGCCGAGCACGTCCCGGCCCGCCTTGAGGCATTGGGCACTGCGGCGGGGCTGGACCGGACGGCGCTTCACAGCCAGTTGGCGGCTGCGCTGTCGGTGGTGGTCCATCTCGTGCGGGACCGGACCGGACAGCGGCGGATCGCCGAGGTGCAGGTCCTGGAGCGTGATGCGGCCGGGCTGGTGGTGACCGTACCGGCGTTGAGCTGGGGTGCCGACGGATTCGTGCGGGAGCCGGGTTGGGACCGGCTGCGGTCGCTGATCGGGGGTGCGCTGTGAGCGGCGGTACGACGACGGTGCTGTCGGAGAGCGCGAGTTGCGCGGTGGTCCTGTCCGTCGCGGTGACGGTCTGGCTGGTGGTGGCGCAGGACCAGCGGCTACGGAGGGCCCGGGTGCTGTTCGTCGACGGGGCGGTCGAGTCTCCGTTGCATGCGCGCTGGGAGCGGATTCGGGCAGAGGTCCGGCAACGGTTGAGCCGACGACGGGAGTGGCTCTGCCTGCCGGTGGCGCTGGCCATCGCTGTACTGGGGAAGTCCGTGCTGCCGTTAATGGCAGGGATGGTGGCGGTGCCGTTGACGGGGCGGTGGCTGCGGAGACGGGCTCTGATGCAGGAGCGGGAACGCAGGGCAGCCGGGGTGGTGTCGCTGTGCGGGGCCGTCGTGGGTGAGCTGCGGGCCGGGCATGAGCCGGGGCAGGCGTTGCTCGTAGCTGTCCGTGGGACCGGGGTGATGGGGACGGCGGAGGCCGGTGTGTCGGCTGCGGCGCGGTTCGGTGGCGATGTGCCGGCGGCGCTCGGGCAGGCGGCGCGGGAGCCGGGTCTGGACGGGCTTGCCGGGGTGGCGGCCTGCTGGCGGGTGGCGGTGGACGGCGGGGCCGGGCTCGCCGCGGGCCTGGACCGCCTGGAGGGCGCACTGCGGTCCGAGCGGCGCAGACGGGAGGAGTTGCGGGCTCAACTGGCGGGTGCCTGGTCGACGGTGGCCGTGCTGGCGCTGCTGCCGGTGCTGGGCCTGGGGCTGGGAGCGGCACTCGGGGCCGATCCGTTGGCGGTGCTGCTGCACACACCGGCCGGGCTCGTCTGTCTGGTGGTAGGCGGAGTGCTGGAGGCGGCAGGGCTCTGTTGGGCCGGCCGGATCGTACGGGCGGGGGAGACGGCGTGAACGCGGCCACCGGAGACTCCGCCCACCACACGGCGGCTCTGTGGGCGGTCCTGGGCGCGGTCGCGTATCTGGCCCTTGCCCTCACTGCACGGCGACGGAGGCGGACGGTGCTGCGTCGGGGGGCGGTGCTGCTGTCGACCGGCCCGGAGCGGCGCCGACGCGGGTGGACGGTGCCCGGGGCGCGGGCGAAGGAATGGATCACGGTCCTGGGCGCCGTGGCGGCGGGCGTGATCCTGGTCGGTGGCCTGCCGGGGTACGTGATCGGGTTGGCAGGGGCGTTCGGTGCCTGGTGGTGGCAGCGGACCCTGCGTAGGCGTGAACCGGAGGCCGGGGCGGCGGAGGTGGCGGAGTTCACGCGCCAACTCCCACTGGCAGCCGACCTCTTGGCGGCCTGTGTCTCTTCCGGAGCCGGACCCCGGGAGGCGGCGGAGGCGGTGGGGGAGTCGCTGGGGGGACCGGTTGGCGTGCGCCTGGCGCGCACGGCGGCGGAGATCAGGCTCGGTGGTGAACCTGCGGTGGCCTGGAGGAGGTTCGGGGACATACCGGGCGCCGGTGCGCTGTCCCGTTGCCTGGACCGGGCGGGATCGACCGGGGCTCCGGCGGCGGAACCGGTGGCGCGGCTGGCCGAGGCGATGCGGGCCGAACGGGCGAGTGCGGCCGTGGCGCGTGCCCAGCGGGCCGGCGTGCTGATCACCGCACCGGTCGGGCTCTGCTTTCTGCCCGCGTTCCTGGCGGTCGGGGTGGCTCCGGTGGTGATCGGGCTGGCGACCGGTCTGCTTCGCACCGGCTGAAAGAAAACCACCAGTAAATATCCATTCCATATGAATTATTGATTTCACGGGGGTCGAAATGGTGCAACGAATCAGGGGCTGGGTGCGGAGCCTGCTCGGCCGAGTCCGGTCGGACAACGGAATGACGACATCCGAATATGCGGTGGGGACGATCGCGGCCTGTGCGTTCGCGGCGGTGCTCTACAAGGTGGTCACCAGCCAGCCGGTCATGTCCGCGCTGCAGTCGCTGCTCAAGGACGCGCTCGATGCGAAGTTCTAGGAAAGGTTCCGGGGCGTGCGACGAGGGTTGCGGCCGTGCCGCGGGCGAGGCCGGGGACCGGGGTGCGGTGACGGCGGAGGCAGCCGTCGCGGTTCCGGTGCTGGCGGTGTTCGCTCTTGCGCTGGTCTGGGCTCTGATGGCCGCCTCCGCCCAGATCCGGTGCGTGGACGCGGCCAGAGCCGGGGCGAGGGCGGCGGCCCGCTCGGAACCGGAGGCGCAGGCGCTGGAAGTCACTCGTTCGGCGGCACCCGACGGGGCTGAAGTAGCGATGGAGCGAGCCGGGGAGCTGTGGCGGGTACGGGTGTCGGCGCCGATGCCCGGACTCGGCCCACTGGCCCTGACGCTGCATGCGGACGCGGCGGCGCTCGCCGAGGACACGGTGGGGGCGACGACGCCGTGACGCGGAAGGGAGAGGGCACTCGGAAGACCGTCAGCGGGTGGTTGCACGGGCAAGGGAGGCGCGGCCGCGACCGGGAGCGGGCCCCGGTCCGGGACAGAGCCCCGGTCCGGGACAGAGGCCCGGTCCGAGACAGAGGCCTCGCGACGGTGTGGGTGGCGATGACCGCGGCGACGTTGTGCGCGGTGTTCGCCGTCGTGCTGGCGCTCGGGCAGGTGGTGGTCGCCCGGCACAGGGCCGGTGGAGCGGCGGACCTGGCAGCCCTGGCAGCGGCCGACCGGGCCCTGCGAGGGCCTGAGGAGGCATGCGAGGCGGCAGAGGAGGTCGCCGAGGCACAGGGGGCGGTGGTGGTTCTGTGCACGGTGCGCGGTGAGATCGCCGATGTGACGGCCGGCGTGCGCTTCGGGCCGTACGAGCCGACGGTCAGATCCCGGGCGGGCCCTCCGGTGGCCGTTCACGACTCTCCGGAGCCGCTGTTTCCGGTGGCTCCGGAGGGAGCAGCTCCGCAGAGGGGGGCGGCCCCGCCGCCCTAGACGGTTCCGGAGGGTTCGGCGACCCCCCGGAGTCCGGCGGAGCGGATCGGAGGAGTTCGCCGAGCAGGCGTACGGCGCCGCGTTTGTGCAGCGGATCATTGCCGTTGCCGCACTTGGGGGACTGGATGCAGGACGGGCAGCCGGCCTCGCATTCGCAGGACGCGATGGCCTGACGGGTGGCGGTCAGCCACGCACGGGCGGTGTGAAAGGCCCGCTCGGCGAAGCCGGCGCCGCCCGGATGGCCGTCGTACACGAAGACCGTGGGCAGCAGGGTGTCCGGGTGCAGCGGTACGGAGACACCACCGATGTCCCATCGGTCGCAGGTGGCGAAGAGCGGCAGCATCCCGATCGACGCGTGTTCCGCGGCATGCAGGGCGCCGCCCAGGATCTCCGGGTTGACACGCGCGGCGTCGAGTTGGTCCTGGGTGACCGTCCACCACACGGCGCGCGTGCGCAGAGTGCGAGGCGGCAGATCCAGTTTGGTCTCGCCGAGAACCTCGCCGGTGATCAGTTTGCGACGCAGGAAGGAGACGACCTGGTTGGTGACCTCCACGGAGCCGTAACAGAGCCGCCCGTCGCCCCACGGGACCTCGGTGTCGGTCTCCAGCACGGCGATGGCGGTGGTGTCGCGGGCGGTCGTCGAGTACGGCGGGTCGGCTTGCTCCACCAGGGCCACGGAGTCCTCCAGATCCAGCTTCCGGACCAGATAGGTGCGGCCCTGGTGGAGATGGACGGCGCCTTCGTGAACGGCGGTGTGTGCGGCCGATTCGTCCACGGTGCCCAGCAGCCGCCCAGTGCCTTCCTCGACGATCTGGACGGGGCGGCCGCCCTCGCCCCGGATGTCGGTGAGATCGGCGGCGCGCTCGCGGCGGGTCCAGTGCCAGCCCGATGTCCGTTTGCGCAGCAGCTTCGCGGTCTCCAGCTGCGGCAGCAGTTCGGCCGCGGCCGGGCCGAAGATCTCCAGATCGGGCTCGGTGAGCGGGAGCTCCGCAGCGGCGGCGCACAGGTGCGGGGCGAGGACGTACGGGTTGTCCGGGTCGAGCACCGTCGACTCCACGGGCTGCTGGAACAGCGCCTCGGGGTGATGGACGAGGAAGGTGTCCAGCGGGTCGTCGCGAGCCACCAGGACCGCCAGGGCGCCCTGGCCGGAGCGACCGGCGCGGCCGGCCTGCTGCCACAGCGACGCCCTGGTGCCGGGATAGCCCGCGATGACGACGGCGTCCAGGCCGGAGACGTCGACGCCGAGTTCGAGGGCGGTGGTGGCGGCCAGACCGAGCAGCCGGCCGGAGTGCAGGGCGCGCTCCAGGGCGCGGCGTTCCTCGGGGAGATAGCCCCCTCGGTAGGCCGCGACCCGGGAGGGGAGGGAGCGGTCCACCTCGGCGAGGCGCTCCTTGGCGATGACGGAGATCAGCTCGGCGCCACGCCGGGAGCGCACGAAGGCGACCGAGCGGACGCCTTGGACGGTCAGATCGGTGAGGAGGTCGGCGGTCTCGGCGGTGGCGGTACGGCGGACGGGCGCACCCTTCTCGCCGTGCAGTTCGGTCAGGGGCGGCTCCCACAGGGCGAAGACCAGTTCGCCGCGGGGCGAGGCGTCGTCGGCGACCTCCTGGACCGGGAGACCGGTGAGGCGTCCGGCCGCGACGGAGGGCTCCGCCGCGGTGGCCGAGGCGAGGAGGAAGACCGGATTCGATCCGTAGCGGGCGCACAGGCGGCGAAGGCGGCGCACCACCTGGGCCACGTGGGAGCCGAAGACACCGCGGTAGGTGTGGCACTCGTCGATGACCACGAAACGCAGGGCGCGCAGGAAGGAGGACCAGCGTGGGTGGGACGGGAGTATTCCGCGGTGCAGAATGTCGGGGTTGGTCAGCACGTAATTGGCGTACTGACGCACCCACTCGCGTTCCTCGACGGGGGTGTCGCCGTCGTAGACCGCAGGCCTGACGGCGTTGCCGAGGGGGGAGGCGAGTTCCTTCACCGCCCGCCTCTGGTCGGCGGCCAGGGCCTTGGTGGGGGCGAGATACAGGGCGGTCGCGCCCCGGCCGTTCGGGGCCTCGGAGCCGTCGAGCAGGGCAGTGAGGACCGGGGTGAGGTAGGCGAGCGACTTGCCGGACGCCGTGCCAGTGGCGATGATCACGGATTCGCCGTCCAGTGCGTGCTCGGCGGCGGCGGCCTGATGCGCCCAGGGGTGATCGATCCCCGCCTCCTGGATCGCGGCGATCACTTCTGGCCGGATGCGATCGGGCCAGATGGCATGGGTTCCCGTACGCGGGGGCAAGTGCTCCGTATGAGTGATGCGCGCGGACCGGCCCGCCGCTGCGGCGAGTCGGTCGAGGACCATGGCGGGAGAGGGGCGGGAGTCCCTGTTCTCGGCCGGTCGACTGGGGCGGTGATTCTTGGCCATCGGCACCGAGTGTGTCACTGGCGTGACGGACAATGGTCCCAAGGCGTCGTGCATGGCTGCTGGTAAGTGATTGAATGCCATCGCGGCTGGCGATCCGTCCCCCGGCTCCGCCGGGGAGACCGAGGGGCGACCGCTCGATAGCAAGGTGCTGGAGGATCCGTGGACCTGTCCTTGTCGACTCGCAATGTGTCCGGCCCTGGTGGCGACCGTACGGTCGTCGAGGTCGGTGGCGAGATTGATGTGTATACCGCGCCCAAGCTGCGCGAGCAGTTGGTCGAGTTGGTGAATGACGGCAGCTACCACCTGGTTGTCGACATGGAAGGCGTCGACTTCCTCGACTCCACCGGCCTCGGCGTGCTCGTGGGCGGCCTGAAGCGTGTCCGGGCCCATGAGGGCTCGTTGCGCCTGGTCTGCAACCAGGAGCGCATTCTCAAGATCTTCCGGATCACCGGTCTGACCAAGGTGTTCCCGATTCACACCACGGTCGACGAGGCCGTAGCGGCCACCGACTGACACCCGGGCCGTGGCCGGTCCGCTCGTCGGATCGGCTGCAGACCGGTCCGGTGGCCGACCGCGGTACCGGCAGCTGTCACAGGCGACCGGTGCAACGTCGGCGGGTCTGGTGGGTCTGGTGGGTCTGGCGGCCGATTGGATCGCAGGCAGCCAGTCGGCCGGATGGTGGGCCAGCGAGGCGGTCAGTGGCCGGGGAGCTGGAAGATCGACACTCCGGACCGGTCGAACGATCGTCCGGTAGCTGGTCGGCGTTCGGTCGCTCGGCGGTCTGTCCGCCATCCGGCGGCCGAGGGCCCGTCGGGCAGGACCGCCGGTCGGTCGGTCGCCGGTTGTGCGGGGCCGCTGAGAACGGGCTGACCGCCGGGTGGGATTCTCCCGGCCGGTCGGCAGCTGTAGGTTTGCGCGCCGGTCGACGACCGGCTCGGTCGGCCGACGGGCTCGTCGGTTCCGGAGCGGGGCCGGAGCGAGACCGCCAGAAGGCCGGAAGATCGAACTGAAGACCGAACCGAAGACCGGGAAAAGACCGGAAGAAGAGCCGGGGGCCGGGCAGTGTGCCCGGGTCCCTGGGGTGCACGCCCGTACGTCTGAAGGGGATCGCATGGCCACCGTTGAACTCCGCTTCAGTGCCCAGCCCGAACACGTCAGGACGGCCCGCCTCGTGGCGGCCGCCGTGGCGCGCCGGGCGGGTGTCGACGAAGCCGCGCTCGACGAGGTCAGACTCGCCGTCGGTGAAGCCTGCAGCCGCGCAGTCGGGCTGCATCGCAGTCATGGCATCACCGCTCCCGTCTCCGTCGTTCTGACCGAAGAGGAGAAGTCCTTCTCCGTCGAGGTCGGCGACGAGGTGCCCGGACCGGGCGCCGAGTCCGCTTCCGATGGGCCCGCCGGAGCCTCCGCGGCACGCGGCGCCACGCCCGGCGTGGGGCTCGATGAGCCGGAACCCGAGACCGACGCCGATGGCGAGGACGAGATGGGTCTCGCGGTCATCAGCGGCCTCGTCGACGATGTGGAAGTCAGATCGGGAGTCAAGGGCGGAGTGATCCGTATGAGCTGGCCGAAGACGCCCGTGACCGTGCTTCCCTGAGGCTCCGCAGGCAGGCGCCACAGGCGGGTACGTCCGTGGCGATCCCGCCGAATGACTTCTCGGATCAATTCCTTGATCCGCCTTTCGAGGCCCTGCTGAGCAGGGCCTCTTTTCATTTCCGTCCGATCAATGATCTACGGAAAATGTGCCTGCCCCATTACTGTATTCGGGTAGATCCACTGTCGCGATCATTTGTTGATCCACCCGCGAAGGTCAATTACATTTACCGCGCACTGTTTTGATCAGCTTCCGCTCCTTACAATCCGTCCACGTCTTGAGCGCTGAGCGTCAAGGAGGACGTATGGCGGAGTTCTTCAACACCCCACTGGCAGGACTGACGCAAGATTCCGCATTTTCCGCACCTTCCGGTTCCGCACCTTCCGGTGTCACACCCTTCGATCGCCCCGTGTCGCTCGCGGACGCGGTGCTCACCCATGACAACCGCGTCATCGTGATCGTCGTCGCGGCCGTCGCCGTGGCCGCGCTGGTCGTAGCCCGGCTGTTGGTGCGGCAGGTGCTGGCGGCCGGTGAGGGAACCGACCGCATGAAGGAGATCGCGGCCGCTGTCCAGGAAGGCGCGAATGCCTATCTGGCCCGGCAGTTGCGCACCGTGGGCATCTTCGCGGTCGTGGTCTTCTGCCTGCTTCTGCTGCTTCCGGCCGACAACTGGTCGCAGCGTGCCGGCCGTTCGTTGTTCTTCCTGGTGGGTGCGCTTTTCTCGGCGACCACCGGATACATCGGCATGCGACTCGCCGTACGGAGTAATGTCCGCGTGGCTGCTGCTGCGCGCGAGGCGACTCCCGCGGAAGGTGAACCCGAAAAGGATCTCACCGCTGTTTCGCACCGAGCGATGAAGATCGCTTTTCGTACCGGCGGCGTGGTCGGCATGATCACCGTGGGTCTCGGCCTGCTCGGCGCTTCCTGCGTCGTCCTCGTCTATGCCGCCGACGCGCCCAAGGTGCTGGAGGGCTTCGGTCTCGGCGCCGCGCTGATCGCCATGTTCATGAGGGTCGGCGGCGGCATCTTCACCAAGGCCGCGGACGTCGGCGCCGACCTGGTCGGCAAGGTGGAGCAGGGTATCCCGGAGGACGACCCGCGCAACGCCGCCACCATCGCAGACAACGTGGGCGACAACGTCGGTGACTGCGCGGGCATGGCGGCCGACCTCTTCGAGTCGTACGCCGTGACCCTCGTCGCCGCGCTCATCCTCGGCAAGGCCGCCTTCGGCGACTCCGGACTGGCCTTCCCGCTGATCGTCCCGGCGATCGGTGTGGTCACCGCGATGATCGGGATCTTCGCGGTCGCCCCGCGGCGTGCCGACCGCAGCGGAATGACCGCCATCAACCGCGGATTCTTCATTTCCGCCGTGATCTCGCTGGTTCTGGTGGCCGTGGCGGTCTTCGTCCATCTGCCGTCCTCGTACGCGGATCTGGCCGGTGTCACCGACAGCGCCATCACCTCGCACGGCGGCGACCCGCGGGTCTTCGCCCTGGTGGCCGTCGCCATCGGCATCGTGCTGGCCGCTCTGATCCAGCAGTTGACCGGCTACTTCACCGAGACCAGCCGCCGTCCCGTCAAGGACATCGGCAAGTCCTCGCTGACCGGCCCGGCCACCGTCGTACTCGCCGGCATCTCGATCGGCCTGGAGTCCGCCGTCTACACGGCGCTGCTGATCGGTCTGGGCGTCTACGGGGCGTTCCTGCTCGGCGGCACGTCGATCATGCTGGCGCTCTTCGCGGTGGCCCTCGCGGGGACCGGGCTGCTCACCACCGTCGGTGTCATCGTGGCCATGGACACCTTCGGCCCGGTTTCCGACAACGCGCAGGGCATCGCGGAGATGTCCGGTGACGTCACCGGAGCCGGTGCTCAGGTCCTGACCGACCTGGACGCCGTCGGCAACACCACCAAGGCCATCACCAAGGGCATCGCCATCGCCACCGCCGTCCTGGCGGCCTCGGCGCTGTTCGGCTCGTACCGCGACGCGATCGCCACCGCGGTCGGAGACGTGGGGGCCAAGGCCGGGGAGATGACACTCAGCCTGGACATCTCGCAGCCCAACAATCTGGTGGGGCTGATCCTCGGCGCCGCGGTCGTCTTCCTCTTCTCCGGGCTGGCGATCAACGCGGTGTCCCGGTCCGCCGGGGCCGTGGTCTACGAGGTGCGGCGGCAGTTCCGCGAGCATCCCGGGATCATGGACCACAGCGAGAAGCCGGAGTACGGGCGGGTCGTCGACATCTGTACCAAGGACGCCCTGCGCGAGCTCGCCACGCCGGGCCTGCTCGCGGTCATGGCGCCGATCGCCGTCGGGTTCACGCTCGGTGTCGGGGCGCTCGGTTCGTATCTCGCGGGCGCCATCGGTACCGGCACGCTGATGGCGGTCTTCCTCGCCAACTCCGGCGGCGCGTGGGACAACGCCAAGAAACTCGTCGAGGACGGTCATCATGGCGGCAAGGGCAGCGAGGCCCATGCCGCGACCGTCATCGGTGACACGGTCGGCGACCCGTTCAAGGACACGGCGGGGCCGGCGATCAACCCCTTGCTCAAGGTGATGAACCTGGTCGCGCTGCTCATCGCTCCGGCGGTGGTGCAGTTCAGCTACGGGCACGACGCGAGCGCCGGGGTGCGGGCGCTGGTGGCGGTACTCGCCGTCGCCGTCATCGTCGGAGCGGTCTACGTCTCCAAACGGCGCGGGATCGCCGTGGGGGACGAAGAGGGCCCGAGCGGTGGGGACGGGGGAGGAGGCAGGCCCGCCGAGTCGCCCGACCAGGCAGCCGTCTCGTGAAGCGGCGACGTAAGGAAGGCTGCGGCACGTAATCTGCCGTGACGCGACTTCCGGGCGGACGAGGCATCATGATGCGGCGTCCGCCCGGTGGTCTGTCCGACGGTCCACCCGGTGTTCTCTCCGGCGCTCAGCCCCGCCTGTCCGGTGGTGCGCTCGGTTGTCCGTCCGACGGCCCGCCTGGCGATCACTCGGTTGTCCGCCCGGCCGATATGCCCGACCGCGCACTTGCTCGCGCACCTGTTCCCATGTCCCGAGGGCTGGGCGGGTGAGTTGTATCTCCCTCATTTGCCTTGGTGCAAATGGCTTCAAATGCTCACTGATCGGACGCTCGGCACCCGGATGGAGTGCGCCCGACGTGTAAGTTCCGGGGCCGAGAGCCTTGGAAGGGACCGATCCGGTGAACAAGAAGCTTGCGGCCGCGCTGTCCGGCGGTGCGGTACTGGTACTTACGCTGTCGGGCTGCAGCAGCGACGACAAGAGCAACAAGGTGAACGACTGGGCGAAGACGGTCTGCGACCAGGTCAAGCCCCAACTGCAGAAGATCGCGAACGCCAACGCCGCCATCCAGCAGCAGACCGCCGACAACAGCAAGCCCGCCGATGTCCAGAGGACCGACTCGGCCGCCTTCCAGCAGATCTCGCAGGCGTACAAGGCACTCGGCGCGGCTGTCGACTCGGCGGGAGCGCCGCCGGTCGACGGCGGCGAGACCACGCAGAAGGAGGCCGTGAAGGAGCTCAACGCCTCCTCCGTGGCGTACGCGAACCTGCAGAAGAAGGTCGATGCCCTCGACACGAAGGACCAGGCGAAGTTCGCCGACGGCCTCAAGGGCATCGCGGACGAGCTGAACAAGATCAGCACCAGCGGTGACGAGGCGCTGAAGAGGCTTCAGTCCGGTGAGGTCGGCGCCGCGATGGCGAAGCAGACGGGCTGCCAGAAGCCGACGGCATCGGTGCCGCCGAACGCCGGCTCCCAGGAGTCGGGGTCCCCGTCGTCGTCCGCCTCGCCCGACAAGAAGTCGTGACCGTCCGGTCGCGGCGGTCGTAGTCGAGGCAGCCGTTGCACGCACGGCCCGGCGCCCCCGGCGAGCGCCGGGCCGCTGCCGTTGTCAGTGGGAACGGCCACAATGGGTGGGTGAGTACGACCAGTCTTCCCGCGCCCGACCGTTCGCCCCGGCTCCGCGAAGCCCTGCTCGCCGCCGCCTTCACCGCCGACGGGCTCCTCGACCTGCTCGGTGCGCCCGCCTACGCCGCGCTCGCCCGCAGCGAGACGGTTCCGGCGCTGCGCGCCACCCGGGGCGACTCCCCGCTCGACACCCTGGTGCGGCTCTTCCTGCTCCAACACCCCGTCCCGTACGAGCGGGCCCGTGCCGCGCTCCCCCTGGCCGAGTGCATCGAGGACGGCTGGGTGACCCGTACCGCCGACGGAGAGGTGCGGGCCACGGTCGACGTCCGGCCGTACGGCGGGCCCGAGGGACAGGACTGGTACATCGTCTCCGACCTGGGCTGCGCGGTCGGTGGCGCGGGCGGCATCGGTTCGCGGGAGGAGGGCGTGGTGCTCGGCGTCGGGGGGGCGTCCACCACACTCGCCGGGATCACCGTCCGTACGTCTGTCGCCTCCGCGCTCGATGTCGGTACGGGCTCCGGTATCCAGGCGCTGCACGCCTCGCAGCACGCCACCCGGGTCACGGCCACCGACCTCAACCCGCGCGCGCTGGATTTCACCCGACTGACGCTCGCCCTGTCCGGCGCCCCGGCGGCCGAGTTGCGTCTGGGATCCCTGTACGAGCCGGTCGGCACGGAGACGTACGACCTGATCGTCTCCAACCCGCCGTTCGTCATCTCGCCCGGAGCCCGTCTCACCTACCGCGACGGCGGCATGGGCGGCGACGACCTGTGCCGGACCCTGGTACAGCAGTCGGGCGACCGGTTGAACGAAGGCGGATACGCCCACTTTCTCGCCAACTGGCAGCACGTCGAGGGCGAGGAGTGGCAGAGCCGGCTGAGTTCCTGGGTGCCGCACGGCTGCGACGCCTGGATCGTCCAGCGTGAGGTCCAGGACGTCACGCAGTACGCGGAGTTGTGGCTGCGCGACAGTGGCGACCACCGCACGGATCCCGCCGAGTACGCCGAGCGGTACGACGCCTGGCTGGACGAGTTCGAGGCCCGCAAGACCAAGGGCGTCGGCTTCGGCTGGATCACCTTGCGCAAGTCCGCCGCGGCAGCGGCCGGGAACCCCTCGGTCGTGATCGAGGAATGGCCGCACGCCGTGGAGCAGCCGCTGGGACCGGCGGTCCAGGCCCACTTCGCCCGTCAGGACTACCTCCGCGAACAGGACGACGCGGCGCTCCTGTCCGGGCATTTCACTCTTGCCGCCGAGGTCGTGCAGGAACAGGTCGGACTGCCGGGCGCGGAGGACCCGGAGCACGTGGTGCTCCGTCAGAACCGCGGCATGCGGCGTGCGACGAAGGTCGATGCCGTAGGCGCCGGCTTCGCGGGAGTGTGCGACGGGACGCTGCCCGCGGGCCGGATCCTGGACGCGATCGCCCAGTTGATGAACGAGGACCCGGTGCTGCTGCGCGACCGCACCCCGCAGGCGATCCGGCTGCTGGTCGAGGAAGGCTTCCTGGAGCCGGTGGCACCGGTGAGCTGACGTTGCCGGTGGGCCCGAGCGGCCGGTGAGCTGATGTTGCCGGTGGGCCGGAGCGGCCGGTGAGCTGATGGCGCGGCCGTGCTTCCGGGGCCCGGGAGGGGCAGTGGCTGCTGCGTGCGCCTTCGTTCCGGGGCGCGGACGCCGGGCACGGTTCCCCGGTCGGGCCCCGGGGACCAGTGCGGGGGCCGATCACCGAGCTCCCTCCCCGGCTCTGGGCAACGGTCTCCGGGCCCGTCGGCCGTCCCCGGCACCAGGCTCCGCCATTTGGCTCCGTTCCGGTTCGGGTGCGTACCGCCCGAGGTAAGGAGCGACCTTGCCATCAGTGTCTTTTCCCTCACCGCCGAGGCCCGCCGTGAGAGGCCGCTGATTCCGGTTGGTCCTCGGCCGGAGGTGTCCCGGGGTGGCGGTTGCGCGCTTCCCCGCGGCCGGGGCCGGTGGATCCGGGACGCGTGCATCCGGCCATTCACCCGGGGTTCGCGTCCACGACGCCCCGGGGTGGCAGCCTCCCCCTGACCGGACGGCACAGGCCCCGGCCGGACAGGGACAGGAAGGCGTACGGGCATGGAGAGCGGACCTGCGGTCTTCGCCGGAACGGCGTTCGCGCTGTTCGGCGCCGCGCTGCTGCTGTGGACGGGGTCGCGCGTGCTGCACCGCGCGCCGGTGGCGCAGGGTGTGAGCCCCATCGCTTCCGCCACTCTCGCCACTGTGTTCGGCGTACTCTTTCTCGTCCTCGGTGTGTGGTGTTTCACCCGCATCTGATCCACCCTCCACCGGGCCCGGCCGGGAGCCGAGGGGCCCGGTGGGCCGCGCCGGGGAACACGCCCGGACCGACCGCTCTTCGCCACCTGCGCCCGCGCCGCTGTCACAGCGACCGGAAACCCGCAGGCAGCGGCCGTGCGTGTGGTGGGCCGGGCAGTCCGGGCGGCAGGAATGGCGGAAGTCGGGTTACCGTTCGAGTGGCCGTTGCGGGCTTTTGCCGTTTGACACGGGGGCGGGTTGTACCGTCACACTCCGCAGCGACAGCACCGTCGGCAGCGTCAGCGCGCTGCCCGGATGCCCACTGAGTGTCGACCGGAGAGAAGAGCGAAGTTGTCCCCGACCAGCGAGACCGCACAGGGCGGCCGCCGACTCGTCATCGTCGAGTCGCCTGCCAAGGCGAAGACGATCAAGGGCTACCTCGGCCCCGGATACGTCGTCGAGGCGAGCGTCGGGCACATCCGCGACCTGCCGAACGGCGCCGCCGAGGTCCCCGACGAGTACACCGGCGAGGTCCGTCGGCTCGGCGTCGACGTCGAGCATGACTTCCAGCCCGTCTACGTCGTCAACGCGGACAAGAAGGCGCAGGTCAGGAAGCTCAAGCAGCTGCTCGCCGAGTCCGATGAACTCTTCCTCGCCACCGATGAGGACCGCGAGGGCGAAGCCATCGCGTGGCACCTGCAGGAAGTTCTGAAGCCCAAGGTTCCGGTCCACCGGATGGTCTTCCACGAGATCACCAAGGACGCGATCCGGGAGGCCGTCGCCAATCCGCGCGAGCTCAACCAGCGCATGGTCGACGCCCAGGAGACCCGCCGTATCCTCGACCGGCTCTACGGCTACGAGGTCTCGCCGGTCCTGTGGAAGAAGGTCATGCCGCGGCTGTCGGCCGGCCGCGTCCAGTCCGTGGCGACCCGTCTCGTCGTCGAGCGGGAGCGCGAGCGCATCGCCTTCCGTTCCGCCGAGTACTGGGACCTGACCGGCACATTCGGCACCGGCCGCGCCGGTGACGCCTCCGATCCGTCGACGCTCGCCGCCCGTCTCAGCGCGGTCGACGGCCGCCGTGTCGCCCAGGGCCGTGACTTCGGTCCGGACGGGCAGCTGAAGTCCGGTGCCGGCCAGGTGCTGCACCTGGACGAGACGAACGCCCGTGCCCTGGCCGCAGCGCTCGCCGACGCCACGTTCGCCGTGCGGTCCGTCGAGTCGAAGCCGTACCGCCGTTCCCCCTACGCCCCGTTCCGTACGACGACCCTCCAGCAGGAGGCGAGCCGGAAGCTGGGCTTCGGTGCCAAGGCCACCATGCAGGTCGCGCAGAAGCTGTACGAGAACGGCTTCATCACCTACATGCGTACGGACTCCACGACCCTCTCGGACACCGCGGTCTCCGCGGCGCGGGCACAGGTCACGCAGCTGTACGGCGCCGACTACCTGCCGGACAAGCCGCGCACGTACGCCGGGAAGGTCAAGAATGCGCAGGAGGCGCACGAGGCGATCCGCCCCTCCGGCGACCGCTTCCGCACCCCGGCCGAGACCGGTCTCAGCGGCGACCAGTTCCGGCTCTACGAGCTGATCTGGAAGCGGACCGTCGCCTCCCAGATGAAGGACGCGGTCGGTAACTCCGTCACCGTCAAGATCGGCGGCCGGGCGAGTGACGGCCGCGACGCCGAGTTCTCCGCGTCCGGCAAGACGATCACCTTCCACGGCTTCATGAAGGCCTACGTGGAAGGCGCGGACGACCCGAACGCCGAGCTCGACGACCGTGAGCGGCGCCTCCCGCAGGTCGCGGAGGGTGACGCGCTCTCCGCCGAGGAGATCTCGGTCGACGGGCACGCCACCAAGCCGCCGGCCCGATACACCGAGGCCTCGCTGGTCAAGGAGCTCGAAGAGCGCGAGATCGGCCGCCCGTCGACGTACGCCTCGATCATCGGCACGATCCTGGACCGCGGCTACGTCTTCAAGAAGGGCACGGCGCTCGTCCCGTCCTTCCTCTCCTTCGCCGTGGTCAACCTGCTGGAGAAGCACTTCGGCCGGCTCGTCGACTACGACTTCACCGCGAAGATGGAGGACGACCTCGACCGCATCGCGCGGGGCGAGGCCCAGTCCGTGCCGTGGCTGAAGCGCTTCTACTTCGGTGCGGGCGGCGACGACACGGCGGGAGCGGGCGCGGCCTCCGACGCGGGCAACGGCGACGGCGACCACCTCGGCGGACTGAAGGAGCTCGTCACCGACCTCGGCGCGATCGACGCGCGCGAGATCTCCTCCTTCCCCGTCGGCAACGAGATCAAGCTCCGGGTCGGTCGTTACGGTCCGTACATCGAGCGCGGCGAGAAGGACTCCGAGGGACACCAGCGCGCGGACGTGCCGGAGGACCTGGCACCCGACGAGCTGTCCGTCGAGTACGCGGAGGAACTGCTGGCCAAGCCGAGCGGCGACTTCGAGCTCGGTGCGGACCCGATCACCGGGCACCAGATCATCGCGAAGGACGGGCGTTACGGCCCGTACGTCACCGAGGTGCTGCCCGAGGGCACCCCGAAGACCGGCAAGAACGCGGTGAAGCCGCGGACCGCCTCGCTCTTCAAGTCCATGTCGCTGGACACGGTGACGCTGGCCGACGCGCTCAAGCTGATGTCGCTGCCGCGTGTCGTCGGCGAGGACGCCGACGGCGTGGAGATCACCGCGCAGAACGGCCGCTACGGCCCGTATCTGAAGAAGGGCACGGACTCGCGTTCGCTGACCTCCGAGGAACAACTGTTCGACATCACCCTCGACGAGGCCCTCGCGATCTACGCCCAGCCCAAGCAGCGGGGCCGCGCCGCGGCCAAGCCGCCGCTGAAGGAGCTGGGAACCGACCCGGTGAGCGGGGCTCCGGTCGTGGTCAAGGACGGGCGCTTCGGTGCTTACGTCACCGACGGGGAGACCAACGCGACGCTCCGGACCGGTGACAGCGTCGAGACCATCACGCCGGAGCGCGGCTACGAGCTGCTCGCCGAGAAGCGCGCCAAGGGGCCCGCCAAGAAGAAGACGGCGAAGAAGGCTCCTGCCAAGAAGGCGACCGCGAAGAAGACGGTGGCCAAGAAGACCACGGCGGCGGCCAAGAAGACGGCGGCGAAGAAGACCGCGGCGAAGAAGACGACCGCGGCGAAGAAGACGACGACCGCCAAGAAGGCGACCGCGACGAAGAAGGCGGCCGCGGCGTCCGTGGAGGACTGACCGTACGAGCGCTCCGATCGCCGGAGGGGCTGGGTCTTCCGGCCCCTCCGGCGTTTGTGCACCGGAGGTGTGCGCGAGGGGCGGGGCCCGTGCGGCGGGGCCCGTTACGGTCCGGCAGGGGGTGGGCGCCGGGCCCGGCCCCCGTCCCTCGGGAGCCGAAGGGACAGGGCACGCCCCTCGGTCGTCGGGGGCCGGAGCGCCCTCGGGCGCCCATATGTTCGGGCGTGGCCTCCGGGGACCCCACCGCTCCGGATAGGCTGGGCGGATGACGCGAGCCGAGCAGCCAACGGTCGTGAGCCCCACCTCCGACACTCTTGCCGCAGACTCACGCGAGCGCGCCGTACGAGCCCTGTTGCGCGTTCCCCCGCTGAAGCGGTTGTGGAGCGCCCAGCTCGTCGGTGGTATCGGCGATGCACTCGCCCTTCTCGTGCTGGTGCTGATGTCGCTGCAAGCGGCGGTCCTTGAGGGCTCATTCGGAGCTGGGTACCGAGGGGCGGCGTTCGCCGTCGCCGCGGTGTTCGGTGCCCGGATCCTTGCCACCCTGCTCTTCGGAGCCGTACTCCTGGGGCCGCTGACGACGCTCACCGCGCCAGGGGGACCGCTGGACCGGCGGTGGCTGATGATCGGCACGGACGGGCTGCGGCTCGCGCTGCTGGTCGTCGCGCCGCTGTGGATCGACTGGATGCCCGACAAGGCACTCATGATGATCCTGATCACCGTCTTCGTCGTCGGTGCGAGCGAACGCCTGTGGACGGTCGCCAAGGACGGCGCGGCCCCGGCGCTGCTGCCCGCGCCGCCCCCCGAGGGCGCCGCGGTACGCCCCCTGCCCGACCACCTCGACGCGCTGCGCCGGCTCTCCCTCCGTACCGACTTCGCCGCCGTTCCGGCCGCCGCGGTCGTCCTGCTGATCGCCACGCTCATCGGCAACCTGCTGGGCTCGGGCCTGGAATGGTTCTCGCTCCACCAGGCGGCCCTCGGCTCGTACGTCGCGGCCGGGCTCTTCTCGGCCTCCATCTCGACCCTGTACTTCCTGGAGCTGCCCGGCTCGCAGACGCCCCGCCCGCGTTCGCCGCTGGAGGGCCTGCGTCGGCCGTCGACCGGCAGCGGTCCCGACAAGGGCCGCACCGGAGCCGTACCGCTGATCGTCGGCGCCTCGGCAGCGGTCGCCGGAGCGATCGCCGCCGCCGCTGCCGTCGCCGTACTGCACGCCGCCGAGCTGGGCGGCGGACCCGCCGCCTTCGCCCTGCTGGTCCTCGGACTGACCGGGGCCACCGGGGTCGGCATCCGTACTGCCGGGAAGGTGCTGCCCGCGCTGTCGCGGCGCAGGCTGCTCGCCCTGGCCATCGCCGTCACCGGTGTCGCGCTCCTCGCCATGGGCCTCGTGCCGGACACGGCGACCGTGCTCATGATCGCGGTGCTCGCCGGTTACGCGGCGGGCGTCGCCGCCCACACCGGTCATGTCCTGGTCGACCAGGAGACCGAGGAGTTCCGCCGGGCCAGGACCACGGAGCACCTCCAGGCCGTCGTGCGGGTCCTCATCGCGATCGGCGCGCTCGCGGGGCCGCTGCTGGCTGCGGCGATCGGCGCCCACCGGCTGACCGCCGGAGGCTTCGTCTTCGCCCACGGCGGAGCGGCCTTCGCCCTGATGCTGATCGGTGCCCTGCTGCTGCCCGTCGCCGTGATCGTCCTCGCCAGGACGGACGACCGTTCCGGCGTGCCGCTGCGGCGCGACCTGCGTGAGGCGCTGCGCGGCGGCGACCCGGCCGTCGCCCCCGCCGCGACCGGATTCTTCCTCGCCCTGGAGGGTGGCGACGGCGCCGGCAAGTCCACCCAGGTCGAGGCGCTCGCCGATTGGATCCGTGCCAAGGGCCACGAGGTCGTCGTCACCCGCGAGCCGGGCGCGACCCCGGTCGGCAAGCGGCTGCGCTCGATCCTGCTCGACGTGTCGTCGGCCGGGCTCTCCAACCGGGCCGAGGCACTGCTGTACGCCGCCGACCGCGCCGAGCACGTCGATTCGGTCGTCCGTCCGGCGTTGGAGCGTGGCGCGATCGTCATCTCCGACCGCTACATCGACTCGTCCGTCGCCTACCAGGGCGCGGGCCGTGATCTCTCCCCGACCGAGATCGCCCGGATCTCGCGCTGGGCGACGAGCGGACTCGTACCGCATCTGACGGTGCTGCTGGACGTCGACCCGGAGACCGCGCGGGAACGGTTCACCGAGGCGCCCGACCGGCTGGAGTCCGAGCCGCCCGAGTTCCACGCCCGGGTGCGGTCCGGTTTCCTGACGCTGGCCGCCGCCGACCCGACCCGCTACCTGGTGGTGGACGCGGGTCAGGATCCGGAAGCGATCACCACGGTCGTACGCCACCGGCTCGACCAGCTCCTTCCGCTCTCCGAGGCCGAGATCAAGGCCCAGGAGGAGGCGCGCAGGGCGGCCGAGGAGGAGGCCCGGCGCAAGGCCGAGGAGGAAGCGGCCCGCAAGGCCGAGGAGGAGCGGCTGGAGCGCGAGCGGCAGGAACAGCTCGCCAAGCTCCGTGCCGAGGAGGAGGAGCGCAAGCGCCGCGAGCTGGAGGAGGCGCGTCGGCGCGAGGAGGAACGCCAGGCCGAGGAAGCCAGGCAGCGCGCCGAGGAGGCCCGGCGCAAGGCCGAGGAGGAGCGGGTCAGGCTGGAGGCCGAGGAGGCGGCCCGCGAGGCCGAGCAGGCCCGGCTGCGCAGGCAGGCCGAGGAGGAGGCCCGGCTGCGCAAGGAGGCCGAGGCACGGCGGCTGGAGAAGCAGCGCAAGGCCGAGGAGGCACTGCTGCGGTCCGAGGCGGCCCGTCGGCAGGCCGAGGCCGACGCGGCTGCCGCCGCGGAGGCGGCGCGCGCCGAGGCTGCCGCGGCGGCGTCCGTCCCGGACAACGAGATCACGGTGCCGACACCGATCGTCAGCCCGAACGACGTGACACAGCCGGTGCCTTCGCCGGTCACCCCGACCGCGCCGCCCGACGAGGCCGAAACGGCGATGATCCCGAAGATCCACGACCGGTCGGAGCGGTCCGACCGGCCGGATCGGGACGATCCCTCCGACCAGCGGTCCGACCGGCCCGGAGCCGCTGGTGCCGCGGACGAGACGACGGTGCTTCCTCCGGTACGGGACACCCGGGACAGTGGTGGCGCCTGGAACGCTCGGGACGTGAATCCGTCGGACCGGGTTCCGCGGGGCATCTTCCGTGACGAGCGCCCGGCGGACGCCGCGCCGGAGCGCGAGAACGAGCGCACGCGCGAGCTTCCGCAGATGGGCGATCCGGGCGCGGGCATGCCGCGGCCGGTGCAGAACCACTGGGACGGTCAGGAGGGCCAGGAGCGTCGGGGCCGGCGTCCCCGTCCCGACTGGGCCGAGGAGACTCCGCTGGACGATCTGCCCACGCTGGCGGACGAACTGCTCGGCGACCATCGCGACGACGAGGGCTCGGGCCCCTCGGGCCGGGGACGCCGACCGCGCCGCTGATCCGCGACGGCTGCCGGGCGGGTCCGACGATCCCGGCAGCCGGGCAGCCGGGCAGCCGGGCAGCCGGGCAGCCGGGCAACCGTGCTGTCGGGATTGTCAGACCCGTCCCCCACAATGGGAAGACGGATCGGGAGTTCGGATGAGGGTGCCGGATCCGGGACCCGGACCGGAGGCCGGATCCGGATGCGAGGAAAGCGGGTTGCGGGCCGGGCAAGCGGGGCCTGGGCCGGGGACGCGGGATCGGGTCCGGGCAAGCGGGACCCGGTCGGGTACGCCGGATCCGGGCAGGGAACGCCGGATCGGCAAGCAGTGACATCACAGCCGCGCGGCCGCGTCGTACGACAGCCGTGCGGCCGCACACCACCGGAAGGGCGATGACCCATGACCGTATGGCACGACCTGGTCGGCCAGGACCGGGTGCAGGAGCAGCTCGGTGCCGCCGCTCGGGACGCCGATGCGCTGGTCACCGCCGACGCTGCGGGGGAGCCGGTGCCGCCGGGGTCGAAGATGACCCATGCCTGGTTGTTCACCGGGCCACCTGGTTCCGGCCGTGCCACGGCCGCCCGAGCCTTCGCCGCCGCACTCCAGTGCACCAGCCCCGACCGCGCTCTGGGGGGCGCACCGGGCTGCGGCTTCTGCGACGGCTGTCACACCAGCCTCATCGGTACGCACGCCGATGTCGAGGTGGTCCGTACGGACCTGCTCTCCATCGGAGTGAAGGAGACCCGCGAGCTGGTCCGCCGCGCCCAGCTCTCCCCGGCCGTCGGCCGCTGGCAGGTCATCGTCCTGGAGGACGCCGACCGGCTCACCGAAGGCGCGGGGAACGTCCTGCTGAAGGCGGTCGAGGAGCCCGCGCCGCGCACGGTGTGGCTGCTCTGCGCACCCTCTCTCGAGGACGTGCTGCCCACGATTCGTTCCCGCTGCCGTCATCTCACGCTGCGCACGCCCCCGGTCGACGCAGTCGCCGACGTGCTGATCCGGCGTGACGGCATCGATCCGGAGCGGGCCGCGTCCGCCGCCCGTGCCACCCAGGGCCACATCGGCAGGGCCCGCCGGCTCGCCACCGACGAGAGAGCCCGTTCCCGCCGGGCCGCCGTACTCAAGCTCCCGCTGCGGGTCGAGGACATCGGGGGCTGTCTCAAGGCCGCCCAGGAGCTGATCGACACCGCCACCGATGACGCCAAGCAGGTCTCGGAGGAGGTCGACGCCAAGGAGACGGAGGAGATGAAGGCCGCGCTCGGCGCGGTCGCCGGGGGGCGGATGCCGCGCGGCACGGCGGGGGTGATGAAGGAGCTGGAGGACAGGCAGAAGCGCCGCAAGACCCGTACCCAGCGTGACAGCCTCGATCTCGCGCTCACCGACCTGACCGGCTTCTACCGCGATGTGCTGGCCATCCAGCTGGGCTCGCGGATCGCCATCGCCAATGCGGACGCACAGGACGCCCTCGACCGCATCGCCCGCTCGTCCACGCCCGAGCGCACCCTGCGCCGGATAGAGGCGGTGATCGCCTGCCGTCGGGCGCTGGACCGCAATGTGGCGCCACTGCTCGCGGTGGAGGCGATGACGATGGCCTTGCGCGCGGGCTGACACCACTCGGACCGACGCTCATCACCACGGCGCGGCGCTGCTCGTCGTCATCACCGCTGGTCGCCGCTTTCACCCGTACGGGCGGAGAATCGGGCGAGCCGCCGAACGGCGACTACGCTCCGGGGATGGACACCAGGCGCCCGTTCCGCATCTTCGCCATCGCGCTCGGCACTGCCGGCCTCCTCATCTCCGGCTGCAGCAGCGAAAGTTCGACGAACGCCTCACCTTCCTCGTCCTCGCTGTCCGTCCCTGCCGCGCTCAAGGCGTACTACGCGCAACAACTGAGCTGGCGGGACTGCGGCGTCGGGGGATTCCAGTGCACGACGATGAGGGCGCCGCTGGACTACGCCAAGCCGGACGGCGGCGACGTCGAACTGGCCGTCTCCCGGGTGAAGGCCACCGGGCCCGGCGAGCGGATCGGCTCCCTCCTGGTGAATCCGGGTGGCCCCGGCGGCTCGGCCATCGGCTATCTGCAGGATTACGCGGGCATCGGCTACCCCGCCCAGGTCCGGGCCCGCTACGACATGGTCGCCATCGACCCACGCGGAGTGGCCCGCAGCGAGCCCGTCGAGTGCCTCACCGGTCCGCAGATGGACGCCTACACCCGGGTCGACCAGACCCCGGACGACGCCGCCGAGGTCGAGCGGCTGAGCGCCGCCTACCAACAGTTCGCGAGCGGCTGCGAGCGGCACTCCGGCAAGATCCTTCCGCATGTCTCCACGGTCGAGACGGCCCGCGACATGGACGTGCTGAGGTCCCTGCTCGGCGACGAGAAGCTGCACTACGTCGGGGCGTCGTACGGTACGTATCTCGGCGCCACGTACGCCGAGCTGTTCCCCGCCCGGGTCGGCCGCCTGGTCCTGGACGGCGCGATGGACCCGTCTCTCTCGTCTCTCGACGTCAACCGTGATCAGACCGCGGGCTTCGAGACCGCGTTCCAGTCCTTCGCCGCCGACTGTGTGAAGAAGGCGGGCTGCCCGCTCGGTACCACCTCCCCCGCCGACGCGGCTGTCCGCCTCGAGCGGCTCTTCGCCGGCCTCGACGCCAGGCCCGTCCCCACCGGTGACTCCCGCGAGCTCACCGAATCCCTCGCCACCACGGGGGTCATCGCCGCCATGTACGACGAGACGGCCTGGCCCCAGCTCCGCGAGGCCCTCGCCGGCGCCGAGAAGGGTGACGGCTCCGGCCTGCTCTCCCTGGCGGACGGCTACTACGAACGCGAACCGAACGGCACGTACGCGAATCTGATGTCCGCCAACACGGCCGTGAACTGCCTGGACCTGCCGCCCGCCTTCGCCGACGCCGATGCCGCCGCGCAGGCACTTCCGAGCTTCGAGAAGGCGTCCCCGGTCTTCGGCAGGACCTTCACCTGGGCAGCACTGAACTGTGCCCACTGGCCGGTCCGGCCCACCGGCACCCCCCACCGCATCGAGGCGAAGGGCGCGGCCCCGATCGTCGTGGTCGGCACCACCCGCGACCCGGCCACGCCGTACAAGTGGGCCCAGTCCCTGGCCGGTCAGCTCTCCTCCGGCACGCTCCTCACCTACCGCGGTGACGGCCACACGGCGTACGGCCGAGGCAGCGACTGCATCGACACGGCGATCAACACCTACCTCCTGGACGGCACCCCGCCGGCCGACGGCAAGCAGTGCTCTTGAGCCCGCCCGACGTGCCGCCGACCGACCGCCGGCCCTCACTGCCCCATTGCTGACCTGCGACAACGGCCCGCAGCCGGGCTGGTACGGAGCACCCCCGGAAACTGTGTAGACTTGGCGACGCTGCTGATCGCACCATGGTGCGACAGGGCGTGCCGCCTTAGCTCAGTTGGCCAGAGCAACGCACTCGTAATGCGTAGGTCTCGGGTTCGAATCCCGAAGGCGGCTCAGAAGAACCCCAGGTCACATATCCCGTGACCTGGGGTTCTGTCGTGTTCGGGGTATGACGGAACGGATCGGGGAACCCGTGAACCGCGAACGCGCCATGATGCGCGCCTCGGTGAGGGAATCGGGCCGGTCCGGCCGGTCCGGCCGGTCCGGCCGGCGGGGCTGGTGGAGTGGCCGGTGGCGAGTGGGTGCTGTCGGATGGGGTGGGTCGGGCGGAGGTCGGCAGTCGCGGCGTTCCGGCAGCGGTGCATCGTGGCCCGGAGGGTGGAACGGGGGCGTCGCCCGGTCCTGTGTCCGGGACGCTGCGTGCGGCAGAGTATTCGGTCCTGTGTCCGGGACGCTGCGTGCGGCAGAGTCTTCGGTTCTATGCCCGGGACACCGCGTGCGGCGGCGTCTTCGACGCCGCCCGTTCATCCGCGTCCGCCAGCCAGAAGTACACAGGCGGCAGGGTGAGTTCGATCGCGGCCAGGACCAGCTGGAACGAGTCCGGCCGCCCTGCCACGGCGAGCGACGGCAGACGGCTGAGTCCACCCAGCAGGAAGACGCCCGACAGCCACCGCACCGCGCGTGCCGGGATCGGTGTCCGGCGGGCGGCCCACAGCCAGGCCAGGCCGTACCCGGCGAAGATCGCCCCGAAGAAGCGGCCCAGGCTGTCCACCGTCGCACCGGCCGCGTGGGCGCCCGGAATCGCGGCGTTCCCCAGCAGCATGTGGAGGAGCCCGATCGCCACGCAGGCGACCCCCATCGTCAGTGCGAGCACCTTGAGAGTCCTGGCCATGATCCACCGCCTCGGCATTAGTTGACATCCGTCTACTACGCTATGCGCAACTAGTAGACGCGTGTCAAGTAGTCTTCGGCTGTGCCTCCCCGTCAACGACTCAGCCCTGCCGACCGCCGAGCCCGGTTCCTCGCCGTGGGCGCACGCCTCTTCGCCGCCCGCCCGTACGAAGAGGTGCTGATGGAGGATGTCGCCGAAGAGGCGGGCGTCTCCCGTGCGCTGCTGTACCGTCACTTCCCCGGCAAGCGCGACCTGTTCGCCGCGGTCTATCAGCAGGCGGCCGACCAGCTGCTCGTCAGCACCCGGTTCGACCCGACGCAGACCCTTGTCGAGCAGCTCACCGAGGGCCTGGACACGCATCTCGACTACTTCATCGAGAACAGGAACGCCGTCCTCGCCGCGAACCGGGTCCTCGCCGGCGACCCTGTCATCCAGACGATCATGACCAACGAGCTCGACGGCCTGCGCGCCGGCCTGCTCAATGTGCTCCCCCTGGCCGACGAGAATGCCCGCGAGGCCGTCTCCGGAGTCCTGAAGAGCTGGCTGGTGTTCGTCCAGGTGCTCTGCGTCGACTGGCTCACCCGGGAAACCTGCAGCCGCACCGAACTGCGCGATGTCTGCATCGGCGCCGTGCTGGGCGCGATCCGTCCCCTGCTCGCGGTCGACCCCGCATCCGACTGGCCGCGCTGAGAGGCGGCGGCCTCGGTGTCGGTGTCGTCCGCCCCGAACTCGCGGAACTCCGGGCCGGATCCGTGCCGATGCCTCGGGAGGATCCGCCCGACCGGTACGAGCGGTCGAAGGCGGTTCGGACGGGCCGGGGCGCGGTGTGTCGGTTCACCGCGTCAGCTCGGTGATCAGTGACGTGGCCCGGTCGATGAGCGCTACCTCGTGCGCGCTCATCGTCGGGTTGGCGGCGCGCAGGGTGGCGGCTTCGGCGAGGTGGTGGGCGGGTATGCCGCCGGCGGCGGAAAGATGCGGGATCAGGGCTTCCAGCAGTGCGCGGGCACCCGCCGACGCGGGGGACCGGGGATCGACCGCGACCTGGGCGAGGATCAGGGACGACATGGCCCGGTCGGCGGCCGGTGCGCCCTCCTTGGTGTTGCTCCAGTCGATCACCACCGGGCCCCGGGGCGTCAGCATCACGTTGTCCGGGTGCAGGTCGAGATGGAGGATCCGGTCCCCGGGGTGCGGGGAGAGCCGGGCCGGGACGGTGTGCAGTTCGGCGAGGAGAGCGGCCAGCATGGCGCCGGCCTCGGCCGCGGAGAGGTCCCCGGACAGCAGGGACCGCAGCATCGTCGGGCCGGCCAGCCGCTGCAGCATCAGGTCGCAGGGAGCCGTTTCGGCGTCGCGGGGGCCGAGCCGGGGCACCGGGTAGCCGTGGGCGCTGAGGTAGGACATGACCGTCCACTCATGGGTGGCGTCCGTTCCGTCGCGGTAACGGCGCAGGACCCACTTCTCGTCGAGCGCATACACGTCCGCGGACCGTCCGGTACCCAGAAGCTCACCTATTCGCATGGGGCGAACCTATGGGCACCGGCGGCGGTGAGGGGAGGTCACCAGCGCATATGGACGTCCTCGGCCCAGCCGAGGAGCTGATCCACGGCGATCTCGCGGCCCTCGTCGTCCCGGACGAGGCCGGTGTAGTGGCCGAAGCATTGGTCGGTGCGGTTGGCGATCGGGCCGGCGTCGGTGCGGGTGGAGCGGTTGTGGAAAGGGGTGAACGTCAGGTCCACCGCAGGCCGTTCGCTCGCGGATGTGATGGTCCACGGGGCCATGAAGTCGGTGGACGACCAGCGCCACTCCAACTCCTCGCCGATCTTGGTGAGTCGGCCGTCCACGCAGAGCGCGTTCTCGGTCGCGCCGGTGCCCCGGGTCCAGCGGCCGCCGAACTGCAGACCCACCGTGTGGCCGCCCGTGCGCCCCGAGGCGGCTCCCCAGTTCCAGTCGACCGAACGCGGCCAGCGCCCCCGTCCGTGGTCGAGAACGGCCCAGGCGTCCTCGCCGAACTCCAGGACCCTGTCGCCGATCCGGACCGTACCGGAGGCGGGGCGGGCTGTGTGCTTCGACGTGTACTGGAAGCGGCGTCCGCTCCACGGCACGACGACGGACAACGTCTCGTGGCCGACGGGCAGAGCGGCGAAGAGATCGATCTCCACGGTCTCCACGGCCTCTTCGCCTCCCCGCCTGCCCCTGGCGCCCTGCGGTGGGCGCGGCGTCAGGCACCGGGCCCGCAGCCGGGTGCCCCCGTCCTCCCCATGGATCTCGATCCTGACCTTGCCGCCGGTGGGGCGCTGCGGACCGACCACCACGGAGGGTGAGCCGACCGTGCCCGCGATCACCTCCGGGAGATGGACGCCGCGGCCGCCGGGAACGATCGAGGTGCGCTCGAACTCGCGCCCTTCCGGCCCGAATTCCAGTACGTACACCGTGTTCAGGGCCAGGAAGTCGAGGTTGCTCACCGTCAGGGCGACGAGATGGGTCGGGGTGGTCACGCACCAGTACTCCCAGCGCTTGGTCCGCCCCCAACCCCGAAGATTCGCACGGTGCAGCGGCTGTCTGGACCAGCCGCGGGCCGCGGGGTTCAGCCGGCCGTCCGGCAGGCACAGGTCGACGGGCTCGGTGATCTCGTGTTCATGCGTGGCCATGCGCGGAGCCTAAGGGCCTGTCGGGTGACCTCGGATCGGAGGGCGGACGCGGTCCGGTGCGTGCGGTTTTGAGGCGGGGGAGGGAGTCGGATGGGGTCTCCTCTGCTCGAACACGGCTGAGAGCTCGGGGAAGGAGCGTCGGCGACCGACGACGACGCGGGAGGCGCACGTGCCAGGGCGTGGCCGCCCGGTCGGAGGTCATCCGACAGGCTCTGAGGGCTGCCCCGTCACCCCGGCGGAACAGCCGTCGGTGTCGCCGGTCAAGGGGCCCCATAACGCGAAGTGAGGGGGAGAACGGGATCTCCTGAGGATGACGTGTACGCGGCTACGTTGGCGGCAATTCCCCCGAAGTCAAGGAGAGTTCCGTGGAGAGAACCATCCTCCGCAGACGTGCCCTGGCCGCGTGTACCGCCACCGTGGCCGTCGGTGTACTCGCGCTGGCCGGCCTGACCGGCAGCGCGTCCGCCGATCCCGCTTCCCACCTCCCCACCCCCACCGTCGCGGGCGCCGAACAGCTCTCGCCCGGTCTGCTGAAGGCCATGCGGCGCGATCTCGGGCTGACCGCCTCCGAGGCGCGCGACAGGATCGGCAACGAGTCCCG
The DNA here is from genome assembly GCF_044754145.1 of Streptomyces sp. NPDC093149. NCBI lineage: Bacteria > Bacillati > Actinomycetota > Actinomycetes > Kitasatosporales > Streptomycetaceae > Streptomyces > Streptomyces sp. NPDC093149. Next base: position 44,686 of record NZ_JBIVON010000020.1, read on the forward strand.
GGCCGCGGCCGTCGCCGCCGGGCTGCGGCACTCCCTCGGCGCGGACTTCGCCGGGGCCCGGGTGAGCGGTGACGACGCCGCACTGACCGTCGCCACCACCGACGCCGCGGACACCGCCCGGATCCGCCGGGCCGGTGCCCGGCCCGTCGTCGTCGAGCACAGTCTGGCCGAACTCGACGCCACGAAGGCCGCGTTGGACCGGGTCGCGCTGCGCCGGGCCCCGGAGGGCATACCCGCCTGGTACGTCGACGTGGCCACCAACCGCGTGGTCGTGGAGGCCGCCCGCGCCTCGGCCGCCGATGCCTTCCTCGCCGCGGCGGATGTGCCGCACGGGGTGGTGACGGTGAGCCGGTCGGCCGAGCGGCCCCGTACCTTCACGGATCTGCGGGGTGGTGACGCCTACTACATGAACGGCTCCGGGCGCTGTTCCATCGGCTTTCCCGTGAAGCGTGGCAGCGGCCGGTCCGGTTTTGTCAGCGCCGGTCACTGCGGCACACCCGGGGTCAGCACCAGCGGCTACAACCAGCAGGCCCAGGGCTCCTTCCAGGGCTCCACCTTCCCCGGCCGCGACTACTCCTGGGTCGCCACCAACACCAACTGGACGCCGCGCGCCCTGGTCAACGGGTACGGCAACGGCGATGTGACGGTCACCGGATCCACTGAGGCGCTGGAGGGTTCGTCGGTCTGCCGCTCGGGCTCGACGACCGGCTGGCACTGCGGAACGGTGCAGCAGCGCAACACCAGCGTCACCTACCAGGAGGGCACCGTCTCCGGAGTCACCCGCACCAATGTGTGCGCCGAACCCGGCGACTCCGGCGGCTCGTTCATCTCCGGCAGCCAGGCACAGGGCGTCACGTCCGGTGGCTCCGGCAACTGCTCCCAGGGCGGCACGACGTACTTCCAGCCGGTGAACCCGGCGCTCCAGGCGTACGGACTCACCCTGGTCACCAGTGGCACCCCGACCGATCCGCCCACCGATCCGACGGACCCGCCGACCCCGGGCGGCAGCTGGGCGGCGGGGACCACGTACGCGGCGGGCGACGTCGTGACCTACGGCTCCGGCAGTTACCGCTGCCTGCAGGCGCACCTGGCGCAGCCCGGCTGGACGCCGCCGAACGTGCCGGCGCTCTGGCAGCAGCTGTAGGACCTGTCGTCCGGATCGCGACGCGCTCGCACGCCCCGGCAAAGCGGTGGCACCGATCCGGCCCGATCCGAACGGAAGGCCCGGCCCCGGCGGCCCCGGGCGAGGCCGCCGCCGAATACCGCGCCCGCCCGGTTCACGCTCCGGCCTCCCGGCCGGGCGGCGCGCACCCCGCTCCGCTCCGTGTCATGCACGTGCCCTTCCCCCACACCGAGGAATCAGCCATGACCCCAGAAGTGACCGAAGGCTCCGGCGACGACCGCCGGATCAGCCGCAAGACCCTCCTCAAGGCCGCCCTCGTCGTCGGTACCGTCCCGCTGCTCGCCGGGGGTGGCGTCGCACTGGCCCGCGATGCCGGTACCGGGGGCCGGCCCCTGGCCCCCACCCCGAACTGCGACGACGGTGACGGACCGACCCACGAGCAGATCGAGGGTCCCTACTTCAAACCCAACTCCCCGCTCCGTACGAGCCTGGTGACCGGCAGCACGCCCGGTGTCCGGCTGACCGTCAGTGGATACGTCTTCGGGCGGGCCTGCAAGCCCATCCCCGGAGTGCTCCTCGACTTCTGGCAGGCCGACACCAACGGCGCGTACGACATGAGCGGATACGCCTTCCGCGGCCACCAGTTCACCGATCGGTCGGGGGCTTTCACGCTGACCACGATCGTGCCGGGGCTGTACCCGGGCCGGACGCGGCACATCCATGTGAAGGCCCAGGCTCCCGGTTCGGGGATCCTGACCACCCAGCTGTACTTCCCCGACGAGCCGCGCAACAACACGGACACCATCTTCGACCCGGCACTCCTGATGAACGTCCGGGCCGTCGGCTCCGCCAAGGAAGGGACCTTCGACTTCGTCCTCGACGTCGCCCAGGGCCCGACCGATCCGACCGATCCGCCCACCGATCCGCCGACCGACCCGCCCGGCTCCACCTGGGCGGCCGGAACGCTCTACAACGCGGGAGACCGCGTCACGTACGGCGGGGTCGCGTACCGCTGTCTGCAGGCGCACTCGGCCATGACCGGCTGGGAACCGCCGAACGTCCCCGCGCTGTGGGAACGCGGGTAGACACGCAGCACGGCGAAGGCGCACCACCGCTGCGCGGGTGTGACCCGGGGCTTCCCTCGCGGGGCGCACGCCGCGCCCGGTCCGGGCCGGAACTCCTCATCCGGCCCGGACCCTTCCGCTTCCGTGGGAGGACACGGGCGCGGACCCGGACCAGGAGGACCTGGGCGCGGACCCGGACCAGCGGGACATGGGCGCGGACCCGGAACAGCGGGACACGGGTGCAGATGCGGGCGTGGCTGCGCCGTCCGGCCGACGAGCGCCCGTCCGGGCGCGGAGTAGCCTGGATGTGTACGGCTCCCGATGAGCCGCTTTCGTCGGCCTGCGCATCGAAGGGGGCCGGTATCGCATGAACACCCTGGTCACCGTGGTGGTCGTCCTCGCGATGATCGCGATCGCGGCGTTCGTCATCCATCGGCTCAATGCCCGGCATCGGCATCAGCATCTGCGTCCCGCGCACTACGACCACGGGCTGGCCGGTTTCGGCGAACAGACCGCTCCGGGCGCCCGGCCCGCGCCGGGACCCGATGTGCGGCCGGGTACGGGTGAACAGCGGGGGCACGGGGAGTCCGGCACACCCGATTCCGGCGCGTGAGCGGGGGGCGGGCTACTTCGCGTCCGAATAGCGCTCCACCACCGCCGTGGTGAACGGAAAGCGCACCGGCGTGTCGCCGAAGACGGTGCGCCCGGCGGTGTCACCGGCCGACCGGATCGCCTCCACGACCGCCTCGGCCTCCTCCTGCGGACAGTGCACGATCACCTCGTCGTGCTGGAAGAAGACCAGCTCGGCCCGGAGCCCGGCGGAGCGGAGCGAGTGGCGCAGGGCGGCGAGGAGCAGCAGCGCCCAGTCCGCCGCGCTGCCCTGCACCACGAAGTTACGGGTGAAGCGGCCCCGTGCGCGGGCATGGGACGATGCGTGTCCCGGCGTGAACCCGCCTTCGCCGGAGGGCTGTTCGACGCTCTCCTGAGGAATGCCGGCCTCGTCGTCGTCACCGCTCCCGGCCGCGGGGGGACTCGTCCGGCCCAGATACGTCCGTACGAGGCGCCCCTCCTCGCCCGCTTTCGCGGCGTCGTCGACATAGGCCACGGCCAGCGGGAATCTTCGGCGCAGGGCGGCCAGATTCTTCAGGCCGTCGCCCGAGGTCTGGCCGTAGATCGCGCCCAGCAGGGCGAGCTTGGCGTGGTCCCGGTCGCCGTGGAAGGCCCGGTCCGACAGCGCCGTGTAGAGATCGCCGTCATGGCCCGCCACCTCCATCAGACCGCGGTCGCGGGAGATCGCGGCCAGGACCCTGGGTTCCATCTGGTCGGCGTCCGCCACGACCAGGCGCCAGCCCTCGTCGGCGACGACCGCCTGCCGTATCACCTTGGGGATCTGCAGCGCCCCTCCGCCGTTGGTCGTCCAGCGCCCGCTGACCGAGCCGCCCGGCTGGTACTCGGGGCGGAAACGCCCGTCGCGCACCCAGTCCTGGAGCCAGCTCCAGCCGTGCGCCGTCCAGATCCGGTACAGCTTCTTGTACCGGATGAGGGGCTCCACCGCGGGATGGTCCAGCTCTTCCAGCTCCCAGCGCCGGGTGGACTTCACCTTGATGCCGGCCTGTGCGAAGGCCTTCACCACGTCGGCGGGGAGGTCGGGGCGGACCCGTCTGCCGAAGGCGTCCGACACCTCGTCCGCCAGCTCGGCCAGCCTGCGGGGCTCGCCGCCGCCCGCGTAGCGCTCGCCGAGCAGTTCCTGGAGCACGTCCCGGTGGACATCGGCGCGCCAGGGGAGGCCGGAACGGTTCATCTCGGCGGCGACCAGCATGCCGGCCGATTCGGCGGCCGTCAGCAGGCGCATCCGGCCCGGGTGCGTCGTGGCGTCATGGCGGCGGAGCTGGTCGGCATAGACCTGGAGCAGGTCGTCGAACGGCAGGCCGGTGCCGGACCGCGGCTCGAAGAGGGAGGACTGCGAACCGGGCTCGGCGGAGCGCGGCGGCGGATCGGGGGGCACGGGGGCGCCGTGCAGACGGGCGTGGGCGGCGGCTGCGGAGCGGGGTTCGCCGAGACGGCCCTCATGGGCGAGGAGCAGGGATTCGGCGACCTCGATGTCGTAACAGCGGGCCACGGGGACGCCCGCCGCGAGCAGGCGTGGGTAGATCTCGGCAGTGGACCGCCAGACCCAGCGTGTGACCTCCGGGCGGGAGCGGACGGCCTCCACGAGGTCCGCCTCGGCCAGGACCGGCGCGGTGGGCAGGCCGGTGGAGTCCAGCGGGGCGAGCAGGGCGCCGCCGGTCTCCGTGGCGGCCAGAGCCCATCGTTCGGTCATGCGGTCGAGTCTGGCACCCGGCACTGACAGGGGGCGGTGGCCCGGGGCGGGCCGGGGTGGCGCGGGCGGCGGGAGGCCGGGAACGGGGCGGGGGTGCGCGCGGGGCGGGACATCGTGCGGCGCGGTGCGGACCGTTGTGCGCGGTTCCGCCCCGGCCGGTCCTGCCCCGCCGCTCCCCGGAACCGGGGTCCGTCCCCGGAGCCCGTCCCGGGATCCCCGGGTCCTCTCATGCCGGGCGGGCCGTGGCAAACCTTTCCGGCCACAGCACTAGTCGGAGCCCGTCGTCCAGGTTCCCAGGGAGATCTCGGCGGTGATGCCGGGGCCGAAGCCGGCCATCAGTCCGCGGTGGCCGTCGAGGGCCGAAGCCTCGTCGAACATCCGGCCGAGGGCGTCGAGCACCACCGCGCTGGCTATGTTGCCGTACTCGGTGAGTGTGGCCCGGCTGAAGCGGAACGCTTCGGGCGGTACGTCGAGGAAGCGGCTCAGGTCATCCAGGATGCGTGGGCCGCCCGCGTGGATGATGTAGAAGTCCAGCTTGCCGGCGTTCCACTGGTGTTCCTCCGCCACGGCGTTCAGGGCCGGAGCGAGGGGCTCCATGGTTCCGGGAACGCGCTTGTCGAGCTGGAAGTGGAACCCGGTGGAACGGACCGCGTAGGAGATCCAGTCCTCGGTGTCCGGAATGATGAACGAGCCGTTGCGTTCCAGACGGACCCCGGTGCCTCCGTGGCCTCGCAGGACGACGGCGGCTATGCCGTCGCCGAACAGGCCGTTGGACAGCAGGGATCCGACACCCAGGTCGGTGGGCTGGTAGCACAGGGAGCAGAACTCGCAGGCGACGACCAGCACATTGGCGTCCGGGTAGGCCCTGCAGAAGTCGTGGGCCCGGTTGACGGCCGCACCGCCCGCGGCGCAGCCGAGTTGGGCGATCGGCAGCTGGCGCGTCTGGGGCCGGAAGCCCATCTCTCCGATGAGCCACGATGTCGGCGGCGGCATCATGAAGCCGGTGCAGGAGACGTACACGATCAAGTCGATCTGCTGCGGCTCCAGTTCGGCCTGGTCGAGCGCCCGGCGCACCACTTCCGGCACGCGGGCCTTGGTGTGCTCCTCGTACGTGATGCTGCGGGCGTCGAAGCCCGGGTGCTGCAGCACCTTCTCGATGGGCTGGATCAGGTGCCGTTTCTGCACCCCGGTGTGTTCGATGAGCCGAAGCACCAGGTCGATCTGCGGATGGTCGCCGTGCAACCGTCGTGCCAGCTCAAGGGTTTCCTCGTTGGTGATGACGTACTCGGGAACCGCGATGGCCGGCTTGCAGAGAACCGCCATGGAACTCCTCCTAGCGGACTTGGTCCACGCCGCCGGGCCCGGGACGGTCGCGGGGGTGTCCGCCCGCGACGCGGGAACGGCCACCACGGCCCCGTACACGCGGCGCGGGACAGGGCTTCGGTGGATTCCTGCGCCGGGTTCGGTACCCCTGGAACGGGCGCGGACGGGCCGACCGTCGAAGACTGAGTTCTAGCCGTTCGTGGACGGACGTTTGATCGGTCATTGATCAGACGTTGATCCGCCACGGCTGGGTGGCCGTCGGAATCACGTTACGGCAGGCCGATCGGGGCCGCATGTCGAGCCGGTGCGGGCAGGGCACCGAAGCGCGGCAGGGCGCCCGGCGGCCCGGGACCGTACCGGGTGGCCGGGCGCCCTGCCGCGACGCGTCATCGAGGACAGTCGCCGTCCCTGCGCGGAGGTCCGGTGCGCTGCCGTGCCGCTCCTGTCACCAGGTGACGGGCAGTTCGAGGGGGTAGCGCCAGATGGAGGTCCTGTTCCAGCGCACCTCCTCGGCCGGCGTCGCCAGCTTCAGAGCGGGGAAGCGCTTCAGCAGCGTTCCGATGGCGGCCTGGAGCTCCGTGGCGGCGAGCGGGGCGCCGAGACAGTGGTGGCCGCCCCAGCCGAACGTCATGTGGGACGGATTCTCGCGCTTCAGATCCAGCTCGTCGGGCCGGTCGAACTTCCGGGGGTCGCGGTTGGCCGTCAGATAGGAGACGTGCACGATGTCCCCCTCCCGGATCAGCACCCCGCTCAGCTCCACGTCCTCCAGGGCGACCCGGGGGATGCCGACGCCCTTGCGGAACGGGATGAAGCGCAGCAGCTCCTCCATGGCCTGCGGGAGCATGTCGGGGCGCTCGCGCAGCATGGCGAGCTCGTCCGGCCTGGTGAGCAGCGTGTAGGCGATGTTGCCGATCTCGTACGTGGTGGTGTCCTGGCCGGTGATGAGCAGGACCATGGCCATGACGGTCAGCTCCTGGTCGTTGAGGATCTCGTCCCCGTCGCGCGCCGTGGCCAGCGCGCTGATCAGGTCGTCGCCCGGGTTCGCGCGCCGCTCGGCCGTCAACTTCTGGAAGTAGGCGCGGAGATCGGCCTTGGCGCGTACCGCGGCGTCCTTGTTCTCGACGGTGGTGTCCATCATGGTCCGGGCGTGGGCGCGCAGTTGTGCGCGGTCGCTCTCGGGAATGTCGAGGACCTCGCAGATGGTGGTCAGGGGCAGCGGGGCCGCCAGGTGCTCGAAGAGGTCGGCGGGGGAACCGTGCTCCTCCATGCGGTCCAGCAGTTCGTCCACGACATGCTGGGTACGCACCTTCATGCGCTCCATGTGACGGGGCGCGAACCCCTTGGAGATCAGGCTGCGCAGCCGGCTGCTGCCCGGCGGGTCCATCACGTTGATGGCCTCGTCCTGGACGATCGGCTCAGGGGTCATGCGCGGAAAGTTCCGGCCGATGATGGCGCTCCGGCTGAAGCGCCGGTCGGTGGTCACGGTGCGCACGTCGTCGTAGCCGGTGACGAGCCACGCCTCGCCGTCACCGTGCGGCAGCCGGATGCGGGAGACGGGTTCTTCGGTCATCAAGTGCCTGAGCACCGGGTCGAATTCGAGGGCCTCGGCGTAGTCGAACGGGCAGTACCGTGCGCCGGCGACTGGTTCCATACGGAGCTCCAGAGGGGGATCTGACGGGTGGTTCGGGAAATGGGCGGGCTGGACGGGACATGGGTGCCCGGTCGCCCGCACGGGCACGCGCCGCTCCGGGCCGATTGGTCCATATGACGAGCGGATTCGGCGGCCGGGGTCGCTGGACCGGCGGAATCGGTCCGCGGCACCGGCCGGCCGGTGGCGGGCAGGGGCCGACGGGCACGGCAGCGGCGGGTGGGGGCCGGTGGCCGGGGAGGGCCGGCGCGTCCGGTGTGCGGGGCCGTTCTCAGCCGGACGGTACGACGTCGGTGGCGTCCACCGCGGGGCGTAGCGCCCGTGCCAGCTCGACGCCGTCACCCACGGCCCAGAAGTGGGTGAAGAACAGGCGGGGGGCCTCCGCCAGGTGGTGGTTGTGCAGCTCGACGAGTTCGATCCCGCCGCGGCGCAGGGCCTTCAGGACGTGCGGAACCTCGTCGGCGAGCATGGCGCAGTCGCCGCTGAGCGCGGCACGCCCGCCACCCAGCGGCTGGAAGTTGAACGCACTGCTCGACCCCAGACCGGGCGGCAGGATCAGATGGCCGTGCGCGATGGTCTCGCGGCGGACGAAGAGGATCTTGTAGAGCCCGTCCTCGACGGAACCCTTGTTGCCGAGCGCCGCCTCCATCCCCGCGACGTCCAGGTCGACCGTGGTCACGGGGCCGGGCGGCACGGCGGGCGGGGTGCCGGTGCGGTCGAATCCGGCGCGCAGACCGCGGGCCAGGGCCACCGCGTCGTGGCCATGGGCGTGGACATGGGTCCACCAGAGGTCGGGGATCTGGGCGAGCAGGTGCTTGTGGAGCGCGGTCTGCTCGATTCCGTGCGCCTGCCAGGCGTCGGTCACCCGCTGCAGTTCCTTCTCGGTGACCACCACGTCGCCCATCAGCATCGTGGAGCCGTCCGCGTAACGGACGAAGGCCACGTGCGTGCCCAGTGCGAGCCCCGGTGTGACGAGGACGCCCTTGGAGACCACGTGGAGGTCCCGCCGGGGGAAGCCCGTGTGGTACGTCGTTCCGCGCAGCATGTTGCCGCTGCGGCCCAGGGCCCGTGCCACGCCCGCCCAGTCCGCCAGGTCGGTGCGCACCGGCTCGACCCGCCCGGTGTGCCCCGTCCCGGACATGTCCGCGGGCAGTGCGCGAGCGGTGGCGGGCCCGGCCGCGGTCAGTACCGGTGCGAGCGCGGCGGCGGCCAGTACGCGCCGCCGCGACGGGATCGCCCGTGCGTGCGTGTCCTGCTGTCGGTCTCCGGTCATCACTTGATCGCCTCCATGACGAGATGAAAGCATGCGAATTCTGGACAAAAGGATGAAAGCGGATACATCGCCAGCGGGTCGGGCTGGATGGACCAATCACGCCGCCCGGTTCGACCCGGCGCGACCGGACCGGGCCTTTCGCCCACCCGGCCCGGTCCCTCACCCGTACCTCGAATCCGGTGGCCCGGCTCGCGGGAGTCGAGGGGCGCTCCGCCGGGTCGGGTGCACCGCGGTGGTCGTTCGGAAGTTCGATATCCACAGGGTGTGGACGGACGGGTCCGTGCCCGGCCTCCGCTGTGGACGGCCCGCGCCGCCGTGGTCGCGGCCGACGCCCGACGGGCTCCACGATCACGGCAGCCCACGCCCGTCCGCGGCGACGGGGCCAGGCCTACCGCGCCGTACCGCCCTGCCTACCCTGACCTCATGGAACCGGTGATCGACCAGGCATTCGCGGCGGCCCTCTATTCGGACGGCGATGCCGGTCTCGACAGCGGCGCCTCCCTCCTGGCCGCCCACCCCGCGACCGACGCCGAACTGCACCGGCGCGGTGAGGAGCTCGTCCGCCGGGCCTGGGAGCGCGGCTGGCTCCCCGCCGACGTCGTACGCATCGTCCGCCGCGAACTCGACGAGACCGCCGTCGGACTCGTCGCCGGGCTGATCGGCTCGGAGACCGGACGGTACGAGCGGCTGCCGCCCCGCTGGCGGTCCCAGCTCGACGGGCTGCCCGCCGCGCCGGCCCGGAACCGGCCCGACAGGTTCTCCTACGCCTCCGCCCTTCTGGGCCTGTACCGGGTGCTGCTCCGGCTCCCCGCCATCGAACCGGTCGGTCCGCCGCCCGGTGCCCTTCCGCACGGACTCCGTCTGCCGCCCGCGCACGACGAACCCCGGATGCTGACCCGGATCCGTGCCCTGCTCGCCAAGGCGGAGGCGACCGGTTTCCCCGAGGAGGCGGAGGCCCTCACCACCAAGGCGCAGGAACTGATGGCCCGGCACTCCATCGACGAGGCCCTGCTCGCCGCCCGTACCCACAGCAAGGAGGCGCCCGGGGCGTGCCGGATCGGGGTCGATGCCCCGTACGAGACGGCGAAGGCGATCCTGCTCGACGCGGTCGCCTCCGCGAACCGCTGCCGCGCGGTGTGGAACGGCGATCTCGGTTTCTCCACGGTGGTCGGCTTCGATCCGGATCTGGACGCCGTGGAACTGCTGTACACCTCTCTGCTGGTCCAGGGCACGGTGGCGATGACGAAGGCCGAGGCGGGCCGGCGGGCCGGCGGACGCAAGCGGACCAAGACGTTTCGGCAGTCCTTCCTGATGGCGTACGCCCAGCGCCTGGGCAGCCGGCTCGCCGCCGACGCCGCCCGTGTCACCGCGGATGCCGAGGCCGAGGCGGCCGGGACCGGGGCCCGATCCGGAGCTGCGGGGTCCGCGACCCCCCACCTGCTCCCGGTCCTCGCCGCCCGTGACATGGCGGTCACGGACACCGCCGAGCGGATGTTCCCCGAGACCACGACCACGCGCGTGCGGGGCGCCACGGACCTGGACGGATGGACCGACGGCACGGCCGCCGCGGACCGGGCGAGGACGGGCGGGAGCGGGCCGGGGATCGAAGGCGGGCGCGGGAGCCGGTAGGCGTCTCGGGCGCCGCCTTCGCCCCGGGGCCGTTCCGGCAGTGCCGTCAGAAGGCCCTTTGGCGGATCTTTCGTTGATTATGTAGCAATTCGGGCTTATCGGATGTTCCGGCTAGGCTCTGGGCATGAGCTGGCTCCGGGCGCTGAAGGAGACGGCCCGCTCGGGGCTGACGATCGAGCGGCGGCGTCTCGAACCGCTCATCGCGATCCGCGGTGCGGTCGGTCTCGCCCTCGTCATCGGGGTCGGCCTCGCGTTCTTCGGGCCGGTCGTCGCCGCGAGCTCCGCGTTCGGTGCGTTCCAGGCGGCCATCGCCACCTTCCAGCGCAGCTGGCGTCCCCGGCCCGTCCTCGCCCTGGTCTCCGGGGCGAGCCTCGCCGTATCGACGTTCCTCGGCTATCTCGCGGGCTCCCACACACTGCTGTTCCTGGCCCTGCTGGTGCTCTGGACGTTCCTGGCGGGCCTGGCCTGGGCGGCGGGGCCGACGGGCGGCATCATCGCGTCGTCGAACGTGGCGATCATGCTGGTGACGGTCACCCTGCCCAGCTCCGTCGCGAACTCGGCGGTGCACGCCGCGGTGATCCTGTTCGGCGGTGTGGTGCAGGCCGCGCTGATCGTCCTGTTCCCGGTGCGGAGATGGGGTGCCCAGCGCGACGCCCTGGCCGACGCCCTGGCCGCCGAGGCCGACTACGCGCGGCGGCTGCGCCACGACCCGCTCTGTACCTTCGACCCGGTACCGCTGATGAAGGCCCGCAGCGCGGCAGCCGTCACGCCCTGGCAGGCCCGCCGCCGACCGCCCGAACTGCGTGGTCCCCGGGGTGCCGCCGAGCGGATCAGGCCGGTGCTCGCCTCGCTCGCGGACCCGGCGATGGGCGTGCCGGCCGAGGGGCCGGAGCGGGACCGGGTCCGCGAACTCCTCGCCGCCGCCGGATCCGTGCTCGACTCGGCGGCACGCGCGATCCGCCACGGCGACCCGGTGAAGCTCTCCCCGGCCGCCGTCGCGGCACTGAAGACGCCCGACACCGGCTCCCTCCTCGCCGGCCCGCCCCGCCGCGCCGCCGACCGGCTCGGCGCGCTGCTCTCCGACGTCATCGAGACGGCCGAGGGGGCGGGGACGAAGGAGGAGGACGCGGAGGAGGCAGCCGAGGCCATCAGGGCCGCCGAGGAGGAGGAGGCGCCCGGCGCCCCGCACCGCCGCCGCCCCACCCTGCTGCGGCTGGTCCCGGTCGTCGTGCGGGCGATGCGGGCCGAACTGCGCCCCGGTTCACCGATCCTGCGGCACGCCGTCCGGGTCGCCGTCGTCGTCGCCGTGGGCTACCTCATCGGCGTCCTGCTGCCGTTCGGTCACGGCTACTGGGCGCCGATGGCGGCCGTCATGGCGATGCGGCCGGAGTTCACCCAGACGTACGGGCGTGCCGTGGCCCGCTTCGGCGGGACGATCGTCGGGGTCTCGCTCGCCACCGCGATCGTCCGGACCGCCCACCCCGGTGTGACGCTGTCCGCGGCGTTCGCCGTGCTCTGCGCCCTGCTGATGTATCTGCTGATGCGCACCGGATACGTCGTCGGCCAGGCGTGCGTCTCCGCGTATGTCGTGTTCCTGCTCGGCATGGCGGGCGAGGACTGGTCGCAGACCGTTCACGAACGGGTCGTCCTCACCCTCGTCGGCGGCCTGCTGGCGATGATCTCGTACGCCGTCTACCCCGCCTGGGAGACCCCGAGGCTCCGGGGCAGGCTCGGCGACTGGCTGAAGGCGGACGGGTGGTACGCCGCCGCGGTCGTCGACCAGTACGCCGAGCCGGCCGAGCGCGGTCACGACGACGTCCGTTCCGCGCTCCTCGACACCCGCGAGGCACGTGTGGCCTGGCAGGAGGCGCTGGCCACCGCCCAGCACGAACCGGTGCGCAACCGCGGCCTGTCCCGTGCCGCCGCCGACGACGCCCAGCACGCCCTCGCCCAGCTCGGCCGGGTCGCGATGCTGCTGGAGGCCCACCTCCCGTGCGGCGGCGCCACCCCCGTACCGGCCGCCGCACGTCTGGCCGAGGCGCTGCGCCGGGCCACCGAACGAGGGGCGAAGGAGGTGCGGGAGCGGCGCGTACCGGACTGGGCGGAGGTGCGCGAGGCGCTGGACGCGTGGGACGCGCGGCAGCGGACGGGCGAAGGCGGGACGGATCCGTTCGTACGGAACGGGGCCGGCCTCCTCCTCGAAGCCCTGGAGGAGTTCTCCCGGGGGCTGGACGGGACGTCGAAGCCGGCCCGGCCCGGGGACCGGGCCGACTGACGCGCGGCGCGGTCGGCCGTCAGGGGGCCGGCAGGGCCGGCAGGCCCGAAGGGATCGCTCCCGGTTCGGTCCTGGCCAGGGTGTCCTCCGTCCCGCCGTCCCAGGACACCTTGATGGTGCTGCCGTCGTTGGACACGACCGATCCCGTGGTGCGGGCGGTGTCGCCGTCGGCGCACTTCAGGGCAAGCGTCACCTTGCCCGCCTCCTTCACGGTGCCCGTGCAGGCCTGCTGCTCGGTGACGAGCACGGCCTTCCCGGACGCGACGGACAGGATCACCGCCTTGCCGTCGGTCTTTCCGGCCCAACCGCCTTCCAGCGAAGCCGCGTCGGCCCCGGCGTCGGAGCCCCCGCCGCCGGCGACCCGGCCGGTCCTCCCGGCGTCGGAGCCGCTGCCCGGGTCGCCCTTCCCGTTGCCGTTGCCGCTGCCGCAGCCGGTCAGCGCGACGGCGATGACGATTCCGGCGATGATTACGCCGCCGGAGCGCATGACGGTATGCACGTGGAATTCCCCCTCGTCGACGAAGGACCGCGCCAAGCTACCAGCGGGGCTCTCGGGTATGGGGCGATCGGCTCGGGGTAGACGGAGCCGAACAGGCCTCCCGTGCGTCTATGCATATGCCGTAAAGCTGTAATCGCGGGAACACCCCGCGTGCACGTGCATCCGCGCATGCATCTGCTCATGCAGCAATATTTGAACAGAGCTATGATCCGAGACAGTTGACACTTGCACCTTGCAACTCGGGGAGCGTCCTGTGCACGACGTGTACAACGGCATGGCGGCCACAGAGCTTCGCGGAGTCGTCTGGCAGAAGAGCAGACACAGCAACTCCCAGGGATCCTGCGTGGAGTTCGCGAAACTGCCCGGCGGAGATGTGGCGATGCGTAATTCACGCCACCCCGACGGGCCCGCCCTGGTCTATACGCCCGCAGAGATAGAGGCGCTGCTTCTCGGGGTGAAGGACGGGGAGTTCGACCACCTCATAGCGGGCGGCTGACCGAGTCCCCGCGCCGGTGCCCGGCCCGTAACGGCCCGACGCGATCCGCCGACGGCGGCCACGCGCCGGGCACGCGCCGTCAGTTGTCGGACAGCCGGAACAGCGCCCAGACCACCTTGCCGCGCGGTGCCGCCGCGCTGTTCAGGTTCTCCGCCCCCAGGGCGGGGGAGGGGTGCCAGCCCCAGGAGTCGCTGAAGGACTCCACCAGGAAGAGGCCACGGCCCGATTCCGCCGAGTCGGCCGCCTCGGCGGCGACGGGGCTCTCCTGGCTGGGGTCGCGCACGGCGCACACCAGGCGTGAGCTCCAACGCATCAAGTGCAGCCGTACGGGCGGTTCCTGGAAGTCCGGTGCGCTGTCCCCGGGCAGGGCGTGCCGCAGGGCGTTGGTGACGAGTTCGGAGACGACCAGCGCGACGTCGTCGAAGCGATCGTCCAGTCCCCAGCTGCTCAGCGTCTTCCTGGTGAACCGCCGTGCCCCGCCCACGGCTTCGTACCGCGCGGGCAGTGTGCAGGTGGCCGAGCCGGAGACGGCTGAGGGATCGATGGGGGGAAGCCCCTGCCTTAACGGCTCGAGCATCGTCGATCCATTCGTCCCCATGCGAGGCACTCCCGGGATTCGCGGCTGTATCGGTACTACGGGGTACAGCGGCACAACACGAACGAGCACGCAGGTGCGCGAGAGCCATGGTTCCGAATGCGCAGGGCAGATGCAAGGGCAGATGCACGTGCACGCGCCGGACCTGTCCGAGCCCGTGCCGGTTCTTGGTCATTTCTTCCTGCGTGTATTTTCGTGGCTTTGCGGCGACCTTGCCATTTCCGTAATCGAATGAGTACGGGCTGAAGCGTTTTGGTGGCAGAATCCGGCACTTGGGGTTCAGGGGGAGCCCCGGTGTCCAGGAAGCGATGGGGAGGATCGGACCAGTGGCGGCAGGCGAGTCGAGTGGATCTGTGGTGCGGCGCATCCTGCTGGGCTCACAGCTCAGGCGACTGCGCGACTCCCGGGGGATCACCCGGGAGGCAGCCGGCTACTCCATCCGGGCTTCCGAATCGAAGATCAGCCGCATGGAGTTGGGACGGGTGAGCTTCAAGGCCAGGGATGTCGAGGACCTGCTCACGCTCTACGGCGTCACGGACGATGCGGAGCGCGACGCCCTGCTCGGTCTGGCCCGTGAGGCCAACATGGCGGGTTGGTGGCACAGTTACGGGGATGTGCTGCCCGGGTGGTTCCAGACGTATGTCGGTCTGGAGGGGGCGGCATCGCTCATCCGGGTGTACGAAGTCCAGTTCGTCCACGGTCTGTTGCAGACCGAGGCCTACGCGCACGCGGTCGTCGCGCGGGGCATGGGTGACGCCCCCGCCGTCGAGATCGACCGCCGCGTCGCGTTGCGGCTGGAGCGCCAGAAGGCCCTCGTCTCCGAACGTGCACCCCGCTTCCACGCCGTACTGGACGAGGCGGCGTTGCGCCGGCCGTACGGCGACCGTGAAGTCATGCGCGGACAATTGCGGCATCTGATCGAAATGTCGGAACAGCCCAACATCACTCTTCAAGTGATGCCCTTCAGTTTTGGCGGGCATGCCGGGGAGAGCGGTTCTTTTACGATGCTCCGATTCCCCGAATCCGATCTGTCGGACATTGTCTACTTGGAGCAGCTGACAAGTGCGCTCTATCTGGACAAGGCCGAAGAAGTCGCTCAGTACGAAAAGGCCATGGTGCGGCTGCACGAGGACAGTCCCGGCCCCGAGGAGAGCCGCGATCTGCTCCGTGGTCTACTCCAACTCACTTGATTCATCAGTACGATGGCGGTTCGACGGGAGTCTGCACCTGAGTTAAGGGATCGCATGTCCTTCTTCTACGAGCTGGCCGACCAGTACATCGACGGTGAGTGGCGGACCGGAACCGGCTCGTGGGACATCATCGATTTCAATCCCTACAACGGGGAGAAACTCGCCGCGATCACCATCGCGACCGCGCACGAGGTCGACCTCGCCTATCGGGCCGCCGAGCGCGCCCAGCGGTCCTGGGCCACCACCGGCCCGTACGAGCGCCGCAGGGTTCTGGAGCGGGCCCTGGACGTCATCGGGAAAATGCATGACGAAATCGTCGAGGCGATCGTCGACGAACTGGGCGGAACCCGTCTCAAGGCGGAGTACGAGGTCCGGGTCGCCGAGGAATTCCTGCGCGACGCGATCCATCGGACACTGCGCCCCCGGGCCCGCATCCTGCCCTCCTCGGCCGATGGCAAGGAGAACCGCCTCTACTGCGAACCGGTCGGCGTCGTAGGGGTCATCAGCCCCTTCAACTTCCCCTTCCTGGTGACGATGAAATCCGTCGCGCCGGCCCTCGCGCTCGGCAACGCGGTCGTCATCAAGCCCAATCAGAACGCCCCGGTCGTCGGCGGCGGGCTGATCGCCAGGATCTTCGAGGACGCGGGCCTGCCCGCCGGGCTGCTCAACGTCCTGATCACCGATGTCGCCGAAATAGGGAACGCGTTCATCGAGCACCCCGTACCCAAGGTGATCTCCTTCGCGGGCACGGACCGCGTCGGCCGCCAGATCGGTGCGATCGCGGCCGGGCACTTCAAGCGGACGATCCTCGAACTCAGCGGCAACAGCGCCCTGGTGGTGCTGGACGACGCGGACATCGACTACGCGGTCGACGCGGCCGTCTTCAGCCGTTTCGTGTACCAGGGGCAGGTCTGCATGGCCGCCAACCGCATCCTGGTGGACCGCGGTGTCGAGCGGGAGTTCACCGAGAAGTTCACCGCCAGGGTTGCCGCGCTGAGGACCGGTGATCCGCGTGACCCGGAGACCCACATAGGTCCGGTCATCAACACCTTCCAGGCGGACGCCCTGACCGCCCTGGTGGACCAGGCAATCGCCGAGGGGGCCACCGCGCTGGTGCGGGGCGAAACCCGCGGCAGCCTCGTCGGGCCGACCGTGCTCACCGGGCTCCCCGAGGGCTCCCCGCTGCTGTCCCAGGAGATATTCGGCCCGGTGGCGCTGCTGGTGCCGTTCGACGGCGAGGACGATGCCGTACGGATCGCCAACGACACCCCGTACGGGCTGAGCGGCGCCGTGCACACCCGCAGCACGGAACGCGGAGTGCGGTTCGCGCAGCGGGTCGTCAGCGGCATGTTCCACGTCAACGACTCCACCGTCCAGGACGATCCGCTGGTCGCCTTCGGCGGCGAGAAGTCCTCCGGGATCGGCAGGCTGAACGGCGAGGCGACCGTCCGTGCCTTCACGACCGAGACATGGATGTCCATCCAGCACGGCCGGAGCGCGTTCCCCTTCTGACACGCCGTTCCGCCCCGTCGAGGACAGAAGCTGACCGCAAGGATCCGTAGCTTGGTCGGTGTCAGGAAGAAACCGGCACGGCTCACCAAGGCGGTCATCATGGTCACTCACGTTCCCGCGGGGACCTCCGGCGACGAGCGCGGCGCGCTCCTCTCCTTCGTCGAGGGGCAGCGCGGCGCGATCCGGCGCTCCCTCATCGGTCTGACCGAGGAGCAGGCGGCGAGCCGGCCCAGCGCGAGCGAGCTCTCCCTGTCCGGGCTGCTCAAGCACGTCGCCGAGGGAGAGCTCAACTGGCTCCGGATGGCGCAGCAACGGCCGAGCGAGACCTCCCGGACCGAGGAGACCTGGGCGGACAGCTTCCGGCTCGTCGGCGACGAGACGGTGGAGGGGATGCTGGAGTTCTGGGACGGAGTCGTGGCCGAGGTCGAGAAGTTCATCCGCTCGGTGCCCAGCATGGACGACACCTTCCCGCTGCCGGAGGCACCCTGGTTCCCGAAGGAGGGGCGGGTCTCGATGCGGTGGCTGTTGCTCCATCTCGTCGAGGAGCACGCCCGGCACGCCGGGCACGCCGACATCATCCGCGAGTCCCTGGACGGCCGTACCGCGTTCGAGTTGGTGGCCGAGGCGGGCGGTTACGCTGATCAAAGTTGAATAGAAGGGGTGCGTGACATGTCCGCGATCCGGCTGCTGGTCCTCTGCGCCGTGCGTCAGCACGGCCGGGCGCACGGCTATCAGGTCCGCAACGACCTGGAGTACTGGGGGGCGCACGAGTGGTCCAACGCCAAGCCCGGGTCGGTCTACCACGCGCTGAAGCAGATGGCGAAGCAGGGACTGCTGATCGCCCACGAGACCGCTCCGAGCACGGCGGGCGGTCCGCCCCGTACCGAGTACGAGATCACCGAGCGGGGCAACGAGGAGTACCTCGCGCTGCTGCGTGCGGCGCTGACCTCGTACGACCAGAAGCTGGACGTGCTGTCGGCGGGCCTCGGCGGCATCGTCGACCTGGAGCGGGCCGAGGCGGTCGCGCTGCTCAAGGAGCGGGTGGCCGGCCTCGCGGCCTGGCGGGCCTCGGTCACCGAGTACTACACGCCGGAGGCCGGACCCGGGTCGCTCGGCCACATCGGCGAGATCATGAACATGTGGGTCCACTCGGCGGACGCCGGTGCGGAGTGGACGCGCGGGCTGATCGCCCGCATCGAGGGCGGCGCGTACACCTTCGCGGGGGAGGGTGAACCCTTCATCGGCGTGCTCGCCGAGGGGCAGGAGAACCCGTACGCGACGGGTGTCCCGGATCCCGGCGACGACGAGTAATCAAGTTTGACGAATGGGGTGAGCGGCGTTACCTTCGACCCTGCTAGTCAAGTTTGACTACGGGAAGGTGTGGGGACTTTGACCGACGCGATCGTTGTCGAAGGTGTGCACAAGCGGTACGGGGAGAAACGCGCCCTGGACGGCCTGGACCTCACGGTCCGCCGCTCCACCGTCCACGCCGTGCTCGGCCCCAACGGCGCGGGCAAGACCACGGCCGTACGCATCCTGTCCACGCTGCTGCGGCACGACGAGGGCCGGGTCGAGGTGGCGGGGTTCGACGTACGGGACCGGGCCGTCGAGGTCCGGCGCCGCATCGGGCTGCTCGGGCAGTACGCGGCGGTCGACGAGGAACTCGGCGGTCGGCAGAACCTGGAGATGTTCGGCCGGCTGTACCACCTGGGCGCCCGCCGGGCGGGCGCGCGGGCGGACGAGCTGCTGGCCCGCTTCGGTCTCGCCGACACCGGACGGCGGCCGGTGAAGCAGTACAGCGGCGGCATGCGGCGACGGCTCGATCTGGCCGCCTCGCTGATCACCGACCCGGAGGTGCTCTTCCTGGACGAGCCGACCACCGGACTCGACCCGCGCGGCCGGGCCGAGGTGTGGTCGGCGGTGCGCTCCCTGGTGGGCGGCGGCACGACCGTACTGCTGACCACGCAGTACCTGGAGGAGGCCGATCAGCTCGCGGACCGGATCTCGGTCGTCGACGCCGGACGGGTGGCGGCCGAGGGGACGTCCGACGAACTGAAGGCGATGGTGGCCGGGGACCGCATCGATGTCGTCGTCCGGGACGGGTCCCGACTGGCCGCCGCGGCACGACTGCTGGGTGACGGCGCGGTCGTCGACGCGGACCGGCGGCTGATCGGGGCACCGGCGCCGGACCGGATGGCGGCCCTGACCCGGACCGTACGGGCCCTGGAGGAGGCGGGCATCGAGGCGGAGGACATCGCGGTGCGGCGCCCGACGCTCGACGAGGTCTTCCTCTCGCTGACCGAGCGGAAGCCGGAACACGCGGAGGTGGCGGCGTGAGCGCGATGAGCTGGGCGGTGTCCGACTCCTGGACGATGACCCGGCGCGAACTGGCGCACTGGGCGCGGCAGCCGGTGCGGATCGTCGTCGGACTGGTCTTTCCCGTGATGCTGCTGCTGATGTTCAACTACCTGGTGGGCGGCGGGCAGGGCGTCGACGGCGACAACACCGAGTTCCTGGTGCCCGGCATGCTCGCGCTCACCATGGCCTTCGGCCTGGAGTCGACCATGATCGCGGTCACCCAGGACCTCGACAAGGGCGTCATCGACCGTTTCCGCGCCATGCCGATGGTCTCCGGTTCGGTACTGGTCGGCCGGAGCGTCGCGGACATGCTCCAGTCGGTGGCCGCGCTCGCCGTGATGACCGGCGTCGGCTACGCGGTCGGCTGGCGCTGGCACCACGGGCCGGCCGCGGCGCTGGGGGCGGTGGGGCTGCTTCTGCTGCTGCGGTTCGCGATGCTGTGGACCGGCATCCATCTGGCCCTGGTGGCCGGGAAGCCGGAGCTGGTGCAGGCGGTGCAGATCCTGGTCTGGCCGGTCGGCTTCCTCTCCAATGTCTTCGCCACTCCCGATTCGATGCCGGGGTGGCTGGGCGCGGCCGTCGAATGGAACCCGATGTCGGCCACGGCCACGGCGGTGCGCGGCCTGTTCGGCAATCCGGGCGGGGCGGGCGGCACCTGGGCGTCCGACCATGCCGAACTGCTCGCGGTGGTCTGGCCGCTGGTGCTGCTCGCGGTGTTCTTCCCGCTGGCCGTAAGGAGGTTCGCCCGGATCGGCCGCTGAGCGGGGCGCCCGGCGCTCAGTGGTGGAAGGACGTCGCCGCCTGTTTGTCCTGGCTCAACGGGTGCGGCTGGCGGCGCAGGTCGGGCAGGACCAGCCGGAGGTCCTCCATCAGCAGCTCGGCGAGGTCCGAGGAGAAGCCGTTGCGGCACACCACCCGCAGCACCGACAGGTCCTGCCGGTTGGCGGGGAAGGTGTACGCGGGCACCAGCCAGCCCTGCTCCCGCAGCCGGCGGGACACGTCGAAGACGTCGTACGCCTCCACGTCCGGCGCGGTCGTCAGCGCGAAGACGGGCAACTGGTCGCCCCGGGTGAGGAGCTGGAAGTCGCCGAGCTTCTCGATCTGCTGCGCCAGTGCGGTCGCGACGTCCCGGGAGGCCTGCTGAACGGCCCGGTAGCCGTCCCGGCCCAGCCGCAGGAAGGTGTAGTACTGCGCCACCACCTGTGCGCCGGGCCGGGAGAAGTTCAGCGCGAAGGTCGGCATGTCGCCGCCCAGGTAGTTGACCCGGAAGACCAGCTCCTCGGGCAGCTCGGCGGGCGAGCGCCACAGCGCCCAGCCGACCCCGGGGTAGACCAGGCCGTACTTGTGCCCGGAGGTGTTGATCGAGGAGACCCGGGGCAGCCGGAAGTCCCACACCAGGTCCTCGTCCAGGAACGGCGCCACCATCGCACCGGACGCCCCGTCCACATGGACGGGGATGTCCAGGCCGGTGCGCTCCTGAAGGGCGTCCAGGGCCGCGCAGAGCTCCGCGATCGGCTCGTAGGAACCGTCGAACGTGGAGCCCATGACGCCGACGACGCCGATGGTGTTCTCGTCGCAGAGATCGGCCGCGGCCTGCGGGTCGAGATGGAAGCGGTCGCCCTCCATCGGGACCTGCCGCGGCTCGATCTCCCAGAAGTTGCAGAACTTGTCCCAGCAGACCTGCACATTGATGCCCATGACCAGGTTCGGCCGGGCGGTCGCCGGGTAGCGGTCGGAGTTCCTGGCCGCCCAACGGCGTTTCAGCGCCATCCCGGCGAGCATGCAGGCCTCGCTGGAACCGGTCGTCGAACAGCCCACGACGGCCGAGGGGTCGGGGGCGTTCCACAGATCGGCGAGCATCGCCACGCACCGCCGTTCCAGCTCGGCGGTGCGGGGGTACTCGTCCTTGTCGATCATGTTCTTGTCGCGGCACTCGCCCATCAGCACCGCGGCCTGGGGCTCCATCCAGGTGGTGACGAAGGTGGCCAGGTTGAGCCGTGCGTTGCCGTCGAGCATCAGCTCGTCGTGGACCAGGCCGTAGGCGATCGAGGACGGCATCGGGCCGTCGGGAAGCCGGTGCCGGGGCGGCGCCGACTCCATTCCGGCGATCGGGTCGGCCTCTCCGTAGAACGGGTTGAGGGCGAGCCTGCGGCGCTTCTCGGACGGCTCCGTACCGTGGGGCGAACCCTTGTGGAGAGGCATCGGCGAACAGCCTTTCTCGGCTCCCGGCGGTCCTTCGCGAACCGCCACGGTCCTGCGGGCGTGCGGTGCGTTCAGCTCTCGGCGGCGAGGCCGGCCTTGATGACCCGGGTGAACCTCACGACCCGTTCGGCCTGGACCCGGGCGGCGGTCAGGGTCTGTTCACCGACCGGGATGTCGCCCTGGCCGGCCACGTGCGAGGTGCCGTACGGGTTCCCGTCGACGAACTTCGACGGGTCCGTGTAGCCGGGGGCGACCAGGATGCCGCCGAAGTGGTGGACCGTGTTGTAGAGCGCGAGCAGCGTGGACTCCTGGCCACCGTGCGCGGTGCTGGTGGAGGTGAAGCCGCTGTAGACCTTGTCGGCGAGACGGCCCGCCTGCCAGAGGCCGCCGAGGGTGTCGATGAACTGCTTGAGCTGGGAGGTGACGTTGCCGAACCGGGTCGGCGTACCGAAGATCACGGCGTCCGCCCAGATCACGTCGTCCTTCGACGCCTCGGCGATGTCCGCGGTCGCCTTCGCGTTGGCGGCCCAGGCCGGTTTGGCGTCGATGGCCGCCTGCGGGGCCAGCTCGGCGGCCTTGCGCAGCCGTACCTCCGCACCGGCCTTCTCGGCGTCCTGCGCGATGGCCCTGGCCATCGCGGCGACGGTGCCGGTGGAGGAGTAGTAGATGACGGCTACGTTGACGGGCGTGGGCATCGCGGCGACCTCCGGCAGGGCCTGACGGGGCGTATCGGGGCATACGTGTACGGAGGAGACGATACGGATACCGGTGGCATCCGGCGCGTCGAGCGGGGGCCGGGCCGGAGGGTGCGCCGTACGCTCCGCCGCTGCTCGGTGCGGGGGCCCGGTACGCGTTGCCGCGCCGGGCTCACCTCAGCGGCGTACCGTCCTCGTGCAGTTGCATCTGCGGTCGCCCGGTCACCAGCAGCCAGGCCGGCAGCGAGGCGATGCACAGCATCGGGAGCACGGCCGTGCCGCCGACCAGCACCGCCGCGGTGAACAGGCTCAGCCAGCCCTGCCGGGTGACGACCAGCAGCACGCCCAGCACCGCACACGTCACCGCGAGCGCCACCGGCACCGAGGGGACCAGTGCGTGGGCGCAGAGCCCCAGTGCCACCCCCACGAAGACGGCGGGGAAGATCCGCCCGCCCCGGAAGCCGCAGGTCGCCGCGATCAGCAGCGCGGCCGTCTTCACCACGGCCATGACCGCGAACTGCCCCGCCGACCAGCCGCTCGGGTCGGCGGCGAGCACCCTCACCTCGTCGAGCCCCTTGAACAGGGTGAGATGGCCGCCCAGTGTCCCGAGCAGGCCGAGCAGCAGCCCGCCGAGGGTCAGTGCCGGGACCGGGTGCTTCAGCGCCCGGAAGAACCGGTGCGCGTACGGGAAGGCGTACACCGCCGCCAGGCCCAGCACCGCACCCGCCAGGGCGATGACGACCGAGGAGAGCAGATCGCCCCAGTGCGGGTGGGTGTACGGCGGCAGCGACAGGTCGAAGCTGGGGTGGGCCAGCAGCGTCATGGTGAGCGCGCCGGCGGTGCCCGCCGCGAGCGGGCCGAACAGCCGGTCCCAGAGCGCACCCGGTCCGGGGCGCGAGGCGAGCGTCTCGGAGAGGATCAGCGCGGCGGCGACCGGGGTGCCGAAGAGCGCGCCGATGGTGCCGGCCGCCGCCAGCGAGATCCACAGCTCCGCCGTCGTGCCGGGAGCGAACCGGCGGCCGAGCCAGTAGGTCAGCGCGATATTGGCGGCCGTGATCGGATTCTCCGGGCCGAGACTGATCCCGCCCGCGAGCGTGAGGACGGTCACGAGCAGCAGTCCCGGAACCACGACCGGCGCGAGAGGCGGATCCACCAGCCCGGTGGTCGCCGGATCGGGGCCGGCATGACCGGGCACCACCCGGACGAGCAGCCCGACCACCAGCCCGCAGGCGGTGAGCATCACGATCATCCAGAGCGAGGAGTAGCGGCCGATGGAGAGCGCGTCGGGGACCGTCCCCCAGAGCACGTCCTGAAGCTTCTCCGCGAGCAGGCTGATCCCGAGCAGGACGAGGGCCGAGGCGACGCCGACGGCGAGCGCGGGCACGATGACGGGCAGCAGCCGGTGTACCGAGGCGGTCCCGGCGCGAGCGGTTGCGGCGGACGACGGTCCGGCGGGAGGGATTTCGGCGGGCGGGGGAGAATCTGCGGCCATCGGCTCACCATAACGACGCAAAAGCCGTATAACCCTCCAATGGCGCCGGAGGTGGTGGCGTTCCGGGCTTGCACCTCACGTCACGTCAGGACTCAGGCTCGGTACGTACCGGAAACGGAGAAGGGAGCGGGGAGTCGTGGACTACTCCGTGGGACAGGTCGCCGGATTCGCCGGGGTCACGGTGCGCACCCTGCACCACTACGACGGCATCGGACTGCTCTCGCCCGGCGGGCGCAGCCACGCGGGGCACCGCCGCTACGACGACGCCGACCTCGACCGGCTGCAGCAGATCCTGTTCTACCGGGAGCTCGGCTTCCCGCTCGACGAGATCGCGGTACTGCTCGACGACCCGGCCGCGGACCCGCAGGAGCATCTGCGCCGCCAGTACCGGCTGCTGACCGGCCGGATCGCCGAGCTCCGGAAGATGGCGGCCGCCGTCGAGACAGCCATGGAGGCACGGAAGATGGGCATCGACCTCACACCCGAGGAGAAGTTCGAGGTCTTCGGGGGCAAGGACCCCGAGGAGCACGCGGAGGAGGCCGAACGCCGCTGGGGCGGCACCGCCGCCTACGCCGAGTCGCAGCGCCGGGCCGCCCGCTACACCAAGGAGGACTGGAAGCGGATGCAGGCGGAGGTCGCCGACTGGAGCGCGGCCTACGACGCGCTCATGGAGGCCGGTGAACCGGCCACCGGCGAACGGGCGATGGACCTGGCCGAGGCCCACCGGCTCCACATCGCCGGGTGGTTCTACGAGTGCACGCCCGAGATCCACCGGGGGCTCGGCGAGATGTACGTGTCCGACCCGCGGTTTCGCGCGTACTACGAGTCGATGCGCCCGGGCCTGGCCGAACACCTGCGGGACGCGATCGACGCCAACGCGGAGCGCCTCTCGTAACCCGCGCACGCACGGCCGGCACGGGGACGTCCCCGTGCCGGCCGCCGCTCAGATCTTGCTGATCACGGCCGCCGTGCCGTACGCGCAGACCTCGGTGCCCACGTCGGCCGCCTCGGTCACGTCGAAGCGCATCATCAGGACCGCGTTGGCGCCCCGTGCCCTGGCCTGTTCGACCAGCCGCTCCATCGCCTGGTTCCGGGTCTGGACGAGCGTCTTGGTCAGCCCCTTCAGCTCGCCACCGATCATGGATTTCAGCCCGGCGCCGATCTGGCTGCCGAGGTGGCGGGAGCGCACGGTCAGACCGAACACCTCACCGATCACGCGGGTCACCTGGTAGCCCGGTACGTCGTTCGTGGTGACGACCAGGACATCCGACTGGTCCGTCTGCCCGCCGCCGAAATCCTCGATACTCATCGTGTGGCACCTCCTGGAGAGAACTTTGTCCCGGTTGGCCCGGTGCGTATTTCCGCAGCGGCCACTGGAACCCGTGGACGTCATTCTCCGTTGATAGCTTTGGGCGGCCACGCAGCCGCCATCGAACGATCCAGGAGCCCGGACCCTTGAATACGCTTGCGCTCGGACCGAGCTGGCTGGACCCGGACTATCTCATCAACACCTTCGGACTTCCCGGCGTCCTCCTCATCGTGTTCGCCGAGTCCGGACTGCTGATCGGCTTCTTCCTGCCCGGTGACTCCCTGCTGTTCACCACAGGGTTGCTGGTGACCACGGGCCAGCTGAAGTTTCCGCTCTGGCTGGTCTGCGTCCTGGTGGCGCTGGCGGCGATCATCGGCGACCAGGTGGGCTATCTCTTCGGCCGCAAGGTCGGCCCGTCGCTCTTCAAGCGCCCGGACTCCCGCCTCTTCAAGCAGGAGAACGTCGAGAAGGCGCACGAGTTCTTCGAGAAGTACGGACCCAAGTCGCTGATCCTGGCCCGCTTCGTGCCCATCGTGCGTACGTTCACGCCGATCATCGCCGGTGTGAGCCGGATGAACTACCGCTCGTTCATCACGTTCAACATCATCGGCGGGGTGCTCTGGGGCGTCGGGGTCACGCTGCTCGGCGCCGCACTCGGCAAGATCGAGTTCGTGCACCAGAACATCGAGGCGATGCTCATCCTGATCGTGCTCATCTCGGTGGTGCCGATCGCGATCGAGTTCCTGCGGGCCCGCTCCAAGTCGAAGAAGGAGGCGGCGGCGGTCGGCGGCGAGGGCCAGAGCCCGGTCACCGGCCAGCGCGGCCGCCACGCCAAGCGCTGACCCGGAGCGGTTGCCCGGCGGCCGTCTCAGAAGCCGCGCGTCCGCTTGGCCGCGCGGCGGTTCGCCCCGCCGACCGCCCCCGGTACCCGCATGAACAGCCGGGAGATCTCGCTTCCCAGGTTGACCCCGATCGCGATGGCCAACGCCGTCGCGACCGCGGTCGACAAGGAGGCGAGCCCGGCGTTCACATTGCCCTGTGCCATGCCCAGCAGGCCGAAGTACGTGGCCGAGCCGGGCAGCAGCGGGCCGATCGCCGCCGTGATGAACGGCAGTGACGAGGTGTACCGGTAGCGCGCGAACAACTGCCCGAACAGGCCCACCAGGCCGGCCGCCGTTGCCGTCGCCAGTACCGGTGAGATGTGGCCGGTCCTGGCCATCGCGCCGTAGATCACCCACGCCACGGCGCCGTTGAGGGTCACCGCCAGCACCGTGGAC
Source organism: Streptomyces sp. NPDC093149 (assembly GCF_044754145.1). NCBI lineage: Bacteria > Bacillati > Actinomycetota > Actinomycetes > Kitasatosporales > Streptomycetaceae > Streptomyces > Streptomyces sp. NPDC093149. The sequence continues at coordinate 70,966 of NZ_JBIVON010000020.1, forward strand.
CGGTCCTGCTGGAGCAGGATCGCGAACGCGAGACAGAGCGCCATCGACGCCAGGATCTGCACCACGGGCCGGTCCGGGGCGAAGAACCGGGTCCCGGGATTCAGCTGGGCGCCCAGCTGAACGCCCAGATACAGCACGAGCAGCACACCGACGACGATGCCGATGAACAGGTACATCACTTCGAGCAGGCGCGCGGCGGCGGTGATGTAGAAGCCGGTCAGCCCGTCCTGCACACCCGCCACCAGGGCCCGCCCCGGCAGCAGTGCGAACAGCCCACCGGTGATGACCGCGGACGGCCGCACGTCCGACCAGTGGGTCAGCGTCAGCGCCACACCCAAGGCGGCGGGAGGCATCGCCGCCACCACGAACTGGTAGAACTCCGGCAGCCCCCGCCCGGCGCAGAGCCAGGCGAGCCGGTCGCCGAGCATCGCGCCGATCGCGGCCACCACGAACACCAGCGCACCACCGCCGACCAGCACCGATGCCGCACCGGCGAGTCCGCCGCCGGCCAGCGTCAGCACCCAGCCGGAATACGGATGCCGGTTGCGCCGGATCTCCGCCAGGCGCCGGTACGCGTCCTCCAGCGAGACCTCGACATCCCCGGTGGTGATGTCGTCGATGAGCCGGAAGACGGCGGCCAGCCGGGTGTAGTCGGTGCCACGGCGGCGTACGGTACGGCTCGCCGTCACCGGGTCGTCGACCAGCGAGGGCTGGTGCGAGATCGACAGCAGGGTGAAGGTGACGGTGGGCTCGCTGCGGTCCAGACCGTAGCTGCGGGTCACCGCGAACATCGCCGCCTCGACGTCCTCGGCACCCTCGCCGCCGGCGAGCAGCAATTCGCCGATGCGCAGAGTCAGGTCGAGCACGCGCGGCACCGCGGGACCCGCCTCGTCGGGCCTCTGCACCGGCTCGGGCGCAGGGCGCTCGGCCACCGGCATCCGCAGCATCGTGCGCATCCGGTCCTGCCAAGGGGCCTCCTTGGTCAGCCGGATCATCGGGCTGCCGTGCGCCGGGGTGAAGGCGGGCGGTGAGTGCTGGGCGCTGTAGGTGCGCGGCGGGGCGAAGGCGGAGCCGATCGTGTCCGAGCCCGAAGTCTGACCGGAAGCGGAACCCGAAGCGGAACCCGTTCCCGCTCCCTGGGGTTCGGTGGTCAGGCCGGCCGGAATGGCAAACTCCGATGTCGGCTGGTCGTCCTCGGACGCGGACGTCCGTCGTCCCACCCCGGTCGGCGGGACGAAGGCGCTGCGCGCCTCGTCGGACTGGGGCTTCTGGTCCTCCGGACCGCCCGGTTCCGCCACCACTCGGCCTCGCTCCTCATCGGCTGCGCGTTGTCGATTGCGCTTGTGCCCAGTATGGCCACGGACAAGTACGCGAAGGCGAGGCGGGCGGAATCACGGGGCGCGCGGACCCGCGGGGCGGCCCCTCAAGAGGTCCGGACGGGCGCGCGGAACGGGCGCGGAACACGGAAAACGGGCGGCACCCCATCGAGAGGAGTGCCGCCCGGTTCCAGCACGGAACCGTAAACGGAACCGTGCGACGTACCTCGGCCGGATCCGGCCGTGACCCTCGGGTCAGTGTGCGCCGCCCTGCGCCTCAAGGCGCTTGTAGGAGGCCTCGATCTCGGCCTCGGCCTCGGCGCGGCCGACCCAGTCCGCGCCCTCGACGGACTTGCCGGGCTCCAGGTCCTTGTAGACCTCGAAGAAGTGCTGGATCTCCAGGCGGTCGAACTCCGACACGTGGTGGATGTCGCGCAGGTGCTCCACCCGGGGGTCGGAGGCCGGCACGCACAGCAGCTTGTCGTCGCCGCCGGCCTCGTCCGTCATCCGGAACATGCCGATGGCGCGGCACTTGATGAGACAGCCGGGGAAGGTCGGCTCGTCCAGGATGACCAGCGCGTCCAGCGGGTCGCCGTCCTCGCCGAGGGTGTTCTCGACGAAGCCGTAGTCCGCCGGGTAGCTGGTCGAGGTGAAGAGTCGACGGTCCAGGCGGATCCGACCGGTCTCGTGGTCCACCTCGTACTTGTTCCGCGAACCCTTCGGGATCTCGATGGTGACGTCGAACTCCACGGGTGGCTCCTCCATGATCAACACATACGACTGGTGATTAAGTGTCCCCCACGCAGATGTGTGCTCGCGAAAGGGGCTGGTCAACGGTGGACGAGCCGGTGAAGAGACCGTCGGTCGACCCGCTGGACAAACTGAGCAGGCTCACCCGGCCGAGTGGCGTGATCAGGTTGAGGGGACTGAGCGATCGGCAGTTCACGGCCGTCTCCGCGGGCCTCGGCCTGGCGCTCGCGGCCGGCGTCGTCCTTGCCGCCGGCCCCTGGGACTCGGGTCAGCGTAAGGCCGAGCAGGACTGGGCCGCCGCCCGGACCCGTACAGGTGGCGCAGATCACGGATCCGGCACACCGTCCGGACCGGAACCCGCGCCCAGCGCCCCGGCCGTCCTCCAGCCCCTCTCCGCCGCGACCGACAACTCCGCCCCGGACGCGCGCGACACCCCGAACGGCGCAGCGGCCGCCCTCCGCGCCACCCTCGGACCGCTGCTGAAGGCCCCCGCCCTGGGGACCGTGCGCAGCGCCGTCGTCATCGACACCGCCACCGGCGAGCGGCTGTACGGCCAGGGTGCCGACACACCCATGACGCCCGCCTCCACCATCAAGATCGCCACCTCGGCCGCCGCGCTGAGCGCGCTCGGCCCCGGTCACCGCATCGCCACGACGGTCCGGGCGTCCCCCGACTCCCGCGGTCTCACCCTGGTCGGTGGCGGCGACCCCACCCTCGACAAGGCCGCTCTGCGCGCCCTGGCCGCCGACACCGCCCGCGCCCTGAAGGGCCGCGGCGTGACATCGGTCCGCCTCGCGTACGACACCTCCCGCTACTCCGGCCCCGCACGGCACCCGATCGGCCCCAACGAGAACATCGCTCCCGTCAGCGCCCTGATGACCGACGAGGGCAGGCTCGACAGCAGCGACAGCGGGCCCGCCCCCCGCAGCGACGATCCGGCCGGCGACACCGCCCGGACCTTCGGCGAACTGCTCCACGACTCCGGGATCGCGACCCGGTCCGACCCGGTGCGTGGCCGCCCGGCCGCCAAGTCCCGGACGGTCGCCACGCATCTGTCGGTCCCGCTCTCCGCCCTGGTCGAACGGGCCCTGACCAACAGCGACAACGACATCGCCGAGGCACTCGCCCGGCAGACCGCCCTGGCCACGGGCGAACCGGCCGACTTCGACGGCGGCCGGCGGGCCGTCACCGCACGGCTCAAGAAGCTCCGCCTGCCGCTGACCGGCGCGAACCTCGCCGACGGCAGCGGGCTGAACCGCAAGGACAAGGTCACCGCCGGACTGCTGGCCGGACTCCTCGCCCGTGCCGCCGATCCGGCCCACCCCGAACTGCGCCCGGTCCTCACCGGCCTCCCCGTGGCCGGCTTCACCGGCACCCTCAGCGGCCGGTATGACGAGAAGTCCGAGGGCACCGGCCTGATCCGGGCCAAGACCGGCACTCTCACCGGCGTGAACTCCCTCGCCGGGACGGTCGTCGACCGGCGGGGCCGACTGCTCGCCTTCGCCTTCCTGGCATCCGGTACGACATCCCCGTCCGAGGCCCAGTCCTCCCTCGACGCCCTCGCCACCGGCCTCAGGTCCGCCCGCTGATCCCCGGCGGGTGCGCGACGACGGCCGGGGCGCCGCGCCGCGTCACCGGAACGCCTCCGGCGCACGGGCGTCCTGCGCCCCGCGCGGGTCCCGTACCCGGGTGCTCCCCGGCCTCGTGCGCGTCCGGTGCGTGGGCGCCCCTCCGCCGTGCGGGGCACCGCCTCCGACGCCCCGAGCGGATCCGTCGGGGAGCACCGGACGACCCTCGCCGCCGGTACCCGGTGAGCCGGTCAACACCACACCGCGGACGGAGCCGAGCACGTACGGTTGACGCATGACGAGCATCGGTGGTGCCGAGATGGTCGACTGGAATCTCGCGGTCGCGACCGCGACCCGACTTGTGCGGCCGGGGCCCGAGATCAGCCGTGAGGAGGCCCGCGAGGTCGTCGCGGAACTGCGCCGGCATGCCAAGGCCGCGGAGGAGCACGTCCGTTCCTTCACCCGGATGATCCCCGAGGGGACCGAACCGGAGGACACCCCGGTCCTGATCGTGGACCGGGCGGGCTGGATCAAGGCCAATGTCGCGGGTTTCCGCGAACTGCTCCGCCCCCTGCTGGGAAAGATGCAGGACCGGCGTGGCAACGGGCCCGGCGGCGCCGTGCTCGGCGCGGTCGGCGGCAAGGTGACCGGTGTCGAGGTGGGGATGCTGCTGTCGTTCCTGGCCTCCCGGGTCCTCGGCCAGTACGAGACGTTCGCTCCCGCCACCCGTGACTTCCCGGCCTCGGCCGACGGCGGCGGCAGGCTGCTGCTCGTCGCCCCGAACATCGTCCACGTGGAGCGCGAGCTGGAGGCCGACCCGCACGACTTCCGGCTCTGGGTTGCCCTCCACGAGGAGACTCACCGCACCCAGTTCACCGGGGTGCCCTGGCTCCGCGACCATCTGCAGGGCGAGATCCAGTCATTCCTCGAAGAGACCGATGTCGACCCGGTGACCGTGCTGGAACGACTCCGCGAGGCCGCCCAGTCCCTGGCCGGGGGCCGCCCCGAGGGAGAGGACGGCGAGGACGGCGGCCGCAGCCTCGTCGAACTCGTCCAGACGCCCGCCCAGCGCGAGATCCTCGGCCGGCTCACCGCCGTGATGTCCCTGCTCGAAGGGCACGCCGACTATGTGATGGACGGCGTCGGCCCCGAGGTCGTCTCCTCCGTCGGCGAGATCCGGGAGAAGTTCCAGCAGCGCAGGGCGCGCGGTGCGAGCCGCCTCGACCAGGCGCTGCGCAAGCTCCTGGGCCTCGACGCCAAACTGCGTCAGTACCGGGACGGCGAACGATTCGTCCGAGCCGTGGTCGAGGAGGTCGGGATGGACGGCTTCAACCGGGTCTGGACCTCGCCGAACACCCTCCCGACCAAGGCGGAGATCGCGAAACCGACGGACTGGATCGCGAGGGTGCACCGTAAGGCAGACTCCTGATCGCGACGGGCCCGACGGCGGACGACAGGACGAGAACGCGCCGGTAATCACCCATCCGAGGGACCGTAGGGGCATGGGAAGGCGTGCAATGCTCGATGGACGGCTTGCCTCTGTCACCATCGACGCACTCTGAGTGACGGCACTCTCCCGTCCCGGCACTCCGAGGAACCTCCCCCGAACTTCACGAAGGGCACCGGACATGGGTCCCCATCCTGCGGTCGCGGCGATACGCCTGGCGGTCCGCCGCGTACTCCACGACGTACTCACCGAACACACCCGGCGCACCCCGCGCCCCGAGCTCGCCGAAGCCGGTGCGGGCGGGCGGCGCGCCCCGTTCCCCGACCGCCCGGACACCCCACTCGTGCTGGTGGCGTGCTCCGGCGGCGCCGATTCCATGGCACTCGCCTCCGCCCTCGCCTTCGAGGCCCGCAAACTCGACGTCCGGGCCGGCGGCATCACCGTCGACCACGGCCTCCAGGACGGATCCGACACCCGGGCCGCCGAGGTCGTCGACCGCCTCACCGCCATGCATCTCGACCCGGTCGAGTCCGTCGCCGTGCAGGTCGGCCACGAGGGCGGCCCCGAGGCCGCCGCCCGCGACGCCCGCTACGCCGCGCTGGACGCGGCGGCCGAACGGCACGGCGCCGCCGCCGTCCTGCTCGGCCACACCCGTGACGACCAGGCGGAGACGGTGCTGCTGGGGCTGGCCCGCGGCTCCGGCATCCGCTCGCTCTCCGGCATGGCCGCCGCGTCGGGACCGGCCGGCCGCTACCGCCGCCCCTTCCTCCAGCTCGACCGCCAGACCGCCCGCAAGGCCTGCCTCGTCCAGTCGCTGCCCGTCTGGGACGACCCGCACAACATCGACCCCGCCTACACCCGCTCCCGACTGCGCCACGAGGGTCTGCCCGCCCTGGAGAAGGCGCTGGGCAAAGGGGTCGTCGAGGCCCTCGCCCGTACGGCGCAGCTCTCCCGCGACGACGCCGACGCCCTGGACACCTGGGCCGCCGAGGCCGACCGCACCGTGCGGGACGACGCGGGCCGGCTGGAGTGCGCCAAGCTGTACGCGCTGCCGCCCGCCGTGCGCCGCCGGGTGCTGCGCCGGGCCGCCATGGAGGCGGGCTCCCCGCCCGGTTCCCTCTTCGCCCGCCACATCGAGGAAGTCGACCGTCTGATCACCGGCTGGCGCGGCCAGCGGGCCATCAACCTGCCCGGCCGCGTCGAAGCCAGGCGGCAGGGTGGCAGACTGGTGATTCGGCAGAGCTGAAGCACGAGCGGCTGACACGCAGGCGAGCGGCCGCGCAGGGCCGGGGCACCGTTCCGGATCCGGCAGGCAAAGAAAGAGACGCGGGTGAACGAGAAGGACATGGGCACCGACCTTCAGTCGGTGCTCCTCACCAAGGAAGAGATCGACGCGAAGCTCGTCGAGCTGGCCGCGAAGATCGACGCGGAGTACGCGGGCAAGGACCTGCTCATCGTCGGCGTCCTCAAGGGCGCAGTGATGGTGATGGCGGACCTGGCGCGTGCGCTGTCCACCCCCGTCACCATGGACTGGATGGCCGTCTCGTCGTACGGCGCGGGCACCCAGTCCTCCGGAGTCGTCCGGATCCTCAAGGACCTGGACACCGACATCAAGGGCAAGCACGTCCTGATCGTCGAGGACATCATCGACTCGGGCCTGACCCTGTCCTGGCTGATGTCGAACCTCGGCTCGCGCGAGCCCGCGTCCCTGGAGATCTGCACCCTGCTGCGCAAGCCGGACGCGGCCAAGGTCGCGCTCGACTGCAAGTGGGTCGGTTTCGACATCCCCAACGAGTTCGTCGTCGGATACGGGCTGGACTACGCGGAGAAGTACCGCAACCTCCCCTTCGTCGGCACGCTCGCCCCGCACGTCTACGGCGGCTGACCCGCCTCCGGTCCCGGGGGCCGGCTCGACCGGGACGGGGCGCCGGGAACCTTTCACCGGATTCCCGGCGTTGAGCATTCGAAGGCAGGTTTTGACAGACGTCCCCGGCGGTCGCGGGTGACAATGCTGGGGTACCGTCCGAAGAACAGTCTTTTCTCACAGCAGCATTTACCTACGGGCAGGAGGGACGGGGCGTCATCGCCCCGTATGGATGGACGTGAAGCGATACTTCCGTGGGCCGGTCATGTGGATCGTGCTGGCCGTCCTCGCCGTGGTCGTGTTGATGCAGGTCGTCGGCTCGTCAGGCGGCTACAAATCGGTGGACACCGGCAAGGTGATCCAGGCGATCAGCAAGGACCAGGTGGCGCAGGCCAAGCTGACCACCGGTGACGAACAGATCATCAAGATCGAGTTGAAGAAGGACCAGAAGCTCTCGGGCGAGTCCGGCAGCAAGTTCCAGGCGAGCTACATCGGCGACCAGGGTGTCCAGCTGGCCGACACGCTGCAGCAGAAGTTCGAGAGCGGCAAGATCGACAAGGGCTACACCGTCTCGCCGTCGAAGCAGTCCCCGTTCATCTCGATCCTCCTCTCGCTGCTGCCCTTCGTCCTGATCGTGGTCGTCTTCCTGTTCCTGATGAATCAGATGCAGGGCGGCGGCTCCCGGGTCATGCAGTTCGGGAAGTCCAAGGCCAAGCTGATCACCAAGGACACCCCGAAGACGACGTTCGCCGATGTGGCGGGGTCGGACGAGGCCGTCGAGGAACTCCAGGAGATCAAGGAGTTCCTCCAGGAGCCGGCGAAGTTCCAGGCCGTCGGTGCCAAGATCCCCAAGGGTGTCCTGCTGTACGGGCCTCCCGGTACGGGCAAGACGCTGCTCGCGCGCGCCGTCGCGGGCGAGGCGGGCGTCCCGTTCTACTCGATTTCCGGCTCCGACTTCGTCGAGATGTTCGTCGGTGTCGGTGCCAGCCGGGTCCGTGACCTCTTCGAGCAGGCCAAGGCGAACGCCCCGGCGATCGTCTTCGTCGACGAGATCGACGCCGTCGGCCGGCACCGCGGTGCCGGAATGGGCGGCGGCCACGACGAGCGCGAGCAGACGCTGAACCAGCTGCTCGTGGAGATGGACGGCTTCGACGTGAAGGGCGGCGTCATCCTGATCGCCGCCACGAACCGGCCGGACATCCTCGACCCGGCGCTGCTGCGTCCGGGCCGCTTCGACCGGCAGATCGCGGTCGACCGGCCGGACATGCAGGGCCGTCTCGAGATCCTCAAGGTGCACCAGAAGGGCAAGCCGGTCGCGAAGGACGTCGACCTCGGCGCCGTCGCCCGTCGTACGCCCGGCTTCACCGGTGCCGACCTGTCGAACGTGCTGAACGAAGCGGCGCTCCTCACGGCGCGCGGCAACCAGAAGCTGATCGACAACAAGATGCTCGACGAGGCCATCGACCGCGTCGTGGCGGGCCCGCAGAAGCGGACCCGGATCATGTCCGAGAAGGAGAAGAAGATCACCGCGTACCACGAGGGCGGACACGCCCTGGTCGCGGCGGCTTCCCCCCAGGCGGACCCGGTCCACAAGATCACGATCCTCTCCCGCGGCCGCGCCCTCGGTTACACGATGGTGCTCCCGGAGGAGGACAAGTACTCCACGACGCGCAACGAGATGCTCGACCAGCTGGCCTACATGCTGGGCGGGCGCGCGGCCGAGGAGCTGGTCTTCCACGACCCGACCACCGGTGCCGCGAACGACATCGAGAAGGCCACGGCAACGGCCCGCGCGATGGTCACGCAGTACGGCATGACGGAGCGGCTCGGCGCGATCAAGTTCGGCGGCGACAACACCGAGCCCTTCGTGGGCCGGGAGATGGGCCACCAGCGCGACTACTCGGAAGAGGTCGCGGCCCTCGTCGACGAAGAGGTCAAGAAGCTCATCGAGACCGCGCACAACGACGCGTGGGAGATCCTCGTCGAGAACCGCGACGTGCTGGACGCCCTCGTTCTCCAGCTCCTGGAGAAGGAGACGCTCGGCAAGGAGGAGATCGCCGAGATCTTCGCCCCGATCGTGAAGCGCCCGGCCCGTCCGGCCTGGACCGGTTCCGCCCGACGCACCCCGTCGACGCGGCCGCCGGTGCTCTCGCCGAAGGAGCTCGCCCTCACCAACGGCGCCACCACGGCGAACGGCTCGGTCGTCCCCACGGACACCGTCCCGGCCACCGAGGTGATCCCGGAGGAGCGCCCGGAGAGCTGATCCGCGACCCCGGTGTGGCCCCTGTCACGGGGCCGCACCGGGCCCGGAATGGATGCCGCGCCTCCACAGGTTCTAGCCTGTGGGGGCGCGGCTTTTTCGTACGCCCGTACGGAGGTAGGTGCGGGTGACAGCTCAGAGGAACGAGGCACAGATGACCGACCCGGTGACGTTGGAGGGCCAGGGTCCGATCGGTGAGTTCGACGAGAAGCGGGCCGAGGCGGCCGTTCGCGAACTCCTCATCGCCGTGGGCGAGGACCCGGACCGTGAGGGACTGCGGGAGACGCCGGGACGGGTGGCACGGGCGTACAAGGAGATATTCGCGGGTCTCCACCAGGAGCCCCAGGATGTTCTGACGACCACGTTCGACCTCGGCCACGACGAGATGGTGCTGGTCAAGGACATCGAGGTGTTCAGCACCTGCGAGCACCACCTGGTGCCCTTCCGGGGCGTCGCGCATGTCGGGTACATCCCGGCGACCAGCGGAAAGATCACCGGCCTTTCGAAGCTGGCCCGCCTGGTCGACGTCTACGCCCGGCGACCGCAGGTCCAGGAGCGGCTCACCACTCAGATCGCCGATTCGCTCATGGACATCCTGGAGCCGCGCGGGGTCATCGTCGTCATCGAGTGCGAGCACATGTGCATGTCGATGCGCGGTATCCGCAAGCCCGGTGCGAAGACGCTGACGTCGGCGGTGCGCGGGCAGCTCCGTGATCCCGCGACGCGCGCCGAGGCGATGAGCCTGATCATGGCGCGCTGAGTTCCGGCACGGCGACGCAGGAGAGCTCGGTGGTCCTACGCGGCCGCCGAGCTCTTGTCGTTGTCCTCGTCCTCCGGGAGCTTGCAGATGCGCTCCAGCCAGAGGGCCGCGGCCACCACCGCGATACCCGCCAGCACCGCGAAGCCCGCGTAGATCGCCTGGTCGCGGCGGGCGGGGATGTCGAGGGAGCCGAGCAGGAAGACGCCCGTGCCCCCGTACATGCCGGACACCAGGGAGACGACCAGCGCGCTGGCCTGACCGAAGACCAGGGCCCGCGCCGCCATCAGTGGCTCGACGCCCTTGGCTCCCGGCCGGCGCTCGCGCTGGGCGCGCAGCCGGGAACGGATGGAGAGTGCCGTGGCGAGCAGGATGACCGCGATCACCGCGAGCACGATCGGTGCGGCGAGGGGAACGCTCGGCAGGCTGCCGACGGAGTCCCAGAGGCGGGCGCCGCCCCAGGAGAGCACCCCGGCCGCGGCGAAGAGGCCGGTCAGTACCCCGAGCCGTAGTTGCTTCACCGAGTGCTCCGCCCTTCGCTGCCGGTGGCCCGTGTCGCCACCGGTCCGTATCGCCAGTGATCCGTGTCCGTCGAGCCTAACGACTACTCGGGGAGACGGAGTTCCAGATCGGCCCGGGGCAGCACGCCCTCCCGGCCGACACCGGCCAGCAGCTCGGCGACGGGGCCGGCGCCGGGCAGCTGGGCCTCGGGGTCGACGTCGTGCCACGGAGCGAGGACGAAGGCCCGCTCATGGGCCCGGGGGTGAGGCAGGGTGAGCACCGGGTCGTCGGAGACGACGTCCGCGTACGCCACGATGTCGACGTCGATGGTGCGCGGGCCCCAGCGTTCCTCACGGACCCGGTCGAAGGCCTCCTCGATGGCCTGGCCGCGCTCCAGGAGCGAGGACGGGGGAAGCGTCGTCTTCACGACGATCACCGCGTTGAAGTACGAGGGCTGGGAACCGGGAGCGACGCCCCAGGGCTCCGTCTCGTACACCGGGGAGACCGCCTTGACCCGCAGGCCGGGGGTGTCCTCCAGAGCGTCTATGGCGCCCTGGAGCGTCTCCAGGCGGTTGCCGAGGTTGGAGCCCAGCGAGATCACGGCACGTTTGGGATTGGAGAGGGTGATGTCCGCGGCGTCCACCTGCTCGACCACGGAGGCGGGCACCGGCTGTACGGTCGGGTCGCTCTGCCCCTCGGTAGAAAATGCAGTCATACTCGGCTCCGGGTGATGGTGATGGTCACATCGTCGAACGGGACGGTGATCGGCGCATCCGGCTTGTGCACCACCACCTCCACCTCCTCGACTCCTTCGTGCTTGAGGCACTTCTGGGCGATGCGCTCCGCGAGCGTTTCGATCAGATCGACCGGTTCACCCTGCACCACGTCGACGACCTCCTCGGCGACGACGCCGTAGTGCACGGTCTTCGTCAGGTCGTCGGCGGCTGCCGCGGGGCGGGTGTCGAGGCCGAGCACCAGGTCCACGATGAACGTCTGACCCTCTTCCCGTTCCCGGGGGAAGACGCCATGGTGTCCACGGGCCTTGAGGCCGCGCAGCGCGACACGATCCACGCGAATCACTCCTGCTGTCGTAGGGCGTAGAGACACGGGGCCGCGTGCGGACGGCGAGGTGCTCTCTTTCGAATCTACCTGCGAGCACCGACAGTGCTCGCCCGCGGGGGGCTGTGGGGAGGCTTCGCGGGGCTGGTAGCCGCTACTACCCCCGGACCCGGATTCCAACCCACCCATCGGGCGGATGCCTCGGTCAGGAGGGGGATTCCTCGTCCTCGTCCTCATCGGATTCGGTCATCACGGGCGAGCCGTGATGGGACCAGAGCTTCCAGCCGTCCGGAGTGCGCCGGAACACATTGGTGGCCACGACGAGTTGCCCGACCAATGGTCCGAGTGCGTTGCCGTCCTCGGCGGGGCCGCCGCTGAGAATGTTCTCGGTGCAGGTCACCAGTGCCGTGTCGCCGGTCATCGAGACCCCGACGTCGGTCAGGAAGAACTGGATGTACTCGGTGTTCGCCATGATCAGGGCGTAACTGCGCAGCACCTCGCCGCGGCCGGTGAGCACCGGCCAGCCCGGGTGGACGCAGGAGACGGTGAGGTCCTCGCCCGGCAGCCAGAGGCCGGAGAGCTCCTCGAAGTCGCCGCGCTCCATCGCCTCGTAGAAGGAGGTGTTGGCCTGCTCGACGGCCGCGATGTCGGCGGCCGCCTCCGCGTGCTCGTCGCGGGGCCCGCTCATGCGGCACCCTCGACGGCGCGGGCCACCCGTACGGCGTCGGCCGTGGCCCGGACCTCGTGGACCCGGACGGCCCAGGCACCCGCGCGGGCGGAGAGCGCGGAGATCGCCGCGGTGGCGGCGTCGCGTTCGCGCGCGGGGGGCGGCGCGGCGCCGTCACCGGCCAGCACATGGCCGAGGAAGCGTTTGCGGGAGGCGGCTACCAGCAGCGGACGGCCGAGGGCGCGCAGTTCGTCGAGGTGGGCGACCAGGGAGAGGTCGTGGCCGGCCTCCTTGGCGAAGCCGAGGCCGGGGTCGATCACGATCCGTTCCGGGGCGACTCCGCCCGCGACCACGGCGTCCATCCGTTCCCGCAGTTCCGTGACGACCTCGGCGACGACGTCCTCGTAGACCGCCCGGCTGTTCATGGACTCGCTGAAGCCGCGCCAGTGCATCACCACGAACGGCGCTTCGGCCGCCGCGACGACCCGGACCATGTCGGGGTCGGCGAGGCCGCCGCTGACGTCGTTGACCAGGGCGGCCCCGGCCTTGACCGCCTCGTCGGCGACACGGGCCCGCATCGTGTCCACCGAGACCATGACCCCTTCGGACGCCAGACCCCTGACCACCGGGACCACGCGGCGCAGCTCCTCCGACGCGTCCACCCGGCTGGCGCCAGGACGGGTCGACTCGCCGCCGACGTCGACCAGGTCGGCGCCCTCGGCGACCAGGTCGAGGCCGTGTTTGATCGCGGCCGTGGTGTCGAACCAGCGGCCCCCGTCGGAGAAGGAGTCCGGGGTCACATTGACGACACCCATGACCGCACAGCGGTCCCACTCCGGCAGGCCTTGGACCGTGCCTCGTCCACGCAACGTACTCATGCGACCAGCGTAGGCCGATACGGCGTGCTGTTATGCCGCGCGTGCGTGGTGCTCCTGGCCCGGCGGTGGGGTGTGGGCGCAGGGGCGGGCCCGGCGGCGCGGGAAGCGGCGGGCGAAGGGACGGGGCAGCGCGAGGTTCACGAAGCCCTCGGCCTGCATCGCGGCGAGAGAGATGCGGGGCAGGTCGCCGGCGGCGCGGTAGACCACGAAGCGGGGCTCCCAGCGGGGCCGGAACTTGGCGTTGAACTTGTACAGCGACTCGATCTGGAACCAGCGCGACAGAAAGATCAGCAGTCCGCGCCAGGTCCGCAGCACCGGTCCCGCACCCAGTTTCTCGCCGCGGGCGAGCGCCGAGCGGAACATCGCGAAGTTCAGCGAGACGCGCTCGACGGAGAGCTGCGAGGCGGACTGGAGGGCGGCGACGATCAGCAGTTCGTTCATGCCGGGGTCCGCGGAACGGTCGCGGCGCATCAGATCGAGGGACATGCCGTCGTCGCCCCACGGGACGAAGTGGAGCACGGCCTTCAGGTCGCCGTACGGGGAGTCGGCGGTGTGTTCGTCGGTCTTGTGGGCGGTGGCGATGATGCAGTCCCCGTCGGCCGGGTCACCGATCCGGCCGAGCGCCATGGAGAAGCCGCGCTCGTTGTCGGTGCCGCGCCAGTCGGCGGCGGCCCGCCGGATGCGGGCCAGTTCGGCCTCGCCGATGTCGCGGACGCGCCGGACCCGCGTCTCGTAGCCAAGTCGTTCAATGCGCTTCACCATCTGGCGTACGTTGCGCATCGCGCGCCCGGCGAGCGAGAAATCCGCGACGTCCACCACCGCCTCGTCGCCGAGTTCCAGCGCGTCCAGCCCGGTCTCGCGGGTCCAGACCTCGCCGCCGGTCTCGCTGCAGCCCATCACGGCCGGGGTCCAGGAGTGGGCCTTGGCCTCGTCCATGAAGCGTTCGATGGCGCCCGGCCAGGCCTCCACGTCGCCGATCGGGTCGCCGCTCGCCAGCATCACCCCGGACACGACGCGGTAGCAGACGGCGGCCTTGCCGCTGGGGGAGAAGACGACGCCCTTGTCGCGGCGGAGCGCGAAGTGGCCGAGCGAGTCCCGGCCGCCGTGCTTCTCCAGCAGGGCGCGCAGCCGGGCCTCGTCGTCCTCGGTGAGGCGTGCGGCCGGGTGCTCGGGGCGGAAGGCGAGGTAGATGGTGGTGACGGCGGTCAGCAGGCCGAGGGCGCCGAGTGAGTAAGCCACGGTCGAGGAGGTGACTCCGGCGTACTCGACGGGGCCTTCGAATCCGAACAGCCCGTACAGCACGTGCTGGAGCCGGTCGGCGACGCTGGGGCTTCCCACGACACGGCCGGGGTGGACGCTGACGATGACCAGGCCGAGGCCCAGCGAACCCGCTCCGAGGAGCACGAAATTGGCCAGGGCCCGCCAGCGGCTCCGGGGATCGGGGAGCGCGGCGAATTCGCCGCGGTGGCGGACCAGCAGGAGGCACAGCGCCAGCGAGACGAGCGTGCCGATGACGGAGTGCCGGTAGGCGAACTGCGCCAGCGCGCCGGCCGGCAGCAGGAGGGCGGCCGCCCGCCAGGCCCGCCGCTTGCGTCGCTTGAGGCCGTGGGCGAGGAGGAGCAGCAGGACGCCCGCGCTCAGGGAGAGGGCTGCGGCGAACGGGCCGAGGGCGCCGGGGAGCACCTCGGCGAGGGTGTGCATCCGGCTGTGCCGGAAGCGTGGGAAGACGCCGGCGGCCACGTCGATCAGGCCGACGACGGTGCAGGCGGTACCGACCAGCGTCGGTACGGATTCGGGTCGCGGGCCGCGTACGAACTTGCGTACAGGACTCGGAACCGATCCCGATTTATCCCCATCTAGCGTGACAGACATCGCTTCCCGTGGTTCCGCGAGAGAGATTCTTGAGTCCTTCGGCCGTGGCGCTCCGGACGATGTGCGACTTGTAGGACGAGGCTTCCACGCCGGGGGTTCACCCGCCGGCCGGAAAATTCCAGACAAGAAAGCTCACCCCTCATGGGTCTTACCAGCAAGGCGTTCCTGGCCGCCGCCATCATGCTGGCCGTGGTGTTCTTCGCCGCCACGGTCTGGCTCTGGCCGCGGCTGGCCCGGCGCAGTGCGCCCGCGGTGTTCGGCAGGGTCGGTCTCCTGCTGGCGACCCAGGTGACGGTCTTCGTCTCCGTCGCACTGGTGGCGAACAACTCGTTCCTCTTCTACGGGTCCTGGGCCGACCTGTTCGGCCAGAAGCAGGAGCTGGGTGTGGTCACGGACCGCGCGGCCGGCGCCCTGGCCTCCAAGAACATCGTCCGGGTCGGGATACAGCGGCCGGACGGGCCGGGCGGCTCACTGCCCACGAGGAACGGGCGGATCGACAAGGTCGTCATAGCGGGGCGGGAGTCGAAGATCGAGAGCTCGGCGTACGTGTATCTGCCGCCGGAGTACTTCCAGCCCGCGTTCGCCCGCCGGAAGTTCCCCGCGGTCGTCGTCCTCACCGGTTACCCGGGTGTCTCGGAGAACCTTCTGAAGGGTCTTCGGTACCCGCGGACGGCACACGACCGGGTGAAGGCCGGCCGGGCCCAGCCGATGATCCTGGTGATGCTGCGGCCGACGGTGGCGCCGCCGAGGGACACCGAGTGCGTGGACATAAAGGGCGGTCCGCAGACGGAGACGTTCCTGGGCAAGGATGTGCCGCGGGCGGTCTCGGACGAGTACCGGGTCGGCAAGCTGGCGCGCAACTGGGGCATCATGGGCAATTCGACCGGTGGCTACTGTGCGCTGAAGATAGGACTCCACCATCCGGACCGGTTCGCCGCGAGCGCCGGGCTCTCCGCGTACTACAAGGCGGCCGAGGACCCGACGACCGGTGACCTCTTCCACGGCGACCAGGACGCGCGCAACCGCTCCGATCTGATGTGGAGCCTGGACCATCTGCCGCAGCCCGACTCGTCCTTCCTGGTCACGACCTCCAAGCACGGCGAGGGGAACTACCGCTCCACGATGCGGTTCCTCGACAAGGTGAAGGCGCCGGCCCAGGCCTCGTCGATCGTGCTCGACAGCGGCGGGCACAACTTCAACACCTGGCGACGGGAGATCCCTTCGGCGCTGGACTGGATGAGCAGCCGGCTGAGCGAGAGCTGAGCCGCGCCCGGTTCCGCTCCGACGGCGCCGGTTCCTGCGTCGACCGTGCCGGCCCTGCCCTGACCGGGCTGGTTCCCGCGTCGACCGGGCCGGTCCTGCCCTGACCGGGCCGGTTCCCGCGTCGACCGGGCCGGTCCTGCCCTGACCGGGCCGGTTCCCGCGTCGACCGGGCCGGTCCAGGTCCCTGCGTCGGCCCGGCCCCCGTCACCGGCCCGGCCGGGCCGGTGACCGGCTCACCGTGCGGCGGTCTTGGCGAAGCTCTCCACGGTCTCGACGGCGACCTCGGTGCGCGGGACGGCCTGGGCGTCCGCGTCGATCGAGCGGCGCAGCGCCTCATGGAGCCGGGCCGGGGTGAGCACGCCGAGGAAGCGGCCGGTGCTCTCCTCGTCGATGACGGCGATCCAGCCGGCGTCGTGCTGGAGCATGGTGGCGAACGCCTGCTTGAGCGGGGCGCCGACGGGCAGCCACGCCTCCATCCTGCGGGCGTGGGCGCGCACCGTGTCCTCGGCCCCGCCGACGGGGCTGTCGGCCGGGATCCAGCCGTGCAGATTGTCCTCGCCGTCCAGGACGACGGCCCAGCGCGCCCCCTCGGCCCGCAGCCGTTCGGTCGCCCTCGCAAGGGAGTCGTCGAGGTGGACGACCGGCGGCTGGTCCAGGTCGCCCTCCTCGATGGGGGTGACGGAGAGTCGCTTGAGCCCGCGGTCGGCGCCGACGAAGTCTGCGACGTAAGGAGTGGCCGGCGCGCCGAGCACGGTCGCCGGGGAGTCGAACTGCTCGATGGATCCCTGTCCGTAGACGGCGATGCGGTCACCGAGCCGGACCGCTTCCTCGATGTCGTGGGTGACGAACAACACGGTTTTGCGGACCTGTGCCTGAAGTTTCAGGAATTCGTTCTGCAGCCGTTCCCGTACGACGGGGTCGACCGCGCCGAAAGGCTCGTCCATCAGCAGCACCGGCGGATCCGCGGCCAGTGCCCTGGCCACGCCCACGCGTTGGCGCTGACCGCCGGAGAGCTGCTCCGGATAGCGGTCGCCATAAACGGAAGGATCAAGTCCGACAAGGTCCAGGAGTTCCGCCGCGCGCTCACGGCCCTTTCCCCGTTTCCAGCCGAGGAGATGGGGAACGGTCGCGGTGTTCTCCAGGATCGTACGGTGCGGGAAGAGCCCCACCTGCTGGATCACATAGCCGATACGACGGCGCAGCCGAACGGGGTCGATGGCCGATATGTCGTCCCCGTCGAGGAATATCCGTCCCTCGGTCGGTTCGATCAGCCGGTTCACCATCTTCATGGTGGTCGTCTTGCCGCAGCCCGACGGTCCGACGAGCGTGACCAGTTCACCCTCGGCGACCTCGAAGGAAAGGTCGTCGACGGCGGTGGTGCCGTCCGCGTACCGCTTGGTGACGTGCTCGAAACGGATCATGGTTCCCCATTGTGGCGCGTGTTCTGTGAAGGACATGTTGCTGGAATACAACGGCTTCGGCGATTGTCAGTGGTCGGGGATAGGGTCGCCAGACATCGGTACGAGGCGGAAATCGGGAGGTGGGGGACGGATGGCTGCCGCACAGAACTGCATGGTGACGAACGACTGGATCTGCGGGGAGTATCTCCGTTCCCGCAGCCAGGAGTTGACCGATGCGACGGTCCAGCACATCTGGATCACCGCGGTCTCGGTGGCGATCGGACTTCTGGTGGCCTTTCCGCTGGCGCTGCTCGCCCGTCGCAGCCGTCGCTTCGCCGGACCGGTGCTCGGGCTGACCACGGTGCTCTACACCGTGCCCTCGCTCGCCATGTTCTCGCTGCTGCTGCCCCTGTTCGGACTCTCCGCGGCACTGGTCGTCACCGGCCTGGTGCTCTATTCGCTGACCATTCTCGTGCGGAACATCCTGGCCGGCCTCGAAGCGGTGCCGCAGGAGGCGAAGGAAGCCGCGAAGGGCATGGGCTACGGGCCGGTGCGCCTGTTGTGGGAGGTCGAAGTCCCTCTCGCCATGCCCGCGCTGATGGCCGGCGTACGGATCGCCACGGTCTCCACGATCGCGCTGACGACGGTCGGATCGATCATCGGCAGAGGCGGCCTCGGCAATCTCATAGGGGACGCCCTGCCCAGCTTCTTCAAGGCCCAGGTGCTCACCGCCTCGGTCCTGTGCGTACTGCTCGCGGTCGTCGCGGATCTGCTGTTGCTGGGCCTCCAGCGGCTGTTGACCCCCTGGACCCGCATACGCGCCACGCACGCGGGCGCGGGCGCCACGGCAAAGGCGGTCTGAACCATGGGAGTTCTCGGCGAGGCCTGGACCTGGCTCACCACCGGCGCCAATTGGTCGGGGGAGAGCGGTGCGGCGCACCGGCTCGGCGAGCATCTGTACGTCAGCGGTGTCGCGCTCGCCCTGGCCTGCCTCATCGCGCTGCCGATCGCGCTGTACCTCGGGCACATCGGGAAGGGGGGTGCGCTGGCGGTCAACCTCTCCAATGTGGGGCGGGCGATTCCGGTCTTCGCGGTGCTGGCCCTCTTCATGGTCTCGCCGCTGCGCAACGCCGGATATGTGCCGACAATCATCGCGCTGGTGCTGTTCGCCGTGCCGCCGTTGCTGACCAACGCCTACGTCGGGATGACGGAGGTCGACCGGTCGGTGGCCGAGGCGGCGCGGGGCATGGGCATGTCCGGGGGGCAGCTCTTCGTGCGGGTCGAGCTGCCGCTGGCCTACCCGATGATCATGACCGGGCTGCGCTCGGCCGCGGTCCAGGTGGTCGCCACCGCGACGATCGCCGCGATGGTCGGGCAGGGCGGTCTCGGCCGGATCATCACCGCGGGTTTCAACACGTACAACACGCCGCAGGTGGTCGCGGGGGCGCTCCTCGTCGCCGCGCTCGCTCTGCTGGTGGAGGCGGTGCTGGTGGCCCTGGACCGGATGCTGTCACCGCTGCGCCGCCGTCGCGGGACGGCATGACGGCCCCCACGCCCGTCCGTCACGACCATCCGTCGGGCAAAAGAACGCCCCCTCACGTGCCCGACGCCCCGGCGATCTCTCCCGGTCCCGGGATCCCTTCTCGAACCATCCCTGTTGCTGTGGACGGAGACAACTCATGAGCAAGACCTCGCGCATAGCGGGTGCGGTCATCGGCATGGTCGCGCTGGCCGGCTCGCTCGCCGCCTGCGGCGGCGACAGCCTGGAGAAGGACAAGGGGGGCTCGGCGTCCTCCGGCGCCTCCGGCGGCGGCTCGGGGAAGAAGGGGTCGCTCGTCGTCGGCGCGGCGTCCTTCACCGAGTCCAAGGTGCTCGCGGAGCTGTACGCGCAGATCCTGGGCGATGCCGGATACAGCACCTCGATCACCACGGTGGCCAACCGGGAACTGTACGAACCGTCCCTGGAGAAGGGCGAGATCGACGTCGTCCCCGAATATGCCGCGACGATCGCGGAATTCCTGAATGCCAAGGTGAACGGCGCGAAGCAGGCCGAGAAGAAGCCGGTCGCCTCCGGTGACGTGGCCGCCACGGTCGCGGCGCTGGAGAAGCTCGCCACCCCGCGCGGACTGAAGGTGCTCCCGGCCGGCGGGGCCGTCGACCAGAACGCCTTCGCGGTGACGAAGGAATTCGCCGCCGAGCACAAGCTCAAGTCCCTTTCGGATCTCGGCAGGTCGAAGGCCGAAGTGAAGATCGCGGCGGGCGACGAGTGCGAGGTGCGGCCGTTCTGCGCGCCGGGCCTGAAGAACACGTACGGCGTCAATGTCACCGGTATCGACCCCAAGGGAGTCGGCACCCCGCAGTCCAAGCAGGCGGTCAAGGACGGCAAGGACCAGTTGGTCCTCACCACCACCACGGACGCGGTACTGGACAGCTATGGACTGGTGTTTCTGGAGGACGACAAGAAGCTTCAGAACGCGGACAACGTTCTGCCGGTCGTCAATGCCGAGGACGCGGGTTCCCAGGATGTAGCCGACGCGCTCGGCAAGCTCACCAAGGCCCTCACCACCCAGGATCTGGCGGAACTGAACCGCAAGGTCGACGCGGAGCGCGCAAAACCCGCCGATGTGGCCAAGGACTATCTGCGGTCGAAGGGCCTCATCAAGAAGTAGGGATCGGGAGGATTGGGGGGCCGTCAGGTAACCGGCCGGGAACAGATTGGCGGGCGGCTCCCCAAGTGCCTCCTACACACGGTAAATTTCAGGCCATGCCACGTGGACGTCATCGCCATTCGCCACCTCTGCACAGAATCCTTCCGTCTTCGGCCGTCGTCGGAGTCTCGGTCCTCTGTGCCGGGGGCGCCTGGCTGCTCGCCGAGCCCCTGGTCCTGCGCGGTCTGGTGGCCGCCGCGGCGGCCGCTGCCGTGACCGGTGCGTATCTGATGCGCAGCTGGGACCGGGAAGCGGGCCGTCGCGTCGCGGAGCTGACGCGAGCCCGCGCCGGGGACGCGTGGCGGGCCGAGGAGCGCGTGGCCGAGCTGGAGGCGGACCTGGAGGAGTCGCGGGAGCTGCGCGTACGGCTGGAGACGAAGCTGCGTCGCAAGCGCGTGGAGCTCGCCAACCTGCGTGGTGAGCACGCCGCGCTGCTGCGCCGGTACGCCAACGCCGAGACCGGGCGGGCCAGTGCGCTGGAGGGCCGCAGGCAGCTCGCGCTCGAAGCCGCCGCGCCCCGGGAGCTGCCCGCCGCGCGCAGCACACCGACACCGGCCGCCTACCTGCGTGCCGCCCAGGCGCTGGAGGACCTCTCGCGCAACGGGGCCCTCCAGGAGGCGCGCCGTACCGCCGAGCAGGCCAGGAAGCGCGATCTCGCGGAGCGCGCCCGGGAGGCGGAGGAGCGGCAGGGGAAGCACGCGGCCGCCGCGGACCCGTCGGACGCGCGGCTCCTCCGTCCGCCGACCGCACTTCCCGCGTCCCGGCCGTCCGCCGCGCTGCCCGCGGCCCGCACCGTGCCGGTCGCCAGCACGGTCGCTCCGTACGCGGCCCCCCGGCGCCAGCCGGTGCCGCAGGGCAGCTTCGACTTCTTCGGGACGCAGAAGGCGCGCGCCGCGATCGAGTCCGTGCAGAACGAGGACCTCGCGGACGTCGTGGGCGAGGAGGCGCTGGCCGCGCACCGTACGGGATCGGCCGAGAACCGGGCCGTCGGCAAGGTCATCGACCTGACCGCGCACGACGAGACCGAACAGCTGGACGTGGTGCAGCTGCGCAGCGCGATCTCGTAGGGCCTCTCGTCCGGATCCTGCCCGGCTCGTGCCCCGGTCGCCGATCAGGCACGATCCGGACGGAAGACCCCGGCACGGGGTCTTCCCACGGGGCAACGACTACTTGTCGATGTCGCCGACGACGAAGAAGAGCGAACCCAGGATCGCCACCATGTCGGCGACCAACGTGCCCGGCAGCAGCTCGGTGAGCGCCTGGATGTTGTTGTACGAGGCGGAGCGGAGCTTCAGCCGGTACGGGGTCTTCTCGCCCTTGGACACCAGGTAGTAGCCGTTGATGCCGAGCGGGTTCTCGGTCCAGGCGTAGGTGTGGCCCTCGGGGGCCTTCAGGACCTTGGGCAGCCGCTGGTTGATCGGACCGGGTGCCAGGCCGGCGATCCGGTCCAGGGAGGCGTCCGCGAGATCGAGGGCGTTGTGCGTCTGCTCCAGCAGGCATTCGAAGCGGGCCAGGCAGTCGCCCTCGGTGCGGGTGACGACCTTGAGCGTGTCCTGGAGCTCCCCGTACGCGAGATACGGCTCGTCGCGCCGCAGATCGAAGTCGACCCCCGAGGCGCGGGCGATCGGCCCGGACACCCCGTACGCGTGGACGGTCGCGGCGGACAGCACGCCCACACCGCGGGTACGGCCCCGGAAGATCTCGTTGCCGAGCACCAGGTCGTCGTACACGTCCATCCGGGAGCGGACCGAGGCGACGGCGTCCCGGGCACGGCCGAGCCAGCCCGCAGGGAGATCCTCCTTGAGGCCGCCGACCCGGTTGAACATGTAGTGCATCCGGCCGCCGGAGACCTCCTCCATCACGGCCTGGAGTTCCTCCCGCTCGCGGAACGCGTAGAACACCGGGGTGATCCCGCCGAGTTCGAGCGGGTACGAGCCGAGGAACATCAGATGGTTCAGGACCCGGTTCAGCTCGGCGAGCAGGGTGCGCGTCCAGACCGCGCGCTCCGGGACCTCCATGCCGAGCATGCGCTCGACGGCCATCACGACACCCAGCTCGTTGGAGAACGCCGACAGCCAGTCGTGGCGGTTGGCAAGCATCACGATCTGCCGGTAGTCGCGGGCCTCGAACAGCTTCTCCGCGCCTCGGTGCATGTAGCCGATGACCGGTTCGGCGTGCTGGATGCGTTCGCCGTCCAGGACGATGCGCAGACGGAGCACGCCGTGGGTGGAGGGGTGCTGGGGGCCGATGTTGAGCACCATGTCGGTGCTCTCCGCCGCGCCGCCGATGCCGACTGTCGTCTCCGTCATACGGCCAGTATTCCTTGAGCGGTGGGGTGATGGACGGTGCGGGGTGGGGTGCGCGACCGTTCCCCCGTCCGCCCCTTCCCGGAAACGGGACTGCGCCCCGGACCCGCGGCTCAGAGCCTGTCGGGGCCGTTCTTGCGCTGCATCAGCCAGCCGAAGTCGCCGAGGCCGCCCCGGGCCGTCAGCTCCGCCGCCTCGCCCGCCGAGGCGAGGGCCCGTACGTACCCGGCCGGGTCGGCGGACGCCAGGGACAGCGGGGGGCGCCCGCCGTCGACGCCGAGGCGGCGCAGCGCCTCGCGCTGCGTCAGCACCTCGGGCGGTACGTCGGCCCCGGCCGCCGCGGCGCACGCGTCCAGTGCCACGTGCGAGGTGAGGTCGCAGCTGCCGTCCGGTACCGGTCGCACCTCGCGGCCGGCCCGGAAGCCGGTCAGTGTGCCGAAGGGCGGCCGTGCCTCCCGCGCGTGGGCGTAGTCCACCGCCACCGCGAGGCCCCGGGCCAGCGAGGACACCGCCCCTGCCCAGGCCTCGTCGCGCGGGCGGCCGATCTCCGCCCGGCCGCCCGGCCCGGCCGACGGCCACCAGCGGCGCAGCCATTCGGCATCCGCCCCGGTCACAGGATCGCCCAGCCGTTCCGCACCGTCCGCCGTCCGCACCAGGACGTACCGGTCGACGCCGTCCTCGTCGGTCTCGACGACCTCGGTGGGGACGTTGTCCAGCCATTCGTTGGCGAACAGCAGCCCGTACGTTCCTCGTGGGGGTTCGGCGCACCACTCGATCCGGGGATCCAGACCGGCCGGGCGCGCGGCGAGCTCCACGGCGTACGCCCGCACGTCCAGATCACCGGCCCCCGTGGCCGGAAGCGCGGCCAGCACCCCGGTCAGCAGTTCGCCCCGCCCCGCGCCCAGGTCCACCAGATCCACCGAGCCGGTGTCCAGCTCCCGCGCCGTTGCGACCAGCAGCCGGGCGACGGCCGAGGCGAACAGCGAAGACGCGTGGACGGAGGTGCGGAAGTGGCCCGCCGGCCCCTCGGGGCTCCGGTAGAACCCCCCGTCTCCGTACAAAGCGGCCTCTGCCGCCTCCTGCCACCCACGCCACTCATCCGTCACGTTCCCAAGTCTCCACCTTGGGGAGTACGGTCCCAGGAGCTGGATCGGCCCTTCGGCTGACCCATGCACCCACCGCCTGTCCCTACGCTGGGTTACGTGCAGCGCCTCTACGACTTCATCCGCAGACACCCGACGGGCGTCGACAGCTGCTGGGCTGTCTTCCTCCTCGGGCTCTCCGGCCTGTCCATGGTGGCGGATCCCGGCCGCGGAAGTGAGCGGCTGCCTGCCGTACCGGTCGTCATCGGCCTCTGCACCGTCGTCGCGCTGCGTCGGCGCGCACCGGAGAAGATGCTGGTGCTCGCCGTCGCGATGGGCGTCGTGCAAGTGGTGTTCGGGGTCAAGCCGGGCGTCGTGAACTTCGCGATGCTGGTGATCGTCTTCACCGTGGCCACCGTCGGGCAGCGCTGGGCGTCCCGGCTGGCGCTGATCTGCAGCCTGAGCGCGGCCACCGTCGCGCAGCTGCGCTGGCCGCAGGACGTGCCCCAGACCGGTTGGCTGCAGCAGGTGTTCGTCGTCGTCGTGATGACCGTGCCGTTCGTGCTCGCCTGGGTGCTCGGCGACTCGATGCGCACCCGGCGCGCGTACTTCGACCAGCTGGAGGAGCGCGCGGCCCGGCTGGAGCGGGAGCGCGAGGCTCAGTCGAAGGTCGCGGTGGCCGCGGAGCGGGCCCGGATCGCCCGCGAGCTCCACGACGTCGTCGCGCACAACGTCTCGGTGATGGTGGTGCAGGCGGACGGCGCGGCGTACGTCATGGAGGCGGCCCCCGACCAGGCGCGGCAGGCACTGGAGACCATCTCCAGTACCGGCAGGCAGGCCCTCGCCGAGATGCGGCGGCTGCTCGGGGTGCTGCGGACCGGGGACGCCAAGGAGAGCGGGGAGTACGTCCCGCAGCCCGACGTCGAGCAGATCGAGGACCTCGTCGAGCAGGTCAGGCAGACCGGCCTGGCCGTCGACTTCAAGATCGAGGGCACGCCCCGCCCGCTGCCCAGCGGGGTGGAGCTGACCGCGTACCGCATCGTGCAGGAGGCCCTGACCAACACCCGCAAGCACGGCGGCCCGGACGCCGGGGCGAGTGTGCGGCTGGTCTACTTCGACGACGGCCTCGGGCTGCTGGTCGAGGACGACGGGCGGGGCGCGGCGCACGAGATGTACGAGGACGGCGGCGCCGACGGCGCGGGCCACGGGATGATCGGTATGCGCGAGCGGGTGGGCATGGTCGGCGGCACGCTGGACGCCGGGCCGCGCCCCGGCGGCGGGTTCCGGATCAGCGCACTGCTGCCGCTCAAGCCGGCCCACTAGTGCTGTGGCCGGAAAGGTTTGCCGGGAGGCTCGCGGCGTCCGGTGCGGTGCGTCGCAAGGCGGAGGATCGCCCTCGTGCCGGCCGCACTCG
>NZ_JBIVON010000021.1:0-90992 GCF_044754145.1 Streptomyces sp. NPDC093149
GGCAACGGCAACGTCCTCCAGCAAGGCGCCCAGACCGGCCGCGGCGGCGGCAACGTCCTCCAGCAAGGCGCCCAGACCGGCGGCAACGGCAACGTCCTCCAGCAAGGCGCCCAGACCGGCCGCGGCGGCGGCAACGTCCTCCAGCAAGGCGCCCAGACCGGCGGCAACGGCAACGTGCTGCAGCAGGGCGCACAGACCGGCGGCAACGGCAACGTCCTGCAACAGGGCGCGCAGACCGGCCCCGAGAACGGCAACGTGCTGCAGCAGGGCGCACAGACCGGCGGCAACGGCAACGTCCTCCAGCAGGGCGCACAGACCGGCCCCGAGAACGGCAACGTCCTCCAGCAGGGCGCCCAGACGTGACCTCTGTCGCGAGCTGACCACGCCAGACCCGACCGACCAGACTCGACAACGCGAACCCGCCACTGGGCAGTGGCGGGTTCGCCATTTCCGTGATAGCCGACCCCTCGAACTGTGGGGTCGTTCCGATGCAACCAGCTCCGCGGCGAGGCCGGTCCGGTACTCGCGTTGCCCGGATCCGGGCCTCGGCCCGGATCCGCGGCCGGCCGGGGCCGGTATGACGGTGGACGTACTTGGCCCAAGAGCTCGTGACACGATCTCGTGGAAGCTGTTTGTCCTCTACAACGACATGGCCTGACAACTCCTGCCCCGGGAGCCGGGGGTCGGCTCGGGACGGACGTGCCGGCTCCGCCTGGACCGGTGGCAGAAGGCAGGAGTCTTCGGCCGGCGGCACCGGCTCCTGCTCGCCGAGCTGAACGCGGCCGGCGAACTCGACTGGTCCCGGGCGTGCGTGGACGGTTCCCACACCGTGCGAGGAAGGGGGCGCCGACACCGGTCCGTCGCCGGTCGACCGGCGGAAGAAGGCCGGCAGACACCACCTGATCCGCGACAAACGCGGCACCCTGCTCAGGGTCGCGACCGCGGCCGACGTCGACGACGTCACCCGGGCCCTCGCTCCGGTCGACGGGATCGCGCCCGCCGCGGGCCACCCCGGTCGGCCCCGCCGCAGGCCCGAAGCCCTGCTCCCTGCTCTTCATGTCCCCGTCCGCCGACGCAGCGTCGTACGGTTGCGCCGGCTCCGAGATCGATTCGTACGCCCTCAAGACCAGCGGCGGGGTGACGAACGGGACCTTCCACCTGTTCCACGACTCGTCGTCGGGGAAGAACTGCGCGATGGCCGTGGCGAGTTCGGCGGGAGGGTACGGCACGCCCACCCTGAAGACGGTGTGGCTGATGAAGTGCCCTGCCGGGTACAAGGCGTGGGCGTCGCGTGACGACGCCCACGACGCGTACGTACAGGACCCTGCCGTAGGCAGTTCGACGAAGTACTCCCCATACGCGGGGCCCGTGTCGCCGAGCGCAGCCGGGCGGTGCATCGCCGTCGGCGGGAGCATCACGTCCCCGAGCGGGACCAATGCCCATTACACGACCTATGCCACCCACTGCGGCTGAGCCCCTCGCGCAGATTTCCGTACGCTCCGTGAATCCATTTCCGGCCCGCCTGCCACGGAACCCTTGGTTCTGCGCCCGATACACCTGATACGCCTGATCAAGGGCCGTGTCGAACGCGCCGCTCAGCCGCGTCTCGTCGCGGGTGCACAGCCGGTGGGCCCGGACCGCGGCTGATCTCGCGGTCGGTGGCAGCCCGGCGCTGATCGACCTGTCGGTACGGCGCTCGTCCCGAAACAGACGCGCCGTCACCCTCATCAGGAAGATCCCGCAGCGCCCGACCCCGTTCACGTACGCGGCTGTGCACGTCGGCTCGTACGCCGACGTGCACAGCCGCTCACGCAGTTACAGGGATCCGTTGCCGGGGCGCGGCCGCTGCAGTTCGGACACGAGCCGTCGCAGCCGCGGTGTGGGCCGAAGCCCCAACTCGTCGTGGAGGTGCCGCTCGTAGCGTTCGAAGTCGCACAGCGCCTCGGACCGGTTGTCCTCCGCCAGGTGGGCGCGGATCAGCGAGGCCTGGCTGCTCTCCCGCAGCGGATCCGCCTGGACGGCCGCACGGGCGGCCGTCACAGCCCCGGCGAACTCCTTCGTGTCGATGAAGACTCCCGTCAGTGCCTCAAGGGCGTGGAGTCGAAGTTGCCGCCATTGCTCCGCCTCCGGCAACATCCACTCGTCGTACCAGCCGGGCAGCAAGTCGACGGAGAGCTGGTCGACGGTCGCCGCGTTGAGGTCGAGCTCCTCGGCCGGGACATGGGGATCGAGTATGCGCTGGGCCAACGACCGGGCCCGGTACAGGTCGACGGTGGCTTCCCGCGCGAGGCGCAGCTCGGCGGGGCAGATGTTCAGTGCTTGCTTCCCGAGGCCCTGCAGGCGTGACAGTGCCGACCGCAGGTTCGTGTTCGCACCCTGCTCGGATGCTTCGGGCCACAGACTCCCGGCGACCAGAGCCCGGGGGACAGCAGCCCGGTAGTTGAGCGCGATGAACGCCAGAAGTCGCTTCGAGCCGACCGGGACGGTCACCGGTTCATCGCCGACCACTATGTCGAAACCGCCGAGAAGAGAGATGCTCACGGACGGCACGAGCCTGGTGGGTGGCGGAGAGAAAGCGAGATCATATGAACTCATGGCTTTGGGATCGCGTAGGGGTCGGTATACCCGGCGCCCGTCGACCGGCCGCGCCGCCATTGCTGAGGGCCAGCGATCTTTACACCTCCCGCTTAGCCATGCTGCTCTACCCTCCGAGAGTTGTCGAATTGTCCCAATCGGGGCCTAAGGGCTGGCGCCCTTCGGCCGAGCTTCCGCAGGTAGGCGCACGGGGCGGGCGTGCCGCGCAGCCCGCTCCCGCCGTTCGGGTGGCAGCCGGTGCGAGTGGCGTCCGCAGATGGCACCGCGGCGCATTGCACGGCACAAGTGCGCCAGGGCGACCATCGCACTGTTCGCTCCTTCTGTTGAACGCATAAACACTGCCGGCGGTAGCTGCCGCAGCCGCCCCGGCCGGCGGTGAGCGGGCCGGGGCGGTCGGTCAGCCGCGCGTCCCCGACATCGCCAGTGCCTCGGGCGTACCCGTCTCCGGCTCGCCGTGCTCCAGGCCCGGCAGCCGGGCCAGTCCGCGCGGGGTCCGCCAGTTCCGCTCCCCCAGCAGGGCCATCGCGGAGGGCAGCAGGACCATCCGTACGATCGTGGCGTCCAGCAGTACCGCGACGGCGAGGCCGACGCCCATCTGCTGCATGTCCTGCATCGACAGCGTCCCGAAGACCGCGAACACCGCGACCATGATCAGGGCGGCACCGGTCACCGCGCCCGCCGTCCGCCGGATGCCCTCGTCGATGGCGGCCCGGGTGCCCAGACCGCGGTCACGGGCCTCACGGATCCGGGAGACCACGAACACGTGGTAGTCCATGGAGAGTCCGAACAGGACGACCAGGACGAACAGCGGGATCCAGGCCTCGATCGCGCCGACGCCCTCCGAGCCGATCAGCGAGGCCCCCCAGCCGTGCTGGAAGACGGCGACCATCACTCCGTACGCGGCGGCCACGGAGAGCAGGTTGAGCACGATCGAGGTCACGGCGATGACGTACGAGCGGAAGCAGAACAGCATCAGCAGGAAGGTCACGGCCGTGATGAAGACGAAGACCGGGACGATGCCGCGCTTCAGCTGGTTGTTGAAGTCCACGGACCCGGCGATCTCCCCGGTCACGTACACCTGGGCACCCGTGCCGTCGAACGCGGCGGGCAACCGCTTCTCGCGCAGCTCGGAGAGGTCGGCCGCGCCGCCGGGGAGCGGTACCTCGATCTCGGCGACGTTCTGCGCCGTGTGGACGGTGACCTTGTCGAAGCCGTCGAACGCCTTGCGCAGCGCGGGTGTCCCGATGTGGTCGGCCTTGACCACGACGCGCGCCGGGGCGGGGCCGCCGGGGAAGTTCTCGTCGATCTGCCGGTAGGCGACCGAGAGCTGCGAGTCGGAGCCGAACTGCTTCTCCAGGCCCAGCTGTTCGGTCTTCATGCCCAGGGCGGGCGCGGCGAGGGCGAGCAGTACGACGACCGAGGCCGCCGCGAAGGTCTTCGGGCGCGACAGGACCGGCTTCAGCACCGTGCCGGCGAATCCGCCGCTGGTGCGTGCGCGCCGGTTCCCCCGCCGGTTTCCCCGGCCCCCGAGGAACGGCACCCGTCCCGCGTCGGTCCGGTCGCCCAGCCAGGACAGCAGTGCGGGAAGCACCGTCACCGAGCCCAGCATCGCGATGAAGACCACGATGATCGTGGCGAGCGCGAAGCCCTTGAACAGCATCAGCCCGGACAGGAACATGCCGGCCATCGCGACCATGACCGTGATTCCGGAGACGAGCACGGCCCGGCCGCTGGTCGCCGCCGCGATCCGCAGGGCCGTTTCGGCATCGCGCCCCGCCGCCCGCTCGTCGCGCTCGCGCCGCAGGTAGAAGAGGCAGTAGTCGACGCCGACGGCGAAACCCATCAGGAACATCACGGAGTACGTGGTCTGGAACAGGTGCAGTTGGTGGCTGGCGAGCGAGAGCAGTCCGAAGGCGGCCATGCAGGCGGTCAGTGCCAGCCCGACCGGGAGCAGCGCCGCGACGACCGCCCCGAAGGCGACCAGCAGAATGCCCAGGGCCAGGGGTACGGCGGTGAACTCGGCCTTCCTGAAGTCCTCGGACAGCAGGTCGCCGAGCCACTTCCCGGCGCTGGCCTCGCCGAACTGGTGGATGGTGACGCCGGGATGGTCCGCCCGGACGCCGGACACGGCGTCGAGCACGGGCTGCACCCTGTCCGGCGCCGTCGCCGCGTCCCCCTTC
Organism: Streptomyces sp. NPDC093149; assembly: GCF_044754145.1. Taxonomy (NCBI): domain Bacteria; kingdom Bacillati; phylum Actinomycetota; class Actinomycetes; order Kitasatosporales; family Streptomycetaceae; genus Streptomyces; species Streptomyces sp. NPDC093149. Next base: position 4,776 of record NZ_JBIVON010000021.1, read on the forward strand.
ATGTCGAAGGTGATCAGCGCGTCCTTGCCGTCCTTGGAGGGGATCGGCGCCGCGACGTGCGTCACCTCGCCGGTCCTGTCGAGGGCCGCGGCGACCTCACGGGCGGCTCCTCGCCAGTCGTCCGCCTTCGCGGTCGACACCATGACCAGTTCACCGGCCGGCTGCCCGAGCCCGGCGTCGTCGAGAATGCGCTCGGCCCGCGCCGAATCGCCCGCGGCGTTCTCCGCGTCGTCCATCTCGACCAGGCCGGATGCCCCGCCGATGGCCGTGGTGAGCACGACGAAGAGCAGCCAGCCGAGAATGGCGGTCTTGCGGTGGTGTGCGCTCCACCCACCGATGCGTGCCGCGAGGTTGCGCCTCATGGCGTGTTCGCCCCCAGAAGTCGGATCGAAGTCAATGGCAGCCGACGCCGGACGCGTCGCTGACGGACGCCGATGAATCTAGGAACGGCCGGCCGGCCGCCCCAGCCGTCGGGCACCCCTCTCACGGAGCCGTAGGGCGAAGGCGTCGGGGTGGTGCTGGGTACACCCCCGCCCGGGTGGCGAAACGGCTGACCCTCAAGGAGCCGTCCGGGTGAGACTGTCCTCGGACGGGTCCGGCACGAGGGCCCGGCGAGGGGAGACGGACCGAGATGAACGCGATACGGACCCGGACACGGGGCGCGCTGCTGGCAGCCTGGCGGGGCGTCGTGGTGTCGATCGCCAGCCTGTTCGGGTCGATCACCCTCTTCGTGTGGGCCGTGCTCTCCATCGCCTTCATCCCGCTGGGCATCGGCCTGGTCACCACGCCCTATGTGCTGGAGCTGGTCCGCAAGCACGCCAACCGGCGCAGGCTGCTCGCGGTCACCTGGTGCGACGTCCGAATCCCGGTCCCGTACCGGCCTTTCCCGAAGGATGTGCGCACCGGCTTCACCGGGCAGGTGGAGCGGACCACGCTGTTGCTGAAGGACCCGGCGACCTGGCGTGACATCCAGTGGCTGCTGGTCGACATGACCGCCGGTTACGTGGTGGCGGTCCTGGCCTCCGCGCTGCTGGTGTACCCGGTGGAGGGTTTCGTCCTGGCGGCCGGGTTGTGGCGGGTCTTCACCGACGACCGTTACTGGTACGCGTTCGTGCCGGTCGACAGCCAGGCGACGGGCCTTGCCGCCGCCGCGCTCGGTGTGGTGTTCTTCGCGATCGGTCTGCTGGTCGGCCGGCCGCTGCTGCGGCTGCACTTCGTGATCGCCCGCGCGATGCTGGCTCCCACCCAGGAGCAGGAGCTGGCCCGGCGCATCGACCGGCTGACCGAGACGCGGCACGAGGCCGTGGACACCGCCGCCTCCGAACTGCGGCGCATCGAGCGGGACCTGCACGACGGGGCGCAGGCCCGGCTGGTCGCCATGGGGATGAACCTGGGCGCCGTGGAGGCGCTCATCGAGAAGGACCCGGAGCAGGCGAAGAAGCTCCTCGCCATGGCTCGCGAGTCGTCGGCCGAAGCCCTCACGGAGCTGCGCGATCTGGTCCGCGGCATCCATCCGCCGGTCCTCGCCGAGCGCGGACTGGGGGACGCGGTCAAGGCGTTGGCGCTGCGGCTGCCGATCGAGTCGGAGGTCCGGGTGGAGATGAACGGACGGGCGGACGCCGCGGTCGAGTCCGCGGCGTACTTCGCGGTGAGCGAGACGCTGACGAACACCGCCAAGCACTCGGGGGCCGACCGGGTCTGGGTGGACATCCACCACGCGGACGCCATGCTGCGGGTCTCCGTCACGGACAACGGCAAGGGCGGTGCCGCGGTCGGTTCCGGATCGGGTCTGAGCGGAATCGAACGCCGACTCGGTACATTCGACGGCATCATGGCCGTCAGCAGCCCCGCGGGCGGTCCCACCATGGTGACCATGGAGATCCCTTGCGAGTTGTCCTAGCCGAAGATCTCTTCCTGCTGCGCGACGGCCTGGTCCGGCTGCTGGAGGCGTACGACTTCGAGATCGCGGCAGCTGTGGAGACCGGGCCCGAACTGACCCGGGCCCTGGCCGAGTCGGCGCCGGACGTCGCGGTCGTCGACGTCCGGCTTCCACCGTCGCACACGGACGAGGGCCTGCAGTGTGCGCTGGCGGCCCGGCGGGCCAGGCCGGGGCTGCCGGTGCTCGTGCTCTCGCAGCACGTGGAGCAGTTGTACGCGCGCGAGCTGCTGGCGGACGGCAACGGCGGCATCGGCTATCTGCTCAAGGACCGGGTCTTCGACGCCGACCAGTTCATCGACGCGGTACGCAGGGTCGCCGCGGGCGGCACCGCGATGGACCCGCAGGTGATCTCGCAGCTGCTGTCGCGGCGTTCGCAGGACAAACCGATGGGCGGGCTGACCCCGCGTGAGCTGGAGGTCATGGAGCTGATGGCGCAGGGCCGTTCGAACGCGGCGATCGCCTCGCAGATGGTGATCACGGAGCGGGCGGTGGCCAAGCACACCTCGAACATCTTCGGGAAGCTCGGTCTGCCGCCGTCCGACGACGACAACCGCCGCGTTCTCGCGGTGCTCGCCTATCTCGACCGGGGCTGAACCGGGCCCGTGGCCGTGGGCCGCGCAGCCCTCGTGGGGTGCGCGGCCCCGCCGGTCACGGCGCCGTGGTCAGGTGCAGTGTCGTCGCCCCCGGATGCGGTGTCGCCCGGGACTCCAGCACCTTCACCCGTACCGAGGTGGCGGTGACCGGCGCGGCCAGGGGCAGAATGCGGCGGTGGCCGATCGTCGTGCCCTCGGCGATCCGCTGCCAGGTCCCGCCGATCCGGGCCTCCACGGCGAACTTCTCCACCCGCTGCCCGTGCCGGACGTCCTCACGGACGGCGACCCGGTCGAAGGTGTACGGGGCCGGTCCCTGCTTGCGTACGTCGGTGCCGTAGATCCGTCGTACGTCGGAACCGAAGGCGGTCAGTGACGCGACATCGGCGTCGTCGATCCGGCCGTCCTTGTCCGGCGGGACGTTGAGCAGCAGGGAGGCGTTGCGGCCGACGCTCTTCTCGTACAGGTTCATCAGCTGGGCGGGGGACTTGGGCTTCTCGTTCGGGTGGTGGAACCAACCGGGCCTGATCGAGACGTCGGCCTCCGCCGGGTACCACTGCAGGTAGTTGACCGCCGGGTCGAGGATCCTGGCCCGGGAACCGATGTCGGAGTCGGTCGAGTCGTTGGGGAGGCTGCCGAGCCCCGTCCACGGGTCGGTGGTGTGCGGGGTGACGCTCCACTCGGTCTCGCGGGCGACGCCGCTCTCGTTGCCGACCCAGCGCACGCCCTGCGGGCCCTGGAAGACGACGGTGTTCGGCGAGAGCGCCTTGACCATGTCGAACCACTGCTTGACGTTGTACTTCTGCGTGATGCCGGAGCCGGACCAGGGGTTGGCGCCGTCGAGCCAGAGTTCCTCGATCGGCCCGTACTGGGTGAAGAGTTCGTAGAGCTGGTTGAGGTAGTACGCGTCGTAGTCGTCGGCCATCACCTCGAAGGTGGGCAGCTTGCCGCGCTCGACCGCGGCGGCCCGGTCGTCGCCGGGGACGAGGGTGGGGATGGTGCGCTGCGTGACCGCGCTGCCGTTGCCGAAGCGGCCCTCACCGGCCGGGGCGCGGTCGCCGTCCTCCAGGGCCATGCGCTCGGGCAGGCTGAGCGGCTTGCCCTCGGCCTGCTTCTTGCGGATCGTGTCGACCCACTGCGCGTGCCAGGCGTGCGGGAGTTCGGCGCCGTCGGAGGGCGAGAGGTAGAGCCCGACCTTCAGGCCCGCCTTGCGGGCGGCCTTCACGTACGCGGCCACGACGTCGGGGCTGCCGGGGCTGAGCGCGACCGAGTGGTCGGTGTACCGGCTCGGGTAGAGCACGAAGCCGTCGTGGTGCTTGGCGGTGAGCATGACCTGCTCGACACCGGCGGCCTTGTAGGCGCGCATCCACTGGTCGGCGTCGATGGCCGTGGGGGCGAAGAGCTTCTCGTCCTCCGTGCCGGAGCCCCACTCGCGGCCGGTGAACGTGTTCATCCCGAAGTGCGTGAAGGCGGTGACCTCCCGCTGCTGCCAGGCGAGTTGACCGCGGGTGGGAACGATGTTCGCGGCCTTCTCGATGATCCGGTCCGGGCTGTCGCAGGACTCGACGGTCATCTGCGAGGCGGGCTTCACGGGCGCGGAGCACGGGGTGCCCGGCGGCGCCGACCGCTGGTCCACGGGCTGCTGCGCGATGGCCTGTACGGGGACGAGCGCGGCGGCCGCCGCCAGTGCGAGCGCACTGAGCACACGGGTACGTCGTGCCATGGTTCCCTCCCATTCCCGACCAGCATTGGTCGGATCTCTTGGGTGTCGACGTGCGCATGCTGCCGCACGGAACGACTCACGGGAAGGGCGTGCACAACATACGTCCTATCTCTCGCCCCTAAAGTCCAAGCCCGAGCCGGGACCGGAACCGGGCACCCGCACCCACCCCGGCCACCGGACCGGCCCTGCACGCCCGGGGCCCGGCACCGGCGCCCGCCTCAGTCGCCCAACCAGCCCGGCACGTCCAGCCGGAACGCGCCCGCGGGCACCATCGTGCGCAGATCGTCCTCCAGTGCGCGCACCCTGCCCTCGCCGAGCACCCGGACCCACTCCGCACGCAGCCGGTCGAAGCCCTCGGCCGACCGGACCAGGACGTCGACGCCCCGCGCGGTCAGCCGGACCAGTTTGCGCCGGCCGTCGCGGGGGTCGTCGACGCGTTCCACATAGCCGAGCCCCTCCAGCTTCTCGACGGTCTTGCCCGCGGCCTGCTTGGAGACTCCGAGCCGTCGGCCGATCTCGCTGGCCGTCGCCCCGTCACGACCGACGGCCTGGAGCGCGAAACCGTGCGCGGGCCGCACATCGGGATGCCCCCGCTCGGCGAGCTCACGGTGCAACTCATCGATGATCGACCGGAATCCGGCGAACATCAGCAGGGGCAGCTCGAAGCCCGCCCCGGCACTCGCGGACGACCGGGCCGCCGCCCCGGCCTCCGGCTCAGCCATTGCAGAACTCGACAACCTGATTTACTTTTTCGTCAACCACGTTGTCGAGTTTAGCGTGAGCACCCACGGTGAGAACCCACCACGAGAGGTCATCCATGCCCGCGTCCGCGTTCCCCGACCACACCCTCGAATCCGCCCCGCCCGCCGCCCGCCGCGCCATGGAGGCGGTGTCGCGGAAACAGGGCTACCTGCCCTCCGCGGTCGCCCGGCTCGCCTCGTCCCCCGAGCTGCTCGACGGCTTCCTGAAGATCAGCGCGCTCTTCGAGTCGACCACCCTGGACCCGCTCTCCCGCGAGACCCTGATCATGACGATGGCGGTCCGCAACGAGTGCCACGTCTGCGTGGCGATGCACAGCGCGAAGCTCACCGCCCTCGACGTCGCCCCCGAGGTGCTCTCCGCGCTGCGCGAGCAGCGCGTGGTCCCGGACGAACGGCTGGAAGCGATCAGGCAGTTCACCCTGTCCGTGATCGCGACGGCCGGAGCCGTGGACGACGGGACGCTCCAGGCGTTCCTGGCCCACGGGTACACCACCCGCAACGCCCTGGAAGTGGTCCTGGGCATCGGCGCGTACACGATGTCGACGCTGGGCAACCGGATGACGGGGGCGTCGCTGGATCCCCGAACGGCCGCCTTCGCCTGATCCTCGGCCGCCTCCTGCCCCAGGGCGGAGGCGGCCGGAGTGGCCGCGACGGCGGCCCTCCCACCCGGTTGCGGCGGCCGAACGGCCGGGATCGGGACGAACCGCCGCGCGCTGTCGTGCACCAGCCGTAAGTTGCCCACCGCACACGCCTGTTGTGGCATGCACGGCGGGGCGACCCGGCGGGTGGTGGCCACGGTCGCCGCGCCGGGAGCGGCGGCCTCGGACGTGGGGATGCTCACGAGCGCGACGAACGGCGGCAGCGGGCTGCGCGGCACGGTCGAGTTCAGTGGACGGCGGCTGTCGTGAGCCGTGCCCGGACGCCGCGCGCGCCAATGCTCCAATGCGCCGGGGCACACGGTGATGCACCGGGGTGACCATCGCACGATTCGCTCGTTCTGCCGATCGTGCGCCCACTGCCCGAAGTACCTTCCGCAGCCGCCCCGGCCGGGGCCGAGCAGGCCGCGCTCGTCGCGCACTATCCGCGACTGGTCCGGCTCGGCTATCTCGTGCTGTCGCCGTCCCTCGGCAGCCATCGCCGGGTTCTGACGGCGCACACGCTGGCCCAGCGGTCACTGTTGTCGGTGCGCCGGGGAGAGGGGGCGACCGAGGGCCGCGTCCCCCTGCAGCGTCGCCCCGGTGGCCCGGCGGTGGACCCGGCCTACGCCCACGTCCGCGAGCGGGTGCTGCGTGCGGCGCTGACGGCGGGCCGCCCGTGGCACCGCGTCCGGCTGCCGCCGTTCCTCCCGCTGGTGTGGGGGCTGCGGCTGTTGCCGCACTCGGGCGGATCGGATGAACTCGCCCTGGAGCACGCCCTGTCGGCGCTCTCCGGCCCCGGGCGCGCCGCCCATGCACTGCGCGGCCTGGAGCGGCTGGCCGACGTCGAGGTGCGACGGGTGCTGACCGCCGCCGGGGTGGCGGACCCGCACGCGGCGCTCGCGGAGGCGGACGGCGTGTCGGCACCGCACGCACTCCTCGCGTCCCCGGAGTTCGATGCCTGTTCGCTCCAGGCCCGCCCGCCGGATCTGCCGCGCCGTCGTCGGCGCGCGAAGGCGGCGGTGGCGGCCGTCGCCGCGCTGCTGGTGTGCGCGGCACTGCTGGGGCTGCCGGGCGGTGGCTGGGGAGGCGACACACCGCCCGCGTCGCGTCCCCGTCAGGCCTCCGCCGCACAGACCCCGGATCCCGGCGCCCTGGGCCGGGTGCCGGCGACATACTGGCGACGCTCGCCGCGTACCGACTTCAGCTCCTGGCCCACCCGGGGCGACCGTGCCCGGGACCTCCGGCTGCTGCGCCGCGCGCTCACCGCGTGGGCGCGGCCGGACGGCGCGGTGCGCGTGTCGGCGACCGCGGGCACTCCCACGGGCCCGCCGATGGGCGCCCCTCAGCTGCTGTACGCGGGCGGGGTGGGCCGGGCGACGGTGGTGCTGTTCTACGACGGGCTGCGCGTCGTGCGGTACGCGGAACCGCAGGGCCCCGATCCGGCCGTGGGCGCGGCGCTCGACTTCGCCCGGGTCGACAGCGCCGACAGGGCCTCGGCGGGCGCCCTGGTCGCAGGCCGTACGGGCGACCGGATCCGCTATCTCACCGCGCCCTGGGTGCGTGCGGTGTCCGTACGGGATCTGCTCGCCCCGGGCGGCGGCGCGCGCCCCCTGCACCGCACCGCCGACGGCGTGACCGCCGCGCTGAGGAGCACGGTCACGGCCCGGAGCTGTCACGTCTGGGACGCGATCGAACTGCGGGACGGCTCGACGACCCGTCTGATGACGGACCTCGGCGAGCTGACTCCCGCCCGGCTGACGTCGGGCCCGCCGTCGGCCCCGCACGACGTCGACGGGCGGGCGGAGCGGGACAGTTGGGCGCGGACCGCCTGTCTGCTGCCGGCGGTCCGTTCGCACGGTGTGCGAACGGTGAACTCCTGGCAGTACGCCGAGCAGCCGCTGCCGGAGGGCAACGGCTCGGCACGCTGGCTGTGCACCAGGGCGGAGACCTGGCGGGGCACCGGGAGCCGGGTGCTCGCCCAGTTCCAGGCCCCGTCGGCCCCGTCCGTGGCGACGGGCGGGCCGCCCGGAGCGGTCGCGGCCCGTGCCGAGGACTCACCGGCGTGCGGCACGCGCGATCCACGGGTGCTGGCCGGGGTGTTGTGGAAGTCGCACGGCGGCCACTGGTACGTACTGGCCGCGGGCAGCGAGCAGTTCGTCTCGCTCACCACGTCGGGCGGGGTGGAGGGGAGGTCCGACGGCCGGTTCCTCGCCGTGCCCGCCGGGGCGGGCGACCGGGCACGGCTGAACGGGACACTGGCGGACGGCGGCCGGATGGGCGCCCTGCGCTGACGGCCCGAACCCCCGGGGAGGGCCGGGAATTTCCACGCAGGCCTCTGTTCCCACGGCTTACCCATCAGTACATTGACACCATGTCTAACACGCAGCCAGCGCCGGTCGCGTCGGAGCGGACGCAGCTCATGGCCCGCAAGGTCTCCTTCGCCTGGGAGAAGACGCCCCTGCACTGGGTGCCGGGCGATCCGTTCACCACGCACACCATCAATGTGCTCCATCTGCTGCTGCCCGCCGGGGAGCGATGGTTCATCCATGTGTACCGGCAGGTGCTGCCGTACATCCATGACGAGCAACTGCGCCAGGACGTCATCGGGTTCATCGGCCAGGAGGCCGTGCACTCCCAGGCGCACGACGACGTCCTGCCGCGTCTGAAGCAGCTCGGTCTCGATCCGACGCCGTACACCGCGCAGGTCGACTGGTTCTTCGAGAAGCTGCTGGGCGACCGGACGCTGCCGCCGGGCCGGGCGCGCACATGGTGGCTGATGGAGCGGGTGGCGACGATCGCCGCGATCGAGCACTACACCGCCTTCCTGGGCGACTGGGTGCTGAACGCCGACGAGCTGGACCGGCGCGGCGCCGATCCGACGATGCTGGACCTGCTGCGCTGGCACGGCGCGGAGGAGGTCGAGCACCGCTCGGTCGCGTTCGACGTGTTCATGCACGTCGACGGCAGCTACCGGCGACGGGTACGGACCTGGGCCACGGCGTTCACCGCACTGCTCTTCTTCTGGCAGCGCGGCACGCGTTTCTTCATGGAGAACGACCCGACCCTGCTGCACGGCAAGGCCTCGTTCAAGGAGTTCTACAGCAGCGGCAGGCGCGGCACCCTGCCCGCGACCGGCGATCTGCTGCGCTCCGTCCCCCGTTACCTGAGCCGGGCCTACCATCCCTCGCAGGAGGGCAGCACCGCCCAGGCCGTCGACTATCTCGCCCAGTCGCCCGCGGCCACGGCCGCCGAGGCCCGTATGACGGGAACCAGCTGACCATGCCGCTCCCCCTGCCCCGCCTGCGCACCGTCGTCCTCGTCACCGGCGCCGCGCTGCTCGCGAAGCGGGCCGTGCGCAAGCGCATCCGGAACTCCCCGCTCTGGCCGCTGCCGGCCCTGGAGAACCCGGTCTCGGGCCACTCCGACCGCAGCTCCACCACCACCCGCCGACTGCTGATCACCGAGCGGACCACCCCCGCCGAGGGCGTGGTCCTGCTCCGCCTGGAGGGCACCGGTCTGCCCGCCTGGCAGCCGGGCGCGCATCTCGATCTCCTCCTTCCCTCCGGCCTGGTCCGCCAGTACTCCCTCTGCGGGGACCCGTCCGACCGCGACGCGTACACGATCGCGACCCGCCTGGTCGAGGACGGCCGGGGCGGCTCCCACGAGGTGCACGCCCGGCTCCACGAGGGCGTGGAGGTCGAGATCCGCGCCCCCCGCAACCGCTTCCCCCTCGCCGAGGCCCCCGCGTACCTCTTCGTGGCCGGCGGCATCGGCATCACCCCGATCCTGCCGATGCTGCGGTCCGTGGCCGCCTCGGGCGCCGACTGGCGGCTGCTGTACGGCGGCCGGTCCCGCGCCTCGATGCCCTTCCTGGACGAGATCGAGAAGCTGGGCGCGGAGGGCGGCCGCGTGACGATCGTCCCCGCCGACGAGAGGGGTCACCCGGACGCGGCCGCGGCCCTGGCGGACACGGTCGAGGGCACAGCCGTCCACTGCTGCGGCCCGGAGCCGCTGATGGACGCGGTCGCCGCCGCCCTCCCGCCCGGCCGCACCCTGCATCTGGAACGCTTCACGGCGGCGACCACGTCGTCCACCGACTCCGGCCCCTTCGAGGTCGAACTGCGGCGCTCCGGCCGCACCGTCCGGGTGGCGCCGGACCAGTCGGTGCTGGCCGCGGTGCGCGAGGAGCTTCGTCACGTCCCGTACTCCTGCGAGCAGGGCTTCTGCGGAACGTGCCAACAGCGCGTCCTGGAGGGCGAGATCGACCACCGCGACGAACTCCTGACGGACTCGGAACGGGACGATTCGATGCTCATCTGCGTGTCGCGGTGCCGGGGGGAGAGGCTGGTGCTGGACCTGTGACGGCGGGTGGCCGGATGTCGCCCGGCGCGCTGGGCCGCCCCGGCCCGCCACCTCTCCCCCACAGCCCCACTCGGTACGCTGTCCACCATGACGACCGGGGTACGGCGCAGGATGGGCGTCGAGGAGCGCAGGCAGCAGCTGATCGGTGTCGCGCTGGAGCTGTTCAGTCACCGTTCCCCGGACGAGGTGTCGATCGACGAGATCGCGGCCGCTGCCGGAATCTCGCGGCCGTTGGTGTACCACTACTTCCCGGGGAAGCAGAGCCTGTACGAGGCGGCGCTGCGACGGGCGGCCGACGAACTGGCGGCGCGGTTCGTCGAGCCGCGCGAAGGTCCTCTCGGGGAGAGGCTGTTGAGGGTGATGGTCCGGTTCTTCGACTTCGTCGAGGAGCACGGGCCGGGGTTCTCGGCGTTGATGCGGGGCGGGCCCGCGGTCGGTTCGTCGACGGCCAACGCGATGATCGACGGGGTGCGGCAGGCGGCGTACGAGCAGATACTGGCCCATCTGGGGGTCGAGGATCCCCCGGCTCGGCTGGAGTTGGTCGTGCGGTCGTGGGTTTCGCTGGCCGAGTCGACGGCGCTGATCTGGCTCGACGGACGGCGGATCGCGCGCGCGGAGCTGGAGTTGCAGCTGGTGCACGACTTCGCGGCGCTGGCCGCGGTGAGTGCCGCGTACGACACGGAGATGGCGGGCGTCGTGCTGAGGGTCCTCGGACAGGAACCGGCGGACGGGCCGTTCGGGGAGCTGTTGGACCGGCTCTCCGCGCTGGCGCCCGCCGTGCCGACCGTTCCCGTGCAGCGACTGCCCTGAGGGCTGTCCCGTAACCCCTGGCCGGGACGGCCCTCAGCCGAGCAGTTCGCCCTGGAGCGCGGCTGCCAGGCCGACTTCCGCGTTGTCCGTCCGCCCCCGGTCGAAGGCGCGTTGGTAGGCGTCGTCGCCGACGGCCGCGCGGGCCTGGCGCTCGCACGCCTCGCGCAACGGGCCCAGTTCCGGGGTGCCGCGCTGCGGGTGGCCGACCATGCGCCAGTAGACCTGCCCCGTGCCGTACACCCGGGCGGCGCGGGCGCCCGCGCCCTGTGCGGCGATCGCCGCGGCCAGGATGTCCAGGCCGAGCGCGATGCCGAAGCTGTCGCGCATGCGGTGTTTGCCCGCGAGCATCGAGCGGGCGTAGGAGGCGGAGGATTCGGCGTCGCCCCGCAACAGGGCGATCAGGGCGAGTTGGTAGTCGACGTAGCTGCGGGTCCAGCACTCGTCCTGGGCTTCGCAGGCCGCGCGCAGGGCCATGGCCGCCTTCACCGCCTCGTCCAGCCGTCCCAGGCTGGTCAGCGCGAAGACCGTGATGAGGTGGCAGCGCAGCCGGTAGGCCGATTCGAGCGGGGTGGCGGCGCCGGTGATGCGCAGCACCCGGGCGACCTGGCGCAGACTCGCCTCGGGGCGGCCGGTCATCAGATGGGTGAGTCCGCACAGATAGGCGGCGGCGAGGATGCCTTCGTCGGTCCCGTCACGGGCCGCCGACCGGGTGCATTCCCTGCCCAGGCGCCGGGCGGCCGGGTAGTCGCCCTGGAGCATGACGGTGATGCCCAGCACCCACAGGGCGCGGGTGCGGTGGGGGCCCTCGGCCGGTCCGACGTCCAGGGCGCGCTGCGCGTACTCACGGGTCTGCGGCAGATGACCGCAGCAGCACCAGAAGAAGCCGATCCGGCCCGCCATCTCCTGTGCGGCCGCGGTGTCGTGGGCCAGCAGGTGGTCGAGTGCGGCGCACAGGTCGGCGTGCGACTCGGCGATGCGGTGGTACCAGAAGATCTGCTCGTCGCCGGTCCAGCCCGCGTGGGCGTAGCGGGCCAGACCGAGGAAACAGGCGGCGTGCCGGTCGGCGGCGGCCCGTTCCTCGCCGAGTTCGGCGAGCCACATCCGACCGTACTCGCGGATGGCGTCGAGCATCCGGTGGCGTGCGCCGTCCCGTCCGACGACGGACTTGGCGACCAGGCCGTTCAGCGCCTCGGTCACACCGTCCGCGGTGAGCGGCCCCTCGGCGCAGACCTCGCGGGCCACGGCCTCGTCGAAGTCGCCGCGCAGCACGGTCAGCCGCGCCCAGAGCAGCCGTTCCAGCGGGGTGCACAGCTCATGGCTCCACCCGATGGCGGTACGCAGGGTGCGGTGGCGCGGCGGCCGGGCCGACGCGGCGGCCGGTACGTCGAAGCGGGAGCCGATCCGTACGGCCACCTGCTCGACGGTGTCCCGGCCGAGGGCTCCCGCCGCGAGTTCGATGGCGAGCGGAATGCCTTCGAGGCGGCGACAGATCTCCTCGGCGGCCTCGGCGTTGCCCGGCGCGTCGAGCGCCAGCCGTGGAGCCGCCGCGGCCGCCCGGTCCCGGAACAGGGTCAGTGCGTCACCGGCGCCCTCGACGGGCAGCGGTTGCACCTCGACGAGCCGTTCGCCCCGGATGCCCAGGGGCTGCCGGCTGGTCGCCAGCACGGTGAGGCCCGGTGACGTGGTGAGGATCTCGCCGAGCAGGTGCGCGCACGCGGAGCGCAGATGTTCGCACGAGTCGAGGACCAGCAGCAGCTCCTTGTCCGTGAGCCATTCGCACAGCGCGTCGATGGGCATGCGCAGGGTGTGGTCGGAGAGCCCGACGGCGTCGGAGACGGTCGCGATGAGCAGTCCGTCGTCGTGGAGCGGGGAAAGGTCCGCCCACCAGGCTCCGTCGCGGTGTGCGGGTGCCGCCTGCCGGGCCGCGCGGACCGCGAGCCTGGTCTTGCCGACGCCGCCGCTGCCGGTGAGGGTGGTCAGCCGGTGCGTGGCGAGGGTGTGTTCGAGGCGGGCAAGTTCCGCTTTCCGTCCGACAAAGCTCGTTGTCTCCTCGGGGATGTTGCTCGCCATGGTCACCGTCGCCGAAAACAGATGGACCGGCCGGTCCCGGCCCCTGGTTCCGTGCGGTCAGGCATGGGAGACACCTGACGTACCGGAAAGGGGGCCGGGACCGGCCGGGGTGGGAGGGCGCGCCCGGAAGTGCGGTACTGCAGGCACTCCCGGACGGCTGCTGCCTCCCAACGTAGACCGTTTTGGCTCAGCTCAGCGTGAAAACCGCCACTGTGCGTCCCGGGACGGTGAAGCTTCCCGAACTCCGCTCGTAGGAGGACTTCTTCACGGTAGGGTCCGCGCCCGCGGCCTGGACGGGATGCAGGGTGTACCGCTTCCCCGCCAGACCGGCGATCCGCTGGGTCTCGGTCCCGGGGGCCGCGTTGAGGACGACCACCAGCCCGCCGAGCCGCATGGTGATCACCCCGGGCGTCTCGTCCTTCCCGGAGAGCGGGAAGGATAGGGTGGACTGCACCTGTCCGGTGCTGGCGAGATCGAACTCCTTCTCCGTCGCACGGATGGTGAGCAGGTCCCGGTAGGCGGCCGACGCACTGTCGATCTGCGCGCACCCCGGCCTGAGCGCGGCGTCCGCCAGCAGCGGCCGTGCGTAGGACCACTTGGACGCGTTGTCGGCGGCCGGCGGCAGCCCGCGGCCGAAGCCGTTGCCGTCGCGGCAGTCCCAGTGCAGGGCGTTGAACCAGTCGCCGCTGTCGTACGAGTTGCGGTCCAGGGACTTGGAGCGCAGCAGGTCGGTGCCCGCCTGGGAGAGCGAGGGGCCCTGCGAGAGGGTGGCCGTCGCCATCGCCAGCACCTGCATGCGGGCCCGGTCCGCCGCCGGGGTGTGCGCCGGGAGCTTGAAGGCGAGTGCGTCGTACAGCGACTCGTTGTCGTGGGCGTCCGCGTACGCGAGGGCGTCGCCGGGGGCCGCGGCGTACCCGGCGGGGGCGCCGTTGTAGTCGACGCCGGACCCCTTGACGGTCCTGCCCGAGGAGTCGGTGAAGGTGTAGTCGGCGAGGTTGCCGGTGAGGCCGACCTTGATCAGGTCCTGGTAGTGGAGCAGCCGGGCCTTCTGTTCGGCCCGGGTGCCGTTGGCGGTCGAGGTGTTGGGGTCGGTGTAGAGGCCGGTGGCGAAGCCCTGCACGCCCGGGTCCTCGTCGAAGGGGCTGCCGCCGCGGACGGCGTCGCGGGCCCGGTCGGAGAAGGTGGCGATGCCGGTGCCGGCCATGTTCTTCTGGGTCGCCTGGACGAAGCGGGCGTCGTCGGCGATCTCGCCGAAGTTCCAGCCCTCCCCGTACAGGATGATCTTCTTCCCGTCGACGCCGTCCTTCGCCGGGGTCAGCGCGTCCAGCGCCTTGCGGACGGCGAGGATGTTGGCCTTGGGGTGGTGGCCCATGAGGTCGAAGCGGAAGCCGTCGACCTTGTACTCCTTGGCCCAGGTGACGACCGAGTCCACGACGAGCTTGCCCATCATGGTGTTCTCGGGCGCGGTGTTGGCGCAGCAGGTGGAGGTGGCGACGGTGCCGTCCTCCAGCAGCCGCTGGTAGTAGCCGGGCACGATCCGGTCGAGCACGGACTTGTCGTCCTGCCCGGCGGCGACGGTGTGGTTGTAGACGACGTCCATGACGGTCCGCAGGCCCGCGCCGTTCAGCCCCTGCACCATCTGCCGGAACTCGACGGTGCGCCGGGTGCCTTCGGGGTCGGAGGCGTAGCTGCCCTCCGGGACGGTGTAGTGCAGCGGGTCGTAGCCCCAGTTGAACCCGTCCTGCGCGGCGGCCTTCGCCACGCAGGCCTGCTGCTCCTCGGAGTCGGGGGCGTACACGGACAGATCGCAGGCCGGTTTTTGCTGGTCGGACTTCTTCTCGGGGATGGTGCCGATGTCGAAGGCGGGCAGCAGGTGGACGTAGCCGGTGCCTGCGTCGGCGAGCCGCTTGAGGTGCTTCATCCCGTCGGAGCCGGTGTCGGTGAAGGCGAGATATTCACCGGGGTGCTTGGAGGTGCGGTCCGCGATCGAGAAGTCGCGGATGTGCAGCTCCTGGATCCGGGCGTCGCGCAACGGGACGGCGGCGGGCTTCGTCAGCCCGGACCAGCCCTTCGGCGCGAGGGCCGGGTCGTCGAGGTCGACGACGAGGCTGCGCGCGGAGTCCGTGGTCAGGGCGGTGGAGTAGGGGTCCGTGACCTTGTTGGTGACCATCTTCCGGACGGTGGGTGCCCAGACGTTCACCACGTAGCGGTAGGGCTTGCCCGTCCAGGCCTTGGTGCCCGTGACGGACCAGACGCCGGTGCGGTCGTCGCGGCGCATCGGGACGCTGCGGCCGTCGAGTTCGAGTGCGACGGTGCGGGCGGTGGGTGCCCAGACGGACAGGGTGGGGCGGCCGCGGTCGAAGACCGGGCCGAGCGAGGCGGTGGCCGCGTTCTTCCCGTAGAGGTCGTCGAGCACGCCCGCGCTCTGTACGCCGGTGGCGGCGAGCAGGGCGCCGTTGGCCGCGCGCTGGGTGGCGATGAGCTGACCGCGCAGCGCCTCGCGGATCCGGTCCCGGTCACGCGCGTCGACGGTGAACGCCGGATAGTCCTTGAGGTGCGGGTACTTCGCCTTCTGTGCGTCGGTCAGCGCGGACGGGGTGAGCCGCAGCCACTGCCCCTCGTCGGAGAGCGCCCCGTCGACGACGGAGATGCCGCCGTCCTGTGCGTGGACGAGCTGCTGGCTGGTGGCGTCGGTGGCCTTCACCTTCCACACCACGGTGTCGGAGTCGATCCACTGCGCCTCGGCCCTGGAGAGGTCGGGCGTGGGCACGCCGCCGGTCTGCGGCAGCAGGTAGCCGGGGGTGCCGGCGAGCATCCACACCTCGTGCCCGTAGGTGGCGAGGTCGAGCGACTGGTCGCTCGGCAGGTCCTTCTCGTCGCCCTTGTGCAGGATGTAGCTGAGCGAGGTGGCACCGTCGGTGAGCGGCACCTCGAAGGTGGCGCCGGAGGCGTCCTTCCTCACCGGCTGGAGCGGCTTGGCCCAGTCGGTGGGGTCCTTGGCGCCGGTCCAGGTGTGCAGCCCCCAGCCGTCGTAGTCGCCGTCGGGCCGGTAGTAGTGCAGTACGGCCTTGGTGGTGTCCTGCGGCGGGTAGGTGCCGGCGGGGGCCTCGTCGGCCTGGCCGTCCGCGCCCTGCTCGATCCAGACCTGTCCGGTCCTCGCGAGGTCGACGGTGCGCTGCGGTCCGTCGGCGGTGCCGTTCTTCTCCACGGTGTACGGGAGGGAGGAGGCGCCCTCGTCGAGCTTGATCCAGGCGAAGGCGCCGTAGGCGTCGCGCCCGGTGAACGCGGCCGCCTCGTCGCCCGCCTTGAGCTGCCAGCCGTCGTAGTCGCCGTCCGCGCGCCGGTAGTGGACGACGGCGTAGTCGCGTTCGACGGCGACGGGCTTCTCGGCGGCGGGCGGCTGCCCGGCCGTGGACGAGGCGAGGGCGCTCGCGGTCCGGCCGGCGCGGTCGATGACAACGGCCTTGTACCGCAGGGGTGTTCCGGCGGTGACCTGGTCGCCCACGGTCTGGGTGACCTTGTACGGGGCGTGGTCGGCGGAGCCGAGGGTGACCCACTTCCCGTTGCCCGTCTGGGCGGCGAAGACGACCCGGTTGAGCTGTCCGCCGTCGATGTCCGCGGAGATCTCGACGGTGCCGGTGGCTCCGGCGGCGGGCGCCTTCAGGGTGATCGAGGGCTTGGCGGCGGGCCGGTCCATCGTCTTCCCGGCGCGCAGGACGAGGCTGGACAGGGCGGGCACGGTGACGGTGATCTTCTTGTCCGCGCCGCTGCGGACGGTTCCCGAACCGCCGTACAGGGTGCGGAAGTCCGTACCGGCGGACGCGGTGGGCACTTCGACGGTCCGCGGCCCGGTGGCGTTGTTCGTGGCGACGACGTACTCGCGGCCCTGCCCGGCGTCCGTGCGGGAGAACGCGTGGACGGAGCCCTGGGCGTACCGCTCGGTCTGGACGCCGTCGCGCAGGGCGGGGTTCTTCCTGGTCAGCTCGGACAGCGCGGCGATGTTCCGGTACAGGGGGTGGTTCGTGTCGTACGCGTCGGAGGCGTGGGTGCGGTCGGTGCCCAGCTCGTCGTCGTCGAGGTAGTCGGGGGTCTTCGAGGCGAACATGGTCTGGCGGGCGTCCTTGTCGCCGCCCGCGCCGGTGAAGCCCTGCTCGTCGCCGTAGTAGACGACGGGGTTGCCCCGGCTGAGGAACATCACCTCGTTGGCGAGCCGGGCGCGCTGCACGAGTTCGGCGTCGTCGGCCTTCGGGTTGTCCTGCTTGAGGAAGGT
Organism: Streptomyces sp. NPDC093149; assembly: GCF_044754145.1. Lineage (NCBI taxonomy): Bacteria > Bacillati > Actinomycetota > Actinomycetes > Kitasatosporales > Streptomycetaceae > Streptomyces > Streptomyces sp. NPDC093149. The sequence continues at coordinate 21,939 of NZ_JBIVON010000021.1, forward strand.
CCCGATGCGGCCCATGTCGTGGTTGCCGAGGAAGGTGACCTGCTCGTAGGCGTTGGCCTTGTCGGTGGTGTAGCGGTAGTCGTCACCGAGGACGGCGGCGAGCTTCGAGGCCGGGGCGCCCTGCGAGGCGTACTGCCTGGCCGCTTCCTGGAACGGGAAGTCGAGCGTCGCGTCGAGCCGGCCGCGCGTGACGTAGGGCGAGGTCACGGCCGTGTCGGCGGAGTAGACCTCGCCGAACATGAAGAAGTCCTTGCGGCCGTGCTTCGCCGCGTAGGTGTCCAGCGCCGTGGCCCACTGGGTCCAGAAGTCCAGGTCGACGTGTTTGACGGTGTCGATCCGGAAGCCGTCGATGTCGAAGTCCCTGACCCACTTCTCGTAGATCTTCTCCATGCCGGAGACGACCTCGGGCCGCTCGGTCCACAGGTCGTCGAGCCCGGAGAAGTCGCCGTACGTGGTGGACTCGCCGGCGTAGGTCGAGTCGCCGCGGTTGTGGTACATCGTCGGGTCGTCGAGCCAGGACGGGACCTTGGTCCCGGTGTTCTTCGGGGTGTACGGGAACGAGTCCGCGTCCACCTTCGCCAGGCCCTTGGCGTCGTCGAACGGGCGGCCGTCCCGGTCCAGGTAGGGGTAGGCGCCCTTGGGCCGGTAGCCGTAGGTCTTCTCGGCGTAGTCGACGGTGTCCGCGGTGTGGTTGGTGATGACGTCGAAGAAGACCTTCATGCCCTTGCGGTGGGCCCTGTCGATGAGTTCCGACAGGTCGGCGTTGGTGCCGAAGTGCGGGTCGACCTGGGTGAAGTCGGTGATCCAGTAGCCGTGGTAGCCGGCCGAGGCGTCCTTGCCGGTGCCCTGGACGGGGCGGTTCTTGAAGATCGGGGCGAGCCAGATGGCGGTGGTGCCGAGGCCCTTGATGTAGTCGAGCCGCTCGGTCAGGCCCTTGAGGTCGCCACCCTGGTAGAAGCCCTTGTCCGTGGGGTCGTAGCCGGTCTCCAGACGCGAACCGGTGAGTCCGCCGCGGTCGTTGGAGGTGTCCCCGTTGGCGAACCGGTCGGGCATGACGAAGTAGAACTGCTCACGCGTCAGATCGTGACGGGCGGGCTCGGCGGCCAGCCGGGCGTCCGAGGGCGGGCCCGGGGGTCTCGGCGCGGCGGACGCGGACGCCGCCGGGACGACGGGGAGGAGCGCGGCGCAGAGTGCGGCCACGGCTCCCCGTCTCAGGGTGGAACGGGACACGGGCAGGGTCTCCTTGTGTGCGGGGTGGGGATCTCGGGGCGGGCGGGATCGTCGGGCGGCGGATTCGGGCGGGGCGGGGGCCCACCAGGGCGTCTCGGCGGACGGCACGGACGCGCCCCGCGGGCGCGGGGCGCGGGCGAGCCGCCGTCCGCCGCGTCGCTCCGCGGGGTGCGTCGTGGTGCGCTCCCCGGCACGGTCCGGGGCGCCGCGGACGGGCCCCGGACCGTTCATCGACGTCAGCTGCGCCAGACGTCGCCCGTCAGCGTCGCCCTGCCGGACGACGGCACGGTCGCGGTGCGGTTCGCGCCGCTCTCCCAGGTGACGTTGCCGCTCGCGTCCTTGCGGAGGTACTTGTACTCGAACGAGGTTCCCGCGGGCATGTCCACATCGAGCTTCCAGACCGGGTACGTCGCCGGGTCGAGCTTCAGCGCGCTGCCGGTGTTCCAGTTGCCGAGGGCCGGCTGGTTGCCGGTGACGTAGATGTTCTGGCCGAGCTGCGTGGTGGCGTTGACGCCGAAGGAGGCGCCGGAGGTGCCGGTACCGGGGTCCGTGGTGCCGCCGCCCGCGCAGGTACGGGCGTTCACCTGCAGCGCGACGGCCGTGTCGGCGCCGAGCGTCGCGGTGAACCGGCCCGAGCCGTCGACCGTGACGCCCTTGCCGGACTGGATGTCGCAGTAGTCACCGGCGGGCAGCGACGTCTGGAACGTGCGGGTCAGCGAGGAGCCCTCGTGGTTGATCGCGACATACGCCTTGGAGCCGCGGCCGAACGCGATCTGGTTGCCGCCGTTGTCCCACCAGTTCGTGACGGACTCGCCGCGGGCGGTGTTGCGGAAGCCCACCATGGAGGAGATCTCGCGCCAGGCGTGCTGGCACTTCCAGCCGTCGCTGTAACAGGCGTTCACCGTACCGCCGGCCGGCGGACCGGCGTCCTTGTCGGACCACTCGTAGCCGGAGTGGACGTCGGGCGAGCCGTACGGCCAGGCCAGCATGAAGACACTGGCGAGGGTGTACTTGGCGCCGTCCTTGTAGTTCAGCGTGTCGCCACCGCGCTCGGTGTCGTGGTTGTCGACGAAGACCGCGGCCTTCGACGAGGGCATGAAGCCCCAGCCCTCGCCGAAGTTCTTCAGGTAGGCGAGCTTCTCGTTGTTGAAGACCTGCTTGAGGCCGCGGGCGTACCGGAACTCCTGGACGTCCCCGGTGCCGGTGTACTCGTCGGGCTGGACCGCCTCGCCCGCCCCGTGGATCGCCTCCTGCTTCCAGTAGGCGTTCGGGTTGCTCAGCCGCGACTTGATGTCGGCGAGGTCGGCGGCGGGCATGTGCTTGGCGGCGTCGATGCGGAAGCCGTCGACGCCGAGGGAGAGGAGGTCGTTGAGGTATCCGGCGATCCTGCCGCGGACGTACTCCTCACCGGTGTCCAGGTCGGCGAGGCCGACGAGCTCGCAGTTCTGGACGTTGGCCCGGTCCTGGTAGTTGCTGATCTGCGCCGTGCAGTCGTCCATGTCGGGCGCGGAGTACACACCGGGGTAGTTGTACTTGGTGTACGAGGATCCGCCGGTGCCGGTGCCCGATCCCGCCGTCATGTGGTTGATGACGGAGTCGGCGACGACCTTGACTCCCGCGCCGTGGCAGGTGCTGATCATGTTGGCGAAGGAGGCGCGGTCGCCGAGCCGGCCGGCGATCTTGTAGCTGACCGGTTGGTACGAGGTCCACCACTGGCTGCCCTGGATGTGCTCCTGGGGCGGCGAGACCTGTACGTAGCCGTAGCCGGCCGGGCCGAGGGAGTCCGTGCAGGCCTTGGCCACGGAGTCGAACTTCCACTCGAAGAGGACGGCTGTGACGTCCTTGTCGCCCGGCGTGGACGCCTGGGCGGTCGTGGTGGGGGCCACCAGGGCGGCGGCGGCGCCCGCTATCAGGGCGAGCGCCGCGGACAGTGGTCTGCGTGCCATGCTTCCTCCTGCTGTGGGGGGAAATGCGGGTGACGGTGCAGCCTCACGTGGCAACGCGCCCTGCCCTCAAGGCTCCTGAAGGTTCTTGCTGCAAGAATGCAAACCTTGCTGCGACCGAGACCGTACGATCCTGTCCGTCCCCGGTCAACCCTTTGGACACCGTCCGCTTACATCCGCGAAATCCAGCAGTTTTCTTGCTGCAAGGCCTTACGCAAAACATTGCAACGCTGTTACGTTTCTCCCGACTCCGGTCCGGTCGGCCGGGGGTTCCGGCGACCCCGGACCCCACGCGCCCGGCCGGCCGGGCCGGTCACGGACAAGAGAGGCACCCGGAGTCGCTCACTCCCCGCCGGCCCGTTCAGGGCCGACTCCCGGTGCCTCTCCTGTACGCCCGGATCCCGTACACCCGGACCCCGGACGCCTCAGGGCCGGGCCTCAGAGGCCGCGGACCGCCGCGGTGGACCCCCGCACCACCAGCTCCGGCTGGAACACGTACTCCGTGCGCTGCACGGGGCTGCCGCCGATCTCCTCCAGCAGGGCGCTCACCGCTGCCGCCGCCATCGCCTGTACGGGCTGACGCACCGTCGTCAGCGGCGGATCGGTGAACGCGATCAGCTGCGAGTCGTCGAAGCCCACCACCGACACGTCGCGCGGCACGTCGAGCCCGCGCTCCCGCGCCGCACGCACCACGCCCAGCGCCATCAGGTCACTGCCGCAGACGATGCCCGTGCACCCCAGGTCGAGCAGCGCACCGGCCGCGACCTGGCCGCCCTCGACGCCGAACAGCGCGGAGCAGACCAGGAGTTCGGCCTCGGAGCGGTCCAGGCCCAGCAGGTTCACGGCGGCCTCGACGAAGCCCTCCCGCTTGCGACGGGACGGCACGTAGCGCTGTGGTCCGACGGCCAGGCCGACCCTGCGGTGGCCGAGTTCGGCGAGGTGCCCGACGGCCATCCTGACGGCGGCGGAGTCGTCGGGCGAGACGAACGGGGCGCTGATCCGTTCGTTGTAGCCGTTGATCAGGACGAACGGTACGCCGCGTTCGGTGAGCGCGGCGTACCGTGCGGGGTCGGTCGACAGGTCGGCGTGCAGCCCGGAGAGGAAGACGATCCCGCCCACGCCGCGTTCGACGAGCTGCTCGACGAGCTCGTCCTCGGTGGCGCCGCCGGGGGTCTGGGTGCAGAGCACCGGCGTGTAGCCGTGCCCGGCCAGTACCTGTTCGACGGACTGCGCGAAGGCCGGGAAGATCGGGTTGGTGAGTTCGGGCGTCACCAGTCCGATCAGCCCGGCGCTGCGCTGCCGCAGTCGTACGGGGCGTTCGTAGCCGAGGATGTCCAGCGCCGCGAGCACCCGCTGACGCGTGGTGTCCGCGACGCCCGGCTTCCCGTTGAGCACCCGGCTGACGGTCGCCTCGCTGACCGCCGCCTGGCCGGCGATGTCCGAGAGTCTCGGCGCACCGCCGGTTCCAGGGCTCTTCCTCCGGAGGCTGCCGGGCTCGGCCCGGTCCGGAGGAGAGGCCCTGGGCGGAGGAACCGTCACACCGTCCACCACACCGTGGTGTCCGCGGGCAGCTCGATCTCGGCGCCGTCCGTGACGACCGGGGTGCTGGACAGCAGGACGGTGCCGCGCACGGGGATGCGCACCGGGCGGCCCGTCGTGTTGACGGTGCAGACGAAGCCGGGACGGGCGAAGATCAGCAGCCCCTCGGGGGCCTGGAGCCACTCCACCCCGGTCCCGGCGCCGAGCCCCGGGTGCTCCCGGCGGGCGGCGATCGCGGCCCGGTACAGCTCCAGCGTGGAACCGGCGTCGCCGGTCTGCGCCTCGACGCTCAGCTCGCCCCAGCCGTCGGGCTGGGGCAGCCAGCTGCCGCCGCTGCCGAAGCCGTACGAGCTGCCGTCGCGGGTCCACGGGATCGGGACGCGGCAGCCGTCGCGGAAGCCGTCCTGGCCCTCCGCACGGAAGAACGACGGGTCCTGGCGGGCCTCGTCGGGCAGGTCGGTGACATCGGGCAGGCCGAGCTCCTCGCCCTGGTAGACGTACGCCGAGCCGGGCAGCGCCAGCATCAGCAGGGTGGCGGCGCGGGCGCGGCGCAGGCCCAGCTCACGATCGCCGGCGCTACGGATCTGGGTGCCGAGGCCGGGCGGGTTGGCGAACCGGGTGGTGTGCCGGGTCACGTCGTGGTTGGACAGCACCCAGGTGGTGGGGGCACCGACCGGCCGCATGGCGTCGAGGGAGCTGTCGATGACCTTGCGCAGCTCGGCGGCGTCCCAGGCGGTGGAGAGGTACTGGAAGTTGAACGCCTGATGCATCTCGTCGGGACGCACGTAGTTGGCGGTGCGCTCGACGGTCGGCGTCCAGGCCTCCGCGACGAGGATGCGCCCGCCCGTCGCCCACCACCGCCCTTCCGACGCAGGGACTTCAGGCCCCCTCCTCGCGGGGTACTCGTCGAGGATGGTGCGCCAGGAGCGGTAGATCTCGTGGACCCCGTCCTGGTCGAAGAACGGCATGACGTCGTTGCCGAGCAGCTTGAGCTGGTCGTGGGTGCCGAGGTCGGGCAGGCCCTCGGCCTTGACGAGGCCGTGGGCGACGTCGACCCGGAAGCCGTCGACGCCCATGTCGAGCCAGAAGCGCAGGATCGAGCGGAACTCGTCGGCGACGGCCGGGTGTTCCCAGTTGAAGTCGGGCTGCTCGGGCGCGAACAGGTGGAGGTACCAGTCGCCCGGGGTGCCGTCCGGGTTCGTGGTCCGTGTCCAGGCGGAGCCGCCGAAGATGGACTCCCAGTCGTTGGGCGGGAGTTCGCCGTCCTGGCCCTTGCCGGGGCGGAAGTGGTAGCGCTCGCGCAGCGCGGAGCCGGGGCCCTCGGCGAGGGCGCGCTTGAACCACTCGTGCTGGTCGGAGGAGTGGTTGGGCACCAGGTCCACGATGATCCGCAGGCCCAGGTCGTGGGCGTCCCGGATCAGCGCGTCGGCGTCCAGCAGGGTGCCGAACATGGGGTCGATGGCACGGTAGTCGGCGACGTCGTAGCCCGCGTCGGCCTGCGGGGAGGCGTAGAACGGGCTGAGCCAGACCGCGTCCACGCCGAGGTCCTTGAGGTGCTGGAGTCTGCCGCGTACGCCTGCGAGATCGCCCATGCCGTCGCCGTTGCCGTCGGCGAAGCTCCGCGGATAGACCTGGTAGATCACCGCGTCCTGCCACCAGCCGGTCTGGTGGGCCGGAGCGTCGGCGGACGTGCCGGTGGAGGGGGCAGCGAGGTGCTGGGTCATGTCGTCCCTGGGGTGTCTGGGGTGGGGAGCGTCGCCGGACCGGTTCGGGATTCCGGCGATTACCCCGGCACGGGGTCGGCCCGTGCCGGGGGGCGTGGTCGGTTGCGGTGGGGAAGGTGTTTCCCCGAGGTGCCGGCGGACGCCGTGACGTGGTGCGTGCGGGTCCAACGGGCGGGCCGCGTCAGCCCTTGACGGCTCCGGCGGACATGCCGGTGACCAGATGGCGCTGGGCGAAGAGGAAGACGAGGGCCGCGGGTATCGCGATCAGCACGGACGCGGCGGTCATCGCTCCCCACTGGGCTCCGTACTGGTTGACGAAGAGCTGCAGTCCGCCCGCGAGGGTGAGGTTGTCCTCGCCGACCATGAAGGCGGAGGCGTACGCCACTTCGCCCCACGCGGTGATGAAGGAGTAGAACGCGGTGACGGCGAGGCCGGGCTTGGCGAGCGGCAGGACGAGCCGCCAGAACGTGCCGAACGGGGTGAGGCCGTCGACCTGGCCCGACTCGTCGATCTCGCGCGGAATGGTGTCGAAGAAGCCCTTCATCATCCAGGCGCAGAACGGCACCGAGATGGTGAGGTAGGTGATGACGAGGCCGGCGGGCTGATTCAGCAGCCCCATGCCGGCCATGATGTTGTAGATCGGCACGATGAGGACGGCGACCGGGAACATCTGGGTGATCAGCAGCGTCCACATCAGCCCGCGCTTGCCGGGGAACCGGAAGCGGCTGACGGCGTAGCCGGTGGAGGCGGAGACGATGACGCCGAGAAGTGTGGTGAGCCCCGCGATGAGCAGGGAGTTGCCGAACCAGGTCAGGAACTTCGTGTTCTGGATCAGGTTCGTGTAGTTCTCGAACGTCGTCTCTTTGAAGAAGTCCGTGGTGGTCGCGTACGCGGCGGGCTTCAGCGAGGTGAGCAGGACCCACAGCACGGGGAAGACGGCGATCACGGACGCGGCGATCAGCGTGAGGTGCAGCGCGACGGAGGCGATCGGCGAACGCTCGCCGCGCAGCCGGACCTTGCGCACGGAGTGCCGTGCGGGCGTCGCCGGGGCGGTGGTTGCGGGGGCGGTGGTCACCAGTCGTCTCCCTGGGTGCGCAGGACTCGCCGGTAGACGGCGGCGAAGATCAGCAGGAGTACGAGGATCAGTACGCCCCAGGTGGAGGACTGCGCGAAGTCGCGTGGGCTGATCTCGAAGGAGAACTTGTACGCCTGGGTGACCAGGATCTGGGTGGCCTCGCCGGGTCCGCCGCGGGTCAGCAGGTAGATCACCGGGAACATGTTGAAGGTCCAGATGGTGGAGAGCAGGATCACCGTGGTGGAGACCGGCCGCAGTCCGGGCAGCGTGATGTGGCGGAACCGCTGCCAGGCGGTGGCGCCGTCCATCTCCGCGGCCTCGTAGTGCTCGCTGGGGATCGACTGCAGTCCGCCGAGCAGGGCGACCATCATGAACGGCACGCCGAGCCAGACGTTGACGGCGATGACGGAGAGCTTCGCCCAGGTGGGGTCGTTCAGCCACGGGACGGCGTCGATCCCGCCGCCGGAGAGGATCTTGTTGAGCAGCCCGCGGTCCTCGTTGTAGAGGAAGCGCCAGGCGAAGACGGAGACGAAGCCGGGGATGGCCCAGGGCAGGATGAGTGCCATCCGGTACGCGGAGCGGCCGGCGATCCGGCGGTTGAGGATGTTGGCGAGGGCCATGCCGAGGGAGAAGGTGATGGCCACACAGGAGACCGTCCACACCAGGGTCCAGCCGAGCGTCCCGAGGAACTGCTCGCCCGTGAGCGCCTCGGTGTAGTTGTCCAGACCCACGAACTTGTACGTGGCGGGCATGTGGTTGACACCGATGGACCGGGCGACGTTGCGCTCGTTGGCGTCGGTCATCGACAGGTAGATGCCGCGGACCAGCGGATAGCCGATGATCACGCCGATCACGACGACGACCGGGGCGACCATGGTCCACGCGTACCAGTGGGTCGACAGGGCCCGCCGGAGCCTGCTCGGCGGCGGGGGGTTGCCAGTACCGCGGCTCCGGCCGCGGGCGACGTCGTCGCCCGCGGCCTTCGCCACCGACTGGCTGGTGTGGACAGCCATCAGCCGGCCTGCCTTCCTGTTACTTCCAGCCCTTGAGGAGCTTGCGGTAGGAGTCGCCGGTCGTCTTGACGGCCTTCTCCGGCGTGGCCTGGCCGGTGAGGACCTTGGTGTACTCGGTGACGAGCGGCGCGAAGAGGCTGCCGGTCTCCGGGATCCAGGGGCGCTCGACGGCGGTCTCGACGACGGGCTTGAAGAAGCCGACGATCTCGTTGTCGACGACGTCCTGCTTGGCGTAGGCGGAGGTACGGGTCGGCAGGAGGCTCAGCTCCTTGGTGACCTTGGCCTGGGTGTCGGCGGACGTCATGTAGTCGACGAACGCGTAGGAGGCGTCGAGGTTCTTGGAGCCCGCGTAGACGGCCAGGTTGTGACCGCCCTGCGGGGCGCCCTGCGCGGCGGAGCCGGCCGGGACCGGGGCGATGCCCAGGTTGGCCTTGTCCTTGAACTCCTTGCCGGCGTAGGTGTCGGCGACGGCCCATGGGCCGTTGATCATCATGGCGACCTTGCCGTCCTTGAAGGACGTCTGCATGTTCTCCCAGCCGTCCGTGGCATCGGTCTTGGCCGCACCGGAGTCGACGAGGTCCTTGACGACCTTCATCGCCTTGACGCCCTCGGGGTTGTCGATGGTGACGGACTTGGTGGAGGCGTCGACCATGTCGCCGCCCTCGCCGTAGAGGAAGGAGAGGAACCAGTACGCGTCGTCGCCGCGCAGGTACATGCCGGTCTTGCCGGTCTTCTCCTTGATCTTCTTGGAGACGCTCTTCAGCTCGTCGAGGGTCTTGGGGACCTCGACGCCGGCCTCCTTGAAGATCTTCTTGTTGTAGAAGATGCCCATGGAGTCGATGACCTGCGGCACCGCGTACGTCTTGCCGTTGTACTTGGTGGACGCGGCGGCCTGCTTCAGGAAGTCGTCCGGGTTCTTCAGCGCGGCGGTGCCGTCGAGCGGGGCCAGGTAGCCGAGGTCCGCGAACTCGGGGGTCCAGGCGACCTCGGAGCGGATGACGTCGGGAGCGTCGGAGCCGGACTGGGCCGCGTTCTTGAACTTGTTCTGCGCGTCGCCGAAGGGCACGTTGACGTACTTGACGTGGACCTTCGGGTGCTGCTTGGTGAAGTCCTCGGCGATCTTCTTGAAGACCTTGTCCTCGCTGCCCACGGTGGAGGTGTCCCACCACGTCACCGTGCCGGAGAGCTCGCCCGAGCTCTTGCTCGTGCTGTCGGACTCGCTGTCGCTGCCGCAGGCGGTCGCCGCGAGGGCCAGGGCCGCGACCAGGGCGGTGGCCGTTATGCCACGTCGCATCTGAACTCCTTCAACTGCCGTACCGCTCCGTCGCGGCGCCGGGTCGACGTGAACGTAACAAGGATGAAAGAACGCCGAAAGAGTTTGCGGAAGATTTCTGCAAGCTTCGACGATCGTTACATTCGCGTGTCCTCACGGTTGCCGTCAAGCCTCTTGACGGGAGCCGTCGCTCCCTGACAGCGGCAGGCCACAGCCCGTGAACCCGTGGTACGACGATCTGACCGCAGTCGGCAAACCGGGCCCGCAAGGCCTTGCAAGAAGTTGCCGCGACGCCCTCCCGGACCAGCGGTCGGTCGCGGCCGCCCGATTCCTGTGGATGGTGGGCAATCCGACATACGCCCGGTACAGTCCACTTCCATGACCGCACGGCTTGCCGATATCGCAACTCAGGCGGGGGTCAGCGAAGCGACGGTCAGCCGCGTACTGAACGGCAAGCCCGGTGTTGCAGCGGCCACCCGTGAATCCGTTCTCGCCGCGCTCGACGTTCTCGGCTACGAACGGCCGGTGCGGCTGCGCAGGCGCAGCGCGGGGCTGGTCGGGCTGATCACGCCCGAGCTGGAGAACCCCATCTTCCCGGCGCTGGCCCAGGTCATCGGCCAGGCGCTGACCCGGCAGGGCTACACCCCGGTGCTGGCCACCCAGACCCCCGGCGGCTCCACCGAGGACGAGCTGACCGAAATGCTGGTCGACCGCGGCGTCTCCGGCATCATCTTCGTCTCCGGGCTGCACGCCGACACCTCGGCCGATATGCAGCGCTACGAGCAACTGCGCGCCCAGGGCGTCCCGTTCGTCCTGGTCAACGGCTTCTCCCCCAAGGTGCAGGCGCCGTTCATCTCACCGGACGACCGGGCCGCCATGCGGCTCGCGGTGACGCATCTGGTGTCGCTGGGCCATCAGCGGATCGGGCTGGCGGTCGGGCCCAAGCGGTTCGTGCCGGTCCTGCGCAAGATCGAGGGCTTCCGTTCCACCGTGCAGGAGCAGTTGAACCTCGCTCCGGACGCGGTGGAGGAGCTGATCCAGCACTCGCTGTTCACTCTGGAGGGTGGTCAGGCCGCCGCGTCGGCGCTGATGGAGCGGGGCTGCACGGCGGTGGTGTGCGCGAGCGACATGATGGCGCTCGGTGCGATCAGGGCCGCCCGGCGGCTGTCGCTGGAGGTGCCGCGCGATCTGTCGGTGGTCGGCTTCGACGACTCGCCGCTCATAGCGTTCACCGATCCGCCGCTCACCACGATCCGTCAGCCGGTGACGGCGATGGGCCAGGCCGCCGTCCGCACCCTCCTTGAGGAGATCGGCGGGACACCCGCCCCGCACAGCGAGTTCGTCTTCATGCCCGAGCTGGTCGTTCGCGGTTCAACGGCCGCAGGCCCCGGGCCCGCTCCGACCGCCGCGGCCGGAACCGTTCCAGGATCGCACGCCCGCACCTAGTGCTGCGACCGGAAGGGTTCACCGGCTCGCGACACCCGGCGCGGCACCTCGCCGCGTTGTCGCATCACCCGAGTACGTCCGGTACGAGGGCGATCCTCCGCCTTGCGACGCACCGCACCGGACGCCGCGAGCTTCCCGGCAAACCTCTCCGGCGACAGCACCAGCCCGCAGTCCCGGCGCGGACTGCCTGGTTCCGGCGGTCAGATGTGCGGCCCGTTCCCGAGCGGCGGATGATCGGGTGGGAGGAACATTTCTGGCAGACTCTGTGCCTATGGGTGAATTGAGTGTGACGTCACAGGAAGGCCCGTCGGAGGCCACCCCGTCACCCATCGTGGGCGAGGCGGCCCCCGCGGCTCACACGAAGCGGAACGCCGGGCGGCGCGACAGCGGCCTGGCGAAACTGCGTTCCCTGCGTTCTCCTCGCCGGCCGCGCATCTGGTTCGAAATCCTGCTCGTCGCGGCCAGTTACTGGGTGTACTCGCTGGTGCGCAACGCCGTCCCGGAGCAGAAGGCCGAGGCCCTGCGCAACGCCGACCGGATCTGGTCGGTCGAGACCTATCTGGGCATCGCCGTGGAACAGACCGTCAACCACGCGGTGAATTCGGCGACATGGCTGATCGTGTCGATGAACTACTACTACGCGACGCTTCACTTCGTCGTCACCGTCTGCGTGCTGGTGTGGCTGTTCCACCGTCACCCCGGCCGGTACGCGGCGGCCCGGCTGGCCCTGTTCGCGACCACGGCCGTGGCGTTGCTCGGTTACTACCTGTTTCCGCTGGCACCGCCCCGTCTGATGAACGGCGGCCATTTCATCGACACCGTCCTGGCCCATCACACCTGGGGTTCGATGGCCTCGGGCAACTTCAAGAACATGTCGAACCAGTACGCGGCCATGCCCTCGATGCACATCGGCTGGTCGCTCTGGTGCGGCCTGACCGTCTTCGCGCTGGTCTCCGCCCCCTGGGCCCGCGTCCTCGGCCTGCTCTACCCGGCGGTCACCCTGCTCGTGATCGTGTCGACGGCCAACCACTTCTGGCTGGACGCGCTGGGCGGTTTGACGTGTCTGGTCCTCGGTTACGCGGTCGCATACGCCTGGCACGGCTCGCTGCCGCACCATCTCCCGAAACGGGTGCCGCCGACACGGGGGAGGCTGCGCCCGGCCGGCCTGTCCACGGGCACGGCGGTCCGCACGCCGCGTACGACGGCGGACGCGACGGCGCGCCGTTGAGAGCACCGGCCCGGCCCGCCCGAGGGCCGAGGCCGATGCGGGGACCATCGGGGAGCAGGCGCCCGGCGGGCCCGCTCCCCCACCGCCTCACCCCCGGTGCACCACACGCCCCCCGCACACCGTGAGCCGCACCGGCGCCTCCCCCAGCTCGTCCGCCGGGGCGGCCACCGGGTCCACCCCGAGCGCCGTCAGGTCGGCCCGGTACCCCACGGCGATGCGCCCCGCGACCCGCTGCTCCCCGGCGGCGACCGCCGCGTGCGAGGTGCAGCCCTCCAGCGCCATCAGCCCGGTCAGCGCCTGCTCGGCGGTGACCGGTTCGGTGTCGTACACCCCGGGCAGCCGGCGCAGCCGGGCCGTGGCCAGCACCTGCCGTACGTCGTAGTGGGCGATCGGCCAGTCCGAGCCCAGCGCCAGGTACGCCCCGGCGTCGCGCAGGTCCCGGCAGCGCCAGGCCTGCCCGGCCCGCTCGTCGCCGAGCCGCTTCGACCACTCGTCGGTGTGGTCGGCACGCGTGTACGCGGTGTGCGTGGGCTGCATGGAGGCGATCACCCCGAGCGAGGCGAACCTGGCCGCCAGACCGTTCGGCACGGTCTCGATGTGCTCGATGCGGTGGCGGAGCCGGCCGCTCTCCCCCAGCGCCTCCACCGTGTCCAGCACATGCCGGACGGCCGCGTCCCCGATGGCGTGCGTGGCGGTCCCCACCCCGGCACGGTGCAGATGGTGCACGGCCGCGGTGTACGCCGCCGGGTCCGGCCAGAACGCCTCGGTGCCCTCCCCGTGGCAGTCGGCGTGCTCCAGCCACGCGGTACCGCCCTCGACGGTGCCGTCCATGAAGAACTTCACGCCGCCGACCCGCCAGAGCCGGCCCGCCTCGCCCTGCACCCGTACCAGCTCGTCCAGGGCCTCCTTGTCGGCGCCCGGCATGCACCAGGGGGCCAGCCGGAGCCGTACCGGCAGATCCGTGCGCTCCTCCACGCCGGCCAGCAGCTCGGGTACGGAACCGTCGCCGAGGTCCATCACATGGGCCCCGGTGAGGCCGGTGGCGGCCATTGCGGAGAGGAGTTCCACGAGCCGGGCGCGGCGCTCGGCGGACGAGGGCCTGGGCAGCCGTTCGGCGACCAGATCCATCGCGGCGTGCTCGACGAGATGGCCGGTGGGACGCCCGTCGGGGTCGCACACGACGGCGGAGCGCTGGGCGAAGGCGCGGGGGCCCGTGATTCCGGCGCGTTCCAGGGCCGCGCCGCTGACCAGCGCGGAGTGTCCGTCGTAGAGCCGGATGAAGGCGGGGGCGCCGCCGACGGCGTCCTCGATGAGGGCCCGGTCGACGGGCCGGCCGCCGAAGGCGTTGTGGTCCAGCCCCCAGGCGATGACCCAGCCCTCGGTCCGTTCGGCCCCGGCGAGTGCGGCGCGCAGCTGGTCGAGGTCGCGGACGGCGGTGAGGTCGGCGCCGTCGGCCATCTCCAGACCCCAGACGGGGTGGCTGTGCGCGTCGACCAGGCCGGGCGTGAGGGTGGCCCCCGCCAGGTCGATGCGCTCGGTGCCGGTGCCGCGCCACTCGCGCAGGCCGGCCTCGTCGCCGACGGCGGTGATCACCCCGTCCTTGACCGCCACGGCGGTGGCCTCGGGCCGGGCCGGGTCGAGGGTGCGGACACGGGCTCCGGTGAGGAGGAGGTCGGCTGCGGGCACGGTGGGACTCCTTAGACGGTGGTGGTGGCGGGCGTGGTGGGGTCGGGGACGGTCACGGCCCCGTCCTCTCCCGGCGGCGACGGCTCGGCCGCGAACCGGGCGTACACCTCGGGTCTGGTGCGCTTCAGCCGGTAGGCGAGCCCGAGCCCGATCAGGAAGACGGCGGGCACCAGCGAGACGAGCACGACGTTCACACCGGTCGAGGCCCCGGAGAACAGATCGACGTTGTCCGTGACCAGGACGATCGCGGCGGCGAGCAGCACGGTCGCGACAACCGGCGCGACGACGGTGCGGAGTCTGCCCTCGCCGTGGTCGAACCGCCGGAAGTAGAGCGGCACAGCGATCGCGGCGAGCAGTTGCAGCGCCATCAGGCCGATCATTCCGGGGGTGTTGACCCAGAGCAGCAGTTGCGCGTACGGGTCGGCGCCGGCCGCCGCGAAGCCGATGACGATCACGGCGCCGAGCACGGACTGGGCCACGCCGGCCACGTACGGGGAACGGTGCCGGGGGTGGACGCGGCCGAGGGCGGCGGGCAGCACCCCCTCCTCGGCGAGCGCGAGCCCGTACCGGTTGATGGCGTTGTGGAAGGCCAGCAGCGAGGCGAGCACGCTGGTGACGATGAGGACGTGCATCAGGTCCGCGGCCCAGCCGCCGACGTAGTGGGTGATCGCGGAGAAGAACAGCCCGCCCGGGTCGGCGGCGGCCGCCTTGACGACCTGGGCGTCGCCGAAGGCCTGGATGACGGTCCAGACGACGAACGAGTAGAAGAGCCCGAGGAACGCGACGGCGATGTAGGTGGCGCGCGGCACGGTACGGTCCGGGTTCCGCGCCTCGCGCCGGTAGATCACCGTGGACTCGAACCCGGTGAACGCGGCGAAGGCGCAGGCCAGTACGGCTGCCATGCCCGGTACGAGGACATGGCCGGCCGTGAACGAGGCGAGCGAGATCCCGTCGGCTCCGCCGTCCAGCAGCACACCGCCCGCGAGCAGCACGAGGATGCCGGTCTCGGCGACGAGCAGCACCCCGAGGACCTTGGCGCCGAAGTCGATGGAGCGGAAGCCTCCGTACCAGATGAGCAGCAGCCCGGCCAGGGAGACCGGCAGCCAGGGGATGTCGATGCCCCACAGGGCCCGGGCGGTGTCGGCGGTGGCCGAGCCGAGGAGCCCGTAGACGCCGATCTCCATGCCGTTGTAGCCGAGCATCGCCAGCAGGGCGGCGGCGATGCCGAGGGGGCGGCCCAGTCCTCGGGTGATGTACGCGTAGAACGCGCCCGCGCTGCGGACATGGCGGCTCATCGTGGTGAACCCGACGGCGAAGACCGCGAGGGTGATGCCCGCCAGCAGATAGCCGACGGGGGCGCCGATGCCGCCGAGCAGGATGGCGATGGGGGCGACCCCGGCCATCACCGTGAGCGGTGCGGCGGCCGAGACGACGAAGAAGGCGATGTCGGCGGTGCCGAGGGTGCCTCTCCTGAGGGTGGGCGCGGACATACGGAAGGAAGCCCTTCTGCGACTGGCGGGGCAGGGACCGGGAACCAGAAACCTAAAGGCTTTCGGTTTCGGCAATGTAACCTCGCCCATGGGCATCCGGGAAGACCTTTCAGCAGACTTGCCCGCAGGCACACGTCAGGAGAACGGCACATGGGACGGCCGCGCACGGCGCTGCTCGACCGGGAGCGCATCACCGCCACGGCGCTCGAACTCATCGATGAGCAGGGCGAGTTCAGCGTCCCGCAGATAGCCCGGCGACTGGGGGTGCAGACCGGGTCGGTCTACCACCATGTGGACGGAAGGGGCGGAGTCGTCGAGCTCGTCCGGGAGCACGTCTGTTCGGCGATCGACTCCGCGACCCTCGACGTGGAGCCGTGGGACGCGGCGATGACGGCCTGGGCCCGCTCCTACCGCGCCGCGTTCGCCGCCCACCCGCAGGCGATCCCGCTGCTGACGACGTCACCGGTGCGCGCCCCGAAGGTCCTGGAACAGTACGAGCGCGCGGTACGGCTGCTGCTGGGCGTCGGCTTCGCCATGGCCGAGGTGATGACGGTGATCACCGCCCTGGAGAACCTGGTCCTCGGCTCCGCGCTGGACCTGGCGGCGCCGGAGACGATGTGGGAACTGCCGGACGACAGCACGACACCCCGCCTCGCCGAGGCGCTGGCCGCGGTGGGGACGGGCCGGGCGGACGCGGCGTTCGAACTGGCGCTGGAGGCCTTCATCGGGCACTGCCGCGCGCTGCTGGACGAGGACGCGTCGGGCCCGTCCGCCGAGTGAGGGCCGGGGCCTTCCGGGGCCCGGCCCTCGAAAGCCCCACGCAGTACCCCCCTCACGCCCCGTAGAACCGCTCCTCCACCACCGCCCGCGCCCGTCGCGTGATCCGCCGGTAGTCGTCCAGCATGTCCCCGACATGGCCCGGCTCGTACCCCAAGTACCTCCCCACCGCGGTGAGTTCACGTGGTCCGGACGGAAACGTGTCGCCCGGCCGCCCCCGTACCAGCATCACCGCGTTGCGGACGCGCGTCGCCAGCACCCAGGCCTCGTCGAGCGTCTGCGCGTCCTCGACCGGGATCAGCTCCGCCGCGCACGCCGCGGCCAGCGCCTCGCGGGTGCGTGTCGTCCGCAGCCCCGGTTCCACCCAGCCGTGCTGCATCTGCATCAGCTGGACCGTCCACTCGACATCGCTCAGCCCGCCGCGCCCCAGCTTCGTGTGGAGCGTCGGGTCCGCGCCGCGCGGCAGCCGTTCGGACTCCATCCGGGCCTTCAGGCGGCGGATCTCGCGGATCGCGTCCTCCCCGAGACCCTCCATCGGGTAGCGCAGCGGATCAATCAACTCGATGAACCCACGGCCGAGTTCCTCGTCGCCCGCCACCGGTTCGGCGCGCAGCAGCGCCTGGCTCTCCCAGACCAGCGACCAGCGCCGGTAGTAGGCCTCGTACGAACGCAGCGTACGCACCAGGGGCCCGTTCTTGCCCTCCGGCCGCAGATCCGCGTCGATGATCAACGGCGGGTCGGCGGTGGGCAGTTGCAGCAGTCTCCGCACCTCGGCGACCACCGCGTTCGCGGCCTGCGCCGCCTCGTGCTCGTCCACGCCCTCGCGCGGTGAGTGGACGAACAGCACATCGGCGTCGGAGCCGTATCCGAGCTCGTGCCCGCCGAATCGGCCCATGCCGATGACGGCGAACCGAGTGGGCAGGGTGTCCCCCCACCGTTCGCGCACGGCGGCACGCAGGGCGCCCGCGATCGTGACGGCGTTCAGATCGGTGACGGCGCTGCCGACCCGGTCGACGAGGGCCCCGGGATCCTCCTCGGCGGGGCTCTCCTCCGTACCGTACGAGCCGATGAGGTCCGCGGCCGTGGTCCGGAAGAGTTCCCGCCGCCGCACCCCGCGCACCGCGGCGACGGCGGATTCGGCATCCTCCGCCCGCCCCACCGCGGCCAGCACCTCCTGTTCCAGATGCTCCCGGCTGCGCGGCCTCAGTCCCTGCGGATCGCCGAGCAGAGCCACCGCCTCGGGGGCGCGCAGCAACAGATCCGGGGCGAGCCGGCCGGCCGACAGTACCCGGGCGAGATTCTCGGCGGCGGCGCCCTCGTCCCGCAGCAGCCGGAGGTACCAGGGGGTCTTGCCGAGCGCGTCGGACACCTTGCGAAAGCCCAGCAGTCCGGCGTCCGGGTCGGCGGAGTCCGCGAACCAGCCGAGCAGCACGGGCAGCAGGGTGCGCTGGATGGCGGCCTTGCGGGAGACCCCGGACGACAGTGCCTCCAGGTGCCGCAGCGCGGCGGCCGGGTCGGCGTATCCGAGGGCTTCGAGCCGGTGTCCGGCCGCCTGGGCGCTGAGCCGGGTCTCGCCGGGCGCGAGCTGGGCGACGGCGTCGAGCAGCGGCCGGTAGAACAGCTTCTCGTGCAGCCGCCGCACCACGGAGGCGTGCCGCTTCCATGCCTGGTTGAGCTCGGTGATCGGGTCCGTGCGCATCCCCAGGGAGCGCCCGAGACGTCGCAGATCCCGTTCGTCCTCCGGGACCAGATGGGTACGGCGCAGCCGGTAGAGCTGGATCCGGTGCTCCATGGCGCGCAGGAAGCGGTACGCGTCGTCCAGTTGCGTGGCGTCCACGCGTCCCACGTAGCCGCCCGCGGCGAGTGCCCGAAGCGCCTCCAGGGTGGAGCCGCTGCGCAGCGTGGCGTCACTGCGGCCGTGCACCAACTGGAGCAGCTGCACGGCGAATTCGACGTCCCGCAGCCCGCCGGGGCCGAGCTTGATCTCGCGGTCGACCCGGTCGGCGGGGATGTTGTCGACGACGCGTCGGCGCATCTTCTGCACGTCGGCGACGAAGTTCTCGCGGTCCGCGGCCTGCCATACGAGCGGCGAGACGGCCTCGACGTACTCCGCGCCCAGTTCGGGATCGCCGGCCACCGGCCGGGCCTTGAGGAGCGCCTGGAACTCCCAGGTCTTGGCCCAGCGCTGGTAGTACGCGAGGTGCGAGGACAGCGTCCGGACGAGGGGCCCGTTGCGGCCCTCGGGACGGAGGTTGGCGTCGACGGGCCAGATGGTGCCCTCGACGGTCGTGTCGGAACAGATCCGCATCATGTGTGCGGCCAGCCGGGTGGCGGCCTGCACGGCCGCGCTCTCCTCGACGCCGTCGGCCGGTTCCGCGACGAAGATGACGTCGACGTCGGAGACGTAGTTCAGCTCGTGCCCGCCGCACTTGCCCATCGCGATGACGGCGAGCCGGCACAGGGCGGCGTCGCCGGGTGCGGCCGTTCGGGCGATGGCGAGCGCCGCCCGCAGGGTCGCCGTGGCCAGATCGGCCAGTTCGGCGGCGGCCTCGGCGACGTCCGTCGTACCGCACACGTCGCGGGCCGCTATGGCCAGCAGGCACCGGCGGTAGGCGACGCGCAGCGAGTCGGGGTCGTCGGCTCCGGCGAGCTCCTGCTCGAATTCGTGCACCCCGGGGTGCAGGTCGGTGGCCTCGTAGGTGACGAGCGCGTGCCAGTCGCGGGGGTGGCGGGCCAGATGGTCGCCGAGCGCCTCGGACGCCCCGAGCACTCCGAGCAGCCGGTCCCGCAGCGGTTTGGCGGTGACGAGGGTGTCCAGCAGGATCTGCCGCTCGTCCGGCTCCTCGGACTCCACCAGCCGGACGACCCCGTGCAGCGCCAGATCGGGGTCCGCGGTGGCACCGAGGGCGTCGAGCAGCACCGGATCGGAGCGTACGGACGACAGCACGGGCAGATCGAGGAGGCGCTCGGCGGCCGAGGGGTCGGTGAATCCGTGCCGCAGCAGTCGGGTGAACGTACTGCTCCTGCGTCCCGGCACCGTCGTCATTCCGCGCTCTCCTGCTCGCCGCCCACACACCATCCAGCATTCCGAGCCTAACGGCCCGGTGCACGATGGAGCGTGGATCACGAAGCGGTGTCATGCGGCTCCGGATCCACGGCGGAGGAGGGAGGCGACGCGGAGCGTCGTCGACCGGCGACGACGCCGGGGGCGAAGCCGCACGGCGCCGGGAGCCCGCTCGCTGTCGTGCACCAGGCCGTAAGGGCTGTCCCGCGCCGATGAATCCGGAGCAGATGCACGGTCCACACTTCGCAGACAGAATGCTTCAAGGATCCGACCGGGAGGCCGCATGTCCACATTCGAACCCGTCGCCGAGCTGGATGCCCGCTACAGCGCCGAAGGGGCGACGGCGGGCTCGTGGCCGGCGGCGGAGTCACTGCTGACCGGCGCGGAGATCTACTGGCTGAGCACGGTCCGGCCGGACGGCCGCCCGCATGTCACCCCGCTCATCGGGGTGTGGTCACAGGGCGCGCTGTACTTCAGCACGGGGGCGTCGGAACGCAAGGGCCTGAATCTGGCCGCCAACCCGGAGGTGGTGCTGACGACCGGCGACAACACCCTTTCGGAGGGGTTCGACGTGGTGGTCGAGGGCCGGGCGGAGCGGGTGACGGACGAGGACCGGCTGAACCGGCTGGCCGCGGCCTGGGAGTCGAAGTACGGCCCGCAATGGCACTTCGACGTCCAGGACGGCACGTTCCGGCACGCGGGCCATGAGGCGCTGGTGTTCGAGGTGTCGCCGCGTACGGTCTTCGGCTTCGGCAAGGGCCCCGTGTTCAGCCAGACGCGGTGGCGGTTCGGCTGAACGGCGTGATGGCGCGTACCCGGCTCGTCGTACGGCGGCGGGAACGGCCCTCCGGCACCCGGCGTTGAGAACGGCCCTCCGGCACCCGGCGGCGGGAACGGCCCTCCGGCGCCCGGCGGCGGGAACGGCCCTCCGGCGCCCGGCGTTGGGACGGGCATGGTGATGATGTCGAGTCTCTTGGTCATGGCCGTGCTGGTGATGGTGCCGTTCCTGCTGGCCTCGGCCCGCTACGCCGTCGTCCGTACCGGCCGGCCCGACCGGTTGCGACGCGTCCTCGCCGCCCGCACGCCTCGTCATGGCCTGGGTGTGGGGGCCTCTGTCGCCGATGAGCTGCACGCGTTCCTCAACTCGGCCAAGCGTGTGGAGATCGAGCACCGGGTGGAGGAACAGGTCCTGAAGGACGACGCGTTGGACGGCGCGCCGCCCCGCATGGGAATCGACCTGGACGCCGGGACGGCGGTGGTCCGGCGGTTGCCGGGTTCCTGAGCCCGGACCGGACCGGGCCGCCTCGGCGTCCGTCCTCGCTCAGTTCCCGGACGACTCGGGCCGGGTCGCGATGACGACGGTGGCGTACAGCTCGTCGGAGGTGACCACACGCGGGATCAGACCGCTGCGGGCGACGGTCTCCTCGGCCTGTGCCGCCTGCCGCTCGCTCGTCTCGACCAGCAGATGCCCGCCCGGCGCCAGCCACCGCGGCGCCTCGGCGGTGACCCGTCGCAGGACGTCGAGGCCGTCCGCGCCCCCGTCGAGTGCGACGCGCGGCTCATGGATACGTGCCTCCGGGGGAAGCAGTTCGACATCGTCCGTCGGTACGTACGGCACATTGGCGAGCAGGATCTCCACCCGGCCGCGCAACGAGCCGGGAAGCGGATCGAAGAGGTCGCCCTCGTAGACCCGGCCCGCGCCACCGACGTTGCGGCGGGCGCACCGTACGGCGGCCGGTGCGACATCGGCGGCGTGCAGTTCGATCCGGTCCAGCGTCGCGGCGAGCGCGGCGCCGAGGGCTCCGGAGCCGCAGCAGAGGTCGACGACGACCGCCCCCGGACCGGCGAGGGCGACGGCCTGCCCCACCAGGAACTCGGTGCGGCGGCGGGGTACGAAGACACCGGGGTCCACGGCGATCCGCAGACCACCGAACTCGGCCCAGCCGAGGACGTGTTCCAGAGGAAGACCGGCGACCCGCCGCTCGACCATGGCCGCGAGTCCGGCGGGGTCGGCGGCCGTGGAGACGATCAACTCCGCCTCGTCCTCGGCGAATACGCAGCCGGCGGCGCGGAGGGTGGTGACGATGGAGGAGACGGTGAGCGGTGACGCGGAAACCGACATGAAGCGCAGCCTTTCGGGAAGCCGATGGGCGCTCCGCGGTCGATTATGTCGGGTCGACCGTGCGATCGTGCGGGATGAGCACCCAGCCTGATACAGCGGTAATGGGGCTCACCTCCTTGGTCGGTCCCGTGTTCGGGATGGGTCACACTACCTCAGCCGCGGCGCCGGTGGAGGTCACCTCGCACGAAGCGGCCGTCCCGGGCCCGTCCTCGGCGTGTACGGCGCGCACGGCCGTGCCCCGCGCCGTCAGGACGCGGGGCACGGTACGGGAACCGGCCGGGCAGGACCGACCACGGGTCCACGCAGATCGGCTGCGGATCAACACTGGATCGGTGGGAACCTGCTACAGGTCGACGCTGTCGCGCAGCTTCGTCGGCGTCAGGAACAGCGCGGCGATCACACCGATCACCGCGATGCCCGCCGAGATCAGGAAGATGGTGCCGGTCGCGTCACCGTACGCAGCACGCACCACCTCCTGGATCTGCGGCGGCATCGCGTCCATGTTCAGCGTGGAGCCGCCGCCCGAGGACGAGACCGCCGGGTCGACGCCGAGCTTCGCCAGGCCGTCGGTGATCTTCGTGGCGACCTGGTTGGCGAGCACCGCACCCAGCACCGAGACTCCGATCGTGCCGCCGAGCGAGCGGAAGAAGGTGATCGCGCCACTGGCCGCGCCGAGTTCGCCGAGCGGGACGGTGTTCTGCAGCACCAGGACCAGGTTCTGCATCGACATGCCGACACCGATGCCGACCGCGAGCATGCCGATCGAGACGAGGACCAGTGAGGTCTCGTGGTCGATGGTGGACAGGCCCAAAAAGCCCAGGGTGAGGACGACGACGCCGGTGATGATGTACGGCTTCACCTTGCCGGTCCTGGAGACCAGGCGTCCGGCGACGGTGGAGGAGACCAGCACGCCGAACATCAGCGGAATGGTGAGGAGTCCGGCCTCGGTCGGTGAGTAGCCGCGGCCGATCTGGAAGTACTGGCCGAGGAAGACCGCGCCGCCGAACATCGCCATGCCGACCGCGAGGCTCGCGACGATGGCGAGCGCGGGGTCGCGGCGGCGTACGACGTGGAGCGGGACGACGGGCTCCTTGACCCGGCTCTCGACCACGACGGCCGCGATCAGGATCAGGGCACTGGCGCCGACCATGACGACGGTCTGCCAGGACAGCCAGTCGAAGTCGTTGCCGACGAAGGTGACCCAGAGCAGCAGCAGGCTGACGCCGCCGGCGATGAGCGAGGCACCCAGGTAGTCGACCTTCGTCTCCGGGCGGCGCACCTCGGCGAGATGCAGGGTGCGGGTGAGCATCACGAAGGCGATCAGTGTGAACGGTACGGCGATGAAGAAGCACCAGCGCCAGCCGAGCCACGAGGTGTCGGTGATGAAGCCGCCCAGGAGCGGTCCGCCGACGGTGGCGACGGCCATGACGCCGCCCAGGTAGCCGTTGTAGCGGCCGCGTTCCTTGGGGCTGATCATCGCGGCGATGATCACCTGGACGAGCACCTGGAGCGCGCCCATGCCGAGTCCCTGCACGGCGCGGAAGGCGATCAACTGCCCGGTGGACTGGGCGAATCCGCAGGCGATCGACGCGATGACGAAGATGCCGATGGATATCTGGAGCAGCAGCTTCTTGCTGAACAGGTCGGCGAGCTTGCCCCAGATCGGGGTGGAGGCCGTGGAGGCCAGCAGGGTCGCGGTGACGACCCAGGTGTACTGCGACTGGGTGCCGTTCAGCGATCCGATGATCTTCGGCAGCGCCACCGAGACCACCGTGCTGCTGATCATGGCCACGAACAGCACGATCAGCAGCCCGCTCAGCGCCCGCAGCACATGACGGTGATCCATCGGCGCGACCTCGGTCGGCGCGGCCGTTTGTGCGCTCACGCGCAACCTCCGGAAGGTTCGAACAGGGGCAGGAAAGGCTTCACCATACATGCTCACTGGGCAATTTTGCTCACTGGGCAATTATGCCCGTCGGGGCGATACTGAACCCATGGAGAGCTCTGTGGGACTGCGGGAACGCAAGAAGGAAGCCACGCGGCAGGCCGTGCACGAGGCGACGCTGCGGCTGACCGTCGAGCACGGCTTCGACCACGTCACGGTGGAGGCCGTCGCGGACGCGGCCGGGATCTCCCGCAGAACGTTCTCCAACTACTTCACGGGCAAGGAGGACGCCCTCCTGTACGGCGAGGAGCAGCAGATAAGGGCCCTCGTCCAGGCCGTACGCGACCGCCCCGCCGAGGAGAGCGCGTGGACCGCGCTGCGGGCGGCCATGACACAGTTCGCCGATCGGGTCGCACCGCCGGAGCGCGAGTGGGCCCTGCGGACCAGGCTGGCGATGCGGCACCCCTCGCTGCTCGCCCGGCAACTGGCCAACCACGCGGCCCTGGAAAGGGACTTGGCCGACGCCATAACGGTGCGCCGGGGCCCGACGGAGAAGGCGGTCCGCCCCCTGGTCCTGGCCGCGGCGTTCCTGTCCTCGCTGCGGATCGCCATGCGCATGTGGATCGAGGAGGACCTGGCCCGGGAGCCCGCCGAGGTGATCGACGAGATCCTGGACGAGATGGGCTGCCGGTTCGACTGAGCGAGAAGAGGGCGTGGGTACGGGTCCATGCGACCCGTGGCTCTCGCTTCGGACCTGAACACGCCCCGCACCGAGCGGTTGCGGACAGCATGCGCGAAGCCGCCGACCGGGTACCGGGCGGCCCAGGGACGGCCCAGGACGTCCAGAACGGCTCGGGCCGACGGTGTGACACCGTCGGCCCGAGCCGTTCTCTCTTCGAACCGCGCCTACAGCACCGGCAGCAGGGCCTTCAGCTCGAAGGCGGTGACCTCGCTGCGGTACTCCTCCCACTCCTGCTTCTTGTTGCGCAGGAAGAAGTCGAAGACGTGCTCGCCGAGCGTCTCGGCGACCAGTTCGCTCTTCTCCATCAGAGAGATCGCCTCGCCCAGGTTCTGCGGCAGGGGCTCGATGCCCATCGCGCGGCGCTCCGCGTCGGACAGCGCCCAGACGTCGTCGTCGGCACCGGCCGGGAGTTCGTAGCCCTCCTCTATGCCCTTGAGTCCCGCGGCGAGCAGCACCGCGTACGTCAGGTAGGGGTTGGCGCCGGAGTCGATGGAGCGGACCTCGACGCGCGCCGAACCGGTCTTGCCGGGCTTGTACATGGGGACGCGGATGAGGGCGGAGCGGTTGTTGTGGCCCCAGCAGATGTACGAGGGGGCCTCGCCGCCGGCGCCCGCGGCGCGGGAGGAGCCGCCCCAGATGCGCTTGTAGGAGTTGACCCACTGGTTCGTCACGGCGGAGATCTCCGCGGCGTGGGTGAGCAGGCCGGCGATGAAGGAGCGGCCGACCTTGGACAGCTGGTACTCGGCGCCCGACTCGTAGAAGGCGTTGCGGTCGCCCTCGAAGAGGGAGAGGTGGGTGTGCATGCCCGAGCCGGGGTACTCGGAGAACGGCTTCGGCATGAACGTCGCCTGCACGCCCTGCTCCAGCGCGACCTGCTTCATCACCAGGCGGAAGGTCATGATGTTGTCGGCGGTGGAGAGCGCGTCCGCGTACCGCAGGTCGATCTCCTGCTGGCCGGGGGCGCCCTCGTGGTGGCTGAACTCGACCGAGATGCCCATGGATTCGAGCATGGTGATCGCCTGGCGGCGGAAGTCCATGCCGACGTTCTGCGGGGTGTGGTCGAAGTAGCCGGAGCTGTCCGCGGGGGTGGGGCGGCTGCCGTCCACCGGCTTGTCCTTCAGCAGGAAGAACTCGATCTCCGGGTGGGTGTAGAAGGTGAAGCCCAGGTCGGAGGTCTTGGCGAGGATGCGTTTGAGGACGTAGCGGGGGTCGGCGAAGGACGGCGAGCCGTCGGGCATCAGGATGTCGCAGAACATCCGGGCCGTGCCGGGGGCCTCCGCGCGCCACGGCAGGATCTGGAACGTCCCCGGGTCCGGCTTGGCGATCATGTCGGACTCGTACACCCGGGCGAAGCCCTCGATGGCCGAGCCGTCGAAGCCGATGCCCTCGTCAAACGCCTGTTCCAGTTCGGCGGGGGCCACGGCAACGGATTTGAGGTAGCCGAGGACATCGGTGAACCACAGCCGTACGAAGCGGATGTCGCGCTCCTCAAGCGTTCTGAGGACGAATTCCTGCTGCTTGTCCATAGCTACATCCTTGCAGTTCAGACGGTCCGTGCACCACCACCCGGGGTAGGGGAGGAACTCCAGTATCACGACCCGGGATTTCACCCAGATTACGCACACGACGTGAGATGGAGCACCCGGCCACCCACTACGATCGGCGCCCATGGTGCGCACGGGGTGGAGCGGCTTCGCGACCGCCCGGTGCACGCCGGTTCTCCCGACCGATTCCTGTCACTTCCCGCCCCTTCGCAGAAGGACCCGACGCCATGAGCTTCGACCGCAGGACCCGTATGGAGCAGATGCACAACGCCGACCGCGCCCGCGAGCGCCGCAACCGTGTCCTGGCCATAAGCCTGAGCGTCCTCGTCGTCGTGGGGCTGGTCGGCTTCGGCTCGTACATGGTGCTGGACAAGTCCGAGGCGTCGGAGAAGAAGCCGGACGTCCGGGCCGAGGACGCCAAGGCGCCCTCGACGGACCGGCAGAAGCCGGCCGACGGGCCGATCGAGGGCCTGAAGACGTGGGACGCCGAGAAGCTGACCCGCAACCACGTCACGACGCCCGTCACGTACCCGATGAAGCCCCCGGTCGGCGGTGACCACAACCCCGTATGGATGAACTGCGACGGCGAGGTCTACCAGAAGGCGATCCCCGACGTGAACGCCGTGCACTCGCTGGAGCACGGCTCGGTGTGGGTGACGTACACGGACAAGGCCTCCGACACCGATGTGGCGAAGCTCGCCGAACGCGTCGGCCGGACGCCGTACTCGCTGATGAGCCCGTACAAGGACCAGGCCGGGACGATCATGCTGAGTGCCTGGGGCAATCAGGTCACGGTGGACGGCGCCGACGACCCGCGGGTCGGCCAGTTCTTCGCCGCGTTCGTGCAGGGGCCGCAGACCCCCGAGCCCGGCGCGCCGTGCACGGGCGGGCTGGGGACCCGGTGACCGCTGTACGGCGTGGCCGGCGCGTCGAGTGGGTGGCGGGCTCCGCCGTCGGGCTCGCGCTGTTGTTCGCGGGGGTGGCGACGGTCGCCTCCGCGCGGGACGACGGTGCGGGCCATGCCGCCGCCCCCGCCCCGCGCACGCCCGCGGTGGACTCGGCGGACGCCGGCTTCGCCCGCGACATGGCGGTCCACCATCAACAGGCCGTGGAGATGTCCTTCATCGTGCGTGACCGCACGCGTGACGAGGAGGTGCGCCGCCTCGCGTACGACATCGCCAATACGCAGGCCAACCAGCGGGGCATGCTGCTCGGCTGGCTGGACCTGTGGGAGCTGCCGAAGGCGGCCGCCGGGCAGGAACCGATGGCCTGGATGGCGGCCGGCGGGCACGAGGGACACGGCATGGCGGGGATGGAGGGCACGGGGACGCACCACGCGCACGACGGCTCCCTGATGCCCGGCATGGCCACCAGGACCGAGCTGGACCGGCTCCGCAGGGCGAGCGGCACAAGTACCGAGGTCCTGTATCTCCAGCTGATGACCGACCACCACAAGGGCGGCATCGACATGGCTCGCGGCTGCGCCCGGCTGTGCACGGTGAAGGTGGAGAAGCGCCTGGCCCAGGGGATGGCCGACGCCCAGCAGTCCGAGCTGGACACGATGGCGCGGATGCTGGCGGCACGAGGGGCGAAGCCCCGGTCCTGAAGGATTCCCTCCGAGCCACAGATGCACCCGAATGGGCGATAGCGGTCGCGTCCGCCGAACGGGCCGATGACGATGGGTTCGCTCGGGGTCGTACAGCATGCCCGACGGCACGCAGGAGGAATCCCTCATGACCACCGCCAAGGACATCATGCACACCGGGGCCACATGGATCCCCGCGCACGAGACTCTCGACCGCGCCGCACAGCTGATGCGCGACCACAAGGTGGGCGCGCTGCCCATCTCGGCCCACGGCGAGGAGGACCGGATGATCGGCATCCTCACGGACCGCGACATCGTGGTCGGCTGTGTGGCGATGGGACACGATCCGTCGAGGATGACCGCGGGCGACCTCGCCCACGGCACCCCGCGCTGGATCGACGCGGGGGCGGGCGTGGAGAAGGTTCTGGAGGAGATGCAGACCCATCGGATCCGCCGGCTTCCGGTGGTCGAGAACAAGAAGCTGATCGGCATGATCAGCGAGGCCGATCTGGCGCAGCACCTCTCGGAGGAACAGATCGCCGCCTGGGCGGAGAAGGTCTACGCCCGCGGCTGACGGTTCCGCGAACGCACCGCTCAACGGCCCGGCACCCCTCGTGCGCGAGAGGTACCGGGTCGCTGTGCTGTGCGCCCCGCCGGGCCCTCCAACACTGAGGAGATACGTTTCAGCACTCCGCCGGTGCATCTCCCCGCGCGGCGCATACCCAGCAGGGGTAGGGTGCTCGACATGACACTGAGTGGATGTGCGACATACGGACAGTTGTTTCCGTCCGTCGTGCTGCCCATCGAGGTCGCCCACCTCGCCGCGGGCGGCGCGGCGCCGGTGTCGCCGGTCCCCGGGCCGGACGCCCGGCCGGGCCGGACGCGTCGTGCCTCGTTGTCGGTGCTGCGGATACGGGAGGGGCGCCGCCCCTCCCCCAGCAGACCGTCCACCGACAACACCCCGAGGTGCTCTCCGTCATGCGCACTCCACCCACCCGGCGCGCCGTGCTCGGCGCCGCTGTCGCCACCGCCGGTACGACGGTCCTGGCCGCTTGTTCCGGTGCATCCGAGACGGGCCGCAGCGGCACGAAGGCCGGCGGCGCCGACGCCGACGACACGACCCGCGGCAGCGTGAACCACGGGACCTCCCCACGGGGGAGGTCCACGGGCGAGTACGTCTCCCCCGACGGGGAGGAGGTCGCCGCGGCCGAGGCGAAGCGGCCCTCCGGTCCCTCGCGGAAGATCGACCTCACCGCCACCCCGTCCCGTCTCGATCTGGGCGGCGGGCTCGTCGTCGGCTCCTGGGCCTACGAGGCACGGCTGCCCGGCCGGGAACTCCGGTTCGCGGTGGGCGACAACGTGACGCTCAACCTCGCCAACCACCTTCCGGCCACGACCACCCTGCACTGGCACGGCCTCAACGTGCGCAACGACATGGACGGCGTCCCCGACCTGACCCAGAAGGCGATCAAGCCGGGCGCGGACTTCACGTACCGCTTCAAGGTGCCGCACCCGGGGACGTACTGGTTCCATCCGCACACGGGTGTCCAGCAGGACCGCGGGCTCTACGCGCCGCTGATCGTCGACGATCCGAAGGAGCCCCTCAAGTACGACAAGGAGTGGGTCGTCGTCCTCGACGACTGGGTCGACGGGGTGGACGGCTCCACGCCCGACTCGGTGCTCGACGAGCTGAGCCGGGGCAAGGGCGGCATGGACCACAGCGGCATGGACCACGGCGGCTCGGACCAGGGCGGCTCGGACCACGGCGACATGGACCAGCAGGGCGACATGGACGACAAGGGCGACGCGGGGGACAGCGGACACGGTGGGTCCCCCAAGTCCCCCAAGTCCGCCAAGCGCCGCTCCGGCCCCTCGCGGATCATGACGGACTCCTTCAGCAGACTGCTCGACAGCCACGGAGGCAATGTCGCCTACCCGTACTACCTGATCAACGGCCGCATCGCGAGGTCGCCCTCCTCCTTCTCCGCCAAGCCCGGCGACCGCATCCGGCTGCGCATCATCAACGCGGGCGGCGACACCGCGTTCCGCGTGGCGCTCGGCGGTCACCGCATGACGATCACCCACACCGACGGCTACCCGGTCCGGCACACCACGACGGACGCCCTGCTGCTGGGCATGGGCGAGCGGTACGACGTGATGGTCACCGCCGGGGACGGGGTGTTCCCGCTGACCGCGCTCGCCGAGGGCAAGCGGGCCTCGGCGCTGGCCCTGCTCCGCACCGGAAAGGGCACGGCACCTTCCGCCTCCGTGCGGCCGAAGGAACTGGACGGAAGGCTGGTCGAGGCGGGCGAACTGTCGCCGGACGGGTCCGTGGCGCTGTCCGTCCGCGAGCCCGACCGCACCATCCGGTTCAAACTGACCGGCAACATGAAGGCGTTCGACTGGGCCTTCGACCGCGAGCCGTACAACCCCCGGCGACGCCATCCGGTCAAGGCGGGCGAGCGGGTCAGGCTGGAGTTCTACAACGTCACGACGATGTGGCACCCCATCCATCTGCACGGGCACTCGTTCGGCGTGGTGGGAGCGGCGGGGCCGCAGCACCGGGCCTCCCACCGGCGCGCGGCCACCTGGGCGCGCAAGGACACCGCGATCGTCCGCCCGCACAGCTCGCTGGCCATCGAGTTCGACGCGGACAACCCGGGCCTGTGGATGCTCCACTGCCACAACATCTACCACTCGGACGTGGGCATGATGACGGTCGTCGGCTACCGCCGCTGACCTTCTCCCGGCGGGCCACCTCGCGGGCGCGCGGCCCGCGAGGACATCGCGTCAGTCAGACGATTACACTGGTGCGCGTGCCTCAACTACGCCTCGCACTGAATCAGATCGACTCGACCGTCGGTGATCTCCCCGGCAATGCCGAGGCGATCGTCCACTGGACCCGGCACTCCGCCGAGCAGGGCGCCCATCTGGTGGCGTTCCCCGAGATGATGCTGACCGGCTACCCCGTCGAGGACCTGGCCCTGCGGTCGTCCTTCGTCGAGGCCTCGCGCCAGGCCCTGCGCGCGCTCGCCGCCCGTCTCGAAGCGGAGGGTTTCGGGGAACTGCCGGTCGTCGTCGGTTACCTCGACCGTTCCGGAACGGCCCAGCCGCGCTACGGCCAGCCGGCCGGCGCCCCGCAGAACGCCGCGGCGGTGCTGCACCGCGGACAGGTCGCGCTGACCTTCGCCAAGCACCACCTCCCCAACTACGGCGTCTTCGACGAGTTCCGGTACTTCGTGCCGGGCGACTCGATGCCGGTGGTGCGGGTGCATGGCGTCGATGTGGCGCTCGCGATCTGCGAGGACCTCTGGCAGGACGGCGGCCGGGTGCCGGCCGCGCGGGCCGCGGGCGCCGGGCTGCTGCTGTCGATCAACGCCTCGCCGTACGAGCGGGACAAGGACGACACCCGGCTGGAGCTGGTCCGCAAGCGGGCCCAGGAGGCCGGCTGCACCACCGCGTATCTGGCGATGATCGGCGGCCAGGACGAGCTGGTCTTCGACGGCGACTCGATCGTCGTCGACCGCGACGGCGAAGTGATCGCCCGTGCCCCGCAGTTCGCCGAGGGCTGCGTCGTGCTCGATCTGGACCTGCCGGCCGCCGAGGCCGAGGCGCCGTCGGGCATGGTGAACGACGGGCTGCGGATCGATCGCGTGGTGCTCTCCGAGGAACCCCTCGCGGCCTACGAGCCCGAGCTGGCCGGCGGATACGCGGAGCGGCTCGACGACGACGAGGAGCTGTACTCCGCGCTGGTCGTGGGCCTGCGCGCGTACGCCGCCAAGAACGGCTTCAGCAGTGTGCTGATCGGGCTCTCCGGCGGAATCGACTCGGCGCTGGTCGCGGCCATCGCCTGCGACGCGCTGGGCGCGCAGAACGTGTACGGCATCTCGATGCCGTCGAAGTACTCCTCGGACCACTCCAAGGGCGACGCGGCCGAGCTGGCCCGCCGCACCGGGCTGAACTTCCGCACCGTACCGATCGAGCCGATGTTCGACGCGTACATGGGCTCGCTGGGGCTCACCGGCCTCGCCGAGGAGAACCTGCAGTCCCGGCTGCGCGGCACGATGCTGATGGCCGTCTCCAACCAGGAGGGCCAGATCGTCCTGGCTCCGGGAAACAAGTCCGAACTGGCGGTCGGCTACTCGACGCTGTACGGCGACTCGGTCGGGGCGTACGGCCCGATCAAGGACGTCTACAAGACGTCGATCTTCCGCCTCGCGAAGTGGCGCAACCGCGCCGCCGAGGAGCGCGGGCAGACCCCGCCGATCCCGGAGGCGTCCATCACCAAGCCACCCAGCGCCGAACTGCGGCCGGGCCAGGTCGACACGGACTCGCTGCCCGACTACGACGTACTGGACCGGATCCTGGAGCTGTACGTCGACCGGGACCAGGGTCTGGACGAGATCGTCGCGGCCGGGTTCGACGATGCCCTGGTGACGAAGACGCTGCGGATGGTGGACACGGCGGAGTACAAGCGGCGGCAGTACCCGCCGGGCACGAAGATCTCCCCGAAGGGCTTCGGCAAGGACCGGCGGCTGCCGATCACGAACCGGTGGCGCGAGTCGGGCTGAGCGGTGAGGTACCGGGGCCGTCCTGTCACCGGGCGCCCCCGGATCGGCCCGCCCTCCGGGACCTGACGGGCCGACCCGGCCCGCACCTCAGCGCGCGTCCGCCCGGACCCCGCTCCGTACGGTTCGTGCCTCCGCGTCGGCGCTCGCGACGATCCGCGACGGGCCCGGACGGTCCCGGTCCAGCAGGCCGGCCACGGCCGCGACCACCAGGCCCGCGACGGCGAGGGCCGCGCCGACCGGGGCCGGGGACGTCCAGCCCCAGCCCGCCGCGATCGCCGCTCCGCCCAGCCACGCGCCGCCCGCGTTGGCGAGGTTGAACGCGGAGTGGTTGGAGGCGGCCGCCAGCGTCGGGGCGTGCCTGGCCTTGTTCATGACCAGCATCTGAAGCGGGGTGGTCGTCATGAAGCCGACCCCGCCGAGCAGGACGACCGTCACCAGCGCCGCCCACCGCACATGGACGGCGAACGGGAAGACGAGCAGGACGACGGCGAGGGCGCCGAGCGATCCGTACAGCGTCGGGCGCAGCGCCCGGTCCGTGAGCGGGCCCGCCGCGAGTGCGCCCAGCGTCATGCCGATGCCGAAGAGCGCGAGCACCGGCGTCACCGAGGACTCGCCGAAGCCCATCACCTCGGTCGTCATGGCCGAGAGGTAGGAGTACACGGCGAAGACCCCGGCGAAGCCGAAGACGGCGGTGAGCAGGCCGAGCAGCACCTGTCGGTCGCCGAGGGCACGCAGCTCGCGGCCCAGGCCCTGGTGGGCCTCGACGGGTACGTACGGTACGAGACGGGCGAGCGCCGCCATCGCGCAGAGCCCGATCGCCGCGACCACCAGGAAGGTGGCCCGCCAGCCGAGGTGCTGGCCGAGCAGGGTCGCCGCCGGGACGCCGATGATGTTGGCCACGGTGAGGCCGAGGAACATGGTCGCCACGGCCCGTGCCCGCCGCCCCTCGGAGACCAGTCGGGCGGCGACGACCGCGCCGACGCCGAAGAACGCCCCGTGCGGCAGGCCGGCGAGGAACCGGCCTGCGATCAGCCAGCCGAATCCGGGCGCGAGCGCGGAGGCGAGGTTGCCGACCGTGAAGAGGGCCATCAGCAGCAGGAGCATCCGCTTGCGCGGGATCCGGGAGCCGACGGCGGTGAGCAGTGGTGCGCCGAGGACGACGCCGATCGCGTACGCCGAGACGAGATGTCCGGCGGTGGGTACGGAGGTGCCGAGATCGTCCGCGACATCGGGCAGCAGGCCCATCATCACGAACTCCGTGGTACCGATGCCGAAGGCGCTCACAGCGAGTGCGAGCAGAGCCAGAGGCATGAGGAGAGACCTTTCCGCAGTGGAGACGTGTCCGCCCCGGCCGGGCGTGGCTGACCGGTCGGGGCGGGAGCAGAGGGAGGAACCGGGGTGTGACGGCGCGCGGCCGGGCCGGCTCCCTCGCCGGCCACCCTTGGTTCCCAAGCGGAACAAATTCTCTCAGACGGATCGCTCCGCGAGGTGAACGGACCGTTTCGGCAGAGTCGGTCGCGGGTGGCGGTCCGGATCGGCCGACCGGTCCGGGCGGCGTACGGCCGACACGTCACGGCCGCATGTGTGCGAGGGCACGGCTCCCCCATCGCACCGCCCCCGCGCAGGCCGCACGGTTCGCACGTCACGGCGCGACACGGGCCGGGGCGGACCGGGCGAGGGGCCGGGGAGGGGCCGGGGACGGACCGGGCGGCGGGTCTACCTCGTACCTGTCACAGCTTCAGGCGTGCGGCGATCGGGAGGTGGTCGCTGCCCGTCGACGGGAGCGTCCACGACGACACCGGCTCGACGTCCTTCACCAGGATCTGGTCGATCCGCGCCATCGGGAACGACGCCGGCCAGCTGAAGCCGAAACCGTTGCCGGCCGCGCCCTGGGTGGACCTCAGCTGCGAGGTGACCGCGTTGAGCGAGCGGTCGTTCATCGTGCCGTTGAGGTCACCGAGCAGGATCACCTTGCCGAGCCGTTCGTCGGCGATGGCCTCGCCCAGGGCGTCCGCGCTGTCGTCGCGCTGGTTGGCCGTGAATCCGGCGTGCAGCTTGACCCGTACGGACGGTAGATGGGCCACATAGACGGCCACGTCGCCCTGGGGCGTCTTCACCGTGGAGCGCATCGCCCGGGTCCAGCCCATCTTGATGTCGACCGGCCGGGTGTTGCTCATCGGGTACTTGCTCCACAGGCCGACGGTCCCCTGCACCGAGTGGTACGGGAAGCGTTCGGCGAGCGCCGCCTCGTACTTCGACACCTGGCGGGTCGGCAGCTCCTCCAGGGCGATGATGTCGGCGCCGGAACCCGCGACCTGCCGGGCGGTGCCCGCCGGGTCGGGGTTGTCGGCGTTGACGTTGTGCGTGGCCACGGTGAGGTCGCCGCCGCTGCCCGACTTGTCGGTGAGCAGCCCGCCGAAGACGTTGAACCAGACCACGATCGGCAGCAGCAGGGCGATCAGCGCGGTCGCCGAGCGGCGCACCAGCCCCAGGATCAGCAGCAGCGGGACGAACGCGCCGATCCACGGCAGGAACGTCTCGGAGAGGCTGCCCAGGTTGCCGATGGCGTTCGGGATCTTCGCGTGGAAGGCCATCACCAGGGTGAGGAGGACCGCGCAGAGGGCGAGCACGATCCCGCGCCGCCAGATGCCCGGGTCGCGGGTCCACTTGTCGCGCAGGTCCCGGAAACGGGATCCGGACCCGGTGCGCTGCGGCCCCGTACGGTCGTTCCCGGTGTCCGCTCCGTACGCCTGCACCATCGCGCTGTCCTCACTGCCTTGCCGTGCGTATCGCCGCGCCCTCGACCCTAGGCGATGGACGGCGTGTTTCCTGCCGTCCACGACGGCTGTACTGCCACGAGGACGAAGGGCGGGGCCCCGAGGGTTCCTGACAGGGGCGATGTGCGGAGGCTTGTGACAGAACGA
Organism: Streptomyces sp. NPDC093149; assembly: GCF_044754145.1. Lineage (NCBI taxonomy): Bacteria > Bacillati > Actinomycetota > Actinomycetes > Kitasatosporales > Streptomycetaceae > Streptomyces > Streptomyces sp. NPDC093149. The sequence goes on from NZ_JBIVON010000021.1 coordinate 56,800, forward strand.
TCACACTCGCGCGGGCCCCGGGCGCGTCAGCCGTCGGCGGCCGGGACGGACCCCGTCCGGGCCGCGAGGCCCTCGGTCAGGGTCCGGATGATGCGGTCGGCGAGGTCCTCGGGCAGCGGAGCGTCGGGCCGGTGGATGGTGCGGACGAGCATGGGCCCCAGGAACAGGTCGTTCATCAGCTCCACGTCCAGGTCCCCGCGCAGCTCGCCCGCGTCGACCGCCCGCCGCACAGCGGCCAGCATGGCGGCGCGGCGGGGCGCTATGACGGTGCGCTGGTATTCGGACCACAGCTTGGGGTGGCTCTTCATCTGCGCGAAGACGTTGTGGAGCAGGACGGAGGAGCGCTGGGCGAGACCGCGTCTGCGCAGGGAGTCCAGCAGCAGCCGCAGGTCGTCGAGTCCGGCGGTGCCGGAGACGGTGGGTTCGGGGGGTTCGATGTCGCGCAGGACGTCGACGAAGAGCTCCTCCTTGCCGCTCCAGCGCCGGTAGATGGTTGCCTTGCCGACCCCGGCGGTCCGGGCGATCCGCTCGATGGACACGCCGGCGAGGGGCTCACCCGCCTCCAGCAGCTGAACGACGGCATCCAGGATCGCCCGCTCGGCCGCCGCGCTGCGCGGTCGGCCCCTTCGCGGTTCCGGATCCTGCCGGACCGGGTGGTTCCGGCCCTGAGCCTGCGCCTCTACCTGCACCTGAATCCACCTCTCGCCGCACCGTCCGCCCTTCCGATTCTCGCCGAGGGCGGCGGCGCCCGGTGCGCCGCCTCCGGGTCCCGGGGCCGGCCGGGACCCGGAGGCGGCACTTTCAGCCCTCCGGGACCGTCACCGGCCCGCCTCGGCGGGTATCGAGGGCTCGCCCTCGTCGGAGCCGCTGGAGCTCTGTTCGACGGGTGTCTTCCTGCCCGGCAGGAAGAGCGCGACCACGAGCGTGCCCACCAGGGCGACGGCCGCCGAACCGATGGCGGTAACATGCATGGCCTTCAGGAACGCGTCGTTCGCCGCGGCGACCAGCGGGGCACCCGCCGGGCCCAGCTTGTCCGCGATGCCGAGCGTCGCCTCGATCGACTCCCCCGCCGCCTGCCTGGCGGCGGCAGGGAGCGCACCGAGGTGCCCCTCGATGCCGCCGCGGTAGACGGTGGACAGCACCGAGCCGAGCACGGCGATGCCGAGCGCCCCACCGACCTGCCGGAACGTGTTGTTGACCGCCGATCCGGAACCGGCCTTCTCCCTGGGCAGCGCCTGCATCACGGAGACGGTGACCGGCGTCATCACATGCGCCATGCCCGCACCCTGCACGAAGAAGAGCACGCACAGCACCCAGACCGGTGTGGTGGCGTCGAACAGCGCGAAGGCCGCGAGGCCGAACGCGACGAGCAGCATGCCGACACTGCAGACCAGGCGGGCACCGAACCGGTCGACGACCAGCCGGGCACGCGGCGCGAAGATCATCTGGGCGACGGCGAGCGGCAGGATCAGCAGACCGGCCTCCAGCGCGCTCCAGCCACGCACGCTCTGCATGTAGAAGGCGGAGAAGAAGGTCACCCCCATGAGCGCGAAGAAGACCAGCGCTATGGCGGCGACGGCCGCGGAGAACGACGGCTCCTTGAAGTACGAGATGTCGAGGGCCGGGTGGCTGGTGCGCTTCTCGTACAGGACGAACGCGGCCAGGACGATCAGGCCGCCGACGACCGAGAGGAGCACGACGGGGTCGGTGAAGTCGGCGAGCTGTCCGCCGCGGATGATGCCGTACACCAGCAGGACCAGACCGACGATGGACAGCAGCACCCCGACGGGGTCGGTCCGGCCCGGCTTCGGGTCCCTGGAGTCCGGCACCAGCAGCACCATCGCGATCAGCGCGACGACCACCACGGGCACGTTGACCAGGAAGATCGAGCCCCACCAGAAGTGTTCGAGAAGCAGCCCGCCGGTGATCGGGCCGATCGCGATGGCGAGGCCGACGCTGCCGGCCCAGATGCCGATGGCCTTGGGCTGCTCGTCGCGTTCGAAGACGTTCATCAGGACAGCGAGCGTGGAGGGCATGACGAACGCGGCGCCGAAGCCCATCACGGCTCGCCAGGTGATCAGTTCACCGGGCGAGCCGGACATGGACGCGAAGGCGGAGCCGACTCCGAACAGGAGGATGCCGAAGAGCAGCACCTTCTTGCGGCCGATGCGGTCGCCGAGCAGCCCCGCCGTGAAGAGAAGTCCGGCGAAGACGAGCGTGTAGGCGTTGATCGCCCACTCCAACTGGCTCTGGGTGGCGCCGATGCCGGTGGGCGCGGGGCTGGCGATGGTCTTGACCGCGACGTTCAGGATCGAGTTGTCCAGCACCACGATGAGCAGACTGAGCATCAGAACGACGAGGATCGCCCAACGGCGGCGGTGAACCGCCTCGGGAACCTGGGGCAGGGCGGGGCGAGCGCCCGAAGGTATTGACATGTCGCGAGCTTATACGATTTCGATACGGGACCGTCTCGTATTGAAAGGCCTTCACCGGGGTGCCTGCACGGACGCGGGCGGGCCCACTTCCCGTGGACGGCCGCGGGATGCCACCATGGAGCCGGTCCGGGGACGCCGTCAGGGCGCCTCGAGATGACGAAGGAGCCATTGGCAATGTCGCTTCAGGCTGCGCAGAACACGTCCGCCGCCACCCCCGCGGGGGCCACCACCGACAGCAGCAAGGCGCTGTACGGGGGCAAGGGCACCCGCCGTATCTCCATCCATGACATCGCCGCCGCCACCGAGCGCGGCGAGAAGTGGCCCATGCTCACCGCCTACGACGCGATGACCGCGTCCGTCTTCGACGAGGCCGGCATCCCGGTCATGCTGGTCGGTGACTCCATGGGCAACTGCCACCTCGGTTACGAGACCACCGTGCCCGTCACGATGGACGAGATCGCGATCCTCTCCGCCGCTGTCGTACGGGGCACCAGGCGCGCCCTGATCGTCGCCGACCTGCCCTTCGGGGCCTACCAGGAGGGGCCGGTCCAGGCCCTGCGCAACGCCACCCGGCTGATCAAGGAGTCGGGTGTCGGCGCGGTCAAGCTGGAGGGCGGCGAGCGCAGCCACGAGCAGATCCGGCTGCTGGTCGACGCCGGTATCCCGGTCATGGCCCACATCGGTCTGACCCCGCAGTCCGTCAACGCGATGGGCTACCGGGTGCAGGGCCGCGGCGAGGAGGCCGCCCAGCAACTGCTGCGCGACGCCAAGGCCGTGCAGGACGCGGGCGCGTTCGCCGTCGTCCTGGAGCTCGTCCCGGCCGAACTGGCCGCCGAGGTCACCCGCACCCTGCACATCCCGACCGTCGGCATCGGCGCCGGCCGGGACACGGACGCCCAGGTGCTGGTCTACACCGACATGGTCGGGCTGACCGGCGGCAAGGTGCCGCGCTTCACCAAGCAGTACGCGAACCTCCGCCAGGTGCTGGGCGATGCCGCGAAGGAGTTCGCGGAAGAGGTCGTGGGCGGCGCGTTCCCGGCCGCGGAGCACACCTTCCACTAGGGCCCTTCGTCCGGATCAGGCGTGATCCGGACGAGGACCCCGGTTCTCCCGGAGCCCGCCCGGTCAGCGGGTCGGCCCCGGGTCCGGACCACTGCCCGCACCACCGACAGCCCGCCGACATCCCCCATCGGCGGGCTGTCGGCCCGTTGTCGGCGAACTGTCGGTGACACCTGGTCCCATGGTGGGCATGACGCGAATCGACAAGAACCCCAGGAGCGGCCCGAACGCCGTCGAGGTCCGGGGACTGGTCAAGCACTACGGCTCGACCAAGGCTCTGGACGGCGTGGACCTCGATGTCCGCGAGGGCACCGTGCTCGGTGTGCTCGGCCCCAACGGAGCCGGCAAGACCACGCTCGTACGCTGCCTGTCCACCCTGATCGTCCCCGACGCCGGGCACGCTGTCGTGGCGGGCTACGACGTGGTGAAGCAGCCCCGGCAGCTGCGCCGCACCATCGGCCTGACCGGGCAGTACGCCTCGGTCGACGAGAAGCTCTCCGGCTGGGAGAACCTCTACATGATCGGGCGGCTGCTCGATCTGCCGCGCAGGACCGCCCGCGCGCGTGCCGACGAGCTCCTGGAGCGGTTCTCGCTCACCGACGCCGCCAAGCGCGCCGCGATGGACTACTCCGGCGGCATGCGGCGCCGCCTCGACCTGGCCGCGTCGATGATCGGCAGCCCGGCCGTCCTCTACCTCGACGAGCCGACGACGGGGCTCGACCCCCGGACCCGCAACGAGGTCTGGGACGAGGTGCAGCGGATGGTCGCGGAGGGGGCGACCGTCCTGCTCACCACCCAGTACATGGAGGAGGCGGAGCAGCTCGCGAACGAGCTCACCGTCATCGACAAGGGCCGGATCATCGCCAACGGCGGGGTCGACGAGCTCAAGGCGAAGGTCGGTGGCCGCACCCTGCAGATCCGGCCCTCGGATCCGGCGCAGCTGCCCGCGATGGCGCAGGCGCTCAGGGAGGCCGGCCTCGACGGCGTCGCGGGCACGCAGGCCGTCCCGGACGAAGGGCTGCTGTACGTACCGATCCTCAGCGACGAACAGTTGACCGCCGTCATCGGCCTGCTCGGCACCCGGGGCTTCTCGCTGGCCCATGTCGCCACCGCGCTGCCCAGCCTGGACGAGGTCTTCCTGGCCATCACCGGCGAGAAGAGCACTTCCGCCACCGACACGATCCCCGCGGAGGTCGCGGCATGAGCACGACGATCCAGAAGCCCGCTCCCGCCGACACCGCCACCGCTGCGGGCCGGCCGAAGGCGCCCGCCGGTGAGGGCCGGATCGGGCTGCGCGGCAACATCCGGCACATCGGGGCGCTGATGCGGCGCAATCTGCTCCAGATCAAAAAGGATCCGGAGTCGATGTTCGACGTGCTGCTGATGCCCATCATCTTCACCCTGCTGTTCGTGTACGTCTTCGGCGGGTCCATCGGCACGAGCCTGGGCGGCGACCGGCAGACCTACATCAACTACGTGGTCCCCGGCCTGATGGCGATGATGGGCATGAACATCGCCACCGCGGTCGGGACCGGTGTCAACGAGGACTTCCACAAGGGGGTCATGGACCGGTTCCGGACGATGCCGATCGCCCGGTCCTCGGTCCTCGTCGCGAAGATCGCGGTCGAGCTGGGCCGGATGATGGTCGCCACGGCGATCCTGCTGGGCATGGGCTTCCTGCTCGGCATGGAGCTGAAGACCTCGGTGCTCGGTCTGCTCGCGGCGGTCGGCCTGTCGGCGGCCTTCGGTGCCGCCATCATGTGGATCTTCATTCTGCTCGGGCTGTCCCTGAAGACACCCCAGGCGGTTCAGGGACTGGGGATGCTGGTGCTCATTCCGCTGCAGTTCGGCTCTTCGATCTTCGCCCCGACCGCCACGATGCCCGGCTGGCTCCAGGCGTTCACCGACTACAACCCGCTGTCCAACCTGGCGGACGCGGCACGCGGGCTGATGATCGGCGGGCCGGTCGCCCACTCGGTGTGGCTGACGCTCGGCTGGGCGGTGGCGATCACCGCGGTGACGGCTCCGCTCGCGGTCGCCAGGTTCCGCAAGCGGACCTGACGCGCACCGGTGACGGCTCAGAACCTGTCGGGGGACCTCCGAGCGGGCGGACGCGGTCGCCCGACAGGATCTCAGTCCCGGCACGCCTCGGCGAGGGCGGTGGCCTCCTTCAGGGAGAGGTTGCCGCCCTCGGCGTACGCGGTGTCGTAGGCGGCCCGGCCGAGAACGGCGACGGCCAGTCGCTCCACCTCGGCCCAGTCGTGCCGCTCCATCGACGTGTGTACGTGGCCCCGGGGCAGCAGCCCGCGGCCGGCCCCCAGCAGCCGGGCCGCGACCGCGGCCCGGTGCTCACCGCCGATGCCGGCCAACGACCGTGCGAGGCAGACGAGATGGATGACGGACATGTGGGGCGCCACCAGCTGGGACAGCCGGTCCTGGGACTGGACCAGCGCCCTCAGTCCCTTGGGCAGGGCCTCGGCGTACAGGCCGTCCTGGTTGTCCAGCCAGGCCAGTCCGCCCAGCAAGAAGCCCTCGAAGATGGCCAGCGTCTCGGAGCGGAACTCCTCGCGCACCGCGTCCAGTTGCTCCCGTGCCTCGCGGGTGCGTCCGGTCCGTCCCAGCCACAGGGCGAGGTAGAGCCGGGCGGCTGGCATCGCCTCGTGACTCGAGCGTCCCTCCGCGACCACCTCCCGCAGAATCTCCTCGCCCTCGTCGCCGCGCCCGAGTTCGGTGAGCACGGACGCGTACCGGGACCGCAGTACCGACACCTGGGACTCGGCGCCGAGCTTGCGCGCGTAGTCGATGGCGGCCCGGAAGTCCTCGGCCGCGCGCGCGTACTCGCCCCGCTTCTCGTTCGCCTCGCCCCGGGAGGAGAGCGCTTCGGCGGCGCCCCAGTCGTCGCCGAGCCGGACGAAGATCTCCAGGCTCTCGTCCGCGTCACGGCGTGCGTCCCCCGCCCATTCGGACCGGTTGGCCAGCACGTTGGCGCGCATCTGGAGCGCCCCGGCCAGTTCCCACGCGTAGCCGAACTCCCGGCTGGCGCGGACCGTTTCGTCCAGCAGCTCGCGCAGGTCGTCGACCCCGCCGGTCAGCATGACCGCGAAGAACCAGAGCGAGGCCGGGGTGCGGCAGGTCTGCGGCTGGCCCGCGTGGTAGGTGTCCGCGATGACGCGCAGCCGGGCCATGCCCCGCGCGTCGGTCCACAGGTCCTGGGAGTGGTCCATGCTGACCAGTTGGACCAGGCCCACCTGGCGCCGTGCCTCCTGAAGCAGTTCGGGCGACATGGGCGGCGGCGCGTCGGTGCAGCGCTCGTGGAGGGACGGCGCGGGTTCGGCGGGCCCGGCGAACGGGTCGGGGCCCAGCGCGGCGGCCATGTCGGCCCAGTGCAGGGCCTCGGCGCGCAGATCGTGCATCTGCCAGTACCAGCACAGCGACAGCACCATGCAGAGCGCCTCCTGCTCGTCGCGGGCGGCGACGGCCCGGCGCAGGGCGGTGCGGAGGTTCTCGTACTCGCTCTGGAAGAGGTCGATGGCGGCCCGCTGCCCGGCGCCGCGGAGCTCGGAGTCGGTGGTCCGGGCCAGTTCCCGGAAGTGCACCAGGTGGCGCCGCTCCACGGCGTCCCGCTCCGCCGCCTCGTCGAGCCGTTCGGCGGCGTACTCGCCCACGGTCTCCAGCAGCCGGTAGCGCATCTCGCCGTCGTCGGCGGGCGCGGCGACGACGAGGGACTTGTCGACGAGCGAGCCGAGCAGCCCGGCGACCTCGGGCACGCCCCGTGGGTCGTCCGTGCAGACGGCCTCGGCGGCGGCCAGGGTGCAGCCGCCCGCGAAGACCGACAGCCGGCGCAGCACGGCCCGTTCGGAGTCGTCGAGCAGGTCCCAGGACCAGTCGACCACGGCACGCAGCGTCTGCTGGCGGGGCAGGACGGTGCGGGCGCCGCTGGTGAGCAGCCGGAACCGGTCGTCGAGCCGGTCGGCGATCTGGCGCGGGGTGAGCATCCGCAGCCGGGCCGCGGCGAGTTCGATGGCGAGCGGCAGCCCGTCGAGGCGGCGGCAGATCTCGGCGGCGGCCGCGGCGGTCTCCTCGGCCGTGTCGGCCCGGAAGCCGGGCCGCGCGGCGGCGCCGCGGTCGGTGAACAGCCGGAGCGCCATCGGGTCGGGCAGCGGGTCGACGGGCCGCACGAACTCGCCGGGCACCCCGAGGGGTTCGCGGCTGGTGGCCAGCACGGTGAGTTCCGGACAATGGGCGAGGAGATGGTCGGCGAGGGCGGCGGCGGCCCCGACGACGTGCTCGCAGTTGTCCAGCAGGAGGAGCATCCGGCGCCGTGAGCAGTGCTCGGTGAGGCGTACCAGGGGGTCGCCGGCACTGCCCTCGACGACCCTCAGTTCCTCGGCGCCGGCGCCGCGCAGCACGGTCTCGCGGGCGCCGAGTGCGGTCAGCACGGCCTCCGGTACCGCCTCGGGGTCGTCGACGGGGGCGAGTTCGGCCAGCCAGACGCCGTCCGGCCAGGCGGCGGCGACGGATTCGGCGGCCTCCTGGGAGAGCCGGGTCTTGCCCGCCCCGCCGGGGCCCAGGAGGGTGACCAGCCGGGCGTGCGAGAGGTCCTCGCGCAGGGCGTCGATGTCGTCCTCGCGCCCGACGAAGCTGGTGAGCCGGGCCCGGAGGTTTCCCTGCGGGACGGCGGGGGCCCGGGTACGGGCGGCCGGGACCGGATCGCCCGTCACGACCGGTCGCTCCGGGGTCTGCTGGAGCAATTCGGCATGCAGGGAACGAAGTTCGGGACCGGGATCGGTACCGAGACGGTCGGCGAGCAGGGTGCGCATCTCGTCGTACGCGGCCAGCGCCTGCGCCGGGCGCCCGGCGTCGCGCAGGGCCCGCAGCCGCAGTGCCTGGAGGGGTTCGTCGATCGGGTGCTCGGCGCAGAGGGCGAGCAGTTCGGGCAGTACCTCGTCCGCGCGGCCGAGCACGAGGGCCGCGGCGAGCCCGGTGCGCCGGGCGTCCAGCCGCCGGGCCGCCCAGCGGGCCGCGACGGCGCCGCGGTCGGGGAGATCGGCCAGGACCGGCCCCCGCCACAGGGCGAGCGCGTCGGCGACCACGGCCTGGGCCTTCGCCGCGTCACCCTCGTCCAGCGCCCGCGCCCCCTCCGCCGCGAGCCGCTCGAAGCGGTACAGGTCGACCGCGTCCGGCTCCGCGGCGAGCCGGTAGCCGCTCTCCGCCGAGGCGACGGCCGCATGGCCGAGCGCCCGCCGGAGCCGGCCGACGAGCGCCTGCAGGGCGCCCACCGCGTCGGCCGGCGGGTCGCCGTCCCACACCTCGTCGATGAGGACGGCGGCCGGGACGGCGCGGCCGGGGCGCAGCGCGAGAACGGTGAGGAGCGCGCGCAGCCGTGCCCCGCCGAGCGCGACGGCCGTGCCGTCGTCGCGGAGTGCCAGAGTGGTCCCGAGGATGCAGTAACGCACGCGCCTATTCTCCGTGACCCGGATCGGGAAGGAGACGCGCGTTCGGTCGTACCCGTGTTCGCCGTGTGCCGGAATCGCTCGTCATGCCCCCACCCTTCACGGAACCACCGCCCCGGCGCGAGACGTTTGTGACGTGTCGGCTGTACGGTCGCTCTCGCCGCCCGTCGCCCCGCCCCCTTCCGGCCAGCCACCAGGAGTTCGCCGATGACCACCGCAAGCGCCCGCAGCGACCGGCGGATCAGCCCGGTCTTCCTCGGGATCGTCGCCGTGATGGCGGTGTCGGCCTGGGCGGTGTGGACGGATTTCGCGAAGCAGCCCGCAATCGCCTTCTTCCTCTTCGTGACGGCGGCCTGGGTGGTGTCGCTCTGTCTGCACGAGTACGCGCATGCCCGTACCGCGCTGCACAGCGGGGACATCTCCATCGGGTCGAAGGGCTATCTGACCCTGAATCCGCTGAAGTACACCCACGCGCTGCTGAGCATCGTGCTTCCGGTGCTGTTCGTGATCATGGGCGGTATCGGTCTGCCCGGCGGTGCGGTCTTCATCGAGCGGGGCCGGATCAGCGGTCGCTGGAAGCACAGTCTGATCTCCGCGGCGGGCCCGCTGACGAACGTGCTGTTCGCGATCGTGTGCACGGCGCCGTTCTGGCTGCACGCGCTGGACGGCGTGCCGGTCGGCTTCCAGTACGCGCTGGGCTTCCTGGCGCTGCTCCAGGTCACCGCGGCGATCCTCAATTTCGTCCCGGTGCCGGGGCTGGACGGCTACGGCGTGATCGAACCCTGGCTCTCGTACCGGATCCGCCGACAGGTGGAGCCGTTCGCCCCGTTCGGGCTGATCGCGGTCTTCGGCGTGCTGTGGATCCCCGAGATCAACCACGCGTTCTTCGACGCGATCCACGCGCTGCTGCGGATACTGGGCATCAGCGAATTCACGACGTACTGCGGATTCGACACCTACCGCTTCTGGCGGGCGGCCGATCCGGTCTGCGCCGTCAACCTCTGATCCGCCGCTCAGCCGGCGGCCTGTGCGCGCTGACGGCGGAGGTAGAACCACGCCATGTTGGACGAGAGGCCGGCCAGCAGCACCCAGACGATCCCGAGCCAGCTGCCCTGGACGAACGAGATCACGGCCGCGACGACGGCCAGGACGCAGACGGCGATGGCGTAGAGAGCGAGGCGGGGCATGGGAGGCGGCTCCTGTCCGGGGGTGGTGCACGGTCCCGTCCAGTGTCCCCCATGCCCCTTTCCGCTCGCCGCAGGGTGGGGCGGGAACGTGCTCAGACGTCGGTGGTACGCAGCCCCGCGTGCGCCTTGTAGCGGCGGTTGACCGAGATCAGGTTGGCGACCAGCGACTCGACCTGGTGGGCATTGCGCAGCCGCCCGGCGAAGATGCCGCGCATGCCGGGGATCCGGCCCGCCAGCGCCTGCACGAGGTCGGTGTCGGCACGTGCCTCCCCGAGCACCAGCACATCGGTGTCGATCTCCTCGATGGCCTCGTCCTGCAGCAGCACGGCGGAGAGATGGTGGAAGGCCGCGGCGACCCGGGACTCCGGCAGCAGGGCGGCGGCCTGCTCGGCGGCACTGCCCTCCTCGGGCTTCAGGGCGTAGGCGCCCTTCTTGTCGAAGCCGAGCGGGTTGACGCAGTCGATGACGAGCTTGCCCGCGAGCTCGTCGCGCAGCGACTCCAGGGTCTTGGCATGACCCTCCCACGGCACGGCGACGATCACGACATCGCTGCGGCGCGCGCATTCGGCGTTGTCCGCGCCCTCGACACCGTGGCCGAGCTCGTCGGCGGCGGTCCGCGCGCGGTCGGCGGCACGGGAACCGATGATCACCTTCTGCCCGGCGCGGGCGAAGCGGTAGGCGAGTCCGCGGCCCTGCGGCCCGGTGCCGCCGAGCACGCCGACGGTCAGTCCGGACACATCGGGGAGGTCCCACGGATCCTTGGCGGGGGGCTTGGGCGCGCTGTCGCTGTCATTCGTAGTCATGGCTGCGACACTACTGCCCGCGACGGGAAGGAACGTTCCTTCGTCCCATCGGCGGTCCCGCTCGCGACGGCGGACCCGTTCGGGGGGTTCCGGCGTCGTTCGCCGGTGGTGGGACCGGCCTCTGGGGCAGGATGCCGGGCCATGGATGCCGTACGTGTCGCCCTGCTGCGCGAAGTGCTCACCGGGACGGAGTGGCCCGCGGCGGTCCGGCGGTTCGCCGGGGCGCTCAGGTCCTCCGTCGTCCCGCACGGCGGCGGGCTGCTGCTGGTGGGCACGGCGGCGTACGAGCCGTGGCACCTGGCGGCCCATCTGGTCGACGAGTCCGCCTGGTCCGGGCTGCCGGAGCTGGCGCCCACCCTGGTGCGCCATCGGGTGGATCCGGGTGATCCGGCGCACCTGGCCGTCGGGCCGGCCCGGATCGAGGCGGCCGGGCGGGGCGAGACGCTGCTGCTGGTGGCCCCGGAGCGGCCCGGCGCCGGGCTGCTGGAGCGGGTGCACGACGCCCGTCGGGCCGGGGCGACAATCCTCTCGCTGGACGGCGGCGACCCCGAGGTGCGGGGGCTCGCCCACGAGACGCTCACGGTGACCGCCACCGACGATGTCGACCTGGACACCGTGCAGCATTTGGTGAGCGCGGCCGCCGGGGAGAACAGCGTCCCCGCGCCGCGTGGCCGCCGTCGCTTCCGGGACCGGCTGTCCCGGCTCGCCGACCAGCTGACGGCGCCACCACCGGCCCGGTGGTGAGGGCGGCACGATCTGCCGGGCCCCGGGACGCCGCGAAAAGCTGTTGCAGCATGCACCCACGGCGCCGCAGCATGGCCTCTCGTGACCTCAGCTCCCTCCCCGGCCACCCGGCTGCGCGCGCTGCTGCCCGACCTCTCGCCACTGCGTTCCTCGGCCGACTTCCGGCTGCTGTGGATCCAGGGCCTGGTGACCTACTTCGGCAGCTTCATGGCGTTAATCGCGCTGCCGCTCCAGATCAAGGAGCTGACGGGTTCACCGCTGGCCGTCGGCGCGATGGGCGCGGTCGAGCTGGTGCCGCTGGTCGTCTTCGGCCTGTACGGAGGGGCGCTCGCGGACTCCGCGGACCGCCGCAAGGTGATCCTGGGCACCGAGGCGGGGCTGGGGCTGCTCGCCCTCGTGCTCCTGGTGAACGCCGCGCTGCCCGACCCCCTGCTCTGGCCGCTCTATCTGGTCGCGGGCGGGGTCTCCGCGCTCGCCGGGCTCCAGCGGCCCGCACTGGACTCCCTGATGGCCCGGATCGTGCCGCACGACCAGCAGACCGCGGCCGCCGCGCTGAACTCGCTGCGCTGGCAGTTCGGCGCGATCACCGGCCCCGCGGTGGCCGGACTGGTGGTGGCCTACGCCGGACACGCCACGGCGTACACGGTCACGGTGGTCACGTTCGCCGTCTCCGTGCTGCTGTGCCTGCGGCTGGCACCCGCGCCGCCCTCCCCGGACAGCCGGAAGCCCTCGCTGCGCGGCATAGCGGAGGGGGCGAGGTACGCCTGGAGGCGGCCGGTGCTGCTGGGGACGTACGCGGTCGATCTGGCGGCGATGTTCTTCGCCTTCCCGAACACGATCTTCCCGTTCCTCGCCGACGAACTGGACGCCGAGTGGTCACTGGGCCTGATGTACGCGGCGGGGTCGGTCGGCTCCGTGGTCCTGGGCCTGACCAGCGGCTGGACGTCGCGGGTACGGCGGCACGGGCTCTTCGTGGTGTTCGGGGCGGCGGCCTGGGGGCTGGCGATCGCGGCGGCCGGATGGTTCGGCAACGTATGGCTGGTGCTGCTCTGTCTGGCCGTGGCGGGCGCGGGCGACATGCTCAGCGGTCTCGGCCGCTCCACGATCTGGAACCAGACCATCCCCGAGGAGCTGCGGGGCCGGCTGGCGGGCATCGAGGTGCTCTCGTACGGCGTCGGCCCGCAACTGGGCCAGGTGCGGGCCGGTGCGATGGCGGGGTGGACGGGAACCCGCTCCGCGATCTGGGGCGGGGGCGTGGCGTGCGTCGCCTCGGTCGCGCTGCTGACCGCGGCGCTGCCGAAGCTGCTGACGTACGACTCCGAGACGGACGAGGACGCGGTGCGCAGGCGCGCGGCCAGCGAGTCGAGCCCGTCCGGCGTGTGAGGAACGGGGACCGGGGGCGTGCCACGGTCCCCGCGCCCCGGTGTCCCTGGCATGGCACCCCCGGTGTCCCGGTCCCGGCACCCGGTCAGGACTCCGGATCAGGCGGTGTGCCCCGGTCGTGCCACTTGGGGTCCGTCTCCCACTCCAGATTCCGCTCCTGCGCCGTCTCCATCGCGTGGCGCGCCTCCTCGGGGGAGGCGTACGGCCCGAAACGATCCTTGGCCGGGCACTCGGGGCCTTCCTCGACCTTCCGATGCTGCAGGCAGTAGTACCACTCGCCCGGCCTGCCGGCCGTGCGCTTCTTGAACAGGGCCATCATCGGCTCCTTCCCTCGGGGCCATGCTGCCCCAAGCGCGCTGGTTAGACTCGCTGACATGTCTGGCCAGTCGCTGCTCGTACCCGGGGAGATCACTCCCATCCGTTCCGTACCCGGAAACATCCGGCGCCCCGAATACGTGGGCAAGCCGGGCCCCACCCCGTACACCGGTCCGGAGCTCCAGGACGCCGACACCGTCGAGCGCATGCGCATCGCGGGGCGGATCGCCGCGCAGGCGATGGCGGAGGCCGCGAAGCACATCGCCCCGGGCGTCACGACGGACGAACTCGACCGGGTCGCCCATGAGTTCATGTGCGACCACGGCGCCTACCCGTCGACGCTCGGCTACCGGGGATTCCCCAAGTCGCTCTGCACCTCGCTCAACGAGGTGATCTGCCACGGCATCCCGGACTCCACGGTGCTGCGCGACGGCGACATCGTGAACCTCGACGTCACGGCCTACATCAACGGGGTGCACGGCGACAACAACGCCACGTACCTCTGCGGAGACGTGGACGAGGAGTCCCGGCTGCTCGTGGAGCGCACCGAGGAGTCGCTGAACCGGGCCATCAAGGCGGTCCGGCCGGGGCGGCAGGTCAATGTGATCGGGCGGGTCATCGAGTCGTACGCGAAGCGCTTCGGGTACGGGGTGGTGCGGGACTTCACCGGGCACGGGATCAATTCCTCGTTCCACTCCGGTCTGATCATTCCGCACTACGACAGCCCGCACGCGACCACCGTGATGCAGCCGGGCATGACGTTCACCATCGAGCCGATGCTGACGCTGGGCAGCCATGACTACGACATGTGGGACGACGGCTGGACCGTGGTGACGAAGGACCGCAGGCGCACCGCCCAGTTCGAGCACACGCTCGTGGTCACGGAGACGGGCGCCGAGATCCTGACGCTCCCGTAACCACGCGGACAGTTCTTCCCCTCCGAGCGGCCGCCCCCGGGCGGCCGCTTTCGCATGCCCCCGCCGCTCCCGCTGTCCGCGCGAACTCCCGCACGGAGGCGGAACCAGGCGTATCGTTTTTACCGACAGACTGTCGGGAAGCTGTTGACTTAGGTAAGCCTAAGTAGGAAGATCGGGGATGTCGACAGCCACCGCCGTACGCGGTCGCCGCCGATATTTCTGTCTCTTTCCGGACTTCCCGTCCCCCTCGGCCCCCGGAGGCCCGCCTTGGACGCAACCGCCGCTCCCACGCCCTTCTCGACGCTCATCCGCACCGCCTCGCACGAGCAGCACACCGAGGCGGAGACCTCGACCTTCATGAGCGACCTGCTCGGCGGGCGGCTCGGAGTGGACGCGTACACGCGCTACACCGAGCAGCTGTGGTTCGTGTACCGGGCACTGGAGGAGGGGGCCCAGGCGCTGCGGAGCGACCCGGTCGCCGGTCCGTTCATACGGCCCGAGCTGATGCGCACCGCCGAACTGGAGCGCGATCTGGCCCATCTGCGGGGTGTCGGCTGGCGCGAGGGGCTGGAGCCGCTGCCCGCCACGGCCGCCTACGCCGCCCGGGTCGCCGAGTGCGCCCGCACCTGGCCCGCCGGTTACGTCGCGCACCACTACACCCGGTACCTCGGCGACCTCTCGGGCGGCCAGATCATCCGTGACAGGGCGGAGAGGACCTGGGGCTTCGCGCGCAAGGGTGACGGGGTCCGGTTCTACGTCTTCGAGGAGATCTCCAACCCCGCCTCGTTCAAGCGGGGTTACCGCGAGCTGCTGGACGCGGTGAACGCGGACGACCTGGAGAAGCAGCGCGTCGTCGACGAGTGCAAGCGCGCGTTCGCACTGAACACGGCGGTGTTCCGGGAGCTGGGCGAGGTGTTCCCGCTCAGCGCGTAGCGCCTTGGCGGCGCGGCTGGAGGGTTGACCCGGGTCCACCGGTCGGCCCGGTCCGGCGTGCCGCTTCTGTCCTCAATCGCCGGACGGGCTTGATCTTCCGCCGGACGAGCTCGGATTGTTGCCGGACAGGCTCGGACCGATGCCGGGCAGGCTTGGATTGGCGCTGGTGCCGTGACCGGCAATGTTTGCCCCGTGAGGAGTGTCGTCCGGTGCGTGCGATCGCAAGGCGGCCGGAAGTCCTTGTAGCGGAGCTACCAGGACTTTTGGCCGACGCCGCGAGAGTGCGTGCTGGACGGCGCGACGGGGCAAAGCTTGCCGGGAGGGGCACTAGCCACTGACGGCCAGCATGACGCGGCCCCCGATCTCCACCGTGCCGTCCGGTGCGGGTGCGGTGAGGATCTGGGAGCCGCGTCCCTGTGTGATGTTGAGGGCGCGCCCCAGCTCCGCGCTGAGCAGCAGGGCCGCCGCGCCCGTCGCCTCGTCCTCCACGATGCCCGTGGTGCGGGCCCCGGCTCCGTCGGCGCCGCGCCCGCCGACACGCCTCGGGAACGCCCGCGCCCGCACCCGCCCCGCCGCCTCGTCCTCCCACGCCCATACGTACAGCCAGCCCTCGCCCGGCGGCGGCCCGGTCAGCGCCTCGACCTCGGCGACGGACGCGTATCGCTCCAGCGTGCGCGGCGGCGCCCACTCGGGGCGGGCCGTGATCCAGGTGAACTCCCCGTCCTGACGGGCGAAGACGTCCCCGACCGGCAGTTCCAGGATCTCCAGATCGAGCAGCCAGGCGGTGCCGACGAGCGGATGCCCGGCGAACGGGAGACGGAGTCCCGGGGTGTGGATGTCGACGTGTCCGCGCTCGGGATCGTCGACGAACACGGTCTCGCTGAAGCCGAGCCGCACGGTCAGGGCCTGCCGGGACGCCTCGTCCGGGTACGTACGCCCGTCGCGCACCACCCCGAGGGGATTGCCGTGCCGGCCGTCGGGGCCGCAGAACACCCGCAGTACGTCGATGCCCGCGGGTACGTCGAAGTCGCTGTCGCTCACCCGGGCATTGAAGCACCGCCCGAGCGGCGGCCGTACAACTGGGCCGTCACCCGGGCGGTGTCGTCGCGCGGCGGAGTCCTGCGCTGCGGACGGATCAGGCGGTACGGCGACGGCGGGCGGCGAACACCGCTCCGGATCCGGCCGCCACGACGACGGCCGAGGCGGCGAACAGGGCGCCGGCCGGGATGTCGGAGCCGGTGGAGGCGAGGGAACCCGAACCGCCGACCGAACCACCGACCGAGCCGCCGCCCACGCTGCCGCCGACGGCGGTCGTGGAGCCTCCCGCCAGGCCGGTGGAGCCCGTACCACCCGCACCAGCGGGGAGTGCGGCGTCCTCGTCGAGGGCGACCGCGACGGTCAGCGCGTCGAGCTGTTCGCCCGCCGGGTACATGCCCCCGAAGGCCTTGGTGCCGTCGGCGCTGAGCGTCGCCCGTACCGCCGAGAGGGTCACCACGCCGTCCTTCGCGGCGAGTTCGCCCTTGGGCAGCTGCAGGTCGGCGATCGCGAGGCCGGTATAGGTGGACACCTTCTTCGTCGCGCGGTCCTTGGTGGTGACGTCCGCGATCAGCGTGCCCTTCGTCCCGTTCACCTGGATCTCCAGGCCGGTCAGGGAGAGGTCCAGGGTGTACGCGCCGTTCTCCTCGTGCCCCAGGAAGCGGACCTTGCCGTCGAACCCGGCGTTCAGGGTCTGCTTCGCGGCGTCGAAGCGGCCGGTGGCGTCGGGGAACCGGTAGCCGTCCCCGGACGCGGCGGCACCGCCCGTCGTCTCGATCCTGCCGTGGGCGACGGGGCCCGTGACGTAGGCCCGGAAGGACTTCTTCACGCCCCAGTCCAGGGTGCCGTCGACGATCTCGCCCGGTTCGGCGGCGGCCGGCTCGTCGGTGGCCGAGGCGGAGGGGGACGCGGGCGAGGTGGGCTTCCCGGTCGGCCCGGTGGTCGGCTCCGTGGTGGGCTCCGTGGTCGGCTTCCCGGTGGGTTCGGTCGTCGGCTTCCCGGTCGGCCCGGTGGTCGGCTCCTCCGTGGGCTTCCCGGTCGGGGCCGTGACCGCCTTCACCGAGAGCGTGGCCGGGTCGAGCGCGTCGCCCTCCTTGTACTGGCCGTTGAACGCCTCGGAGCCCGCCTTCGTCAGTGTCGCCGGGATGTCCTTGAAGACCATCGCACCGCCCGCACCCTGGCCCGGCTTCACCGCCGAGAGGTCGAGAGCGGCGAACGCCACGTCGTCGCGGGTGCCCTCCGGGGTGGTGACGTCGACGGTGATCGTGCCGCCGGTACGGGTCGTGGCGAGTTTCACGTCGGAGAGCGTGATGTCGAGAACGCCCCCGTGGGCATAGAAGTTGACGCCGCCCCCGAAGGCGGTGTCGGTGCCGTGCGTGGCCGTGTCGTAGGTGCCCTTGCCGTCGGCGAAGGTGAACACGCCGTTGCCGGGTGCCTGGGTGGCGCCGCCCTCGACCGTGATTCTCCCGCCGGAGAACGACGAGGCGAGGTACTTGCGGAAGGACTCCTTGACGCCCCATTCCAGCGTGCCGTCCTTCAGCTCCAGCTTCGGCGCGGTGGCGGTCGCCCCGTCGGAGGCGGTGCCGTCGGCGGCGAACGCCGGTAGGGCGAACGCGGTCGCGCCGAGGGCGGCTGCCGTGGCGACGGCGGCGGCGAGAGCTGTGGGACGGCGGGTGGCTGCCATGGTCGGTGGTCTCCTCAGGGGATGGAAAGCGGGGGTGGGACGGGGGCGGGACAGCCCTCAGTTGTCGTTCTGCAGGGCGTTGCCGTTCTGCAGGGCGTTGTCGTTCTGCAGGGCGTTGTCGTTCTGCTGGGCGTTGCTGTTCCGCCGGGTGCTTCTGCGGCGGGCGAGGTACAGCGCGCCCGCCGCGGCGACGAGCACGCCCGCACCGCCGACGCCGAGGCACAGCCCGGTCCGGGGACCGGAACCGGGGTCGGCGTCGGATGCCGATGCGGCGGTGGTCGCGCTCTTCTCCGCCGGCGGGCCGGACGGGTCGGGTGTGCTGCCCAGGTCGGGCAGGGCGGGGAGTTCGGCCCCGGTGTCCACGGCGACGGCCAGCGAGACCGGGTCCATCGCGGTGCCGGCCCGGTAGAGCGAGCCGAACGCCTCCGCACCGTCGGCGGTGAGGGTCGCGGGGGCCTCGGTGAGAACGGCGAGCCCGTTCTTCGGCGTGAAGTCCTTCGCGGTGAAGGTGACGACCGGGACGGCCCTGCGCCGGTCGCCGCCGCTCGTGACGTCGGCCGAGAGCGTGCCCTTGCCCGCCTTCACCCGGACCGCGACCGCGGAGAGTTGCAGGTCGAGCCCGTCGGCACCCGTGAAGCGGACGCTGCCCGCGAAGCCTGCGTCCAGGGTCCGCCCCGCCGGGTCGTACGTGCCCTTGCCGCGGGGGAAACGGAAGAGCGCTCCGCCGTCCTGGGCGCCCTCGGCGAGGGTCCACTTCCCCTTGCCGATGGAGCCCGTGACATATTCGCGGAAGGTGCGGCGCACGCCCCAGTCGACGGCGGCGTCCTCGAAGCGTCCCGCCGTCTTCCGCGCCTTCTCCGTCCTCTTCGAATCCTTCGGCTTCTCGGGGGACTTGGACGCGGACGGCTGCCCGGCGGGGGCGGAGGTGTCCACGGAGAGGCTGATCGGGTCGAGCGGCGTGCCGGCCGTGTAGTAGCCGGCGAACGCCTTCGCGCCCTGTGAAGTCAGCGTCGCCGGGATGTTGTCGAGGGCGATGGGGGTGGAACCGCCCTTCATGTCGATCCCGGACAGGCCGAGCCTCGCCAGCGGCACCTGGGCGGCCGAGGTGACGCGACCGCTCCCCCGGTCCTTGCTGACCATGTCCGCGTGGACGGTGCCGACGCCGCCCGTGATGCGGACCGTGGGGCGGCTGATGGTGAGGTCCAGCTCGTAGCCGCCGACGGGCTTCTTGTGGCCGAGGAACCGGACCCCGCCCGCGAAGCCGGAGCTGAAGGCACCGGTCGCCGGGTCGTAGGAACCGGTGGCGGAATGGAAGCGGAACTGGCTGCCGCCGACCGTGGCGGCACCACCGGTCAGGCTCCAACTGCCCTTCGCGACGGGGCCGGTGACGTAACTCTGGAAGGAGGACTTGATGCCCCAGTCCAGCCTGCCGCCCTGCACCGTGCGACTTGCCGCTTGCGCGGCGGTGGCCGGGAGCAGCGCTCCGAGCAACACCGCGAGAAGCGCGCCGACGAGCGCGCGGGCAGGTCTGGACGACAGCATGAGAACCCCTCCGAGGTCTGGAAAGTGAGGTAAGGCTAACCTAAGTCACATGAGCCTTCCGGAGGGACCCCTTCCACCGCATTGCTCGCAAACCATGCCCAACCGCTCACCGCAGAAGGACAGGACGGTGCCCCCAGTGCGCTTCTCGCAGGACTTCGCCCCGCCGGTCCGGGGCGCCCGGCGACCACGGCGCGGGCCGGTCAGGACCCGTGGACCGCTGGCCGCGCTGACGGCCGCCGTCGCCCTCGCTCTCGTCCTGACCGGCTGCGGCGGCAGTTCGGACACGGGGGCGCCCGTCGCCCGTTCCGGCGACGCCGAGGCCGATCGCGTCGAGCCCCTGACCACCGCGCCGGAGCCCCGGCTGCCGGTCACGGTGAAGTCGGCTGACGGAACCGAGGTCACCGTCGCCTCGACCGACCGCATCGTTCCGCTGACCGGTGGCCTGAACGAGATCGTCTTCACACTCGGTCTCGGCGAGCGGGTCGTGGCCCGTGACATCACCGCCACCTTCGAACAGGCCGCGAAACTCCCGGTGGTGACCCGCGCCCATGACGTCTCGGCGGAGAGCGTGCTCTCGCTGAAGCCGACGGTCGTCCTGGCGGAGACCACGACCGGCCCCGCGGAGGCCATCGACCAGATCCGCGACGCGGGCATCCCGCTCGTCGTCGTCGCACCGGCCGAGGAGCTCGACGACGTCGGCCGCCGGATCGACGCCGTGGCGGCGGCCCTCGGCGTGCCGGACTCGGGCGCCGAACTCGACGCGCGCACCCGGTCGCGCATCGAGGCCGTACAGGAGTCCGTGCCCACCCCGGCCGACGGGCGCGAGAAGCCCCGGGTCGCCTTCCTCTATCTGCGCGGCTCGGCCTCCGTCCATCTGCTGGGCGGCCGGGATTCCGGCGCGAGTTCGCTCATCGAGGCGGCGGGGGCCGTCGACGCGGGCAAGGCGTCCGGGCTGAAGAAGGACTTCACCGCCATCACCAGCGAGGCCCTGGCCAAGGCCGCGCCCGACGCCATCCTGGTGATGACCAAGGGACTCGACTCGGTGGGCGGCGTCGACGGTCTGGTGAAGATCCCGGGCGTCGCCGAGACCCCGGCCGGAATCGACCGGCGGATCATCTCCATCGACGACGGCGTGCTGCTGAACTACGGTCCGCGCACGGACCGGGTGCTGAGCGAACTGGTCGCCCGGCTCCACCCGAAGGACGGGGCGGGCCGGTGACCGCCTCGTACGGCGAACGCACCCGGCCGGCCACCACCACCGCGGCCCCCGGCACCCGGACACCCGGACCCCGGCGCTCCACCGGCCTCGCGCTGACCGGGGGGCTGCTCGCCGCCCTCGGGGTGTGCTGCCTGCTCTCCGCCGGACTCGGCGCGTACAGCATCCCGCTCGGCGACGTCCTCGCCTCCGTCCAGCACCGGCTCGGCCTCGGCGGCGCCGCGCTCGACCGGGTCGGGGAGAGCGTGCTGTGGAACGTACGGCTGCCGAGGGTCGTCCTCGCACTGCTCGTCGGGGCGTCACTGGGCTGCGCGGGCGCCCTGATGCAGGGCGTGTTCGGCAACCCGCTCGCCGAACCCGGGGTGATCGGGATCTCCTCGGGCGCGGCGGTCGGCGCCGTCGCCTCGATCGCGCTCGGGCTGAACTTCCTCGGCAACTGGACCATCAC
Organism: Streptomyces sp. NPDC093149; assembly: GCF_044754145.1. Lineage (NCBI taxonomy): Bacteria > Bacillati > Actinomycetota > Actinomycetes > Kitasatosporales > Streptomycetaceae > Streptomyces > Streptomyces sp. NPDC093149. Next base: position 77,954 of record NZ_JBIVON010000021.1, read on the forward strand.
GGTCTGCGCGTTCGCCGCCGGGCTCGCGACCGTACTGCTGGTGTACACGCTGTCGCGGTCGGGCGGCCGGACGGAGGTCGTGACGCTGATCCTCACCGGGATCGCGGTCAACGCCTTCGCGGGCGCGCTGATCGGGCTGTTCGTCTTCTTCGCCGACAACGCGCAGATCTCCCAGATCACCTTCTGGCAGCTGGGCTCGCTGGCGCAGGCGACCTGGCCCAAGGTGCTCGCCGTGCTGCCGTGCGCGGCGCTCGGGCTGCTCGTGGCGCCGCTCCACTCCCGGAGGCTGGACCTCCTCGCGCTCGGCGAGCGGCCCGCCCGGCATCTGGGGGTCGACGTCGAGCGGCTGCGGATCGTCCTCGTCCTCGTGGTGGCGCTGCTGACCGCCGCCGCGGTGGCGGTCGCCGGGATCATCTCGTTCGTGGGGCTGCTGGTTCCTCATCTGCTGCGGATGGCCAACGGTCCCGGGCACCGCTTCCTGGTCCCCGGCAGCGCGCTCGGCGGCGCGCTGGTACTGGTGGCCGGTGATCTCGCGGCCCGCACCGTCGCCGCTCCCGCCGAGCTGCCACTCGGCGTGCTGACCGCGCTCTTCGGCAGCCCGTTCTTCTTCTGGCTGCTGCGCAGGACCCGTCGTGGGCAAGGTGGTTGGGCATGAGGTCACCGAGGAATCCGTTCCGGGTACGGGGCCGACGGCTGCCCGCTCCCGTCCCGCCCGGCTCCCCCGTCGCCGAGGCGTGCGGGCTACGGGTGCGGCTGGGCGGGCGGCCGGTGCTGGACTCCGTCGAACTGACGGCGTACGCGGGCGAGGTGCTGGCACTCGTCGGGCCCAACGGGGCGGGGAAGTCGACCTTGTTGGCGGCACTGGCCGCCGATCTTCCCGCCGAGAGCGGCACGGTACGGATCGGCGGGCGTCCGGCCACCGACTGGTCCGCCGCCGAACTCGCCCTGCGCCGGGCCGTGCTGCCGCAGTCCGCCGCGCTGTCGTTCCCGTTCCCGGTGGCGGACGTCGTACGGATGGGGCGGGCACCGTGGGCCGGGACGGAGCGGGCGGACGAGGACGAGCCGGCCGTCGCCGCGGCGATGGCCGCCACCGAGGTGACCGAGTTCGCCGGACGGCCCTTCTCCGCGCTGTCCGGTGGCGAGCGGGCCCGGGTCGCGCTGGCCAGGGTGCTGGCACAGCGCGCCCCGCTGCTGCTGCTCGACGAGCCGACCGCCGCGCTGGATCTGCGCCACCAGGAGTTGGTGCTGCGGCTCTGCCGGGAGCGGGCCGCCGCCGGGGACGCGGTCGTCGTCGTGCTGCACGATCTGGGGCTGGCCGCGGCGTACGCGGACCGGGCCGCCGTACTGCGGGACGGGCGGATCGCGGTGGCGGGCCCGCCCGTCGAGGTGTTCACGGGCGAGCTGCTCGGCGAGGTCTACCGGCAGCCGGTCGAGGTCTTCCCGCATCCGCGCACCGGGGTGCCCCTCGTCGTACCGACACGAGGGACTTGACCATTGCTTGACCTTCCCATGAGCCTTCCATGAGGCGATCGTGATCTCTCCGTTCCCGCACTGCCGGGATGAGAGCTGAATCACTGCACAGGTGGGGACGGGTCAGGTAAGCCTCGGTTAAGTTAGGTCCGCCTCACCTGTCTTTGTCCGACCTTCTCCCGCTTCTCCTTCATCCTCTGTGGAGCCCGTATGCGAGCCGTTCGTTTCTCCGTCGTCACCGCTGCCGCGACGGTGGCAGCCCTGACCGCCGTCACGGGCTGCGCGCAGAAGAGCGACGGAAAGGGAGACAACGCCCTGCAGGTCGTCGCGAAGGACGACGCCTGCGAGCTCTCGAAGAAGAAGCTCCCGGCCGGTCACGTCGAACTGGCCGTACAGAACAAGGGCTCGAAGGTCACCGAGGTCTACGTCCTCTTCCCGGACGACCGCATCGCCGCGGAGCGCGAGAACATCGGCCCCGGCACCAAGGCCACCATCACCGCCGAGGTGAAGGCCGGCTCGTACAACGTCGTCTGCAAGCCCGGCATGAAGGGCGAGGGCATCCGGCAGCAGATCGAGGTCGCCGGCGGCACCGTCGCCAAGCGCAGCCCCGAGATGGACAAGGCCGTCGCGGAGTACCGCACCTACGTGCAGGCGCAGGCCGACGAGACGCTGCCCAAGGCCAAGAAGTTCACGGACGCCGTGGCCGCCGGTGACATCGAGGCCGCCAAGAAGATGTACGCCGACTCCCGGCTCGGCTGGGAGCGCACCGAGCCGGTCGCCGAGTCCTTCGGCGACATCGACCCGAAGGTCGACCTCCGCGAGGACGGTCTGGAGGACGGCCAGAAGTGGACCGGCTGGCACCGTCTGGAGAAGGCGCTGTGGCAGGAGAAGAAGCTGGGCGCCGAGGAGAAGGCCCTGGCGCCGGTGCTCTACAAGGATCTGCTCGACTGGCAGAAGCGGGTCGGCACGGCGGAGATCACCCCGACCTCGATGGCCAATGGCGCCAAGGAGCTCCTCGACGAGGTCGCCACCGGCAAGGTCACCGGTGAGGAGGAGCGCTACAGCCACACCGACCTGATCGACTTCAAGGGCAATGTCGAGGGCGCGGAGAAGTCCTACGAGCTGCTGAAGCCGATCGCCTCGAAGAACGACCCGACGCTGACGGCGACCCTGGACAAGCAGTTCGCGGCGCTGAACACGCTGCTGGACAAGTACCGCAAGGACAAGAGCTCCTACGAATTCACCTCGTACGAGAAGGTCGGCAAGGCCGACCGCAAGGAACTGTCGGACGCGGTCAACGCGCTGGCCGAGCCGCTGTCCCGGCTCGCCGCCGCGGTGACGAAGTAACGGGCCGGGAGGGACCGGGATGTCCGAGGACACGCAGAACACCGCCGTGGACGGCGCCGGGACCGGTGGCCGTGCCCCGTCCCGCCGGGCGCTGCTGGGCTGGGGAGGCGCCGGACTGGCGCTGGGCGCGGCCGTGGCGGGTGGCGCGGTCGCCGCGGTGCGGCCGGGGAGCGACGCGGTGCCGACCGCGGACAGCGGTGCGGCCGTTCCGTTCCACGGTGCGCACCAGGCCGGTATCGCCACCGCCGTGCAGGACAGGCTGCACTTCGCCGCGTTCGACGTCACGACGAAGGACCGCGCCGAGCTGATCTCGCTGCTCAAGGAGTGGACCCGGGCGGCCGAGCGGATGACGGCCGGTCACGCGGTCGGCGACGGTGCCTACGGTGGTCTCGCCGAGGCCCCGCCGGACGACACGGGCGAGGCGCTGGGGCTCAAGCCGTCCCGGCTCACGCTCACCATCGGCTTCGGCCCCTCGCTCTTCGCCAAGGGCCGGTTCGGCCTGGAGGACAGGCGTCCCGAGGCACTCGTCGATCTGCCGAAGTTCCCCGGCGACAACCTCGACGCGGCACGCAGCGGCGGCGACCTCTGCGTACAGGCGTGCGCGGACGACCCGCAGGTCGCGGTGCACGCCATCCGCAACCTCGCCAGGATCGGCATGGGCCGCACCGCGATCCGCTGGTCCCAGCTCGGCTTCGGCAAGACGTCCTCGACGACGCCGGACGCACAGACCCCGCGCAACATGATGGGCTTCAAGGACGGCACCCGGAACGTCTCCGGAACCGACACCGCCGCCCTGGACAAGCACGTGTGGGTGGGTGAGAAGGACAAGGCGGGCTGGATGACCGGGGGTTCGTACCTGGTGGCCCGGCGCATCCGGATGCACATCGAGACCTGGGACCGCGCGTCGCTCCAGGAGCAGGAGGACGTCTTCGGCCGCGACAAGGGCGAGGGCGCCCCGGTCGGCAGGTCCAAGGAGCGCGACGAGCCGTTCCTGAAGGCGATGCTGCCGACCGCGCACGTGCGGCTCGCGCACCCGGACAGCAACGACGGTGCGACGATCCTGCGCCGCGGGTACTCCTTCACCGACGGCACGGACGGCCTCGGACGGCTCGACGCCGGGCTGTTCTTCATCGCCTACCAGCGCGATTCCCGCAAGGCGTTCATTCCGCTGCAGCGGCGCCTCGCGGCGAACGACGCGCTCAACGAGTACATCCAGCACGTGGGTTCGGCGCACTTCGCCGTCCCGCCGGGCGTCCGCGACAAGGACGACTGGTGGGGCCGGGCGCTGTTCTCGTAGAGAAGGAGAACCGAGACGTGTTCAGCAATTTCCTGATCGGCCTGCGCGAGGGCCTTGAGGCCAGCCTGGTCGTCTGCATCCTCATCGCGTATCTGGTGAAGACCGGCAACAAGAACAAGCTGGTGCCGATCTGGATCGGTGTCGGTATCGCGATCGTCGTCAGTCTGGCGTTCGGCGCCGGTCTCGAATTCGGTTCGCAGGAGATGACGTTCAAGGCCCAGGAGGCGCTCGGCGGTTCGCTGTCGATCGTCTCGGTCGGCCTGGTCACCTGGATGGTCTTCTGGATGCGGCGCACCGCGCGGCATCTGAAGACGGAACTGCACGGCAAGCTCGACGCGGCGCTCGCGATGGGTACCGGCGCGCTGGTCGCCACGGCGCTCCTCGCGGTGGGCCGGGAGGGCCTGGAGACCTCGCTGTTCGTGTGGCGTGCGGTGCACGCGGCGGACGACGGCTGGCACCCGATGATCGGCGCGTTCCTCGGTATCGCGGCCGCCGTCGTACTGGGCTGGCTGTTCTACCGCGGCGCGCTGAAGATCAACCTGTCGAAGTTCTTCACCTGGACCGGCGGCATGCTGGTGATCGTCGCCGCGGGCGTGCTCGCGTACGGCGTCCACGACCTGCAGGAAGCCGAGTTCCTGGGCGGTATCCACAACCAGGCGTTCGACATCAGCGCCACGATTCCGCCGGACAGCTGGTACGGCACGCTGCTGAAGGGCACGTTCAACTTCCAGCCGGACCCGACCGTTCTTCAGATCACGGTGTGGGCGCTGTATCTGATCCCCACACTCGCGCTGTTCCTCGCCCCGGTAGGGTTCGGACGGTCAGAGAGCCGGGCAGTGGGCAGCGCGGGTTAAGGAGCGGGGCCGGGGTGCGTGCATCGCAAGGCGGAGGATCGATTCAACGCGAAGCGTTGGTGATTGACGACAACGCCGCGAGGTGCGTGCCCCGGCCCCGCGATGCCGCGACGTCCGCTGCCCGGCCCTCTCCGTGGGGGCGACGGATCAGAAGGCGCGGAAAGCAACGGATGAGAAGCCTGGGGCCGATTCGGCCGGCGGCGGTGCTCGCGACGGTGACGATGCTGTCCTTGACGGCGAGCGGTTGCGTGACGGTGCACGGCGAGCTGGAAGTGGTACCGGCGGCGACCAGGTCCGAGGCCGCCCGGGCACTGAAGGATTTCACCGCCGCGTACAACGCGGCGGACAAGGCCTACGACCCGGCTCTGGACGCGGACCGGGTCACGGGCCCGCTCGGCGCGATCAACCAGGCCGGGCTGCGGGCGCGGCAGAAGAACAATCCGAACGGCAACGCGACCCACCGGCCGTTGGAACTGACCGACGCCAGATATCTCATCCCGAAGAAGGCCGGCTGGCCGCGCTGGTTCCTCGCGGACACCGACTCCAACCGCGACGAGGACACCGGGAAGCTGGACACCCGCTGGCTGCTCGTCTTCGTCAAGTCCGGGCCCGGCGCGGGCTGGAGAACCTCGTATCTGTCGGTCGTCCCGTCGTCCCAGGTGCCCGGCTTCTCGAAGGACGACGACGGCCGGGCCGAACCGGTGGCGCCGGACGGTTCCGAACTGGCCGTGGCACCGGAGGACTTGAGCACCCGGTACACGGAGTACCTGCAGAAGGGCACCCCGGACGTCTTCGCCCCCGGCGCCGCCACTTCGGGCTGGCGGGAGGCGCGCCGCACCACCCGGCGGGCGGGCTTCTCGTACCAGTACATCGATCAGCCGCTGGACAGCGGCACGTTCGCCCCGCTCGGCCTGAGGACGGACGACGGCGGGGCGCTGGTCTTCTTCAGCAGCAAGCACTTCGAACGGCAGACCGCGGCGAAGGGACTGCGCCCGCCGCTCAACGCGGATGTGGAGGCGCTGCTGACCGGTGAGGTGCGGTCCACCCTCACCAAGGAGCGGATCTCCAGTCAGCTGGTGTACGTCCCGAAGAAGGGCGCGAAGGACGGCAAGGTGGTCATGCTGAACCGCCTGCCGGGCCTCACGGCGGCGAAGGGTTCCTGAGCGGGGCGGTGTCGAACCCGTCGCCCAGGATCCGTCCTGGCCGGCCCGTCGGACCGGTCTCAGCGGCTCATCGGCCACGCCACCGAGCCGTGGTCGAGATCACCCTGGTCCGTCGCGTCCGCGTACTGCGCACACGCGTCGGTGAGCGTCTCCAGCAGCGTCAGCGGATCGGGCAGCGGGTTCTCCGGCCCCCGGACCCACTGCACGTCCAGCTCACCGGGAAGCCTGGCCGGCGGCAGGAGTACGTAGCTGCCGCGGCAGTGCCAGCGCAGTCCCGGGTGCTCGTCCATGGTCTCGGGGTGGCAGTCCAGCTCGCACGGCCACCACTCGTCCTCGTCCTCGGGGGTGCCACGGGTGGCGGTGAAGAAGAGCATCCGGTCGTCGCCGGACCGGGCGACGGGGCCGACGTCGATGCCCGCGGCGAGGAGCCGCTCCAGTGCCTGGCCGCCCGCGGACAGCGGGACGTCGAGCACGTCGTGGATCATGCCGGTCGCCGTGATGAAGTTGGCCTGACGCTGGCTGCGTGCCCAGCGCTCGATCTGGGCCCGGTCGGTGGTGGACTGCGTCTGCCAGGCGAAGGAGACGGGGTGCCGGGCGGGAGTGGGACAGCCGATGCGTTCACAGGAACATCGGTAGCCGACCGGGTGGGCGGCGGGCGCGATCGGCATTCCGGCCTCGGCGACGGCCAGGAGCAGCGCCTCCCGGGCGGTGTCGTCGACCTCGCGCTGCTGCGGTTTGGGTCGGCGGCGAAGCCATTGGGAAAATTTGCTCTCGGAGCCGCGATAACGGCCGAAATCGGCGCCCATCTATCCCCTTACCTCTGCGTTGCCCCTGTCCATCGTCCCACCATCCTGCGCCTCGGGTGGCCGGAGTCCCGAAGCGGGGTACGGCGGACAGTGCGACGGGCTGGGCGCTATCACACTTCTTGTCACGAAATGACGGGTGCGTCTTCGTGCGGTGTCAGCCCGCGCAGGGTGTAGTCGACGACCGTGTCCACGTACGCATGGGTGAGCGGGAGGGTCCGCAGCAGCCAGCGGTGGGTGAGCGGTCCGACGAGGAGCTCCAGGGCGATGCGCGGATCGACGTCGGCGCGCACCTGGCCCGCCTCCTGGGCGGCGCGCAGCCGCGCTGCGTACAGCTGGAGCGACGGGTCGAGGAGCTTCTGGACGAATTCGGCGCCGAGTCGCGGGTCGACGATCCCCTCGGCCGCCAGCGCCCTGGTCGGCGCCTCGAAGGCGGGGTCGGTCAGCTCGTCGACGGTGGCCCGCAGCACGGCCCTGAGGTCGGCCGCGAGATCACCGGTGTCCGGAATTCCCTGGGTCTCGCCCCCGCCGCCCTGCTCGGCGGCCCGGTCGCCGAGGGCGACGAAGGCGTCCAGGAGGACGGCCGCCTTGGAGGGCCACCACCGGTAGATCGTCTGCTTCCCGACGCCGGCCCGTGCGGCGATGGCCTCGATGGTGGTCCTGGGGTAGCCGACCTCACCGACCAGGCCGAGAGCCGCGTCATGGATCGCGCGGCGCGAGCTCTCGCTGCGGCGGCTGGAGTCGGGCGGCCTGTTCTCTGCCATGCCGGTCAATCTAGTTGTTCTGTCCGGGGAGGTTGTGGACAGGTGAGCGAGATCTCGGCTGAGGGATCTTGAACGGATGAGGGCCTTTCGGGTTCGGTGTGGATTGCGACGTCTACACCGACCGAAAGGCCCTCGTGCCCCACCGTAACGCACCCCTGACCGAGACCGGCCGCCTGCGTCTGGCCCGCTGCGTCGTCGAGGACAACTGGCCCCTGCGCCGGGCCGCCGAGCGCTTCCAGGTCTCGCCGACCACAGCCCAGCGGTGGGCCGCCCGCTACCGCCGTTTCGGCGAGGCGGGCATGGCGGACCGGTCAAGCCGTCCGCACACCAGCCCGCACCGGACCCCGACCCGCACCGAACGCCGGATCATCAAGGTCCGGATCCTGCGGCGGTGGGGACCGGCCCGCATCGCGCACCTGCTCGGACTGGTGCCCTCGACCGTGCACCGCGTGCTGACCCGCTTCGGCCTGGCCCGCCTGACCCATCTCGACCGGGCCACCGGCCGCGTCATACGCCGCTACGAACGCGACAGGCCCGGCGAACTCGTCCACGTCGACATCAAGAAGCTCGGCAACATCCCCGACGGCGGCGGCCACAGAGCACTGGGCCGCCAGGCCGGCCGCAAGACCCGGTCCGGGGCCGGCTACAGCTACATCCACACCGCCGTCGACGACCACTCCCGCCTCGCCTACAGCGAGATCCACGGCGACGAGAAGAAGGAAACCGCCACCGGGTTCTGGCAACGGGCCCAGGCCTTCTTCACCTCGTGCGGCATCACCGTCGAACGGGTCCTCACCGACAACGGCGCCTGCTACAAGTCCCATGCCTGGCGCAACACCCTGGCAGCGGCCGGGATCGCCCACAAGCGGACCCGGCCCTACCGCCCGCAGACCAACGGCAAGGTCGAGCGCCTCAACCGCACCCTGCTCGACGAATGGGCCTACGCACGCCCCTACCGCTCAGAACAAGAACGACGAGACGCGTTCCCCCAGTGGCTGCACACCTACAATCACCACCGCGGACACACCGCACTCGCAGGCAAACCACCCGCCAGCCGCGTCCCCAACCTCACAGGGCAATACATCTAGTGCCCCTCCCGGCACACTTTGCCGGTCACGGCACCAGCAGCGGCACGAGTCGATACGTATCGTCTCATCGTCGTCGGGAACCACCCGATCGGATCACTGCACAACCGGCCCCGGAGAGCGGACCATGGGCTCACGCACACACCCGTGCGAAGTCCCCGGCAGGCCACCCCTGCCGTGTTCGTGAGGAGCCTTCATTGCCTCGTGAAGCCACACCCCGCCGATACCTGATGTGCGCTCCCGCCCACTTCAGGGTGACGTACTCCATCAACCCCTGGATGGACCCCAGCAAGCCCGTGGATCTCCCCCTGGCCCAGACCCAGTGGGAGGACCTGCGCGACCGCTACCGCACCCTCGGGCACACCGTGGAACTGCTCGCTCCCCGGCCCGAGCTGCCCGACATGGTCTTCGCCGCCAACGGCGCCACCGTCGTCGACGGCCGCGTCCTGGGTGCCCGGTTCGCGTACCGGGAGAGGCTCGAGGAGGCGGAGGCCCATCGTGAGTGGTTCCGGGCCAACGGCTTCACCGAGATCCACGAACCGGCCCACGTCAACGAGGGCGAGGGCGACTTCGCGGTCACCGCGTCGTACCTCCTGGCCGGCCGGGGCTTCCGGTCCAGCCCGCTCTCGCACGACGAGGCGCAGGAGTTCTTCGGCCGCCCGGTGATCGGGCTCGATCTGGTCGACCCGCGCTACTACCACCTGGACACGGCGCTGTGCGTGCTCGACGAGGCGGGGGACGAGATCATGTACTACCCGGGCGCCTTCTCGCCGGGCAGCCGGTCGGTGCTGGCGCGGCTCTTCCCCGACGCGCTGATCGCCGGGGAGGCGGACGCGGCGGCGCTCGGCCTGAACGCGGTGAGCGACGGGCTCCATGTGCTGCTGCCGCAGGCGGCCACGGGGCTCTTCGATCCGTTGCGGGCACGCGGGTTCGAGCCCGTGCCGATGGATCTGGGCGAGCTGCTGAAGGGCGGCGGCAGTGTGAAGTGCTGCACGCAGGAACTGCGCGGGTAGCCGGCCCGTCGGTTCGGTCGTCCGGCGGCCCTCAGCCGCCGGAGCGGCCCGCGTCGTGCGGCGGCCACGCGTCGCCCCACGCGATGTCCCGGGCGGCCCGGTACAGCTCGCCGTGCCGCTTGGTGACCGTGGCGCGGCGCAGCGCCTCGTCACGGGTGCACAGGTCCAGCAGCACCTGCCCCTTGCGGATCTGCGGTTTGCGGGTGACCCGCGCCCGGACGGGCTCCGTCCCGAAACGGGTCGCCACGACGTAGCTGAACTTCTCGTCCTCGTACGGCAGCGAGCCGCCCTTGACCTGCCGGTGCAGCGAGGACCGGCTGACCCGGGCCGAGAAGTGGCACCAGTCCGTGCCCGGCTCGATGGGGCAGGCGTCGTCGTGCGGGCACGGGGCGGCGACCTTCAGCCCGGCGGCGATCAGCCGGTCGCGGGCCTCGATGATCCGGGCATAGCCGTCGGGGGTGCCCGGCTCGACCACCACGACCGCTTGTGCCGCGGCCGCCGCGGTGTCGACGAGGCCGGTGCGGACGTCCGAGGTCAGTTCCTTGAGTACGTAGGAGATGGTGACCAGGTCCGTGGGGGCGAGGTCGAGGTCCGCGCCGATCCGGGCGCGGCGCCACTCGGCGGCGCGCAGGCCGGGGACGCCGGAGAGCGCGGCCAGTTCACGGCCGAGGGCGAGTGCGGGCTCGGCCCAGTCCAGGACGGTCGTCCGCGGCCCCTCCCAGGCCCCTGCCACGGCCCAGCTCGCAGCTCCGGTACCGCCGCCGATGTCGGTGTGCGTGACGGGCGCCCAGTCCGGGGCAGCCTCCTGGAGCGCGGCGAGGGCAGCCCGTACGGCTTCGAAGGTCGCGGGCATCCGGTACGCGGCGTACGCGGCGACGTCGGAGCGGTCGCGGAGCACCGGGGCGTCGGTGGGGGTGGTCCCGCGGTAGTTGGCGATGAGCCGGTCGACGGCCTGGGCGGCCTGCTTGGGCGGCAGCCCGTCGAGCAGTCCGGCCAGCGCCGTGCGCAGGGCTTCCGCGGTGGGGAGGGTGGCGTTCACCGACGAATTGTAGGCGCAGGCCACCCGCCCGCTCGTGGCCCGGCACCGGTGGTGAACCACAATGCCTGCGAACTGCCGCGAGCCCTGCGCCAGTTGCTACGCTGACCGGCGCGAGGTCGGGACAGCCCATCGAGGGAAACCATGAGACAGAAGATCGTGCGCCTGGTTCTGGTCGGCGGAGTTCTCCTGCTTGCCATGCTTCTTCTGCTGGCCACCTGCGGCAGCGGTGAGAAGAGCTCCGACAAGTCGAAGAAGCAGGTGAGGACGAGTGCGTCCACGGTGACGCGGCTCACCGTCCCCTCCGTGTTCGCGCCGGAGCGCGGCTGGGAGCTCATCGGCACCTCGCCCGACTACGCGATCTCCCGGACGACGGGCGCTCTCGCCTACCTGGCGCGGGTCTCGGAGGGCAAGTACCAGCTGCGGACCATCGACGCGGAGACCGGAGAGGCGGGCTGGCACGGGGAGGCGTGGCGGCCCCCGTCCCCGCAGCACTTCCCGAAGCTCGTCCCGGTCACCGTGGGCGACCACGAGTACTTCGTGACATGGGCGTACGGGAAGGTCGGCGAGAACGCGCTGACCCCCGCCGACACGATCGTCTCGCTGGACGTCTACAACGTGCAGGACGGCTCCCGGCGACGCGTCGAGGTGCCGTGGAACTCCGTGCCGACGGTCTCCACCAGCGGCCCCGGCATCCTCATCAGCGACGGCCGGACGAACAGCGCGGTCGTCGACCCGGTGACCGGCCGGGTGTCCACGGTCGCCGCCTCCGCGATCAAGTACCCGAAGGGCTGCACGAGCTGCAAGCAGCTCACCGAGGTGCTCGGCATGACGGAGAAGGGCCTTCTCGTCACCGGGGCCAAGGAGTTCTGGGTGCAGGACGGCTGGTTCAGCCGCGATGTCGCCCCCAAGGGCACCGACCGGCTCAGCGGCATCCCGACCTCGGTGATCCCGGGCATGGTGCTGGCGAAGTGGCAGCTCGCGAAGGGGGCCAAGCGCGCCACCACCCACGACCTGTGGACGGTGCACGACGTGGAGACGGGCAAGCCGCTCGCCTCGGTGGAGTGCAGCAAGCCCGCGATCAAGCCGGGCCAGTACCCGCAGCTCGTCTCCGCGCCCTCGGGGAACTTCCTGGTGGCCGGACCGCTCGCCTTCGACCTGCTGACCAAGCGGGGCTTCTGCTTCGAGGGGACGGACGGCACGAAGCCGCTGACGCTGGCGTCGGTGAACGACGACGGCATCGCGTACGGCGCGGCGAACGCCCGCAACGCGGCGGACGTACTGGCCGGCGGCGGCACCCCCGTCGCGGTCGCGATCAGGAGCGGCACGACGGGGGCCCTGCCCTCGAACCAACTGGTCCCGGGCGAGGTGACGTCGGACGGTCTCGGGCTCTTCCACTGGACGGACGAGAAGGACCGCCCGCATCTGATCGGCTACCCGAGCGCCCATTAGCTTGATCTTTAACCTGTGCGGCGTGGTCGTGGGGTCGTTGACTTCTTCTGTCTCATGCCTGACTTGCCGATGGTGTGCACGTCGTGGCGTGGGGTGGGTCGGGTGTTCTTGCGGCCCGGCGGCCGTCCTGGTCCGGGGCGGGAAGGTTTCGGTGCTGCGGCGGGACAGGTCGCCTGCGGGCGGAGGTGCCGAAAAGCGCGGCGGACTCGGGCGGGAGTCAGTCTGTCGGGCGGGCTTGGTTTCTCCCACGGCCGCCGGAGGTCGGCCGCCTGCGGGCGGGCCAGACGCAGCTGGGTGAAGACGGCGAGGATCAGCCAGGTCCAGCGGTCGGCGGCTTCGGGGCTGCGGATCTTCGGGCAGGTCCAGCCCAGGGTCTGCTTGAACAGGCGGAAGGTGTGCTCGATGTCGAAGCGCCGCAGGAATGCCTGCCAGAGCAGATCGACCTGGGCAGGGGTGGCGTCGGTGCCCGACCACCACAGCCAGACCGGTTTCGGTGTCGCACCGCTGGGCAAGTGGTCGACCTGCAGGCGGATCACGGTGCCCTCGATCACTGGCAGGGCGCCCAGTTGGGCGGTCCAGGCCGAGCGGTGGGTCAGTCTCGGATGGAGCCGGTCCCAGGCCCGTGCGGCGGCGGTGCCGTAGAGGCGGGTCTCGGTCACCGTGTGTGCGTCGGGGGTGTTCCAGGTGGCGGGGTCGCCGAACACGAACTCGTCGCCGTGGCGGGGCGGACGGCCCCTCACGCCGGGCTCGCGGGT
>NZ_JBIVON010000022.1:0-68053 GCF_044754145.1 Streptomyces sp. NPDC093149
GGTGGCTCCTCGATGATGACGTGGGCGTTGGTGCCGCTCAGACCGAACGAGGACACACCCGCACGCCGCACACGGCCCTCTTCCCGCTCCCACGGCGTGAGTTCGTCGACCACCTGTACCGGCAGGTCGTCCCAGGCGATGTTCGGGTTGCGCGGCGAGCTGTACCGGGTGCCGGGCAGTGCGTCCTTCTTGAAGGAGGCGAGCATCTTGCAGACACCGGCGATGCCGGCCGCCGATTCCAGGTGTCCGATGACGCTCTTCGCCGTACCTAGTCCGAGTTCCCGGCCCGGCTCGCGGCCCTCCCCGTACACGGCTGCCAGCGCCTGTACCTCGATCGGGTCGCCCAGCGACGTGCCGGTGCCGTGGCACTCGACATAGTCGACGTCCCCGGTGGACAGGCCTGCCGAACGGAGGGCGGCGCGGATGACCTTCTGCTGGGAGGAGCCGTTGGGGGCGGTGATGCCGCTGCTGGCACCGTCGTGGTTGATGGCCGTGGCCCGGATGACACCCAGCACCGTGCGGTTCTGCTCGATCGCGTCGGAGAGCCGCATGACGGCGATCACGCCGACGCCCTCGCCGCGCCCGTACCCGTCCGCCTCGGCCGAGAACGCCTTGCTGCGGCCGTCCGGGGAGAGTGCGTGCGAGCGGCTGAGGGCGATGAACGCGCCGGGGTCCGTGAGGACCTGGACACCGCCCGCGAGCGCCAGTTCGCACTCGTCGTTGCGCAGCGCCTCGCAGGCCAGGTGCAGTGCCACCAGTGACGACGAGCACGCGGTGTCGATGGACAGCGCGGGGCCCTGGAGCCCGAGGTGGTAGGAGAGGCGGCCCGCGTTGAAGCTGGGCAGGGTGCCGGTCAGGGTGTACGTGTCCGGGGTGCCGTTCGGGCGGTACTTGCCGTACTCGCCCACGCCGGCGCCCACGAAGACGCCGGTGCGGGAGTCGCGCAGCTCGCGCGGGCGGATGCCGGCGTTCTCCAGGGAGTTCCAGGCGGCCTCCAGGAGGAGCCGGTGCTGGGGGTCCATCGGTTCGGCCTCGCGCGGCGAGATACCGAAGAAGGCCGCGTCGAAGTGGGCCACGTCGTCGAGGAAGGAGGCGTGGCGAGCGTACGTCCTGCCCTCGGCGTCGGGGTCCGGGTCGTAGAACGCGTCGATGTCGAAGCGGTCGGCCGGTACCTGGCGGACCGTGTCACGGCCCTCGGCGAGCACCTCCCAGAGGCTGTCGAGGTCGTGGGCGTCACCCGGCATGCGCAGGCCGACGCCGACGACGGCGAGCGGTTCGTCGGTGCGGTGCGCGGCGGCGGCGGACGTTTCGGCGAGGGCGGGGGCGAGTTCGCCGAGCAGCCACCGCGCGGCGGCTGCCAGGTTCGGGTGGTCGAAGATCAGGGTCTTGGGCGTGATGACCCCGGTGCGTTTCTGTACGCGCGTGCTGAGGTCGACGGCCATCATCGAGTCGAAGCCCAGGTCCTTGAACCCGCGCTCGGGGTCGAGCGTCGCGGGGTTTTCTACGCCGAGCACCGCTGCGGCCTCGACGGCGAGCAGGGACCGCAGGTGGTTCTCGCGGGCGTCCTCGGCCAGGCCGGGCAGGGTGGTGCGCAGGGGGTTGGCCTGCTCGGCGGGGGCGTCCGCGACCGCGGCGCGGGCCTCGGGGATCTCGTGCAGGAAGGGGCGGTCGCCGCCCTCGGTGTACGCGGGGGCGGCGAGGGACCAGTCGATGCCGGCGACGACGGTCGTGCCGCCGTGGGCGAGCGCCGCGTCGAGGGCGTCCAGGGCGTGTTCGGCGGGCATCGGTTCGAGGCCGATGCGGCGCAGTTGGCTCTCGGCGGCGCCGTGGGTCATGCCGCCGTCGGCCCAGGGGCCCCAGCCGATGGAGACTGCGGGCAGGCCCTCGGCCCTGCGCTGCGCGGCGAGGGCGTCCAGGGCCGCGTTGGCCATGGCGTAGTTGGCCTGGCCGATGTTGCCGAGGGTGCCGACGACCGACGAGTACAGGACGAAGGCGTCGAGTTCGCGGTCGCGGGTGAGTTCGTGCAGGTGGGTGGCGGCGGTGAGCTTGGGTGCGGCCACGGCCGCGAGGGCCTCGGCGTCCAGGCGGTCGAGGAGCCGGTCGTCGAGGGCACCTGCGGTGTGGAAGACGGCGCGCAGGGGTGCCTCGTCGTGGTCGAGCGCGGTGAGGAGTGCGTCGAGCTGCTGTCGGTCGGTGACGTCGCAGGAGGCGAGGGTCACGCGGGCGCCCGCGGTCTCGAGTGCGGTGGTGAGTTCGGTGGCACCCTCGGCCTCGGGGCCGCGCCGGGACACGAGGACGAGGTGTTCGGCGCCGCGTTCGGCGAGGCGGTGGGCCAGGTGGGCGGCGAGTGCGCCGCTGCCGCCGGTGATCAGGACGGTGCCGCGGGGTGTCCAGGGCCGTGCGGTCGCTGCTGCGGCCTTCGTACGGCGCAGCCTGCGGACGAGGCGTTCGGCGGGGCGCAGCGCGACGTGTTCCTCCGCGCCCGGGGTGCCGTGCGCGGCGAGGGTGGCCAGGAGCCGGCGGGTCGTCGCCGTGTCGGGGTCGGCGGGCAGGTCGAGGAGTCCGCCCCAGCGGTTGGCGTGTTCGAGGGCGACGACATGGCCCAGTCCCCAGGTGAGGGCTTGGGCGGGGGCGGGGGCGGGGTCCGTTTCATGGGCGTGTACGGCGCCCTGGGTCACGAACCACAGCGGGGCCCGTACCGAGGCGTCGCCCAGCGCCTGTACGAGCGCGAGGCTTCGGGCGGCGCCCGTGGTCACGGCGGGGTGGCCGGGGTGCGGGGCGGTGTCGGCGGCGGTGAGGGCTAGGACGCCGCGCAGCGGCTCGTCGCCGAGTTCCGTGGTCAGGTCGCCGATCGACGCGGCGTACGTGGCGCGGTCGGTGTCGGCACCGGCGCCGGCATCCGTGTGCGTGTCGGCGGTCAGGAGGTGAGGGCAGGCGCCCGCGCCGGTCAGTGCCTCGGCGAGTTGTCCGGCGAGGTGTTGTGCGGCGGCGGGGGCGACGATCAGCCAGTGGCCGCGCGGCAGCGGCGCGGTGCGTGCCACCGGGGAGGGCTGCCAGGTCTCCTCGTAGCTCCGGTCGGCGACTTCGCCGGCCCTGTCCTGCTGTTCGCGCCAGGTGGCGAGGTAGGGCAGGAGGGTGGCGACGGCGGAAGTGTCGGTCACTCCGAGGAGTTCGCAGACGCGTTCGCTCTCTCCGCTGCCGACGGCCTGCCACAGGGCGTCATCGGCGTGCGGGCGGCCGGCGTTCTTCCCGGCCTTCGGTTCGATCCAGTGGTTCTTGCGCCGGAAGGCGTACGTGGGCAGGTCCACGGGCGTTCCGCCGGACAGGACCCGGTCCCAGGCGATGTCCTGGCCCGAGACGTGGACCGCGCCCAGTGCCCTCAGCAGGGACCGGATTTCGTCGACCGGTTCGTCCGCACCGCGGGCGGCACGCTGCGAGGCGGTGAACACCGACTCCCGCTCCACGCATCTGGCGCCCATCGCGGACAGCACACCCGCCGGGCCGCACTCCAGATAGCGCGACACCCCGGCCCGTTCCAGGGACCGCATCGCGTCCAGGAAGCGCACCCCGTCACGGACCTGGCGCACCCAGTACCCGGGGTCGGACAGCTCCTCCCCCGACACCGGTCCGCCCGTCACCGTCGACACGAATGTGATCCGGGGGGCGTGGAACGTGCAGGTCTCCACGACCTCCCGGTACGCGTCGAGCATCGTGTCCATGTGCGGCGAGTGGAACGCGTGCGACACCTCCAGCCGCCGCGTGCGCCTGCCCAGTCCCGCGAAGTGCTCCATCACCGCCGTCACCGCGGCCGTGTCACCGCTGACGACCGTCTGCGCCGGGCCGTTCAGTCCCGCCACCGACACCCGTCCCGCGGCCCCCGTGAGGACTTCCAGGACCTCCGGCTCCGGTGCCTCCACCGATGCCATCGCGCCACCGCGCTCGCATCCCTGCATCAGCCGGCCGCGTGCGGCCACCAGCCGCGCCGCGTCCCCGAGGTCCAGCACCCCCGCCACATGGGCGGCGGCCAGCTCGCCCACCGAGTGGCCGGCCACCGCGCCCGGCACGACACCCCAGGACTCCCACAGCCGGAACAGCGCCACCTCGACCGCGAACAGCCCCGGCTGCGTGAACTCCGTCTCATGTACCAGCACCGCGTCCGCGCTGTCCTCGGGAGCGAACACCACCGCGGCCAACGGCATCTGCAGATGCGGTTCCAGTGCCGCGCACACCTCGTCGAACGCCTCCCGGAACGCCGGGAACGCCCCGTACAGCTGACGGCCCATCGCGATCCGCTGGCTGCCCTGTCCCGTGAACAGCACCGCCAGATCACCGCTGACGGAGGAACCCTCGACGACGTCACGGTGCGCCCGGCCCTCCGCCAGCGCCAGCAGGGCTTCCCGTGCCTGGGCGGTGGTGCTCGCCACGGCGCTCGCCCGGTGTTCCAGGTGGGCGCGGTGGTGCGCGGCGCTGTAGGCGATGTCGAGCAGTTCCGGCTCGGGCCTGCCGGCCAGGTGGTCGGCGAGCCGGGCGGCGTTCTCGGCCCGTGCCTCTTCGGTCTTGCCGGACACGGTGAGGACGACGGGTGTCTTGAGCGTGGGCCGGTCGGGGCGGCCGTGGACGGCCGCCCAGTCGATGTCGTGGCCCTCGCACCACAGGCGGGCGGCCAGGTCCTCCAGGCTCCGGCGGGCGGGCCGGTCGCGTCGGCAGGTGGCGAGGGCGGCGCTGCGGGTGTCGTCGATCGTGGCGAGTGTCCGCTCGAAGGAGTGCTGGGCGACGGGGTGCGGGGCGATCTCGACGATGCGCAGTCCGTGCGCGGTGGCGGGCTCGGTCCGGGCGAGGGCGGCGACCGCCTCGGCCACCAGCATGGGCCGGCACATGTTGCGTGCCCAGTACTCGGCCCCGAGCGCGGTGCCGTCGACGAAGTCGTCGTCGACGGTCGACCAGAAGGGGACGGACGTGACGCCGGTGCGCAGGGCGCCGAGCCGGCGGACGAGTTCGGGGGCGAGGTCCTCCAGTTGTGCGCTGTGGGAGGCGTAGTCGATGTTGACGCGTGCGGTGCGTACGCCGTTCTCGGACAGTTCCCGTTCCACGGCGGCGACGGCGTCGGTGGGCCCGGACAGGCAGACCTGGCCGGGGGCGAGGTGTCCGGCGACGGAGAGCCCGCGGTCGTCGGCCGGTCGGGCGGCCTCGTCGGCGGTGAGGTCGCAGACGAGGAGGGCGCCGTGGCCCGAGGCGCGTTCGTTGATCAGTGCGGACCAGGTGGTGATGAGCCGGGCGCCCTCGTCCAGCGGGAGGGCGCCCGCGACGACGGCGGCGGCCACCTCTCCGATGCTCTGGCCGAAGACGGTGTCGGGCTCCATGCCCCAGGCGGCGAGGGTGCGGGCGAGGGCGACCTGGACGGAGAAGAGGACGGGCTGGACGATGTCGGTGCGGTCGAGCCGCGAGCGGCTGCTGTCGGCGAGGAGTTCGTCGGTCACCGACCAGCCGGTGAACCCGGCGACGGCGCGGTCGCAGGCGTCGAGGGCGGCGCGGAAGGCGCGTTCGGAGAGCAGGTCTCGGCCCATGCCGATCCACTGTGTGCCGTGGCCGGAGAAGAAGAAGGCGAGCGGGGGTCGCCCGGTGGAGCGGCCGGGACCGGCGACGAGTTCGGCACGGCCGGCCGGGGTCAGGGCGGCGACCGCCCGGTGGGTTCCGGCGTCGTGGGCCGGTGTCGCGTACGGGCCGGTGGCGGTGTCGTCCCGGGCGCCGAGGCCGGCGACGGCGTCGTGCAGCGCGCCCTCGCTGTCGGCGGTGACGGGGGTGAGGCGGCGACGGCTGTAGGGGGCCTCTTCGAGGGCGACGTGGGCGTTCGTGCCGCCGAAGCCGAAGCCGCTGACGCCCGCGTAGCGGCGGCGGGCGGCGGGCCACGGCCGGCGTTCGGCGACGACGCTGAGCTTGTTGGCGTCGAAGTCGATGTGCGGGTTGGGCACGTCGAAGTGGAGGCTGGCGGGGATTTCGCCGTGGTACAGGGACAGGGCGGTCTTGAGCAGGCCGGTGACGCCGGCCGCGGGTTCCAGGTGGCCGAAGTTGGTCTTGGCGGAGCCCAGGTGCAGCGGTTCCTCGCGGCCCTCGGCGAACACCGTGCCGAGTGCCTCGGCCTCGATGGGGTCGCCGAGGAGGGTACCGGTGCCGTGCGCCTCCACGTAGGAGACGTCCTTGGGGTCGACGTCGGCGTCCTGCCAGGCGGTGCGCACGACGTCCGCCTGGGCTCGCGGGTTGGGGGCGGTGAGTCCGTTGGAGGCGCCGTCGTTGTTGACGGCGGTGCCGCGGATCACGGCGTACACGCGGTCGCCGGAGGCCAGGGCGTCGGAGAGCCTGCGCAGGACGACGGCGCCGCAGCCCTCGCCGCGTACGTAGCCGTTGGCGCCTGCGTCGAAGGCGCGGCACTGGCCGTCCGGGTTCATGCCGCCGAACTTGGTCATGGCGACGGTGGTGTTGGGGTGGAGCATGACGTTGACGCCGCCGGCCAGGGCGAGGTCGGTCTCGCCGCGGCGCAGGCTCTGCACGGCGAGGTGGGTGGCGGTGAGCGAGGAGCTGCAGGCGGTCGCGACGGCCATGGCGGGGCCGTGCAGGCCCAGGGTGTAGGCGATGCGTGCCGGGATGATGGAGTTGTCCCAGCCGACGGCGGAGTGCGTTTCGATGTCGTCGGCGTCGGCGCCGGTGGCGAGGTGGTACTCCTGCGCCATCGTGCCGAAGAAGACACCGGTGCGGGTGCCGGTGATGTCGGTGGGGACGATCCGGGCGTCCTCGAAGGCGGCCCAGGCGACTTCCAGCGCCATGCGCTGCTGCGGGTCCATGTGCCTGGCCTCGGCGGGCGAGATCCGGAACAGGTCGGCGTCGAATCCGGCGACGTCGTCGAGGAAGCCGCCCCAGCGGGTGTTCATCCTGCCGGGTGCCCTGGGGTCCGGGTCGAGCCAGTCCTGGGCGTTCCAGCGGTCGGCGGGGACCTCGCGGATCGCGTCGAGTCCGTCGCACAGGCTCTCCCAGAGCGCCTCGGGCGTCTCGATGCCGCCGGGCAGGCGGCAGCCGAGGCCGACGATGGCTATGGGTTCGTTCGCGGTGGTGTGCGCCGGTCCGGTGCGCGGTGCGGCGGCGGGGGGTGCTTCGTCGCCGGCCAGGTGGGCGCTGAGCCCGGCGACGGTGGGGTACTGCCACACCACCCAGCCGGGCACGGGGCGTCCGAGGTGTTCCGACAGCGCGGCCACGAGGGACATGATCTGTGCGGAGTCCAGTCCGAGGTCACGCAGTGGCCGGTCGGCATCGACGGTTTCCGGCCGTGCGTCGAGGGCTGCCGCGACGATGTCGCGCAGGAAGCCGGCGATGTCGTCGGCGCCCGGCAGGGGGGCGGCTGCACCACTGTTCAGCTGGGCAAAGCTCATCTGCTCTTCCTTGCTCGTCGAACCGGACTTCCGGGAGGGAGGGGGAAACGGGGGGCCGTCCGGGCGGAGCGGCCCCCGGTGTGTTCGTGCGGCGTCAGCGGGCGGTGCTGCTCGCTGTCTCCGGGGCGAGCGGCCCCGTACCGCCGAATTCCTGCCTGGTCTGCGGGGACAGGGAACGCGACCGGGCGATCTCCCGGTAGACCGGCACCGAGCTCGTCGGGATGCGTTCCATGGTGGTGCGGTCCACCTGGTAGAGCCCGAAGCGTGCCGAGTAGCCCGACAGCCACTCGAAGTTGTCGAGCAGGCTCCAGTGGTAGTACCCGCGGACGTCGACCCCGGCGGCGCGTGCCTGGGAGATCTGTTCCAGGGTGCGCACGATGTGCTGGGACCGGCGTGTGCCGTTCTCCGTCGCGATGCCGGACTCGCTCACCAGGAGCGGCAGTCCGCGGTAGCGGTTGCCGTACTCCTTCAGCACCCCGGCCAGGCCCTGTGTGGACGCCTCGTAGCCCATCGCCGGCACGAAGTAGGACGGGTCCTTGTAGGGGAGGCAGGGCGAGGTGGTGCACAGGTCCACGTCGAGCACGGGGTAGCTCGGGTCGCCGCCGCCGGACGCGCCGGGCGCGGACACGCCGATGCGGGCGTACAGCTGGGGGCCGAGCCAGTCGAGGGTGCCCGTCCACTCGGGGTGCCGCTCGTCGGCGGTGCCGTCCAGGTCGCTGTCGAACGTGCCGCGCCACAGGGCGTCGACGAAGCCGTAATCGGTGTACTGACGGTAGCGGTCACGGGCCGCGATGTCGCGGGGGTCGTTGCTGACCTTGCCGCCGCGGATCGGCACGTACTCCTGGGCGCCGACGGTCAGACCGACGCTGGACGCCACGCCGTCACCGTCGGCGTCGACCCGGTCGGCGGACTTGATGGCCTTGTACATCGCCACGTGAGCCATGATGTAACGGCGCTGCGCCATGGTGAACTTGCTCAGGTTCGCGGCGTTCAGATTGGCCTTGCCGGGCGGACCGGCACCGAACGCGTGCGCGAAGGTCATGTAGACCATCGGCTCGTTCAGGGTGACCCACTCGTCGACCCGGTCGCCGAATCGTTCGGCGATGAGTTTGGCGAACTCGGCCATCTCCTTGACGACGAGTTCGCCGCCCTGCGGGTGGTCCAGGCCGCACAGGTTGGTGTCGCTCGGACCGTTCTTGCAGTCGGGGTCCCGCGGGTCGTCGACCCATACGGGGTTGGCGAAGTGGTGCAGCGTGATCATCGGGCGGATGCCCTTGGCGACGAGCGCGTCGATCTGCTTGCTGTAGTGGTCGAGCGCCGCCTCGTCGATCTTGTTGCGCTGGGGCTCGACCCTGGACCACTCGATACCGAACCGGTAGGAGTCCACATTGAGGTCCTTGACGAGGCCGGTGTCGTCGAGCGCCCGGGTGTAACCGCCCACGCCGTCGCCGACGAACGGGCTCCTGCCGAGGCCCTCGGGGGCCGGCTTGCTCCAGAGGTACCAGTCGTTGTTCTCGTTCCGGTCCTCGATCTGTGTCGCGGAACTCGAGACGCCGAACCGGAAACCTCCCTTGCCCGAGGGCTGTGAGAGCGAGCCCATGCCCGGGAAGGACACCGCCTCGCCCCGGATCCTGCCCTCGTCCACCATCGTTGTGCCCTGGGCACTCGCACCGGGTGTGAGGACCACGGCGAGCAGGGTCGCGGCCAGAGTTGTGCCTATCAGTCGTTTCACGCTGTCTTCCTCGTTGCGGAGACGGATTCATGTGGCGAGGCGCCGGCTCACCGGCGTTCGACCCGGCGGACAGAAAAAATCCGGCCACGTCATCCCGCGCGGGATGACGTGGCCGGTGTTGTGACGGGAATATGCCCTGGTCGGATCAACAACGGCTGACGGAACTCGCGGGATGCCACACCGACATCGTCGCGCCGCCTGCTTGAGCTTGACTCGAACTCAGCGGGCGCCTTCGGCCAGGTACGACTCGACGGCGTCCGCGGCGACGGCGGGGCCGTCGACCTTGCGCATCGCCTCGCCCATCGCCCGTGTGCGGTCGGCGACGGACTTGTCCGCGGACACCTCGTCGATGGCCTTGCGCAGGGCTTCGAGGCTGAAGTCGTCGCGGGTGAGCAGCCGGCCGAAACCGAGTTCCTCGACGCGGAGCCCGTTGGCGCGCTGCTCGCTCATCAGCGGGTTCACGATCATCGGGACGCCGTTGTAGAGCGACTCCATGACGCTGTTCATTCCGCCGTGCGTGATGAACAGTTCGGCGTGGCGGAGCACGTCCAACTGGGGAACGCTGCGTCGTACGTCGAAGTTCGCGGGCAGGTCGCCGAGTTCGGCCGGGTCCATGTTGTCGCCGACGGCCATCACCACGTCCCAGCGGGAGTTCGCGAGGGCCTCGACGCAGATCCTGAAGAACTCCGGCCAGCCGGTCGCGGCGGTGCCGAGGGAGATGAGGAGCACCGGGCGGTCCTGCGACGGGGGCTGCCACGTGCCCTGGAAGGCCGACCGGTCACCGAGGCACGGCCCCGCGAACACGAACCGCTCGTCGAAGGTGTGCCCGTCGTAGTGGAAGTCCCTGGGGAGGAAGATGATGCCGCGCTTCGGCGGCTCCATGAAGAACTCCATGGACGTCATGCCCGGGAACCCGAGCCCGGGAAGCATCCCGTCGAGCTTGGTGACCATCTCCATGACCTTGGGGTCGGTCATCTCGGCCATGGGGAACTTGGCCTGGATGGAGAAGTGCTCGTTCACTCCGTACGACGGGAACAGCCGCACCGTCGGAATGTTCTGCTGTGCCGCGTAGAAGCGGGCTCCCCACGCCATGAAGTCATGGAGTATCACATCGGGCCGGTTGTCCCCGTAGAAGCTCTCCACCTGGCTCACCAGGGACGTCGCCTCTTCGAGTGTCCGCAGCCCTTCGCCCGAAATGGCTTCGGGCGTGAAGGGGTTCGTGTAGTACTGGCCGAACACGGAGGTGTAGCGAACCGGTTCCGCACCCACCGCCTCGATGGCGGGGGCGAAGTGATCCGTGGTGGTGCAGCTGACCCGATGACCACGTCGAACGAGTTCTTCCACGACTCCTAGAGTCGGATTCAGATGTCCGAATGCGGGAAAGTTGAAGAACGCGATGTGAGATGCCATCGAACACCTTCTCTGAGGACGACACAAATTCCGTTGACGACAATCCGGCACTGTACCAGCGGCCCAGTGCCGGCGCTTCCGTCAACAACTGGCCTCCCTCAGAAGGGAACGGTCATTCCGAGGGCTCCACGCAGGCTTCCCAGTTGACCGCCGTGGTAGGCGTCATGCATTTGTACCAGGGAGAGCGCGGAACCGAGCTTCCCGAGACGCTTCTTCCAGTAATCGTCAAGCGGAGCTTGAATCTCGACCGGGCACTCGCGGTGCAGGTCCTCCGCGCCCAGTGCGGCCACGAGTTCACGCAGCCGTGCGTGGATCCGCTTGTAGAGGCCGAGCATTTCGTCCAGGGAAGGCACCCCCTCCCAGTCGACCTTGTCGCAGTCACCCGCCCATTTGTCGTAGAACTCAAGAGAAAGAGATATGCCGCCCTCCTGATAAAGCCCCGAGACATAGTCCTTCGAGCACATCAGGTGGCCGAGGAACCAAAGGGCGGGCATGTGCCCTTCCGGCGCGGTGCGTGCGGTCTCGTTGTCGAAACCGTCGATGAGTTCCAGGATCATCTCGTAGGCGAGATCGAATTCCTGAAGCAAATGCGCGACCAGTGCGTCCGTCTTTTCGGGCGCCACCGCGGTGATCGTCACTTGTTCCTCCTCTGCCGGGCCAGCCTGGCCCGTACCTCGTGAAAAGTGGGAAGTGTCGGCGAGCTGCTCACCCAGCGCGTCCCTTCCCATGCGTACGCGAGCTTCTTCGTCTTGCGCACCGCGTTCATGTGCCCCTCGGACTGCAGGAAGCCCATCAGCGCCTCCTCGTCCGTCCACACGGCCAGGGCGCGCGAGCTCATCCAGCACTTCTGGGAGATGGCGAACGTCGCCGCGAGCAGGCCCTCCCGCTTCCACAGCTCCTCCAGGAGGACCCGGTTCAGCTCGGTGGCGATCTCGATCGCGCCGGGCCTGGGCCAGCCGCCGGAGGTGGCCACGACGTAGGAGTCGGGCAGCGGCCCCTTCAGCCCACCGGTTTCCGGGTCGATGGCCGGCCCGGTCCAGGGCACCTGGATCTCGAGGTCGGACTCGTCGCACGCGGCGAATTCCTCGATGGTGGTGGGCATCGGCCGGGTTTCGGTTCCCAGGCTCTGTTCCACCGTCATGCCAGGCCCTCCTTGCGGCGGACCGGGAGCTGCACGAACTCGGAGATGAGCAGGCGCAGCACCAGCATCTTCGATTCGCCGTGGAGTTCCAGGGTCGGGAGCACGGGCAGCAGGGCACGGAACATGGCGCGCAGCTCGGTCTTCGCCAGGGCGGCCCCGATGCAGCGGTGTTCCCCGTTGCCGCCGAACGCGATGTGCCGGTTCGGGCTGCGGGTGATGTCGAAGCGGTACGGGTCGGGGAAGGTGTCCGGGTCGCGGTTGGCCGCCGGGAAGAACATGGCCACGGTCTCGCCCTTGCGGATCTTCTGGCCGCGGATCTCGGTGTCCTTCATGGCGGTGCGTGCCATCACCACGGCGACCGAGGTCCAGCGCAGGATCTCGTCCACGGCACCGTCGAGCAGTGTGGGGTCGTCGATCAGCTTCTGCAGCTGGTCGGGGTTCTCCAGCAGTACCTTGATGCCGCCGGCGATGGCGTTGCGCGTGGTTCCGTTGCCTGCCTGCACCAGGTTGAACAGCTGGTAGGACATGTCGTGGAACGCGAGGGGGTTGCCGAGCACGGTGGCCTTCGCCAGCCGGCTCAGCACGTCGGTCCCGTTGCTGCCGCCCTCCTCCATGCGCTTCTTCGCGAGACCGGACATGTACTGGTCCAGCTCGATCATGGCGCGCATGAAGCGGGCCTGCGCCTCCTCGCCCTCTTCCTGCTTGTAGCCCTTGTGGAAGGCGGAGGCGGTGTCCTGGTGGACGCGGAAGAGGTGGTCCCAGTCCTCGCCGGGCACCCCCAGCAGTTCGAAGATGGCGGCCAGCGGGAGCCGGGCGGCGAGGTCGTGCGCCACATCCGCGGTGCCGTGCTCGTCCAGCCGCTTCACGAAGTCGGCGACGTACGAGGTGGAGAGCTGGAAGAAGCGCTCCTCCATCGCCGCCATGGCCTTGGGCGTGAAGCAGGGGTACATGGCCTGCCGGACCTGGCGGTGCAGCGGCGCGTCCATGAAGCCCAGGCCGGCGGGGTAGTCGGCCACGTGGCCGTAGACCTGGCCGCGGCGCTCGCGCTCCGTCTCCCACGGTTCGATCTCGTCCGGGGTCTCGATCGCCGTGCGCTCGCGGCAGGAGAAGACGTCGGTGTTGCGGGCGACCCAGGAGATGTCCTCGTGTCTGGTCAGGGCCCAGAACGGCTCGTAGCCGGGGCGGTGGTACCAGTGGACGGGAGACTCCTCCCGCAGCCGGTCCCACTCCTGCCACGGGTAGCCGTTCTCGTCGTAGAACTGCTCACTCGTGATGTCGATCTCTGCGAGCGATTGCATGGCGTGCTTACCTTCCTTCAGCTCGGGTTGTTCTTCAGCAGGAACTCGACGATCGACGCCACGGTCTTCGCACGCCGCTCGGGCGCGGCGAAGCCCGGGTCGAGGAGGGTCGCCTCGGGGGCCTCCAGGGCGATCCGCCCGGCCAGGGCCTCGGGGCGGTGCAGGCAGCTGCCCGGCAGTACCAGCAGCGGGGCGGGGAACTCGCTGATCCACTCGTCCGGGACGGAGAAGTGGTCGCGGCCGTCCGGGAAGATCGCGTCGCGGAACCGCACCAGCAGCGTGACGTACTTCTCGCGCCGGAAGGCGAGGATCTCCTTCCTGAATTCGCTGTCGTCGTGCAGCCGCTGTGCGAACGGTCCGGCCTCCGGGTTCCGGTCGAAGACGCCGTCCCGGGCGGCGGCCTCGAAGACCGCGCCGAGACCTTCCGTCTCCGGGTCGTCGAAACCGGCCGCACGCGGAAGCCTCATCGCCGGGTCGAAGAGGCCGAAGAAGTCCCCCAGGGTGTTGGTGCCGTCGCGGCCCGCCGGTTCCTGGGCCACCACCGACCGCACCCGGTCCGGCGCGTCGTGTGCCAGCCGCCAGGCGTGCACGCAGCCGAACCCGGCGGCCACCACGTGTGCCTGCTCGGCCCCGACCTCGTCGAGCACCGCGAGCTGGTCGGCGACCGTCTGCTCGTAGGAGAAGGGGACGGCGGGCGCGGTGCTGCGGCCGGCGTGGCGCTGGTCCATCGCGATCACCTTGAAGTGCCGCGACAGTTCGCGCACCGGGTGGAAGAAGTTCTCCTCCCACGACTCGGTCCGGCTGCCCACCACGTCGGGGGCCAGCAGCAGCACGGGGAAGCCTTCGCCGTGCACCTCGTAGTGGATCCGTGCGCCGTCCGGCCGGACTGCCTCAGACATTTTTCTCTCCCCTGCTTTTCTGTATCGCCGCCACGAGTTCTGCGGCCATCGCTTCGCTGTTCTCGATCGGAGCCGCGTGGCTGCCGTCGATGACGTGGTGCGCGAACTCCCCGTCCGTCAGGTTCTGCCAGCCCTGTGTCGTCCCTTCGGGAAGCACGGGATCGTCCTTCGCGGCGACGGCGACGACAGGGATGCGGAGACGGTCCCGTCCGTCACCGACCAGTGAGTCCCGATGATTCATCGACAGGATCGCGTCGTGGTGGAGCGCGGAGCTGTACGTGGTGAGGAGCTCGGCGTTCGCCAGGATGTCGTCGGGCAGGATTCCCTCGAGGGCGACGGCCAGTTCATCGGTGGTGGCCTGGTCGAGGGTCCTGGCCAGCTCCTCCATCCGTTGCATCGCCGGCGGCATCTTCGCGAAGGGCGGCAGCGCGCACGCCGGCACGAACGTGACAGGGGGCGGTTCCGGCAGGGCCGAGAGGGCGTGTGCCAGTTCCCAGGCCATCCACGACCCCTGGCTGTGGCCGTAGACGACGGTCGGCACGGGTGCGCGGTCGGTCAGTTCGGCGGTGATCGCCGCCACCACGTCCCGCATGGAGGTCGCGGGGGCCTCGGCCGTCCGGCTCTCCCGGCCCGGCATCTGCACGCCGAGCAGCTCGATGCCGTCCGGGATGTGCCGGATCAGGGGCACGTGGCCGGCGGTCGTTCCGCCGCCCCCGGCGACGCAGACGATCCGGGCGGTCGGCTCGGCCGCGGGCTTCAGGGTCCGCAGCCAGCGTCCCTGTCCGTCTCCGCCGGTCGCGTCCCGGTCCCCGGCCAGACCTTCGATCAGGTGCTCGGCGATGCCCAGGCAGCCCGTCTCGCCCAGGACGACCTGTACGGGGACGGTCAGACCGGTCGCGCGGGCGATGCGGCCGCGCAGGCCGACCGCGACCAGTGAATCCACACCGAGCTGGAACAGCGGCTGATCGGTGACGATGTCATCGCTCGGCACGCCGACGGCCGAGGCCGCTTCCTGGACGACCAGTTCGAGCACCGTCGGCAGCCGGTCGTGCCCGGCCATCGCGGCCAGCCGCTCGCGCAGGCCGGTCCGGCGGCCGCTGGACGCGGTCGGGTCCTGTCGTTCCGCTTCGGCCTTCTCCGTCTGCTTCCTGAACCAGCTCTCCAGGAGCGGGAGGACGTCCGCGACGCTGTCCTTGAGGTTCTCGGGGGCGCCCAGCACCTCCATGACCTCGGCGGCGTTGCCGGTGCCGACGGCCTCGCGGAGTGCCTCGCCGGCCTCGGCGTCGAAGGTCCGCGGCGACCGCCGTGCCTCCTTCCAGTGGTGCTCGCGCTGGAAGGCGTAGGTGGGCAGGTTCAGCAGGGATCCCTGGCCCGCTTCGAGGCCGAGGGCCCGGTTCCAGTCGATGCCATGACCCTGGACGTGCAACAGGCCGAGGTTGCGGAGGAGTTGGGTGGTGGTGCCGTGGTCGCGGGCGAGGGTGCCGACGACGATGCCGCCGCGGTCCGCACTGCCGTCGGTGAGCGGTATGGACAGCACCGGGTGGGCGGAGATCTCGACGAAGACGGTGTGGCCGTCGTCCAGGAGCCGGTCCAGGGCGCGGTCGAAGCGGACGGGCTCGCGCAGGTTGCGGCACCAGTAGCCGCCGTCCAGACCGGTCCCGTCGGACACCTCGCCCGTGACGGTGGAGTAGAACGCGATCTGTGCTCGCTGTGGCACCAGGTCCTCGAACTTCGAGGCGAGGTCCGGCAGGAGCGGGTCCATCTGGGCGTTGTGGGAGGCGTAGCCGGCTTTGATCCTGCGGGCGTAGACGTCCCGCTCCTGGAGTTCCGAGACGATCTGCTCGATCGCGTTCACCTGGCCGGAGATCACGGTGGAGGCCGCGCTGTTGACCGCCGCGACCGACAGGGCGTCGCCGTAGGGGGCGAGGAATGCCTCGACCTGGGCGACGGGACGCTCGATCAGTGCCATCCCGCCGTGGCCGACACAGACGAGCGCGGCCTGGGAGCGCTGGGCGATGACCTGCGCCCCTTGCTCCAGAGTGAGAGCGCCGCTCACCACCGCGGCCACCACCTCGCCCTGCGAATGGCCGACCACCGCGGCCGGCTCCACGCCCAGGGAGCGCCACAGCGCGGACAGGGCCACGCCCATCGCGAACAGGGCGGGCTGGACCACATCGGTCCGGTCGAGCAGCAGGTGATCGTCTTCGGTTCCGGCGAGGACTTCCCGCACCGACCAGCCCGTGAACGGCCTCAGCGCCGCATCGCACGCATCGACCGCCCGCGCGAACACTTCGCTGGAGGCGAGCAGTTCACGTCCCATGCCGGCCCACTGCGAGCCCTGGCCGGGGTAGACGAAAACGACCTTCCCGCGCCGCTCGGCACTGCCGGTCACCACCGCGTCGTGCGCCCGGCCCGCGGCCAGCGCCTCCAGCGCCTCGACCAGTTCAGCGGAGTCGGCCGCGACGACACTGGCCCGCGACTCGAAGTGCGCACGGTGCCGGGCAGCCGTCACCGCCGCATCCGCCAGGCGGACGTCCTCGCGCCCGGACAGCCAGGACGCCCAGCGTCCGGCCTGCTCGCGCAGCGCTGCCTCGTCGCGGCCCGACACCACCACCGGCAGCGGCCGTGTGTCCTCGGGCGGGAACGGTTCCGTTTCCTGTGTCACCGGGACCTCTTCGAGGATCACGTGTGCGTTCGTACCGCCGAGGCCGAAGGCGCTGACTCCCGCGCGGCGCGGGCCCTGTGCCTGTGCCCAGTGCTTCAGCTCCGTGTTGACGTACAGGAGCTCCGGGTCGAGTTCCATCTCGGGGTTCGGCTTGTCGTAGTTCAGGCTCGGCACCAACTGCCGGTGGTGGATGGACAGTGCGGCCTTGATGAGACCGGCCACTCCCGCTGTCACGTCCGTGTGTCCGATGTTGGTCTTCACCGAGCCCAGTGCGCACGGCTCGGTGCGGCCGGCCGTCGCGAACACCTGTTGCAGGGCCTGGACCTCGATCGGGTCCCCGAGGGTGGTCCCGGTGCCGTGCGCCTCGATGTATCCGATGGTGTCCGCGCTCACGCCCGCGTCGGCCTGGGCGGCCGCGATGACGCGTGCCTGTCCGTCGACGCTGGGCGCGGTGAAGCCGACCTTGTTGGACCCGTCGTTGTTGATCGCACTGCCGCGGATGACCGCGTAGACCGTGTCTCCCGAGGCCAGTGCGTCGGAGAGACGGCGCAGCACGACGATTGCGACGCCGTTGCCGAGAACCGTGCCCGCCCCGTCGGCGTCGAACGCCCGGCACTTGCCGTCCGGCGAGAACACCAGGCCTTCCTGGTGGAAGTATCCGTGCTCCAGCGGGTAGGTGAGCGAGGCCCCGCCTGCCAGGGCGATGTCCGACTCGCCGCGCAGCAGGCTCTCCCGGGCCAGGTGTGTGGCCACGAGGCTGGTGGAGCAGGCCGTCTGGACGGTCAGGGCGGGCCCCCGCAGGTTCAGTTTGTGGGCGACCCTCGTGGCCAGGAAGTCGTTCTTCGTGCCGACCATCGTGCGGTAGAAGTCCGACAGCTCGGTGGCGTCGTCACTGCTGCGGTACCCGCCCTGGCCGGCACCTGCGAAGACTCCGACGGCGCCGTCGAACTCCTGCGGGACCTGGCCCGCGTGTTCCAGGGCCTGCCAGGCGCATTCGAGGAAGAGCCGGTGCTGCGGGTCCATCGTCCCGGCTTCGGCGGGCGAGCAGTCGAAGAACTCCGCGTCGAAGAGGGCGGCGCCCTCGACGAAGCCCTTGGCCGGTACGTAGTCGGGGTCGGAGAGGGTGTCGTCGCCGATCCCGGCCGCCCTGAGCTCCTCGGGGGTGAACCGCCGGATCGACTCCGTGCCGTTCTTGAGGTTGGTCCAGAACGTGTCGGCGTCCGGGGCGCCCGGGAGCCGGCAGGCGAACCCGATGATCGCGACCGCCTCGTCGGTGGCCGGGCCCCGGCGTGCCGCGACCCGGCCGGGGGCGGTGGCCTGCGACGCGCCGCCCAGGAAGGCGGACAGCTGCCGAACGGTCGGATAGCGGAAGAGCGCGGAGAGGGGGAACTCCCGGCCCAGTCCCTCGCAGATCGTCCTGTGTGCCCGGAGCGCGGTCATCGAGCTGGCGCCCAGTTCGAAGAAGCCGCGGTCGCGGTCCACGCGGGCGATGTTGAGCACCTCCGCCCAGGCCCGGGAGACGAGGTTCTCCAGCGAGTCGTCACCGTCCCGGGGTGTCGGGGCGGCTGCGGGGCCGGGCGCCGGCAGCGCCAGGATGGCCTTGCGGTCCACCTTCTTGTTGGGCGTGTGCGGCAGTTCGTCCATGCCGACGAGCTGCGACGGCACCATGTAGGACGGGACCCTGGCCAGGAAGTGGCGGAGCAGTTCGTCGTCGTCCACGTCCCCGGTGCTGTCGCCGCGGACCCAGTACAGGCAGAGCCTGGGGTCGCTGCCCTCGTCCCTGCGCACCACGGCCGCGCATTCGGCGACGGCGGGGTGCTCCCCGGCGACCGCCTCGATCTCGCCGAGCTCGATCCGGTGGCCGTACAGCTTGATCTGGGCGTCGCCCCGGCCGCAGTACTCCAGGCTGCCGTCCTCGCGGTAGCGGACGACGTCTCCCGTGCCGTACATCCGGGCGCCGTCCGCCTCGGTGAACGGGTCGTCCACGAATCGCTCCGCGGTGAGCTCCGGGCGGTTCAGGTACCCGCGGGTGACGCCGAGACCGCCGATGAAGAGTTCGCCGCGGCTGCCGCGGGGCACCCGGGCCCCGTGCCGGTCGAGGATGTAGAGGCTGGTGTTGCGCACGGCGTCGCCCAGGGACACCTCGCCGGGCTCGGCGTGCCAGGTGGTGGACCAGACGGTCGTCTCGGACGGGCCGTAGATGTTCGTGAGGCCGCCCCGGCAGGTGTTCATGAGTCTGGCCGCGAGGCCGCGGTCCAGCGCCTCGCCACCGACGATCATCCGGTCGAGGCCCCGGAGCAGGGCCCGGCCGGCGGAGTCCGCGAGGAGCATCCGGGCGAGTGAGGGGGTGCACTGGAGGTGCGTCGGCGCGTACGTGCGGTAGGAGGGCCACTCGCCCACGCTGCCCTGTGCGATCACCACGCGGTAGCCGCGGGTCAGTGTCCAGAGCAGTTCCACGGTCGAGATGTCGAAGGACGGGCTGGTGACGGCGAGCCAGGTGTCACCGGTGCCGCCCCCGATCCGCTCGTCGACCGCGTGGCAGAAGTTGACGAACTGGCTGTGCTCGATCTGCACGCCCTTGGGCCTGCCGGTCGAGCCCGAGGTGTAGATGACGTAGGCCAGGTCGTTGAGCGCGGGAGGGGTGATCTCCGGGAGCGTGTCGCCGTCGGGGACGGGCGCGTCGTGGAGGTCGTCGGCGAGCAGTACCCGGACGGTGGTGCCGGTCAGGTCCGCTTCGGTGCCGGCCCGGGTGATGACCACCTCGATGCCGCTGTCCTCGATGACGTACGCGACCCGAGCCTGCGGGTAGCCGGGGTCCACCGGCAGGTAGGCGCCGCCGGCCAGCCAGATGGCGAGGGCCGAGACGACGAGCTGGGAGGACCTGGGCAGATGGACCCCCACCGGGGTCTCGGGGCCGACGCCGGCGGCGCGCAGCTTGTCCGCCAGGGCAGAGGCGTGCCAGGCCATCTCGCGGTAGGTCAGCTCCTGCCCGTCCGAGATCAGTGCCACGGCGTCGGGGGTCCGGCGGACCTGGTCCCAGACCAGTTGCAGGGCGGACGCCGTGTCGGGGGCGTGCGGGGTGACGCGGCCACCGCGTTCGGCGAGCCAGCGCAGCTCTTCGTCGGCGAGGAGCCGGAGGCGGCTGAGCGGGCGGTCCGGCTCCCGGACGACCGATTGGAGGAGAGTGGTGAAGTTGTCCACCATGCGCTGCGCGGCCGTGCGGTCGATCGTGTGCCCCTGGTACTCGAACTCGCCCCGCAGCTCGTCCCCGCAGGGGATGAGTGTGATGCCGAGCTCGAACTTGGAGGCGCCCCGGACGTTGCCCGCGAGGCTGCCGGCCGAGGGCAGGTGCCACACGGTGTCGCCCTCGCCCACGGTGGGCATGGCGGCGCCGCCGTAGTTGAAGACGGCGCGGAAGAGCGGGTTCTCGTCGCCGGTGCGTGCGCCGCCGACCGCGCGGACGACCTCGGTCAGGGGAACGTTCTGGTGCTCGAACACGCCCCTGACGCGGGGGGACATCGAGGCCAGCAGTTCTTCGAACCGCGGGTCCCCCGACAGGTCGCAGCGTAGCGGAAGGGTGTTGGCGAGGAAGCCGAAGGTCCCGCTCATTCCTGGGAGTTGACGGTTCGACCAGACGGTGCCGACGGCGAAGTCGTACTGGTCGGTGGAGCGTGCGAGCAGGGTGGCGAAGGCACTGACGAGCACGGTGTACGGGGTGACCGAGGTGCGGGCGGCGAGTGCCTCCAGTTCGGTCCGGAGGCCGGCCGGGACGGTGAAGTAGAGGGTGTCGCCGCCTTCGGCGCCGTCGGGAACGCTGTCCGGGCCGGGCGGGAACTCCAGCCGTTCCACGCCCTCCATCTCGGTGCCGAAGAAATGCAGCGCCTCCTCGAAGCGACCCTCCGCAATGCTGCGCTGTTCCCAGGCCGCGTAGTCCCCGAGGTGGAACTCGGCCTGCTCCGGGTCGGGTTCACGTCCTGCCAGGAACTCCTGGTAGGCGTGGAAGAGTTCCATCAGGAAGAGCGAGAGCGACCAGCCGTCGGTGACGGCGTGGTGCAGGCTGAAACACACCACCTGGTCGTCGGCCGCCATGTCCAGGACGCGGCAGCGGAACAGCGAGGTGCCGCCGAGGTCGAACGGCTCCTGTTCCTCGTGGTGGATGTGCTCGTGCAGCGTGTCGGCGCCGGGTTCGCGCAGGTCCTCGAAGACGACGGGGGCCGGCAGGTCCGTGTGCACGACCTGGACGAGCTCGTCGTCCCGCATCTCCAGGCCGGTGCGCAGTGCCTCGTGCCGGGCGACGATCCATTCGAGCGAACGGGTCAGGGTGGCGTGGTCGAGCGGCCTGGCGGTCCGGATCCGCATCGCCACCTTGTACTGGGCCGATCCGGGGTTCATCCGCTCCAGGAACCACAGACGGCGCTGTCCCTCGGTGGCCGGGTGGACGTCACGGGCCTCGGCCCGCTCCAGGGGCGGTACGGCCGTCTCGTCGTCGGCCGCGGCGAGGACGTGCGGCAGCAGATGGGCGGCGAGGTCTTCGGCCGTGGGGTGTGTGAAGGCGAGGTTCGTCGCGAGCGTGCTGCCCGTCAGGTCGCACAGTCGGTTGCGCAGCTGGAGGCCCATGATCGAGTCCAGGCCGAGTTCTTGGAGGCGCTTGTCCGCGGGTACGGGTTCGGTGGCGCCGAGCACCGTCGCGGCCTCGCGCCGGATGACGTCGAGCAGGACGTCGAGCCGTTCGTGGTCCGCGAGTCCGGCGAGCCGCCCGCGCAGCCCGGCGGGTTTGCGGGGCGGGGCACCGTCCCGTGCCGTGTCGTGTTCCGGTGTCCCGGCGGCCGGCCGCGGGCCGGAAACGGCCGGCGGCAGGTCGGTCCAGTGGTACTGGCGCTGGAAGGCGTATGTCGGCAGGTCCGCCGTGGGAGCGGCCGGGGCGTCGCCCAGGGCGCGGCTCCAGTCGACCGGGTATCCCTGGGCGTGCAGGGCGCCCAGGGAGCGCAGGAGTTGGGACAGTCCGCCGCGGTCACGGTTGAGGCTGCCGACGACCGCGCCGTGCGTGTCGGCGGTCGCGCTGGTCAGTGCCATGCCGAGGACCGGGTGCGGGCTGATCTCGATGAAGACGTCGTGGCCGCCGTCCACCAGTTCGCGCAGCGCCAGGTCCATGCGGACGGTGTCGCGGACGTTGCGGCACCAGTAGGCGGCGTCGAGTTCCGCCCCGTCGAGCAGGCCGCCCGTGACCGTGGAGAAGAACGGTACGGCGGAGGGGCGTGCCTCGAGGTCCCGGAGCTGCTCGGCCAGCCAGGGCAGGACCGGGTCCACGTGGGCGCTGTGCCCTGCCGTGTCGGACTGGATGCGGCGGCTGAACACGTCGCGGCCCGCCAGCTCCTCCAGGAGCGACTCGACCGCGGCCACTTCGCCGGAGACGACCGTCGAGGTGGGGGTGTTGACCACGGCCACCGAGAGCGTTCCGCCGTACGGGGCGATCAGTTCCTCGACGTCGGCGACCGGCATCTCGACCAGTGCCATGGCGCCCCGGCCGCTGCATTCGCGCAGCTGGCCCTGGGAGCGCAGCGCCGTGAGGCGTGCGCCGTCCGCCAGGGACAGCGCGCCGGCGATCACCGCGGCCGGGACCTCGCCCTGGCTGGAGCCCACCACGGCGGCGGGCTGCACGCCCAGTGACGCCCAGAGTTCGGCCAGGCCGATCATGACCGCGAACAGTGCGGGCTGCAGCACGTCGATCCGGTCCAGGGACGGCAGGTCCTCGTCCGTCTCCCCGCGCAGCAGGTCCAGCACCGACCAGCCGGTCCACGGCTTCAGCGCGGCGTCGCAGTTCTCCACCGCCTGCCGGAACACCTCGGACTCGGTGAGCAGCGCGCGGCCCATGCCGGCCCACTGGCTGCCCTGGCCCGGGAAGACGAACACGGCCTTGCCGCGCTCCCGTGCCGTGCCGGTGACCGTGTCGGCGCTCAAGAGCCCCTGTGCCAGTGCCCGCAGTGCGTCGGCGGCGTCCTCGTGGCCGGAGACGAGCAGGGAGGCCCGTGTCTCCAGGTGCGAGCGCTGCAGGGCCGCCGTGCGCACCACGTCGGCGAGCGGCACGTCGCGGTGCTCCGTCAGCCATGCGGCCCAGCGTTCGGCCTGTGCGCCCAGTGCCTGCTCGTCGTGGCCCGACAGCACCAGGGGCAGCACGGCCGGGAGGGTGCCCCGGGGTTCGTGCCGCGGTTCGGGTGCCGTGTCCTCGGGCAGCGGGGCCTCTTCCAGCACCACGTGCGCGTTGGTGCCGCTGATACCGAAGGCCGATACGCCCGCGCGGCGGGTGCGCTCGCCCCGGCGCCAGGGGCGTGCCTGCTGGAGGAGTTCGAGACCGCTGCCCTCCCAGGCGATGTGCGGGCTCGGCTGCTCGGCGTGCAGGGTCCTGGGCAGGGTGTCGTTCTGGAGCGCGAGCACCATCTTCATGACGCCGGTGACACCGGCGGCGGCCTGGCTGTGCCCGATGTTGGACTTCGAGGATCCGAGGTACACCGGTGTTCCTTCGGTACGCCCCGGGCCGAACACTTCCGCGAGCGCGCCCGCCTCGATCGGGTCGCCCAGGGGGGTGCCCGTGCCGTGTGCCTCGATCGCGTCGATGTCGGACGGTGTGAGGCGGCCGGCGGCGAGCGCGTCCTGGATGACCCGCTGTTGTGCCGGGCCGTTGGGGGCGGTGAGTCCCTGGCTGCGGCCGTCCTGGTTCACCGCGCTGCCGCGGATCACCGCGAGCACCCGGTCGCCGTCGCGCTGCGCGGCCGAGAGCCGCTTCAGGACCAGGATGCCTGCGCCTTCGGACCAGCCGCCGCCGTCGGCGTCGGCCGAGAAGCTCTTGCACCGTCCGTCGGGGGACATCGCTCCGAGCCGGCTGGATTCCACGAACATCCCGGGAGAGCTCATGACCGTCACTCCCCCGGCGAGGGCCATGTCGCACTCGTCGTTGCGCAGCGCCGTGACGGCCAGGTGGATCGCGACCAGCGACGACGAGCACGCGGTGTCCACCGTCACCGCGGGGCCCTGCAGGCCCAGGGCGTACGAGACGCGGCCGGAGATGACGCTGCCCGATACGCCGGTGCCCTGGTAGCCGTCGAGCAGCTCCAGGTCGGTGCGGATCGTCTCGTAGTCGGGGCGCATCGCGCCTATGTAGACGCCGGTGCGGCTGCCTTTGAACTGGTCGTCCCGCAGCCCGGCGCGCTCCAGTGCCTCCCAGGACGTCTCCAGGACGATCCTCTGCTGGGGTTCCATCGACTGCGCCTCGCGTGGCGATATGCCGAAGAATCCGGCGTCGAACTGCTCGATGCCGTCGAGGAATCCGCCCTCGCGCGCGTAACTCTTGCCCGGGGCGGCGGGATCGGGGTCGTACAGGTCGAAGGCTTCCCAGCGCGAGGGCAGGGGGCCGATCGCGTCCCGTTCCTCGGCGAGGAGGTCCCAGTAGTCCTGCGGGGTGGTGACCCCGCCGGGCAGCCGGCAGGCCATGGCCACGATGGCCACCGGCTCGTGGCGCTGGTTCTCGATTTCCGCGTTGCGTTGTTGGAGTTGCAGGACGGCAGCCATGGCCCGCCGCAGTCGCTCCTCGTTGGCTTGGGCGTTCATCTCTGCTTTCCGTCCCTCTCCAGCAGTGCGGTGGCGGTGTGTCGGGTGTGCGGGTCCGTGGTCAGTGCTCGACCGTGACGTCCATGTACGGCGGGAAGCCCTGCAGGTGGGTGCCGTCGTGTTCGAGGACGGACACGTCGCCGTTCCTGCCGACCTCGCGGAAGCCGGAGAACTTGTAGGTGACGAACATGGTCCGGTTGCGGCTGGTGGGCACGAACTCGGCGCGCAGCTTGACGCCCGCGTCGTGGGCGCTGCGGATCAGGTGGTTGAGCAGGACGGAGCCGACGCCGCGCGACATGACGCGGCAGGACATCAGCAGCAGCTTCACGGTCCATGCGTCGTCGCCGCGTTCGACGAGGGCGAGGCCGATCTTGCCGTAGGTGCCGTAGGTGTCCTCCAGTGCGGCCACGAGGAGGTCGTGTTCGGGCGAGCGGCGGAAGGCGTCGAGCTCCTCGTAGGAGTAGGTGTAGCCGGTGGCGTTGAGCTGGTTGGTGCGTACGGTCAGCTCTTCGGCGCGCTGGAGGTCGCGTTCCTGGGCGGGCGCGATGGTGAAGCGCATGCCGAGCGAGGCGAGGAAGTCCTCGTCGGTGCCCTGGTGGGCGTCCTCGGCGTGCTTGCGTCGGATGTCGGCGCGGTAGAGGTGGCGGCGCTCGCGGGAGTCGGCGGTGACGAAGCGGGGCCGCATCTCGGGCAGGTCGGGGATGCCCGGGGCGTCGAGGGCGTCGATGCACAGCATCTGCGGGTGGGCGAAGCCGACCTCGTCGCGTTCGAAGGGCTGGTCGTCGACGAAGGCCAGGGTGTCGATGCCGATGTTGATGGCCTCGGCGACCGCCCTGACGGAGTCCGACTTGTTGCCCCAGTGGATCTGCGGGTGGAGGAAGTACTCGGCGATGCCGAACTCCGTCAGCTTCGCCATGGCCGCGTCGTGGTCGTTGCGGCTGGCGATCGAGTGGAGGATGCCGCGCTCGTCGAGTGTGCGGATCGCCTCCACGACGGCGGGGCGCAGGGTGACGTCGCCGTCCTCCAGCAGCACCCCGTCCCACACCGTGTTGTCGAGGTCCCACACCACGCACTTGACGGTCGTCACGGTCGTCGTCATCGGTCACTCCTCGGTCCGCGTTCCTGGAACGCGTACTCGGCGAGCCCCACCTGGTGGAGCTGTGCGCTGCCCTCGATGATCTCCATGACCCTGGAGTCCCCGAGGAGACGCTGGACGGGGTAGTCGGAGCTGCAGCCGTTGGCGCCGTGGATCTGGACGGCGTCCGCCGCGGCGCGGCCGGCGGCGGTGGCGGCGAAGTACTTGGCCGTGGAGGTCGCGGCCAGGGCGCCCGGGTGGCGCTCGTCGCGCAGCCGTCCGGCCTCCAGACACAGCAGCCGGGCGGCGTGCGCGTCCGTGTACATGTTGCTGATCATGCGTCTGACGAGCTGGTGTTCCTTGATGAGGGAGCCGAACTGCTCGCGGGTCGCGGCGTAGTCGGCGCTCGCCTCCAGGCAGGCGTCGAGGATGCCGACGCAGCCCCAGCCGACGGTGTAGCGGCCGAGGTCGAGGGCGGCACCGACCACGTGGGAGACGCCGAGTCCGGGCCTGGCCAGTGCGTTGCCGGCCGGTACGCGGCAGTCGTCGAAGTACACATGGGCCGTCATCGAGGCCCGGATGCCGATCATGTCCTCGATCGGTTCGGTCCGCAGTCCGGGGGTGTCCCGCTCCACGAGCAGGGCCGTGGGCCCTTCCGCCGAGCGGCCGACGACCAGGAACAGGTCGGCGCTCTCCCCGTACGTGATCCATTTCTTGTGGCCGTCGGCCACCCAGTCGTCGCCGTCGCGGACGAGCCGGGTGGTGACCGCCGAGGCGTCGCTGCCCGCGCCCGGTTCGGACACGGCGAGTGCGCCGATGCGTTCGCCGCGGGCCAGCCGGGGCAGCCAGGTCTCCTTCTGGGAGCGGCTGCCCCAGCGGGCGATCGCGTGCGCCACCATCGTGTGGACGGTGAGCAGGCTGCGGAGCGAGGAGCAGGCCCGGCCGAGTTCACCGGCGAGCAGGCCGAGGGTGACCGCGTCGCAGCCACCGCCGCCGTACTCCTGGGCGACGGGCAGCCCGAGCAGGCCCTCGTCGGCGAGGAGCCGGATGATCTCGGGCGGGGTGCGCTGGGCCCGGTGGTAGGCGTCGGCGTGGGGTGCGATGTGGCGGTCGGCGAAGGCCCGGAATTCCTTCCGGTCCTGTGCCTGCTGGGCTGTGAGCGCTCCGGTCATCGTCGTCGTGTCCGCTCTCGTCCTACTGCGGGACCAGGACGGACTGTTTGCGGGCGACGAATGCGTCGAGGGCGCCGATGGAGCGGAAGTACTCCAGCTCCAGGTCCTCGTTCTCGACCGTGATGCCGAACTCGTGCTCCACGAAGGAGACGAGCTGCATCGCGAACATCGAGCTGACGAAGCCGAGTTCGAAGATGTCGTCGTCGTCCTTCAGGTCCTGAACCGGGAAGAAACGGGAGAGGTATTCCGCGATCCTGGCCCTGTTGTCCGTGCTCATCTCTTCATCCGTCCTGTTGTCGTGGTGTGCGGCGCCGGGTGACCGGCAGGTCAGTGGTACTTGTGGAATCCCTCGCCGCTCTTTCGCCCGAGCAGGCCGGCGGCGACCATCTTCTTGAGGAGCGGGGCCGGCCGGTACTTGCTGTCGTTGAAGCTCTCGTAGAGCACCTCGACGGACTTGAGAATGGTGTCGAGGCCGATCAGGTCGGCGGTCTCCAGCGGGCCCATCCGGTGGTCGAAGCAGGTCTGGAAGATCCGGTCGACGTCGGCTGCGGGGGCCACGCCGTCCTGGACCAGGAAGGCCGCCTCGTTGATGGTGAGCATGAGGACCCGGTTGGAGACGAAGCCGGGCACGTCCTCGACGACGATGCACTCCTTGCCCATGCCGGCGAGGAAGCGGCGGGCGGTGTCGATGGTCTCGGGCGTGGTGTGGTGGCCGCGGATCACCTCGACCATCGGCTTCATCGGCACCGGGTTCATGAAGTGCATGCCGATGACCCGCTCGGGGCGCGTGGTCACCGAGCCGACGCGGGTGATGGAGATCGCCGAGGTGTTGACGGCGAAGACCACGTCGGGGCGGACGATGCGGTCGATCCGCTCGTACACCTGCTGCTTGATGCCCCAGTCCTCGGTGACGTTCTCGACGACGAAGTCGGCCTTGGCCAGCAGTTCGTAGTCGGTGGTGAACTCGATCTTCTCGAAGACCGCCGCCGGGTCGACGCCGGAGCCCTTGTTGAACAGGGCGTAGGCGCGCAGGCTGTTGCGCAGCTCGCGGCGTGCGTTGTCGAGCACCTCGTCGGAGATGTCGACGAGCACCACCCGGTGACCGGTCTGTGCGAGATTCTGTGCGACACCGACGCCCATGACGCCCGCGCCGACGACTCCTGCCGTGGTGAATTCCATGTCGTACGACTCCGTTAGCGTGCGCCGCGTACGGCGTAGATGTTGTGGATGTCCGTGCCGACGTACAGCTCGTCCTGTTCGGCCCTGACCGTGAAGCCGCGGTTCTCCAGCAGTTCGACCAGGCGGCGGACCTCGCCGTCCGCGTCGTGTGCCTCCAGCACCATCTGCTGGATCTTGGGCCAGTCCTCGTCGGCGATGCCGTCGATGACCTGGCGCTCGCTCTTCTGCACGTCGATCTTGATCAGGTCGATGCGCTCGATGCCCTGCTCGCGGATGACGGCGCTGAGCGGGCGCAGCGTGGCGGTGAACTCGATCGCCTCGAAGCGGACGTCGAGCAGCTCGTCGGAGGAGACCAGTTCGGCGATCTCGGCGTCGGCCTCGGTCTTCTGCTGGTTGGCGATGATCGTGCGCAGGTTGTGCTTCTCCTCCGCGTCGTCCGGGTGGAACGAGGACATGCCGGAGCTGCGCGGGTAGAAGGTGAAGTTCGCCTCTGTCTCGGTGTCGGAGATGCCGATGTTGAAGAGCTGGGCGTTGACGCCGTGCTCGGTCACGTTCTGGCTCAGCAGCTCGAACATCGGGGGTGCGGGCTCGAAGGTGAAGACGCGTACGTCCTTCGCCTCGTAGTGCGCGAAGAGGGTGAACAGGCCGATGTTCCCGCCGACGTCGACGACCGTGGCACCGTCCGGGAGGAAGATGCCGTTCTTGGCGTACGTGCGGTGGTCGAAGATGTCCTCGTAGAAGTGGCGGGTCTCCGCCTCGTTCTGGTGGGACACCGTCAGGCCGTTCGGCAGGGTGAAGCGGGCCAGGGAGTTGCCGGTGTGCGAGGAGCCCTCGGGCCGGGCCAGCTCGGCGCCGGCACGCAGGGTGTCGATCGCGGTCGCCATCCGGGACAGGGTGGCCCACTCGTAGACCTGGCGCAGCGAGAGCTCGGCGCCGAAGGTCCGCTTGACGCGCAGGATCAGGCGGGTGGCGAGCAGCGAGTTGCCGCCGACCTCGAAGAAGCTGACGTCGTGCGGGAGCCGGTCGGTCTTCAGCAGCCTGGCCCACAGGCCGTGCAGTTCCTGCTCGGTGGCGGTCGAGGTGTGTTCCTCGGTGTCCCGGGCGGCCGTCGTGGCGCCGTCGGCCACGATGTCCAGCTCGGAGGCGGGGAAGCCGGCCCAGTCGATGTCGGCGCCGGCGAGCCAGAGCCGGCCCAGGGCCTTGAGTGCCACGGCTGAGTCGGACCGGTTCTCCAGCGGGTGGCGCATGGAGGCGACGACGGTGCCTGCCGCGCTGCCGCGGGCCACGGTGGCCATGCTGCTCAGCGTCTGGCCGGGGCCGGTCTCCAGCAGCAGGTCGGCGGCGCCGAGGGCGTTCAGTCCGTCGGCGAAGCGGACCGGGCTGACCAGGTGGCGGGCCCAGTAGCCGGGGTCCGTGGCCTCCTGGTCGGTGATGATCCGGCCGGTGACGTTGGAGATGTACGGGATGCGGGGCGTGTTCAGGGTCAGGGTCCGCGCCAGTTCGGTGACCTCGTCGGCGATGGGCTGCATCATCGAGGAGTGGAAGGCGTGGGTGGACTGCACCCGGCGGTGGACGACACCCTGTCGGGTGAGGCCCTGTTCCAGGGTCTCGACGGCGGGCACCGGCCCGGCCACCACGCAGAACTCGGTGCCGTTGACGGCGGAGAGCGAGACGTCGGTGCCGAGCTGCGGGCGGACCTGCTCCTCCGGGAGCATCACGGCGAGCATGGCGCCCTGCGGCAGTGTGTCGATGAGTGCGGCGCGGCGGGCCACCAGGGTCAGCGCGTCGTTCAGGGACAGCACGCCGGCGAGGGTCGCCGCGACGTACTCGCCGAGGCTGTAGCCGATCATGATCGAGGGCCGGGCGCCCCAGGATTCCCAGAGCCTGGCCAGGGCGTACTCGATGACGAAGAGCGCCGGCTGGGCGAAGCGGGTGGCGTTCAGCCTGCGTTCGTTCTCGCTCTGCTCGGCCGTGTCGCGGCCGAGCATGCGGCGCAGGTCGACGGCCGGGGCGGGGTGTGCCCCGGGTGCCGGGGCGGGGAAGACGATCTCGCGGATGTCCAGGCCCAGTTCGGGGGCGAGGGCGTCGGCGCAGTTGTCGACGGCGTCGCGGAAGACCGGGAAGTCGCGGTAGAGATCGCGGCCCATGTCCAGGTAGTGGTCGCCGAGGCCGGGGAACATGAAGGCGACGGACGCGGTGGTCCCGGCGGACGCTTCGGCGCCCAGTTCCGTCGCCCCGCCCTCACCGGCGAGCACGGCGCCGCGGTGGCCGCCGTCGGCACTGCCGAGGGTCCGGATCCGGACGGGTGCGTCCTCGTGGGCCGGGGACGCGGTGTACCGGGCCTTGAGCCCGGCGAGTCCGGCGTCCAGGGATGTGCCGCTGGCACCGCTGACCAGGGCGAGGTGCCACAGCACCGGCCCGTCGGACGGCGGGGCCGTCCGGTCGTGGGTCTCCTCGGCTGTGATCGTGTTGGGGCTCATGCCTCTCCTAGAGGTCTCTCGGCCGGCCGGAAAGAGTCGAGCGCCCACTGCTGCCGCTCCGTTCCCCTCCGAGGAAGTCCGTCGCGGCAACTCTCACGGCGACGGCTAGAGCGGGGCCGGAGCAGCGGTGGACGCCCCACCGTGCCGGGCATTCAGTGTTGATTCGGCAGAAAAGGTCTGGGCGTGGAAGGCTGTGCCGGTGTGAAGGGTCCGGTCACAGGACGCGGATCGCGGACTCCGCGTGGCGCTTGGCCAGGTCGAGGGTGGCCGTGGAGTTCCGGCCGAGTGCCTCGCGGACGTGGCGACGGGCCCGGGCGAGGTCGGCGCCCTCGCCGAGCACGCTCTCGATGGCCTCCTCGCGCAGCACCACGCTGTGCTGGGAGATGACCGTCACGCCGGACTCGTCGGGCAGCACCGACCATTCACCGGTGTGCGCGTCCATCAGGGCGGGGGTGGTGGTCTGCTTGTAGACGATGCGGCCCGCGTGCGGGAAGCAGACCCGTACCGACTCCGTGAGGTGGGCCGAGCCGTCCGCGGTGCGGGTGTCCATCGCCATGACCTGGACGCCGGGGGTGTCCTCGGTCAGTTCCAGGCGTGCCACGTGCGGGATGAGTTCGGGCCAGTCGTTCACCCGGT
Source organism: Streptomyces sp. NPDC093149 (assembly GCF_044754145.1). Classification (NCBI taxonomy): domain Bacteria; kingdom Bacillati; phylum Actinomycetota; class Actinomycetes; order Kitasatosporales; family Streptomycetaceae; genus Streptomyces; species Streptomyces sp. NPDC093149. The sequence continues at coordinate 30,708 of NZ_JBIVON010000022.1, forward strand.
ACAGGAAGTCGTAGACCAGCTCGGCCGGGCCCTTGACCCGTACCGCGTCCTCGAAGGACAGGACGAGTTCGTCGAGCCGGGTCCAGCGCTCGGCAAGCCGCTTCACATGGTCCAGTTCCGCACCCGAGTTGGTGTCGATCGCCAGTTCCACCCAGGCCACGTCCTCGGGCCGGTCGCCGTTCACCGTGAAGTCGTGCAGCAGGGTCAGCAGGCTCGTGCCGCCGGTCCGCTCCTCGACGGTCCAGGTCCCGTTCATCGTCTCGACCGGGGCCTGCGGGTGCTGCTGGCGGAAGTCGATCCGCCGCGTCTGCGGGTCCTGCACGCGCCGTGAGATCCACGAACGGATCTGTCCGTTGGCCGTCGCCCACATCCGCAGCCGTTCGTTGCGCCCGTCGAACTCCAGCCGCTCGACGTGGACGTTCGGCGGGAAGAACAGCGGCCACTGCACGGCGTTCGAGATCAGTCCGTAGACGACCCCCGCCGGTGCGGCCACCTCGACCGAATGCGCCGTACGGTGCACACGCTCACCCGACACCACACATCACCTCTTTCTCGCGGATTCAGAAATTGCCCAGTCCGCCACAGACGTTGAGCGCCTGTGCGGTGATCGAGGCGGCGGAACCGGAGGCCAGATAGCCGACCAGTCCCGCGACCTCTTGCGGTGTCGAGTAGCGGCCGAGCGGGATCTTCGCCTCGAACTGCTCCTGCACGGCTTCCTCGGTGGTGTCCCAGGCCGCCGCGTACCCCTGGCGCACCCGCTGTGCCATCGGCGTCTCGACGTAGCCGGGGCAGACCGCGTTGACCGTGACGCCCGAGGGGGCCAGCTCGCGGCCCAGCGCCTTGGTGAAGCCGACGACCCCGTGCTTGGAGGCGCTGTACGGGGCGCCGAGCAGCACGCCCTGTTTGCCGGCCGTCGAGGCGATGTTGATGATCCGCCCGTGTCCGGTGTCCATGAGGCCGCCGTTCTTGAGCACCTCACGTGTCACCAGGAAGACGCTGTTGAGGTTGGTGTCGATGACGTCGTACCAGACCTCGTCGGCGATGTCGGCGGTGACGCCGCCGCCGCTGCGCCCGGCGTTGTTGACCAGCACGTCGATGCGTCCGTACGTCTCGACGGCGGCGTTCACGAGCGCGGCCACGGATTCGCGGGAGCGGACGTCGGCCGCCAGTCCGTCGGCTTTCAGGCCCTCGTTCCTGAGGTCCTCGACGGTCTGCTCGACGTCCGGTTCGGTGCGTGCGCACAGGAAGACGCGGTGCCCGGACCGGCCGAGCTGCCGGGCCACCGCCAGTCCGATGCCGCTGGTGGCTCCGGTGATCAGGGCGACGGGTTCGTCGTCGGTCACGGTCAGTGCTCCTTCAGCCGGTGGGTGGGGTCGGTCAGTACGAGTCGCGGCTCGGGCCGGGCCGCGTCGGCGAGCGGCTCGGCCGGCCGCAGCGGGGCGAGCGCCCGGCCCAGGGCGGCCCGGGTCAGGGCGGTGGCGCGCGCGGCGGTGTAGCCGTCGGGGCGCACCAGCAGCCAGCCGCCCGGCGCCAGGCCGAGTGCCGTGCGCAGCCGTCCGTCCGGGTCGGTGAGCGGGGCGGGTCCGTCGGGTCCGGTGCCGCCGACGGTGCGCACCGACAGCCACTCGGAGTACTGGGCGGCGGCCGTGATGGCCACGCCCACCGGGACGTCCCCGGGGCCGGTGCCGCCTGCGGCGAGCAGCAACGACCAGCGGGGGTCGCGGAGTTCGGCGCGCAGTCCGGCGCAGCCGGGGTCGTCCGGGTCGTGGACCGGGGCCTTGGTGACCCGTTCGCCGGGCCCGGGTGCCGGGGTGGGTTCGGCGCCGGACATCACGGCGGCCATGGAGAGCACGGCGGTGCCGGGTACGTGGTGGAAGGTGTCGATGGTGGTCAGGGACGACTCGCCGTAGCCGATGCGCAGCCCGGACATGCCGCCGAGCACCTTGCGCTGGATGGCCCGGCGCAGCGGGGTCACGTTGCGTACGACGGTGAAGACGACGGGCAGTGCCACCGAGGCGAGCATGTTCTTCAGCTGGACGAGGAAGGTGGCGGCCCGGGTGGAGCCGAGCAGGGCCCGGCCGATCGGCACCCGCTCCTCGCCGTAGGTGTCCAGGAGTTCCGGGCCCGCGTGGCCGCGCTCGACCATGGCCAGCTTCCAGCCGAGGTTGTACGCCTCCTGGATGCCGGTGTTCATGCCCTGTCCGGAGGCGGGGCTGTGGACATGCGCGGCGTCCCCGGCGACGAGGACGCGGCCCTCGCGCATCCGCTGCACCATCCGCTGCTGGAAGGTGAAGACGGAGGTCCACTCGCTCTCGCCGACCCGGACCCGGCGGCCGAGCCCGGCCGACAGTTTCTCGGTGAGCCGCTCCTCGACGGGGCGCGGGTCGGTGTCCCGCCCGACGGGTGCGGTGTCCAGCAGCCGCCAGTGTCCCTGGCGGGCGTAGGGCACCATCATCAGTGCCTGTCCGCCCGTGTGGGCCCAGTAGATGGTGTCGGGCGGCAGGTCGGTGGTGACCGGTGCGTCGGCGAGCATCCAGGTCTCGCCCGCCCCGCCGACCAGTTCCAGGCCGAGCAGTTTGCGTACGGTGCTGTGGCCTCCGTCGCATCCCACGAGCCAGGACGTCTCGACGCTCTCCTCGGTGCCGTCCGAGCTGCTCAGGCTCACCCGTACGGAGTCGGTGTCCTGCTCGAAGGCGGTGAGCCGGACCCCCCACTCGGTCTCGACGCCGAGGCGGGCCACGGCCTCGCGCAGCACCTCTTCCGTCTCGGTCTGACCGATGACGAGGGTGTACGGGTAGGAGGTCGGCATCGTGGCGTAGTCGGCCTCCAGCCGCACCGGCCGGCGCCCCTCGGCGTACATGGTGAACGCGCGGTTGCGGCGGCCCCGTACGAGCATGTCGTCGACGATGCCCATCTGGTCGTACGTCTCCAGGGTGCGCGGATGCGTGGCCACGGCCCTGCTGGTGCGGGCGGGGCCGGCGGCGGCGTCGACGAGCCGTACCCGCAGGCCCCTGCGGGCCAGTTCGTGGGCGGCGGTCAGACCGACGGGGCCGGCGCCCGCGACGATCGCGTCGGGCCGGTCGGTGGTCATGCGCCCTCCTCGGCCGTTTCGTGGAGCCTGCGCTCGGGCGTCGCCGGCGGCCCGAGGTTCTTGGCGGTGAGGAGGGCGTCGATGGCGCCGTGCACGGTCGGCTTGTTGGCGAAGGTCACCATGGTCTGCTCCTGGTGGTGGGGCGGATGCGGTCGCTCGGCGGCGGCGCGGGCCTTCAACTGCTTTCGCAGGGCGCGTCGTTCGGGCTTTCCGGTGGGGGTGCGGGGCACGGCCTCCAGCGCCTCGGCGAGGCGGATCCTCTCGAAGTCCCCGAGCCGCTCGTTGGCGCGTGCGGTGATCGATTCGAGGACGTCGGGCACCGGGGTTTGTCCGGACCCGTCGTGTCCGGCGTGCGGTCCGGGCCCCGGGTCGTCGCGCAGGACGATCCCGGCCCAGACGAGGCCGCCGTGCACGTCGTCGGGCCAGTCGGCGACGATGCAGTCGGCGACCCGCGAATCCTCGCCGATGACCCGTTCGACCCGGCTCGGCGAGACGATTTCGTTGTCGTACTTGAAGATGTCGGCGAGCCGGTCCACCAGGCGCAGCGCTCCGTCGTCGTCGAGGTAGCCGATGTCGCCGGTGGAGAACCAGCCGTCCTCGTCGATCCGGGACGGCTGTGCGTCGCCGAGGTAGCCGGCCATCAGCTGCGGGCCCCTGACCTGAACCTCTCCGGTGGACCAGACCTCGACCGGGGTGCGCGAGTCCACGTCGACGAGGCGGCACTCGGTCCCGGGGACGGTCTCGCCGACCTCGCCCGCCCGGTGGCGCTCGGGCCGCTGGCAGTGGGTGAGCGGGGAGAGCTCGGCCATGCCGTAGCCCTGGATGACGGGGACGCCGAGCCGGTCGCGCAGGGCGCGCGCCGCCTGGGGCCGCAGTCCGGAGCCGCCGGAGAGCACGGCCGTCAGGCGGGTGCCGGCGGGCACGGCCGGTGCGGTGGCGGTCAGGCGCTCGTCGGTGGCGAGGCGGTGCAGCCGGGCGGGGAGTCCGTAGTAGTGGGTGGCGCCGGCCGCGGCGGCCGCGGCGAGCGAGGCGAACGGGTCGGGGTCCGGGCAGAGCACCTGGCAGGACCCGGCGTACACCGCCGAGTTGAGGTGCATGATGTGGTAGAGCGGCAGGTGGTTGAGGGTGACCGACGTCTGGTCCAGGCGGTGGGCGAGAGCGGTCTGCTTCGCGTTGGCGACCAGGTTGCGGTGGGTCAGCAGGACGCCCTTGGGGCGGCCGGTGGTGCCGGTGGTGAACTGGACGCAGGCGATCGACGCCGGGTCGAACGGGCCGTGTCCGGGAGCGTCCGGTGCCGACTCCAGCGCCACGTGCAGCGGCACCGTGTCGCCCGGTGTCACCCCGTCCGGTGCGTCGGTCACCACGACGGTGCGGAGCCGGGGCAGTGCGCCGCGCATCGTGGTGAGCAGCTCGGCGGTGGCCGCGGGGACGAACGCCGTCTCCACCTCGGCGGTGGCGAGGACGTGCCGCAGCCCGTCCTCCCCCGCCAGCGGGTTGACCAGGACGGCGGTCGCACCGCTGCGGACCGTGCCGTAGTAGGTGGCGGCGAAGACCGGGGCGAGGACATGGGCGACGCCGATCCGTACGCCCTTCGGGCCCGGGTTCTCCCGCTGCAGCCAGCCGGCGACGCGATCGGCCAGCGCGTCCAGCTCGCCGAAGCCGAGGGCCGTGTCCGCGGTCCGTACGGCGATGCCGTCGGGGTCGCGCACGGCTGCCCTGCGCAGCAGACCGTCCAGCGGAAGGTCCGGGAAGGTGAAGTTCGGCATGGCTCGTTCTCCTCCGGCTGGTCGGTGTGCGGCTGCCGTTCCACAGGCTGCGGTTCACACGTTCGACCGGGGCGCTTGAGGAATCTTCGAAGAGCGCTCGATCTGTGCCGCAGAGAGTGTCCGCATCCGATGGAACGGAGGGCCGGTCACATGACCACCGGGATGCTCAGCCGCACCGCAGGCGACACCGCAGCCGAAGCCGTCTTCGGGGCACCCGCCGAGGTGCTCGCCGAAGCGGAGTTCGGCGTCCTGTACGCGCAGATCCAGCAGTTCTACGCGCACCAGATGCAGCTCTTCGACTCGCACGAGGCCGAGCGCTGGGCGGGCACCTTCACCGAGGACGCCGTCTTCGACGTACCGACACTGGACGAGCCGGTGCGCGGACGCGCCGCTCTGGCGTCGAACGTGCGGCGCAACAAGGCCCAGCAGGCCCGCGGCGGGGAGCGGTTCAGGCACTGGATCGGCATGCTCGACCTGCGGCCGCAGGCCGACGGGACGCTGCGCACACGCTGCTACGCGCTGGTGTACGTGACACCGGGCCAGAGCGGATCGGCGGTGCACCGGGTCTGCGTCATGGAGGACGTGCTCGTCCGCTCGCGCGGCAAGTGGCGCACCCGCCACCGCGTCGTGACCCGCGACGACCTCGGCTGAGGAACAGCCGCACCGGCCCCATGGGCCCTTGAGACCAGGAGATCAGATGACGACGTATGCGACCGAGCCGCGGCTCGGCACCGACCAGGCCGCGCTCTATGTGGAGGTCCAGCAGTTCTACGCCCGGCAGGTCCGGCTGCTCGACGATCTGCGGGCGGACGAGTTCGCCGCCACGTTCACCGCGGACGGGGTGTTCGCGCCGTCACCCGGGCTTCCGCCGGTGCGCGGCCGCGAGGCCATCGCGGCGGCGCTGCGCGCCGCGCACGCCCGGCGTTTCGGCACCGAGCCGGTGCAGCGCCGGCACTGGTACAACATGCTGCGCGTGGACCCGGGGCCGGACGGCTCCCTGGTCACGCATTACTACACGCTGGTGATGGTCAGCCGCCCCTGGGACCCGGCGCCGGTCGTCGCGCCGAGCAGTGTGGTGGAGGACGTGCTGGTGTACGAGGACGGGGAGCTGTGCACGCGTGAGCGGCGCATCACCCCCGACCACCAGTCTTTTTGACGTTACGTCAGGCGTGGCAGGCGGGCCGCCCGCCGTGGTGCTCGGACATCTCGCGGAACAGCGCCGGGATGTCCAGCGGATCGCCGGGCGCCGCGCCGCGCTCCTCCGCGTAGGCGCGGTGCAGGTTGGGCACCAGCCGCTCGGCGTCCAGCAGGCCGGCGTACGGGCCGGGGCCCGCTTCGCGCGCGACCTGGAGCGGGGTGAGCCCAGCGGCCAGTCCTTCCCGGGCGAGCTGCTGGAGGCGCAGCAGATATCCCTCGTTGTCGTCGAACAGTCCGGGCCCGCCCACCGGTCCGTGGCCCGGCACGACCGTGCGGGCTCCGAGTGTGCGCAGGGTCCGCAGCGCGGCCAGGGAGCCGGAGACCGAGCCCATCGGGCAGAACGGTGTGGCGCCCGACATGACCAGGTCGCCGGTGAAGACCACGCGCTGTCCGGGCAGCCATACGACGGTGTCGCCGGTGGTGTGCGCGGTCCCCGGGTGGATCAGTTCGGCCCGCAGGGAGCCCACGTGCAGTGTCATGCGGTCGTGGTAGGTGATGCTCGGGGGCACGATCTCCAGGTCGCCCCAGTGCACGTCGGGCCACAGCCCGGCCATGTGCAGTCCGGCCGCCGCGATGTCGGTGCGCGCCCGCTCGTGGCCGATGACGACGGCCTCGGGGAAGACGAAGTTGCCGAAGGTGTGGTCGCCGTGGAAGTGGGTGTTGACCACCAGGCGTGGCGGGCCGCCCGCGGCCCGCAGCGCCTGCGCGCGCAGGTGCCGGGCCCGTGTCTCGGTGGCAGCGGTGTCGACGAGGAGGCCGTCGCCGCCGTCGGCGATCACTCCGGCGTTGTTCAGGCACCAGCCGCCGTCGGGCTGAACGTAGGCGAAGACGCCGTCGGCGATCTCCGTGAGCCGGGGTGTTCTCGTCTCCCCGGCCCGGCGGGCGGGTCGGGTGTGTGGCATGTTCGGCTCCTTGCGGGGCAGCCCTTTGCCGGGGCCGCGGCGGCGGACAAACCGGTCCGCCGGTGCGAGCCCGGTAGGGCCCGTGCCGGTGACGCGCGTGTTTGTGCGCCGCTCTTGGGGGACGTCGCCGTTCATCGGGCGGCGGCCCGGGCAGACAGGGCGCGGTTGACCAGGTCGAGGTACTGGCGCGGGGTCCTGGCGTCCTCCAGTGCCTCCTCGTCCAGCAGTACGTCGTGGTCGCGCTCGATGACGCCGGTGGTCTGCAGCAGGGCGAGCGAGTCGTAGCCCAGGTCGAGGAAGAGGGTGTCCAGGACGTCGCCGTCCAGGTCGATGCCTTCTTTCTCGCCCGCGCAGGCGCGCAGCAGGGTGGTGAGTTCGGTGAGCTCCAGCCGGTCCACAGAAGTGCCTTTCTCCTCGGTGTTGTTTCAGAGCGTCCGGCGGCGGGGCGCGGTCAGCGCGCGGTGCGCACCACGGTGGCCGCGTTGAAGCCGCCTCGGCCGCGGGCCAGGACCAGTGCGGTCCGCAGCGCGGCCGGGCGCGGCCCGCCGGTCACCAGATCCACGGGGCAGTCGTCGGCGGCCCGTGCCGTGCCGGTCGTCGAGGGGATCACCTGGTCGCGCAGGGCGAGCAGGGCGGCCGCCAGGTCGAGGGCGGAGCCGCCCGCCGAGAGCCGGCCGGTCATCGACTTGGGTGCGGTGACCGGCACCCCGTACGGGCCGAACAGCCCGGCCAGCGCCTGGGCCTCGGCGCGGTCGGCGTTCCGTTCGCCCGCCGCGTCGGCGAAGACCACATCGACTTCGCCGGGGGTGGTTCCGGCGTCCGCCAGGGCCAGTTCGGCGGCGGCCCGCAGCCGGGGCTCCCCGGTGCCGGGCGCCGGGTCGAACGTGGCGGCGCAGCCCGCGATCGTGCCGTGGACGGTGGCGCCGCGAGCGCGGGCGGCGTCCCCGTCCTCCAGGACGAGCAGGGCACCGCCCTCGCCGACGACATGGCCCGACGCCTCGGTGTCGAAGGGCAGATAGGCCCGGTCCGGGTCGTCGCGGGTGCTCAGTGCGCCGTCGGCCAGGTGTGCCGTCCAGCCCCAGGGGCAGATCGCCGAGTCGACTCCGCCGGTGATCACCGCCTGTGTCCCCCTGCGCAGCCGGCGGCGGGCCTGGGCGACGGCGTCGAGGCCGCCCGCCTGCTCGGAGACGATGACTCCGCTGGGGCCGCGCAGTCCGTGCCGGATGGAGATCTGGCCGGAGTTGGCGGCGTAGAACCAGGCGAACGACTGGTAGGCGCCGACGTGCCGGCTGCCCTTGCTCCACAGTGCCTGGAGTTCGTGCTGCCCGAACTCGAAACCGCCGGTGCCGTTGGCGGTGACCACGCCCACCGCGTAGTCGGGCAGCCGGGCCGGGTCGAGGTCCGCGTCGCTCAGTGCCTCGGCCGCTGCGGCGAGCGAGAGGCGGGTCATCCGGTCGGTCTGGGGCAGCAGCCGGTTCGCCACATGGTCCTCGTCGACGAATCCGGTCACCTCCCCGGCCAGGCGCGCGGGATAGCCGCAGGCGTCGAAGCGGGTGACGGGCCCGATGGCGTTCTCGCCGCGCAGCACGGCCGCCCACCACTGTTCGGTGCCGACGCCGCCGGGCGCGACGACACCGATGCCGGTGACGGCCGCTTCCACGCCGCGGGCATCGATCAGCCCGGCTTCCTCGGGAGCCGCGGCGGTCATGCGGCCGCCCCCAGCCGGCGGGTGGTCAGCACCATCGCGCTCTGGAAGCCGCCGAAGCCGCTGCCGACGCTGAGCACGGTGTCGGTGCGCTGCTCCCGTGCAACCAGTGGTGTGCAGTCGAGGTCGCAGGCGGGGTCCGGATCGTGCAGGTTGGCCGTCGGCGGCACGATGTCGTGCGCGATCGCCAGGGCGCTGGCGGCGATCTCCAGGGAGCCGATCGCACCGAGCGAGTGGCCGATCATCGACTTGATCGAGCTGACCGGCACCCGGTGGGCGTGCTCGCCCAGGCTGCGTTTGAACGCCGCCGTCTCGTGCTGGTCGTTCTGCTTGGTGCCCGATCCGTGGGCGTTGATGTAGTCGACGGACGTGCCGTCGAGGCGTGCCTCGTCCAGGGCGACCCGGATCGCCTCGGCCATCTCCCGGCCGTCCAGGCGCAGTCCCGTCATGTGGTAGGCGTTGGACCTGCTCGCGAAGCCGGCGATCTCCGCGTACACATGGGCGCCGCGCCGCAGCGCGTGCCCGTACTCCTCCAGGACCAGCACCGCGCTGCCCTCGCCGAGCACGAAGCCGTTACGGGTGCGGTCGAAGGGGCGGGAGGCGGTCTCCGGTTCGTCGTTGCGCGGGGATGTGGCGCGGATGGCGTCGAAGGACGCCAGGGTGATCGGGGTGACCGGCGCCTCCGAGGCGCCCGCCACCATCACGTCGGCGCTGCCCTCGCGGATGAGTTCGGCGGCGTGACCGAGCGAGTCCAGGCCTGAGGTGCAGCCGGTGGAGACGACCGCGACGGGTCCTTGCGCGCCGACGTCACGGGCCACCTCGGCGGCGATGGAGCTGGGCACGAGGTAGTCGGTGAGCCTGGGCTCGGCCCGGGTGTGGTCCAGCAGCCAGTGGCTGCCGTGCTCGCTGACGTGTGCGTAGCTCTCGTCGAGTCCGGTGCTGCAACCGACCGCGCTGCCCAGGGTGACTCCGGTGCGTTCGGCCCGTTCGGCCGGTGTCAGTCCGCTGTCGGCGACCGCCTCGCGGGCGGCGACCAGGGCGAACTGGGCCGCACGGTCCAGGCGTCGGGCCTCCTGCGGACCGAAGCCGTGGCCGGCCGGGTCGAAGTCGGCCTCGGCCGCGATCTGTGAGCGGAACGAGGAGGCGTCGAAGAGGGTGATGCGGCGGGTCGCGGTGCGGCCCTCGGTCAGCAGTGACCAGAACGCCTTGGTGCCGACCCCGCCGGGGGCGACCACCCCGATCCCGGTGATGACGACGCGTCTCATGGGCTGTCCCCCATGTCTGTCCTCCTGTGGTCGGTGGCGGTCAGCCGCGGGCCGGCACGGTGCGCCGTACGACCCGGCAGGCGCGCCCGAGCAGACGCGGCAGCTCGTGGCCGCGTACGAAGAGGTGGTCTCCGGGCACGGTCCGGGTCACCACCGGTCCCGTGCTCCAGCGCCGCCAGCCCGCCATCACGTCCGGCTGCGCCAGCGGGTCGTGCGTACCGGAGACGACCAGCATCGGCACGGACAGCGGCGCGCCCGCGACCGGTTCGCGGGCGTTGGCCCGCAGGTCGTCGGCGAGGGTCAGGTCGTCGCGGAGCACCGGCAGCACGGCCCGGTGCCAGAGTCCGCCGGGTGCCGCCCCTTCCGGGAGAGCGCCGGCCCCGTCGAGCAGTTCCAGCAGCCGGTCCTCGGACTCCCCTGCGGCGTCGGACAGTTCGGAGGCGGCGTCGGGCGGCGGGCAAGCGCCGAGGGCGAGCAGTGCCGGGCCGGGCAGCCGGGCCTCGTGCAGGGCGCGGGTGACGGTGTAGGCGATCATCGCGCCGAGGCTGTGCCCGTACAGCACGTAGGGAGCGTCCGGCGTCCGGGCGAAGGTGTTCATCACATCGGCCAGCAGTGCCTCGCGCCCGGTGACACGGGGCTCGCGCCGCCTGGCCTCGCGGCCCGGCAGCAGCCTCGGCAGCGGTTCGACGCCGGGGCCCAGATCGCCGGGCCAGCTGTAGAAGGACGAGACGCCGGCTCCGGCGTGCGCGAAGCAGTGCATCCGTACCGGCTGTTCGTCGGCCATCTGCCGTACCTCCTGGGTGTGTTCGCCGGCCGGCCTCAGGGTCGCCGGCCTTCCTCGACAGTGCCTGGAGATCCGCTCGGCTCAGGCCGCGTACAGATCGAAGGTGGAGCCGCGGCGTGGTCCGCTGATGGTGTCCAGCGCCGGGTCGACGGCGAGCATCGCCTGGTGCAGCCGCTGGAGCTGCGGCGAGGGCTCCACGCCCAGGTCCTCGATGAGGCGGGTGCGCAGCCTGCGGTAGACGTCCAGGGCGGTGGCCTGGCGGCCGGAGCGGTACAGCGCCACCATCGCCTGCGAGTGCAGCCCCTCGTGCTGGGGGTGACGTGCTATCAAGTCGGTGAGTTCGGCGAGGAGTTCGCTGTGCCGGCCCAGTCGCAGATCGGTGTCGATGCGCCGCTCCACGGTCACCAGACGGCTCTCCTCCAGGCGCAGGACCTCTATCTCCAGGATCGGTCCGACGCGTACGTCCACGAGGGCCGGGCCGTGCCACATCCCCAGCGCCTCGCGGTACAGGCTCCCGGCCCGGGCGTCGTCGCCGTCGTCGAAGGCGCTCTGCCCCGCCGAGACCAGCTGTTCGTAGCGGTGCACGTCGACGCACTCCTGCGGGATCTGCAGCAGGTAGCCGCCGTGCCGGGTCGCGAGCACCTCCTTGGCGGTGCCGGGCGCGTCCGGTCCCATCGCGGTGCCCAGCCTGCGGCGCAGCTGAAGGATGTACGTCTGCAGTGTGGTCATCGCGCTCTGGGGCAGGTTGGTGCCCCAGATCTCCTCCATGAGCGTGGGCACGGGCATCACCCGGCCCGGGTAGGAGGCGAGCAGCGCCAGAATCTGCCGCGGTTTTCCCGCGGTCGGAACGATCGACACCCCGTTGGCGTCGGCACTCAGTGGACCCAGGACCTGAATCTCCACGATTTCCTCCCCGTTGCCCGGTCGATTCCCCAGTGCCTGTCCGGCGGATCAATGTCGGGCAGGTGCTGGCTCGAAGCTGTTGGCGTTCCGCACGCTAGCTCCGTTCGCCCTACCCGCCCCCGGTCCTCGACCTGCGTTCTAGCGGCCCTCCAACGAGCGGCGGCGGAAAGCCGCTCCGCACACTCGAGAACGTGCGTACACATGCTCGAACCGGGCTCGGAGAAATGATCGCGGGCCTGCGGACCCGCTATCGTCCGGTGTTTTGACCCAAGACCGTGGGACGGAGTCAGCATGGAACTGCGCCTGTTCGTGTTCCACCACGCAGGTGGTTCGCATCTGCCCTACCGGGACTGGCCGGGCCGCTTCCCGGCCGGCTGGGACGTGCGGCTTCTCGATGCCCCCGGCCGCGGTCTGCTGACGAACCGTCCCACCATCGGTGACGCCCTCCAGCTCGTGGACCACTTCCGCGCCGAGCTGGATGCCGAACTCACCGGCCCGTACGCCTTGTTCGGTCACAGCATGGGCGGCCTCATCGCCTATGAGCTCACCCGCAGGGTCCTGGCCGAGAGCCGCACGCCGCCCGTCTGGCTGGGTCTGTCGGCGCGCGGAACGCCCCGCCCGGACGGCGACGGCACCCACCGGCACCTGCTCGACGACGACGGGCTGCGCCGCGAACTGGCGGCGATGGGCGGCACGCCCGCCGCGGTCCTGGAGGACCCCGAGCTGTGGGAGCTGTTCGGCCCGGCCATCCGGGGCGACCTGCGGCTGGTGGAGACCTGGCGCCCGGCGCCCGACCCGGCGCCGCTGCCCGTGCCGCTGTCGGTCTTCGGCGGCACCGCCGACACGGTGGCTCCGCCCGCGCGCCTGGCCGGCTGGGCCGAGCGGTCGGAGCACTTCCTCGGCGTGCATCTGTTCGAGGGCGGGCACTTCTACTTCCAGCCCGACCCCACCGCGCTGACCCGGCAGATCACCGAGGACATCCGGCGTGCGCTCGCACGCGACGGATCCACCCGCGCGGTGCCGCGATGACCGTACTCGGCCCCGGGCCGTCGTGGGCGGCGCGCGGGCCGAATTCCGGCTGCCTGTACCGGGGTGGCCGCCGGGCCGGGGCGCTGGGTGTGTGCGGGCGGGCGCGCCGCGAGCTGATGGACACGCTCCGGCGTCGGGCCGGGACCGGCGCTGCGCGGCCGGGTGGGGGCGTTCTTGAGCCATGCTGCCGGTCCCGCTCCGGCTGCCTGCCCTGCCGGGGACCGTGGCAGTGGTGGAGGTGCCCGGCCCGGGCGGCGAGATCGCCGGGCTGCGGCGGCGTATCGGCGAACCGGGCCGGGAGCAGGAGGCGCCGGCACGGCGCTTCGATGCCCTGACGTCCCGGCTGCCGGAAACGGGATGGGTGGTGCCGGCCGGCTGACCGGTGCTGAAGGCCGTGCGCGAGGCGTCGCCGCTTCCCCGCGGGGAGCGGGAGGAGCGGACGTCCGTCAGCGGCCCCAGCGCAGCAGGCCGGTGCCCAGCGTCATTCCGCCGCCGAACCCCGCCAGCAGCACCAGGTCGCCGTCGGACGGCTCACCCGCGCGGCAGGCGTCGTCCAGTGCCAGCGGTATCGAGGCGGCCCCGGTGTTGCCGTGTCGCTCCACCGGGAGGTGGACACGTGCCGAGGTCAGTCCGAGCCGGCCGGCCACGCTCCGCAGCATTTCTCCGTTGGCCTGGTGCGGTACGAAGTGGTCGACCTCGTCGGCCGTCACCCCGAAGGCGTCGAGGGTGCCTGTGACGGCGTCCGGCAGTTCCCGCTCCACGAAGTCCCGTACGTCCCGGCCCTGCATCCGGAAGAAGTGGTCGCCGCGGTCGACGGTCTTCTGCGACGCGGGCTTCCTGCTGCCGCCCGCGGTGACACCGATCAGCCCGTGCAGATGGCCGTCGGTGCGCATGCCCGTACCCAGGAGCCCGCGGCCCTCGGACACCGGTCCGAGCACCACGGCACCCGCCCCGTCCCCGAACAGCGGTGCGGTCCTGCGGTCCTCGCGGTCGATGATGCGTGAGTAGACCTCGCTGCCGATGACGAGCGCCAGGCGTCGCCGTCCATCGGTCTCGGGCACGGCCAGCAGCCGGGAACCGGTGTGCAGCGCGGCGATGAAGCCGGCGCACACGGCGTTCACGTCGAAGGCCGCCGCCCGGCGTGCGCCGAGGCGGTGCTGCACGAACACGGCGGTGGCCGGCTGCGGATGGTCGGGGGTGGAGGTCGCCACGATGATCCAGGCGAGGTCCTTCGGCCGGGCCCCGGCGTCGGCCAGGGCCCGCACGGCGGCCTCGGTCGCGAGATCGGAGGCGGCCTCGTGGTCCGCGGCGTAGCGCCGCTCCCGGATGCCGGTCTTGCGTTCGATCCATTCGGCGGTGACCCCGGCCCGGGCGGCGACCGTCTCGTTGCTGACGATCCGTTCGGGCAGGTACGAGCCGGTGCCGATGATCCCGGTGCCGCCCGGGGCGGGCGAGTACACGGTCATGCCGGCACTGCCACCGGTGTCCGGGCCAGCCGCTCCTGGACAGTGCGGAGCACCTCGTCCTGTTCCTCGACGAGGAAGAAGTGCCCGCCGGGCAGGACCCTCAGGCCGAATCCGGACCGGGTGTGGTTCACCCATGCCTGTACGTCCTCGACGCGTGCCTTGGGGTCCTGGTCGCCGGTGAACGCGGTGACGGGACAGTCCAGGGCCGGTCCCGGGCGGTAGCGGTAGCCGCGCACCGCCCCGTAGTCGGCGCGCAGTGCGGGCAGGATCATGCGCAGTGTCTCCTCGTCGTCGAGGAGCGCGCCTCCGGTTCCGTTCAGCTTCCGGATCTCCGCGACGACCTCCTCGTCGGTGCCCGGCTGCCACTCGTCGCCGCGGTCCAGCAGGGGGGCGCGGCGGCCGGAGACGAACAGTTCGGCGGGACCGTTGCCCGCCGCTTCCATCCGGCGGGCCACCTCGAAGCCGACGACGGCGCCCATGCTGTGCCCGAACAGCGCGTACGGCCGGTCCGTCCACGGCCCCAGTGCCTCGGCGATCCGGTCGGCCAGCGCCTCCAGGCCGGTGACGGCCGGCTCGGTGCGGCGGTCCTGCCGGCCGGGGTACTGGACGGCCAGGACCTCCACCTGTGGCGAGAGCTCCCGCGCCACCGGGAAGTAGAAGCTGGCCGAACCACCGGCGTGCGGCAGGCAGACCAGGCGCAGGGGTGCGTCCGGAGCGGGACGGTAGTTCCTGAACCAAGGGCTGTCGGGGATTCCCGTCATGAGTTCTCCTAGCCGATCCGAGTGAAGCCGCGATAGGGGCCAAGGATGGCTGTGCGCACCGCCCCGGGGGTTCCCCTAACCGGCCCCTAGGGCCGGCGTGTGCGTTCAGAGGGGGCGGACAGGGGTGCCCCGCGGCGGTGCCGTGTCCCACGCTGATGAACGGTGGCCGGCTTCGCCCTCCTCGGCTCTCAAGAGAATTCAGGGAATTCACGTGGACGAGATCATCAGTGCTCTTCTCTCCGAGGACGCGACGGCGCAGGATTTCGCGGGTCTTCGGCTCCCGGAGAGCTATCGCGGCGCCGTTGTCCGCAAGGAGGACACCGGCATGTTCGAGGGAATGTCCTCCGCGGACAAGGATCCGCGCAAGTCGCTTCATCTGCAGGATGTGCCGACCCCCGAGCCGGGTCCGGGCGAGGCCCTGGTCGCCGTCATGGCCAGTGCCGTCAACTACAACACCGTGTGGTCGTCGATCTTCGAGCCGCTGCCGACCTTCGGGTTCCTGGAGCGGTACGCCAGGCGGTTCCCGGGCGCCGCCCGCCACGACCAGCCGTACCACGTCCTCGGTTCCGACCTGGCGGGCGTGGTGCTGCGCACCGGCCCCGGTGTCAACGCCTGGCATCCCGGCGACCGGGTCGTCGCGCACTGTCTGTCGGTGGAACTGGAGTCCTCGGACGGCCACGACGACACGATGCTCGACCCCGAGCAGCGGATCTGGGGCTTCGAGACGAACTTCGGCGGCCTGGCGCAGCTCGCGCTCGTGAAGTCGAACCAGCTGATGCCGAAGCCCGAGCACCTGAGCTGGGAGGAGGCGGCGGCTCCCGGTCTGGTCAACTCGACCGCGTACCGCCAGCTCGTCTCGCGCAACGGTGCGGGGATGAAGCAGGGCGACAATGTGCTGATCTGGGGTGCCAGCGGCGGACTCGGTTCGTACGCCACGCAGTTGGCGCTGGCGGGTGGTGCCAACCCGGTCTGTGTCGTCTCCAGCGAGCAGAAGGCGGACATCTGCCGGAGGATGGGCGCGGAGGCGATCATCGACCGCAGCGCTGAGGGGTACAGGTTCTGGAAGGACGAGCACGACCAGGACCCGCGCGAGTGGAAGCGGTTCGGCACGCGTATCCGTGAGCTCACCGGCGGCGAGGACGTGGACATCGTCTTCGAGCACCCGGGCCGCGAGACGTTCGGTGCGAGTGTGTATGTGGCGCGCAAGGGCGGCACGATCGTCACCTGCGCCTCGACGTCCGGTTACAAGCACGAGTACGACAACCGCTATCTGTGGATGTCGCTGAAGAGGATCGTGGGCTCGCACTTCGCGAACTACCGCGAGGCGTGGGAGGCCAACCGGCTCGTGGCCAAGGGAAAGATCCACCCGACGCTGTCGAAGGCGTATCCGCTGGAGGAGACCGGCCAGGCCGCGTACGAGGTCCACCGCAATCTCCACCAGGGCAAGGTCGGTGTGCTGGCGCTCGCCCCGTGCGAGGGGCTCGGCGTGCGGAACGAGGAACTGCGCGAGAAGCACATCGGCGCCATCAACCGTTTCCGGCAAGAGGAGGCGCGGACCTCATGACTGCACAACAGACCACCGCACCCGTGACGGGCATCGTCGGCCTGGGCTCGGCGGGCGAGGCCCTCCTGCATCTGCTGCACCGCGCGGGTCACACCGTCGTCGCCGTGGACAGCGACCTCGACGTCCTGGCCCGGGTGGCCGGCCGGCTCAAGGCCGCCCTCGCCGCCGAGGACGGCCCGGTGCGCCCCGACGTCGCCTTCACCGCCGACCACACGGCGCTGCGCGCGGCCGGTCTGGTCATCGAGGCGGTACCGGACGACCCGGCCGTCAAGAGCGATGTGCTCGGCAGGATCGCCGCGGTCTGTCCGCCCGGCACCCCGGTGGTGACCACCACGGCGGCGCTGTCCGTCGCGCGTCTGGCCGTCGCCACCGGCCGCCCGGGCGACGTCGCGGGGCTGCGGCTGTTCATCCCGCCCGTCGCCGGCAGCCCCGTCGAACCGGTACGGACGGCTCTGACCTCCCCGGACACTGCCGCCGCCGTGGACGCGCTGGTGGCATCGGCCGGGCTCGACCCGGTCGCGGTCGGCGCCCGGCCCGCCGCCGACGCCACGGCGCTGGTCTACGGGTTCCTCAACCGTGCCGTCATCCTCTTCGACGAGGGGTACGCCACCCAGTACGACATCGACACCGCCATGCGGCTCGGCTGCGGACTGCCGGCGGGCCCCCTGGAGACGCTCGACCGTATCGGTCTCAGGACCGCGCACACCGCGCTGACGGAACTGTGGCGGCGCACCGGCGACAGCGCCTTCGAACCCGCCCCGCTGCTCAGCCGGATGGTCGCGGCCGGACGGCTCGGCCGCACGAGCGGCGACGGGTTCTACGCGTACGACGAGACCGGTGCCGTGATCGGCTGTGCGGCCGATGGCCCCGGCGACACGGATGTCGCGGCGGTGCGGCGGGTGGGTGTGCTCGGCTCCGGTGCGATGGCACGCGGTATCGCCGAGGTCACGGCGGGGGCCGGGTACCCCACGGTCCTCGTGGCCCGCACCGCGAGGAAGGCCGGCCGGGCGCTGGAGGCCATCGACGAGTCCCTCACCCGAGGCGTTCGGCGGGGCAGGGTCACCGTGCAGGTCAAGGCATCGGCCGGTGAACTCCTCACCGGCGCCGACGACATGGCGGCGCTGACCGACTGCGATCTGGTGATCGAGGCGGTCGCCGAGGACATCGGCGTCAAGCGCGCGGTGTTCGCGGCGCTCGGCGAGATCTGCGCTCCCGGCGCCGTGCTGGCCACCACCACTTCGAGTCTTTCCGTCGCCGAGTGTGCCGAGGCGTCCGGCCGCCCGGCCGATGTCGTGGGAATCCACTTCTTCAACCCGGCGCCGGTGATGAAACTGGTGGAGCTGGCGCACACCGGGACGGTGGGCCGGAAGGTCCTGGCCACGGCCCGTGCCTTCTGCCGCACCCTCGGCAAGACGGCGGTGGTGTGCCCGGACCGTGCCGGCTTCATCGTCAACAGTCTGCTGTTCCCCTACCTCGGCGCGGCCCTCGCCCTGCTGGATCGGCACGACGTGGACATCGAGGAGACGGACCACGCGATCCGGTCCGGATTCGGCTACCCCATGGGCCCGTTCGCGCTTTTGGACGCCATCGGTCTCGATGTCTCGCTCGCCATCCAGAACCGGCTGTACGCGTGCTTCCAGACGCCCGAGTACGAACCGGCTCCCGCCCTGGAGGAGTTGGTGGCGGCGGGAGTGCTGGGCCGCAAGAACGGGCGGGGGCTGTGCACCTCGGCCGCGCGTCGCTGACCGTTCCCCGGCCCGGGGCCCGTCCCGGGGGTCAGGGCCGGGGCCGCGCCGTCACGAGGCCCGCCAGGTCCAGGCGGGACTTCACGCACAACTTGCGGTAGATCCGGGTCAGATGCTGCTCCACCGTGCTGGTGGTGACGTACAGCCGGGCCGCGATGGCCCGGTTGGTGCATCCGTCGGCCGCCAGCACCGCGACCCGCCGCTCGGCCTCGGTCAGAGCGGCGGCCGGGTCGCCGTTCGCGGTGTCCTCGCTGCGCAGGGCCCGCAGGGCGACGGCGGCGGGGGTGCTCCAGTCGGTGGCGCCCTGCGGCTCCAGGCGCCAGGCGGCCAGCAGGTCACGGCAGGCGTGGAAGTCGCCGAGAGCGGCCTTCGGGCGCCCGACGGCCAGTTGGTAGTGGCCTCTGGCCAGCAGATAGTGCAGTCCGGCCCGGGTGTGGAACATCGTGGCGGGCACGGGGGTACGCAACCGCGCCGCTGCTTCCTCGTACGCGCCCCGGCGGGTCGCGGCCAGCACCGCCGCGGACAGCGGCATCCCGATGGCCACCCCCCAGGCCCCCGGCGACAGCAACGACAGCGCCCGGCCCGCGTGCTCGGCCGCGACGTCGTGTGCGCCGGTCCGTTCGTGCACCACGGCCGCCGCCGCGGCGGCCACCGCCCGGCGGGCCGGGGTCGCCCGCGTGCCGTCCGCGCCGGCCAGCAGCGCACACCACCGGGCGGCCCGCCCGGTCTCCCCCGTGTGCAGCAGCGCCGACAGGACGGCGGCGACGGACGCCGGTGGCGCGTGGTCGTAGACGATCGACTCCAGTACGCGTTCGGCAGCTTCGTCCCGCTGCTCGGCCGCGCCTTCGGCCGGCTCCCGGCCGGTCCCGGCCGCGTCGTGCGGGAACGGGCCTGTGCCCGTATCCGGGTAGACGTACGCCAGCGCTGCGGCCGGCTCGCCCGGCGCGCCGGGGTGGTGCGGCTGTGACAGGGCCCGCGCCGCCCCGGCCGGGCGGCCGTGCCAGAGCAGCAGCCCCACCACGCCCGCGGTGTCCATGGCGGCGGGCGACCGGGCGCCGAGGTTTTGTTCGAGGTCGGGCAGGTGCCGGATCACGGCTGCGGGATCGGTCTCCCACTCGGCGCGGGCCAGCATCGTCAGCAGCCCGGCTCCGTCGTGGCCGCCGGCCCGGTGGGCGGTACGGAGGAAGTCCGCGGCCTGCCGTGCCCGGCCGGAACTCATCGTGTGCCGGGCCGCCTCGGTGAGCACCGTGGCGGCCCACACCGGGCCGGGCCGGGCACCGGCGGTTTCGGCGGCGACCAGGTGACGGGCGACCGTGGCCGGTTCGGCGCCGTTCTCGTACAGCATCCGGCCGGCCGCGGTGTGCAGCCGGTGGGACTCCTCGGCGGACAGTTCCTCCAGCACGGCCGCCCGCACGCCTTCGTGGCGCAGCCGTCCGCCGTCGAGCAGTCCGATCGTGTCGAGTTCGTCCAGGCAGGGGCCGACGGCGTGTTCGGGGGTCTCCAGCAGCCGGGCGAGCAGGGTGAGTGTCGAGGCGTCGGCGAGCACGGCCAGGGCCCGCGCGGCCGACACCGCCGGGGCACCGGCTCCCCGCAGGCAGCCGGTGACGGCCCGCCGGAACGCCGTGCCCGCCACCGGGCGGGAGGGGCGCACCGGTTCGCAGTCCCGGTGGTCGTCGAGCAGCCCGCGCAGCAGCCGTGGGTTCCCGCCGGTGAAGCGGTGCCAGTCGGGGGCGAGCCGCCTCGCCGTGGGCGGGTCCATTCCGCCGCCCGAGGGCGCGGCCAGGAAGTCGGCGACGCCGTCCTTGTCGAAGGTCGTGAGCGGTAGGGAGGTGCAGCGGGGATGTCTCAGCAGTTCGGCCAGCGGCAACGGCAGCGGGGTCCGGGAGCGGGGCCGTGGGCGGCCGCTCATCACCAGCAGGATCCGGCTCGTCGCGAGGCGTCCGCACACGTACAGCAGGCACCGGGCGGAGGCCTCGTCCACGTGGTGGACATCGTCGACGAGGACCACCACGGGGGCGGTCGCGGCGAGGTCGCGCAGGGCGTCGTGGAGTACGGCCGGGGCGTCCCCGGGCTCCTCGCGCGAAGTGGCGCCCTCGAAGGAGTGCCGTGGTGAGGGACTTCGTGCCCGGTGGTGGTATTCGGCGTTCGGTCCCGCGCCGCTGAGCAGCTGCCCCACGACCCCTGAGGGCAGGTCCGTCTCGGCCGGGGACGCGGACGCGTTCAGCACCAGCGCGCCCGAGTGTCCGGCCTCCTGTGCGAAGACTTGCAGCAGGGCGCTCTTGCCGGTGCCGGGGCTGCCGGTGACGAGCGCCGCGTGGCCCTCGCCCCGCCGGGCAGCTTCGAGGAACTGCCCGAGCAGGCCGAGTTGTGCGCCGCGCCGCGCCAGCCGCACCGGCAACCCCCAAGTCGTCGGGCGGCCCTGGTGGCCGCCGTCCTGTTCCGGGAAGTCTGCACGGGAACATGGAAGCTTCGCTGGTACCGGACCGGAGCCCCGCTCGAGCCGCTCGTGCGCACTTCGGCCGGGGCTGCCCTGCAGCAGGTCGTTTCTTCTGCGGGCGCGACGTCCGCCGGGGTGGCGGCTCGGCAGCAGGGCCGTGTGTCCGGCGGGGGCGGCGGATCGCCGCCGGGCCGGCTCTCGGACTCCCCGCCGCCGAAATGGTCCGCACCGGGGGCCGTGAGGCGCCGTGCGGGCGTGAGGCGCCGTGCGGGCGTGCCGTGATGGCCGCCGGGGACGTCGATGACGAACTCCCCCCGGGGGCGAGCGGGGGCAGGTGGCAGCTGGAGCCGCGCGTGACCCCCGCGAGGACGAGGGGCGGGCCGAGGGAGGCGGAGGTGACCGGGCCGGCGGTGATTCCCCGGCGTCGCCCGTCGCCGTCCGCGGCGGTGGCAGCAGTGACGGCGGTGACGGGCGCGGCGGAACAGTGCCATCGTGTCCCGGAATTTTTCGGCTCCTGCGGCGGCCCGCGGCGGTGGCACGGTCGCACAAGGGGCTCCTTGGCCGGCTGCCGGCCTGCGTGCGGGTGCGGCTGTCGTCGGCGGGCGGCCCGCCGGCCCAAGAACCTGGAGCCCCTCTGTCGCCGTCCCCTGCGTCTACGCGGGCACGGTCACCGGTTGCGGCAGTGGCAGCAGCCGGGGCGCCCCGCGGGCCCACGGAAATCCGTGGTGCAGCTGGAAGACGGGCGGCACATCGGTCCCGGCCGCAACGGCGACGGCCGCCAGCACATCGGGCACCGGCTCCAGTTCGAGGAACCGCCACGGCAGCGCGGCCTCGGTCCCGGGCGGCCGGAAGCCCCGTACGCCCCGGTCCTCGGCCAGGGTGAACGCGAAGCTGTCGAAGGGCAGTTGGAGCCCCAGCCCGCGTGCCTTGGAGTACGCCTCCTTCAGCGTCCACAGCCGCAGCACCCGGCGGTCGCGGGGACGGCCGGGCGCGGCCTGGGCCACCCATCGCTGTTCCTCGTCCGCGAAGGTTTCCACGATCGTGTCGAATCCCTGGCCGTCGCGGTCGAGGCGCTCCACGTCCACCCCGATCCGATGGCGCCGGACGACGCCGAGGAAGTTGTGGCCATGGGCGTGGGACAGGTTGAAGTCCAGCTCCCGGCCGCCGCGCGGCAGCCCTTCGGCGGGTTTCTGCAGAAACGGCCGGCCCCGTGAGGAACGCCAGATCACGGCCTCCGCCTCGGGCACCCCGCTCTCCAGCGCCAGCACCCGTCGTACGAGTGTGTGGGCGACGAGGTACTGGCGCCGGTCGCGTTCGAACAGGAACCGGCTCGCGATCTCCTGTTCGTGCTCGTCCAGCCAGTGCGTGGCCAGGGTGGCGGCGACCCCGGGGGTGAGTTCGTCGTTGGGGCAGAACCACAGTTTGACGGGTTCGGGCCGGTCCGGTGCGAGCCCGGTGGCGGAGTGCTCCGCCGGTGGGAGGCCGGTCATGTGTCCCTCCTCGTCCCCTCCGCGGCCTCCTGGTGTCCGAGCCACAGGGGACGGCGCAGGAAGGCCGAGGGGGGCAGCGGCACCAGGGCGCGTGCGGGGCCCGGTCCGGGGTCCAGGGCGGCCCAGTCGATGTCGAGCCCGGACAGCCACAGGCGTGTCAGTTGCCCGATGCGGCCGGCGCGCCACAGCGCGCCGAGGTAGTCGCGGGTCTCCGGCACATCGCCCAGGCCCAACGGATCGGATCCGCCCGTGCGCAGATCCGCGTAGCGCGCATCGCTGTCGCGGGCATGGCTGTTGTGCGTGTCGCCGCCGGCTTCCTCGGCGGTGGCGTGCTCGGACACGAACGTGCTGAGCGACTGGACCAGTTGGGGGATGTCGCGGGCGAGGAGCGCGATCCGGCAGGGGCGTGCGGCGCGGCCTGTGCGCAGGGCGCGGGCCACGTCCGCCAGTGCCGCCGGCTCGTCACCGGTGCCGGTGTCCCCGCTTCTGCCGTGGTCCGGGGTGAGCCAGGCGGCGAGGCGGGCGGCGGTGGCGGCGAGATGGGCGGGGGTGGGGGCGGACAGCAGGATCAGCTCGTCGCGTTCGCCGGTGTCCTCGCACGCGTCGTCCTGGCCGTTCTGCGGGTGGGCGTCCGGGACGAACTCCTCCAGGACGGCCCGGGCGTCGAACGGCCCGCCCGCACCGGTGACCTCGACGGCGGCCGTCCGGGGAAGCTCATGGCCCCGCGCGTCGCGGGGCCGCGGCCAGGGCGTGGCCGTGTCCCTGCCCCGGGCGGGCGCGAGAGTGCCGTGCCGCAGCTGGAGCACGGCGGCGGTCAGGGCCGCGAGACCGGTGACGGCCCCGGCGTGGCCCACCCGGCAGGCGGTGGTCTCCCGGGTCTCGCGCAGCCCCGGTGTGCCGGTTCTGGCACTGGGGCCCGTGGAGGTGGAACGTATGACGGCGTGCACATGGTCGCCGTCGGAAAGCGCGCGGGCGAGCGGTTTGAGTACCACGGCGCCCACTCCCTCCCCGGCGTTCTGCCGGCCGCGCGAGGGGTGCAGCAGCAGTTCGGCCCCGCCGGCCACGGCCGCCGCGCATTCCCCGCGCCGCAGCGCGCCGACGGCGAGGTGCACCGCGACGAGGGCGGAGGACTCGCCGGTGTCGACGGCCTGCGCCGGGCCGCTGAGTTCGAGCAGGCCGGACAGCCGGCCCGCCATACTCCAGTGGCCGCTTTCCGGCATCTGCCGCCCGCCCCGTGCCCAGGCCTCGGCGGCCACCAGCGCGTAGTCGGCGGCGCTGACGCCGACGAACACCCCGAGGCCGCGCGGCGCACCACCGGGGCCGGTCAGGGTGTCGAGCCGGGTGCCGGTGCAGCCGGCGTCCTCCAGTGCCTCCCAGACCGTTTCGAGGAAGAGCCGCTCCTGAGGGTCGATCAGGCTCGCCCGGTGGTCGGTCAGCCCGAAGAAGTCCGCGTCGAAGTCGGCGGCCCCGTCAAGGAAGTGTCCGCGCTGCCCCGCGCCCAGTGGAGGCGTGCCGGGGCGGCCGGTCGGCGCGGCCGACGAGGTGTCCCGTCCTTCGCGCATGTTCTGCCAGTAGGTGCGCAGATCGGGGGCGTGCGGGTATCGGCCGGCGATGCCGACGACGGCGAACCGGTCGTCGACGTCAGGGACTTGTGTGCTGTGCGGGAGCTTTGGCGGTGTGTTCGGCGGGATCTTCGGTGTGTTCGGACCGGGGGTCTGTGAAGGGGCCCGGTCCGAAGCCGGTGACAGAACCGGTTGCGGGCCGGGGGCGGGCGCGGCCTCCAGTTCGGCCAGTAGCCGTACGGCCTGTCCGCGCTCCAGGGTTCCGGCCTTGAACCGGGTGAGTATTTCGCGTTCGTTCATTGTCTTTTGCCTGTTCACGCCCGCCTGGGCAGCAGCGTGAGCGCCTCGTCGATGGACAGCCGGTCGTCGCGTACCGCGTCGAGGAGCGCCTGTACCCCCAGGGGTTCGGGCTCCGCGGTGGCTGTCGCCGGAACCGTTGTCACCGGGGTCTGTGCGGCCGCCGGGGCCGTCGTCGGTGCCTTGGTGAGGAGGGCGATGTGCGAGGCGACCGCGGCGAGATCGGGGTGGCTGTGGAGTGTGGCTGCCCGCTCGCTCGTGCCGAACGTGCGGTTGATGACCGCCACGAACTGCGCGCCGATGATGGAGTCCACCCCGAGCAGGTTGAAGGCGGTCGTGGGGCCGATGTCCCAGGGGTCGCAGCACAGGATGCGGGCCAGTTCCTCGCGCAGGAGGTCGAGGATCTCCCGTACCCCCGGGCCCGGGGGTACGGTCGCCGGAGCCGGCCCGCCCGGCAAGGGCGGGGGTGCCGAGAGCGGTGTGGGCGAAGCCGCGGCGACGGCCGGGGCGATGACCCGGATCTCGGGCCCGGACAGCGGCGGCCCGTCCGCGGCCGTGGAGCCCCGCGGTCCCAGCTCGTGCGCCATGTGCCGGGCGAAGGCCAGTGGAGTGGGGTGGTCGAGCAGCGCGGCGGCCTTGACGGCCGTGCCGTACCGGGTGTTCACCGTGGCGACGAACTCCACGGTCAGCAGCGAGTCGATGCCCAGCGACCGGAAGGTCTGCTCGGGATCGATCTTCTCGGGCTTCAGCCGCAGGACGCCGGCGAGCACCGTGACGAGCTCGGTCACCACGTCGGGGGGCGGCACAGCGGCATGCGCCCTGAGGGAGGTCTGACGTTCATGGGGCATGGATGGGCTCCAAAGTGTCCGTCCCGGCTGGCCGACGAGGGAAGTATCGAAGGTGCGTTTGAACGGGGGCAATCGCCGCCCGTGCTGAACCGTGCGGGCACGGCCTGGTCCCCAGGAGGGACCGCTGCCCCGCGACTACGTCGTACGAGCGAGCTGTGTCGCCGTACGCGGTGGGCGCGGTGTCAGGCCGCGCGTTCCCGGGCCGGGCTCCCGGCGGCGGCCGGCGACCGGGTGTTCCCGCCACCGGCGGTGACCGGCGACTGGGTGCTTCCGGCGGTGACCGGCGGGTGGGTGCTTCCGGCGGTGACCGGCGGGTGGGTGCGGTAGTCCGCGATGTCGTCCTGCGGTACCAGTGCGGACAGCAGCGGCTTCCACAACGCCGTGACGCGGTCGCTGAGTTGCGGGTGCGGCATACCGGTGCCGGCCAGCACGCCGATTCCGCACACTGTCGCGGACAGCAGCGTCTCGGGTCCGTCGTACGTCTCGCGGTCCTGCAGTGCCCCCGCCTCGCGGGCCTGGCCGAGGAGCCGCAGCACCTCGGTGATCCAGGTCTGGTGGAAGTCGGTGACGGGCGGCTGCCGCCCGGTGCACTCGTTGGTGATCCGGAAGCCGGCCCGGATGACCGGGTCGTCGTGGAACGTCCGGGCCAGCCAGTGCGTCATGTCGATGAGCACCTGCACCGGCGGCACGCCCGCCTCTTGGTGCTCCGTGATGAAGTCCTGCACCATGGCGCGGCCCCGCTCCTGCACCGCGTCGGCGAGTGCGTCCTTGGAGGCGAAGTGGAAGTACAGCGCTCCCTTCGTCATCCCCGCGGCCCCGGCGATCTGCCCCAGCGTCGCGTTGGCGTAGCCGTTCCGGTTGAACATCTGCGCGCCCGCGTGGACCAGCCTCTGGCGAGTCCGCTGCGATCTGGCCTGCATCTCGACCGCCTTTCCCCTCAGCCGACCCGGCTGAGACGCTCGCCGCCGCCACCGGCGGCGACCGGGTCGAGGGCGGGCTCCGGACCGGACATCAGGATCGAGCGCTGCAGCCGCCGCAGTCCGGCGGACGGTTCGAACCCCAGCTCCCGCACCAGAACGGCGCGCAGTCGCTGATAGACGTCGAGTGCCTCGCTGCGGCGCCCGGAGCGGTGCAGCGCCAGCATGAACTGGCCGTGCAGATTCTCGTGGGTGCGATAGCGGCTGACCAGCACGGTCAGCTCTGCCAGCAGTTCACGGTGCCGGCCCAGCCTCAGATCGGCCTCGATGCGCTGGTCGAGGGCGCAGAGCCGGGTCTCCTGCAGCCGCCGGGTCTCCATCTCCAGCTGCGTCCCTGCCTGGACGTCGGCGAGTGCGGATCCGGTCCACAGCGAGAGCGCTTCGCCCAACTGCCGGGCCGCGCCCGGGAAGTCACCGGCGTCCATCGCCCGGTAGCCCAGCCCTGCCAGCCGCTCGAACTCGCGCACATCGCTGGTGCCGCCGTCGGTGTTGAGGAGGTAGCCGCCCGGTGTGGTGACGAGCACGTCCTTGGCGGAGCGCGGCTCGGCCCCCTGCGGATCGTGCCTGAGAGCGGTCGCGATGAGGTCCCGCAGCTGCAGTACGTAGGTCTGCAGCGTGGTGCGTGCGCTGCGCGGCGGGCGGTCGCCCCAGAGTTCCTCGATCAGTGTGGCCACGGGCACGACCTGGTCGGCGTGCAGCGCCAGCAGGGCCAGTACCTGTCGCGGCTTCGGCGCCGTCGGCGTCACCGAGAGCCCGTTCTCGCGGACGGCCAACGCGCCCAGTACATCGATATCCACGCCGTTTCCCCTATCCGTGCATGAATGGTGAGCCACTCCGAAGTACCCTGAGTAAAAAACAGGACACACGGTTTGTCAATATCAAACCGTCCGTACTGTTTTATTTGGCGCCTTCGATGCCGCCTGACCTGGGGGTCTCGCGGATCGCACGCAACAGAGCCCCTCCGCATCTCGGAGGCGAGGAGGGGGCTTCGACAGGGCCACCCCCTGCCGAACCCTCAAAACAGCATGATCAGTCTGTTGCTCGTGCCGTCGGCATCACGGTGCGCCGGAGGCCGCCGGCCGGGGACGAACTGACCGGCACCGGCTTTCGCCGGCTCGCGAGCCTCGGCAGCATCAGGTCCCAGAATCCGGTGATCGTCTCCTCGGACAGCCACCCCCTGTCCTCGCTGCCGAGCACTTCAAGGCCCACGGTCACCGCCACGATGGCGGACGAGGCGTCGTGCGGGGACACCCCTTCGGCCAGTGCGCCCTCGGCCTCGGCGCGCCGCAGCATGTCCTCGATCCACCGCTGCCACTCCCGCCGGAGCCGGGGCTCCGTCCCCCGGGCCGGGTCACCGCCCAGCTCGAAGCCGGCCCGGATCACGACGTCGTCGGCCAGTCCGCTCATCAGCTCGTGCGTGGTGTCCACGAGCGCCTGCAGAGCGCCGCCTCCCCTGTCCGTCCCCTCGTCGGTGATCCGGCGCACGGTCTTTGCCGCCTCGTCCTCGACGGCCTGGGCGAGCGCCTTCTTGTTCTCGAAGTGGAAGTGCAGCGCACCGTTGCTCACCCCGGCGCGGCGGCTGATCGTGGAGAGCGAAGCGGGTGCGAAGCCCTCCTGCGCGAACACTTCGGCGGCGGCACGGATCAACGACTGACGTGTGCGCGCCGCACGGTCCTGCTTGACCATCAAATGTCTCCTGATTACGGGACTCAGCGGCACGGCCCCCGAACGGGGCGGTCCCATCGCGCCCCGTCGTTCCTGGCTTACTGAGGCGGATCGCCGTGCCTGCGGGACGGCAGGCCGGCGTGCTTGGAGCGGGCCGCGGCGAGCGCGGCGATCAGTGCCCCGCGCGTCCCGGCGGGGTCGATGACGCCGTCGGCCGGGCCGCGCCCGGCGGCGTAGTACGGGTGCGTCGGTTCGGTCCTGTGCTCCTTGGCCATGTGCCTGTGCAGGGCTTCCGGGTCCCCGGCGCCGGCGGTCCGCCGACGGGAGACGGCGCCGGCGGCACGCTCGTCGCCCGCCGCCGCGATCTCGCCGGCCGGCCGGGCGCAGGCCGGGTCCGCACCGGTGGACCGGCCGTCCGTCACGGTGTGCGCACCGCCGTACGCCTTGCGCAGGACCAGCGAGATCCTCGGCGCGGTCGCGCTGCGGTACGTGTGCGGCCACTTCGCGCCGTACCTGATGATCCCGCCGTGCTCCTGGTCCACACCCGGTAAGAACCCGGGCACGCCGGGAAGGGTCACGATCGGCAGACCGGACGCGTCACGCGTTCGGACGAAGCGGCGGGCCGCGCCGCCCGCGCACGGGCCGGGCATCACGCCGGTCCGCGGGACGGCACCGCAGGCCCGGGGGCCGCTCCGGAAGGTCCCGCCGTGTCCGGCGAACGCAAACACACCCTCCCGGACACGGGCGCCCGCGCCGTCGTCCAGCGGGACCGGCGGGGCACCGGCCGAGACGGCCATGCCCGTGATCCTGTGGATCTCGGGGGCGCGGGCCCCGCCCGGGGTGCCGCCGGAGATCCGAAAGCCGTGCGCGCGGACGAAGACCGTACGGCCGCCGGCCGTGCCCCAGCCGGTGATGACACCATCGGTGTACGGCCCGTTCGCCTCCGGGCCGAAGCCGGCCGCCCGGCGCCGGCGGAGCTGCCCGGCCTTCTCGAACGAACCCGGACCGAGAAGCGGCTCGATGCGCTCACGTGCCGTCAGCTCGCCCCTGGCGTGCTGCGCCTCGGCCGCGCGGCCACCCGGTGCGCGGCGGGCCTGCCCGCGCGGTGCCGGCGGTTCGGCCGCACCGCCACGGGTGCCGCCCGGCCCGCCCGACCCGGCCCTCCCCACCGACATGCCACAGCCCCTCTCGACGTCGCCTCTCGACACCGCAGAGCAACAAACCATATACGCGGTTTTTCATCTGCGGGTGGTCCCACCTGCACCACCTCGTCAGCCGCCGCCCTGCCGCCGGCTGCGGGGTGCCCTGTACGGGGCCCGTTCCCGGCGCCGCCACACGGCCGGACGGCCCGCCGCGCCACTCCCGCACCCACGGCCCCCGGCCCGGTTCCTCGCGAGCACGGTGAGCAAGGCCCTGGTGAGAGCGCTCGGTTCATCCTGATTCGCCCTGCCGTGCTCCACTCGCACCACGTCGGCCGCGTCACGGCGCAATCGGCCCACGAAGGCCCCCTCTGCCGTCGGAGAACCCTGGAGCAGCAAGGTCGAGCGGCGGTCGAGCGGCACTCGCGGGGGCGCCCGCAGGGGCGCTTCCCGGGCGGAAGGAGGGGGTGCGGAAGCCGCGTCGCCGGCGGAATCGATGCTCGTGGCGCCGCTTCTGCCGGGTGTGAGGGAACGGTAGAAATTAAACCGGGTGGTATGTATCTTTGGTGTCCCGCGAGGGGCTCACCCGTTCTCGTCACCGTTGTTCTTGGGGGAAAGATGACTGCGGCAACGATCCAGCTTGCTCACCCGCTCACGAACGAGGCGCCCGTACGGGAGGGCCGGACGGCTGCGTCGGCCGCACCTCCGCTGTTCCGCTTCCCGTCGCTGACGACCACGGTGCCCAAGGAGTTCGTGCACCGGGCGGCCGTCGCCGAGGTCATGCTCACCGACTGGAGGCGCAAGGACGACGCCCGCTTCGAGGTGACGGCCCAGTGGCCTCGCGGGCACAGCTTCTTCAGCCCCATCGGCGCACATCACGACCCGCTGCTGGCGGCGGAGACGATCCGTCAGGTGGGCTCGCTCCTCGCGCACGCGGAGTTCGGTGTCCCGTTCGGCCACCAGTTCCTGATGTGGGACCTCGAGTACGCCGCCGAGCCCGACCGGGTCCTCATCGGCGACACGCCCGCGGCACTCGACATCGACGTCACCTGCACCGAGGTCAAGCGGCGCGGCGGCGCCCTGGCCGGGCTGCGCTACGAGGCGGTGCTCCACCGCGACGGGAAGCCGGCCGTGCGGGGAAGCGCCGCCTACACCTGCACCACACCGGCCGTGTACCGCAGGCTCCGGGGGGACCGCTGCACCCCCGAAGGCGTGTCCCGGCTCCCCCTCACGGCCCCCGCCCCGCCCCGGAGCGTCGGACGCGTCTCGCCCGCCGACGTGGTGCTCTCCCCCGTCGGGGAGACGAATCGCTGGCAGCTGAGAGCCGACACCCGCCACCACGTCCTCTTCGACCACCCGGTCGACCACGTTCCGGGCATGGTGCTCCTGGAAGCGGCCCGGCAGGCGGCGGCAGCGGCCCTCGGGAGCTGCGGGATGCTGCCCACCGGCATCGCGAGCGAGTTCCACCGGTACGCCGAACTGGACACGCCCTGCACGATCCAGGCACAGCACCTGCCCGACGCGGCAGACGGCCGGAAGTCGGTCCTGGTGACCGGCCACCAGGACGGGAACCTGGTGTTCACCTCCACGGTGAAGGCGCTGTCACCCGAGAGCTGATTCGCCCGTGCCGGTGCCTTCGCCCGTCATGAGGCCGCCTCGGGGGCGAAGGCACCGGCATGATCCCCGGCCCACTCGCAAAACGCCCGGGCGGGCCGCCCGGTCACCTCGCAGACCCCGCTTCCCACAGCGGCCTTGGCTCCGTCCCGCTGCCGCCGCGCACTGCTCAGCAGCGCGTCCGCCAGTTCGGGCGGGTAGCGGCGCAGCAGCGCGGCGCGCGCTTGCTCCGGGCCCAGTTCCTCGAAACGCAGCGGCACCCCGAGCACCCGCGCGAGCAGCCGTGTCTGCTGCACCGCGCTGATCGCCTCCGGCCCGGTCAGCGTGTGGACCGCGCCCTCGTGTCCGTCCTCGGTGAGCGCCCGCACCGCCACCTCGGCGATGTCGCGCGGGTCGACGCACGCGTTCACCGATGTTCCGTACAGGGCACGCACGACGCGCTCCGAGCGGACCGGTCCTGCCCACGAGAGGCAGTTGGACATGAACGAACGAGGCCGCAGGACGGTCCAGTCCATCCCGGACCGCCGCACGAGCTCCTCGTTGGCACGCTGCCAACGGGTGACCAGGTCGTCGGCGAGCGCGTCGGTGACCGAGGCCGCGGACAGCTTCACGACGTGACGCACACCCGCCGCCCGCGCCGCCCGGAGAAAGACCGCGTCGTCGTCACCGGCGACCCGGTTCGTGACGAGGAAGGCCCTGCGCACCCCGCGCAGCACCCTCGCCAGCGAGTCGGGGTCGGTGTAGTCCCCGGCCACAATCTGCGCCCCGGGCCGTGTGACAGCGACGCCTGCGGGGTTCCTGGCCATGAGCCGCAGCGGCACGCCGGGCGGGAAGGAACGCACCACTTCCCGGCCTACCGTCCCTGTCGCACCCGTCACCAGAATCATCGCGGCACACCCGCCTTCCGCCCCGGCTTCCCGGCAGGGTCCGCGAAGCAGACCACCGCGCCGCGGTTCGCCGTGCCACCGGCCCCGCCGTGCGAATCGATCACGTCGTACTCCCATTCGCTGTGAGCGCCGATCACTGTAAGATACAAACTAGCCGGTTTTTTTCAGGCGTTCTTTGATACATCGACCATGCAGGTGGAGGAGGCGAGAGTGGCGAAGCAGGATCGAGCCATCCGTACACGTCAGACGATCCTGTCGGCAGCGGCCAGGGTGTTCGAGAAGCACGGTTACCAGGCAGCCACGATCATCGAGATACTCGCCGAGGCGGGAGTCACCAAGGGGGCCTTGTACTTCCACTTCCAGTCCAAGGAAGAGCTGGCCCAGGGGGTGCTGAGCGAGCAGGACCAGCACCTGGCCCTGCCCGGCCGTATCTGCAAGACGCAGGAGGTCGTGGACGTCATCATGCTGCACGCCTACCGGCTGCAGACGGACCCCATGGTCCGCGCCGGCGTACGGCTGTCCCTGGACCAGCAGGCGCACGACCTCGACCGCAGCGGCCCCTTCCTGAACTGGGGCGAAGTCCTGACCGGACTCCTGGAGAAGGCGCAGGCCCAGGGAGAACTCCTCCCCCACGTCGTGCCCCGGGAGACCTCCGACGTCCTGGTGGGCTCTTTCGCCGGCGTCCAGGCAATGTCGCAGGCGCTCAGCGGCTACCAGGACCTCGCCGAGCGGGTCCGCTCCCTGCTGCGTCATCTGCTGCCCAACGTGGTGCTCGCGTCCGTCCTCGCCTCGGTGGACCTCTCGCTCACGCGAGGGGTGACGGTCTTCACCGAGCTGACCGAAACGCACGACGAGGAGACCGCCGTCCCGGTCGGCTAGGGCGTGTCCCGTAATCCGCGGTGGATCAGCGCGCGGCGTCGGATGCGGTGCATCGCAAGGCGGAGGGGCGTCCACATACTGGATGCATGTGGACGTTCCGACAACGCGGCGAGGTGCCGTAGCCGTCGTCGCGTGCCCGCCGGGGATCACGGGACAACCCTTAGGCCGGCACCCTTTCCGGGGCGCGGACGGACACCGGCCCCGGGCCCGTGTCCGTCCCGAAGAACGCCGCCAGCGCGCCGGCCAGCGGTCCGCCGCCGTCCGACGCCCAGGCGACGTATCCGTCGGGGCGCACGAGCAGCGCCGAGCACGGCACGGCGCGCGTCGGCAGGCAGCGGACGACATGCAGGGACCGCGCCCAGGCCCGCGCCGTGTCCGCGTAGCACCCGGCCCCGTCACCGAAGAGCAGCAGGAGCGGTTCACCGCTCTCCCCCAGCAGTCCGATCACGTCCGACGGACCCCTGGCGGTGGTCAGCTCGATGTTGTGCAGAAAGGTTCCTTCCCAGGGGGACCGGTGGCGGGGGCCCGTCGGGAGCACGGTGTCCTGGGCACTGATCATCCCGCCGAGGAAGTCATTACCGCCGCCCGACTCCAGAAGCCCGGTGAGCAGCATCCGCAGGGAGTCGAGTTCGGTACCGGGGCGCATCAGCGCAACCTGGGCACGGGTGTTGTCGATGACCCGCTGGGCAGCGGGCCGGCGTTCCGGCCCGTAGGTGTCGAGCAGTTTGTCGGCCGCGGCTCCCCGCACCACGAGGGCGAGTTTCCAGCTCAGGTTGAGGGCGTCCAGCACACCCGTGCTCAGACCCTGCCCGCCGATCGGGAAATGTACATGCGCGGCATCCCCGGCCAGGAAGAAGCGCCCGGCACGGTAGGTCCGGGCGAGCCTGGTGAAATCACTGAACCGGCTGAGCCAGCGGGGGTCGGTCATCGTGATGCCGTGCCCGGCGATCCGCGACACTTCCCCGCTCAACTCGTCCAGGGTGACCGGCAGATGCCGGCTGGAAGAAGCATCTCCGCAGGCGAGCGTGTGGATGAGGGTGCGGCCCCCGGAGCCGTTCTTGACGATGAGCCAGCCCTCGGGCGTACGGTGCCAGCCCACCGGGACGGCCTGATCGTCAGGGATGCGGACCAGACCCATCATCGCGGACATGGTCGGCGAGCTGACGCCGGAGGCGATCCCCGCCATCTCACGGACCGTGCTGCGCGCCCCGTCCGCCCCCACCACGTACGCGGCAGTGAACGTCCGGCGCCCCTGCGGGCCCTGCGCAGTGACCCGCACCCCGTCACGGCCCTGCACCATGTCCGTCACCCGGTGTTCGCGCAGCACCCGCGCACCATTGGACCGCGCCCGACCCTCGAAGAGCCGCTCGAGTTCGACCTGAGGGAACTTCAGGATCGGGTCGGGCTCCGTCTCCGGGGCAGTGATCGACAGGCCCGGAATACCCGCGAAATGGAAGGGCATGGTAGCCGTCCGGCCGACAGGCCGGAACAGCGGCGCCAGGAAATAACCACGCCGGGCCAGGCACTGCACCGCCCGGGCATGAAGCGTGGTGGCCTTGGGCCTTTCGGACACGGCAGCACCGGACTCCAGGACCACCGTATCCACACCCTGCGCCGCCAGCTCCGCCGCGACCAGCAAGCCGACCGGCCCTCCCCCGACCACCATCACCTGTGCATGCATTCGCCCAGCCATCCCGAGCCTCCCCCTCTTCCCACTTCCGCCCGGAGCATCCCCACGCCCCTAATCGCCAACGGACCACATACGGAAACACCGGCGAGCACCCCGACCCGTTCAGAACACCCCGGCACCCCCCACCAAGAAATATACCGGTTGGACGGTTCTTTGCAATGCCGCGACCTCAACCCGCCCCCTCCACCTCGGAACAGAAACCACATCAACAAAAACCAGGCCAGCACACAAGAGAAGAAACAGAGCACATACCCGCGATTCAGAGAACATCCGGAACACAGACGAAAGCAACACAACAGTCCGCATTCCACGAAAAGACAAACCCGTCCCAGACCACAGGACAGAACAGACAACCAGACCCACAGGACCCAGCCATCACCAAACCACCCCGACCACCAAACCACCCCGACCACCAAACCACCCCGACCACCAAACCACCTCGACCACCAAACCACCTCGACCACCAAACCGCCTCGACGCAAGCCAAACCCCCGGCCATCACCTCACCACCCCGCCACCACACGCCCCGCGGCCCGGAACGAGCAGCACGCCCACCACAACAGAAAAAACCCACCCACAGCCCACCACCACCCAAAAGAAAGACCACCGCCAAGGCCGCCGGCCCCACCGGCACGCGACCACCGGCGCCCGCCTCGTCACCCCGGTCCGCTCCGGCGCAAGGTCCGAGAACGGAACCCTGACCGAACGAAAGCAGGCCACCACCGACAGTCCGGGCTCGTGGGCGGCGGCTTCAAGGGCATGGAATCGCAACCCTGCCCGTTGTTGACCTGCGCCGCCCCCACGGGCTCCCTCTGCCGGACCGGCAAGAGCAAGGCGGCGATCCGACACCACACCGCCCGCTCCCGTCTCGCGCCCGGGCTCGCCAAGGCACTCGACGCGCCGGCCCCTCCCGCACGAAGGCCGGGCCCGGCACGGACCGAACCACCACGGCCCGTCAGCGCCGACGCCGAACCGGCCGGCCACATCCGCCCCCGGCCATGCCCGCGCCTCGGCCACCCGTCCACGCCCCGCCGGCCGGAAGGACGCGGGCAGACCAGTCCCTCACCCACGCAAGACCGAAGGAACCCGGATCGCCCCGAAGACGCAACTCCACGCCCCATCGGCCGGGAAGATCCGGGCAGCGCGGACCCTCGTCTACGTAAGGTCGAAGGGGGCCGGGTCGTGTCGCTCCCAGATCCGGCGGGAGGCCTCTTCCGGGTAGGGCAGGGTCTTCGACTCGATATCCAGGACGCGCGTCAGCCGCCGCTCGGGCCGGTGGGCGGGCCACCCGGGGTCACCGGCCGTGGCGAAGCGGACCCATCCCCGCTGCAGTTCCAGGGACACCGCCGAGATTTCCGGCGCCGGCCGGTCGCCGAAGAAGTGCCGGCCGGCGGGGCTGTCCAACGTGCCGAACGCCAGGGGAACGTCGAGGCTGTGGCAGGCGCCCAGAACACCGCCGGACACCGGAGCCGCCAGTTGCAGCTCGAAGAGGAACGACGTACCTCCGGCCGCCTGGTTCGCCTGGGCCAGCTGCAGTGAGGGCATCCGGAAGAGGGCATCGGAGTACACCAGTTCAAGCAGTTCCTCAGAGGTGGCCCGCGGGTGGGCGGCACGGTAGGCGTCCGCGCCGCCCGGTGCCGGGGCGAACAGATCCAGGGCCGTACGGGCCTCGTCCTCAGTGAAGGTGCCCAGCCGCCCCATCATGACGCTGAACAGCCGGAACTCATCGCGGGTGTGGCCGACCAGGAGCTCGATCCCGCCCGCACGGCCGCCGGCCAGCGCCCTCCAGGGCGTTTCGGTGAGCACCACACCGTCGAGGACCGGGCACACGGCGACACCGATCTGCGAGAGCCGGCCCCAACGCTCACGGTGACCTGGAAGGCCCGCACCAAGAGCGGTGAGCTCGCCGACCAGGCGCAAGGGACCGATGCCGGACAGGGCCTCGGCGTCAGGTGCCGCACCGACCCGGCCCGCGAGCACCGCGGCAACCTCTTCCGCCATCCCGCGGGTGCACAACGACCCCGGCACCGAATGCACGATGGCCCTGCGGAACAGCCCGCGCGCCCGCTCCATCGTCAGCAGCGCCGCGATCGACCCCGCCCCGGCGGACTGCCCCGCCACCGTGACCCGGTCAGGATCTCCGCCGAAAGCGGCAATGTTGCGCTGCACCCATTCCAGGGCCGCGATCTGGTCGAGAAACCCGCGATTGGCCGGGGCGCCCTCGACAAGAACGAAACCCTCCACCGCCACCCGGTAGTTGATGCTCACCACGACCAGGCCCGCACCGGTCAAAGCCGCAGGGTCATACATCGGATCACTGGAGGCCCCCGCGATGTAGGCACCACCGTGAACCCACACCAGCACGGGCAGCCCGGCCGCCCCCAGGACCGGGGTGCTGACATTGAGCGTGAGCCAGTCGTTCCCGGCCGACCTCTCGGCCGTCGGCCCCGCCTGCGCAACCACCGGACCGAACCCGGTCGCCCGCCTCGCCCCGTCCCACCCCTCGACCGGGACAGGCGCCTGGAAGCGCAACGGCCCGACCGGCGGCTGAGCATAGGGAATACCACGGAACACCACATGCTCCCCGAGCCGGAACCCTTCGACAAGGCCCTCCGCAGTCCGTGCTCCCGGTCGTCCGGACATGCCACACCCCTCCCCCACGAACGGACCCCCAACCTTCACCAGCCAACTGTAATATGTCAACTGTATTGAAAAAGGAGGAGGCCGACGATGCCCAAGCAGGTGGATCACCGCGAACGCCGCGAGACGATCGCCCGAGCACTGTGGCGCACAGTGGAACAACGCGGCATCGCGCACGCGAGCGTCCGCGAAGTGGCCCGGGAAGCGGGCATCTCCCACGGCGCGGTGCAGCACTACTTCACCACCCGCGAAGAGATGCTGGTCTTCGCCATGGACTTCGCGTCCGAACAGACATCACGGCGCGTCACCGAAAGCATCACAGGACTCGGCGACCCGCCACACCCTCGCGACATGCTCCGCGCGATGCTCACGCAGATGCTCCCCCTGCACCCCGACGCACGCGCGACGAGCCGGATGAGCGCCGCCTACGTCCTGGAAGCACTGCACAACGCGAGCATCCACACACGCGCACACGACGGACTGGCCCACGGCCGCGACCTCATCGAGCAGATCGTCCGCCAGGCCGTCACCGACGGCCACATCAGCCCCGACCATGACCCGGCGACCGAGACCAACCTGCTCCTGGCACTCACCGGCCTGACGCCGCTCATCGAACTGAGCGTGATCACCCCCCAGCAAGCCCTGACCGCCGTCGACCAGCACCTCAGCCGGCTGTTCACCACCAAAGCCTGACCACACCCCACCACCGGCGGCCGCATCCCTGCACGGACACCCCGTCAAACACACCCGCCGCACACCAGACACCCACGAGCCCGCACGACCCCCTCGAAACCTACGACAGGCCACATGTCAAGCAGCGACTTGCCGGTACTTTCCCACGCCCCACGGCCACTGCGGGTGAGTAGACGTCAGAAGATCACCTGCAAGGACTAACTGCCTTTCAACTCCCCACATCCACAAGGCCTTTGACAGAAGCCCAATCCCTGACCCAGCGCCGCGAAGGAGCCCCGCATACCCGATCGGCCCACCAGAACAGGGGGTTCCGATTTGCTCGATATGACAGCAATAAGGGGTGTTAGTAC